>JAMCXX010000005.1 GCA_023474425.1 Patescibacteria group bacterium | reverse complement strand
TGAGGAGTTTAGCCTGGGTTTAAGAATAATTAAAGCCAGTGCCGTAATAATTGCCACAAGAATTAGGGTTAGACGACCCGTCTTCATAACTCCTCCTTCGTATATAATTTTTTGGTGCTTGACAAATTTTTTTCTTTTCCAACCCTCTATTAAATAAATATAAGTTTAATAAAAGGCTCGAAAAGGCGGGTGATAATTCGTTTCTGAACCATCACCCGTGATGTCTACTCTTCCTCCGAATCCACTTCCGCTCCTTCCGAAACTGGTTCTTTAAATTTCGGCGGAGCCAAACGCAATGCGGTTCCATCCGGCTGGATATACACGCCAACATCCGCTAAGAGGCGATTGAGCATCAACCGATGGGAAGCTATCGCGGTACGACCCATGGTCTTCATAATTGTATCCGCCGGCGCCGGTTGCGTGAGTCGGTGAACGTTGAGCGTCGTTTCGTGTGATTCAATACTCTGGCCCTCACCCATGTGCACAATCACGTGGCGGCCCAACTTGGGCAGGGTGTCCATAATCTTCCAACCCAATCCGAGGACACAGAGAAAAACAAAGAAGACCCAACCCAAGGGCAGAATGAGGAGCACAATTAAGCTTCCGGCAATGCCCAGGGAAATCGCCGCCTTGGCTCCCCACTCCCGCGCGTACCTGGCCAAAAGAACTGCTGCCCCAAGCGTCAGAACCCAGACGCCCAAAAGGGCAATGAGCCAAATTCTGAGTGTCTCTAGCAACGTGCCCAATATTTGATCCATAATTCCTCCTTTTTAATTTTTTTGTGCGCCTCTCCCTCTTAAATCATGAAAGCTTCATAACTTAAGACGAAGGGAAAACGAGGGATTTGGCCGCCCGTTTTCCCTAAGAATTTTGAATACGGAACTATCCCTGACCGCAGATTGCATAGAGCAGGATCCCAAAGAAAATCAGCACCGGGGCCAGGATTTGCATGGCAAAGGGGGCAATGGTTTTGAGACTTTTGGTAAAAAGTCCCAAGCACTGCACAATTGCCAGCAGAAGAACAATGAGCAGATTGAGTTTGAAGACGAAGAAAGCGACCCCTACACCGACCAGGAGCGTTACAGTCACAAAGATGCCACTGTTGCCCACGAATTGATCGGTAAGCGTGTCGGTTCTTCCCTCTTCATCGCCAATCACCTCGTACGAGTATTTGATCGTTTCTCCGCTTCTTCCAACGATGAATCCGGCAATGGCTAAAACCCAAGCTCCATAGAGCAGGGCGTAGAGCACTTGCCAGAAAATCGGCAGCCAGATATACGGCTTGGCCTGGTAAACTTCCATAACCGCCACGACGATGCCGAAGAATAACACGGCAAAAATCATGAGCGGCGAATGGAAGAGCACCTGTTCGCAGAACAGCTTGACGGTCTCTACGGTAAAGCAGACTGCTCTTTCTAACCCCCGCATCTTGTCAACCCGCGGACCCCGTTTTGGCAAGGCTGCGGATAAACCTCGAACAGCCGATCCTAAGTTAAAAGACGGGAGTTGATTTATAACCCCTCTCATTTATCGACTCCTTTCTTATTGTCTTTGTCGTCACCCAAGGAATTCAAACCGAGGTTTGACAACCAGCCGTCGGCAGAGCCGCCCACGCCCCCAGGCATGAAAAGGGTTTGCACGTTTTTGAACGTTTCACCCATCACCCGCCAGGCCGTCTGGAAATTCAGGTCTCCGCCCATAGCCGCCTTTTGGTCGCGATAGTTGCTAACCAGGGCTTGGTTGAGCGCCCGCATCCGGCGAACATCGGCCGCCGTAGCGGTGTCGATGGTAAAAGCGTTGGCTACAGCCTGCTTAAATTCCGCCGGCGGGTCGTAATCCTTGAGCAAAAACCAGGTTGCGCAACCCAGTTTGCCGGCTTCTTCTTTCAACGCTTGCTGCACAATGGCGGTAATGGATTTAAGGGTGGTAGCTTTCTTTCCACGTCGCCCGGAAATACCCACCCATTCTTCGGCCGTATGTTCCATGAGGACGCTGGTCAGCGCATTCTGCATTACGTCATCCAGATTGCGGCTGGGGTCGTGATACTTGTTTGACTTCCAAGCCTTTACGAGAATTTCAAAGTTCTCTCTCGCGTTTGGCGGAAGCTTGTCATCGTAATCCACCCTGGTCATGTAGGTAACATGTAGCCGCAGTTCGGCACCTCCCTTGCAGGGAAGGGTGAGAATGGCCGTGTCCTCGTCGCCTCCTTCGGTTTCCCCCGGCTCGTTGGCATAGGGGATGTTGAAGATTTCATAGGGGTAGATTTGCGAGAACAAAAGCGGCGCCGAAAAGAACTCCCCCGGTCCAAAAGCCCTAACCGGTCTGCCATTCTGCACAAGCAGGCTCGCCACCACCGCGCTGTTTCGGCCAACGGCCGGACCGCCGATGACGGGAAGCCTAAAGGGCAGACAGAACTCGATGAGCACGAGCAGAACAATTACCACAACAAGGATTTCCATTTCTTCCTCCTCTTATCTTTGGGGTGCGTGTCGTCCGCCCGAGGTTCTGAACCTACGAGTGGGGTTGACAATGGGCTCCGGCCGGGAGGTTTTAAGGGTAACCCCAACCAGCTCTGCCACGGCGCGTCCGATTTCCTGTAATTCACTATTTGATAACCCCAACTCCTTTGCATGCTGTGAGAGATAATCCAGTGTTACACGGCGCTCTTGGATAAGCTGTGCCAACGCCCTTGCCTTCTCTGTCTCCGCCTGATGTTCTACTACTTTGCCGACGTTAGCGAAGCTTGGGTGCCCGGCCAACATGGCTAGAACTTCCTGACCAGTAGCCTTCACCTCTCCGGCGTTAGCTCCCGTAGTGTCACTTTCAGGCATTGGGTCGGCAGCTGGTTTCGGTGTTCCGTTTTTCCTTCGCAGTCCCCCGCGGTAAACAACGAGAAGAACAGCGAGAGCGGCAAAAACCAAACCTAGTACGCCGGCAACGGGATTTTGGAACTGAACGTAGAAACCGCCGGCGATTGTGCCAATACAAACGGCAGCCCAAACGAAAAGCCGACGGCTACCGAAGCTGGTCAGCAGGAACAATAAACTGACCAAAGCACCAGCTGCCATTGCCCAAACTACCGGTTTCATTAAGAGCAGAATATTCTGTATCTGCTTGACCACAACGATGTCTGATTCAAACTGGGGAAAAAACTGGGCAAGAGTTCCGATCACGATGGATATGATAATCAGAAACCCAAACCTATTTTTCATGATGCCTCCTTCGGTCAATTCAATGGTGGGCGCATCGTGAAAGACTGACACGCCCACCGACTCTAGTTAGCCTTTGGCTTTGCCTTCGGCCCTAGCCGCCGCCTCCGTCGCCTGTTTCTCCAAAAGTTCAATCTTGCCATTGGCGGCCGCCAGCTCCTTGTTGGCAATGGCCTCTGCCATTCTGGCGGACGCTGCGGCGTCGAACTCGGCCAGACCGGTGGTATCCCAGACCACAACCCCACCACCAGGAGTTACGCCGCCGGCGGACTCGTGGAAAAGAATTTTCTTGAGGGCTTGGGGCGCCTTCTCGTGAGAAACGGCCGCCTCAACCGCATCGAGCAGTCCCTTCATACTCGACTGCATAGCGCTGACGGCTTTGTCAAGAAGACCGCCGACGTTGATTCCCTCCGGCTCCGGCGCGCCTCTCTTGGCAAGAGCTTTCCTGTCACTCGGCATCTTGTCCTCCTTTTGGACTGAATTTTGGCCTCCACCAATTAGATCTTGTGATGAGACCATTCCAATCAAATTCTCAATTGTCAATTTTCAATTCTCAATTTAGCTGGAACGGTCTCACCACTTGTTCCGTATTCAGTTTTCAAAGTACATTCCAAAAAATACAAAAAATCCCGTCGGAAAAGCAGTCCAGACGGGCTAAATTGGTATATTTTGGGGTGCCTTTAAGCCTCTCACCCTCTCCCAAAATACATAGAATATGCGTATTTTGTGAAATTTATAGCACAAGAAAGTCAGGCTGTCAAATTATATAGGCTAGTGAATAATCTCCTTTTTAATGGTTCTAATCCTATCGCGGTACCGGGCCGCGAGTTCAAAATCCAAATACCCGGCCGCTTCGCTCATAGCAGACTGCAAATCTTTTAAATATTCCGTAAGCTCGCCGGGCGTAAGCTCCTTAAAATCAACTTTTTCTAAGGGTTCATGCTTTTTAGCCTCCTCCGTTTTCTCGATTAACCTTTTACGGATTGGTTTTTGGATGCTCTGCGGCGTAACCCGATTCAATTGATTATATCGCAGTTGTATCTGCCGGCGCCGTTTAACTTCGTCGATGGCCTGTTTCATGGATTCCGTAATGCCGTCCGCGTACATAATTACACGGCCGTGAATATGCCTAGATGCCCGCCCCATGGTTTGGATTAGCGAAGTTTTGGAACGCAAGAATCCCTCTTTATCCGCGTCAAGGATAGCCACAAGAGAGACCTCCGGCAAATCCAGACCCTCGCGCAAAAGGTTAATGCCCACCACCACGTCGTAGCGTCCCTGACGCAAATCGTCCAAAATATCCGTACGCTCAAGGGTGGCCACATCGGAGTGCAGATAGTTGACTTTAATCCCCCGCTCCTCCAAAAAATCCGAAAGCTCTTCGGCAAATCTTTTGGTGAGAGTAGTCACTAATGTTCGCTCACGCTTCTTAACCCTGTTTTCTATTTCTTTAATCAGGTCGTCTATTTGTCCTTTGGAAGGTCTTACTTCAACCTCCGGATCCAGAAGCCCGGTCGGCCGAATTAACTGCTCCACTATTCCTCCGTCATTCTGAGGCGGTCGGCCCGAAGAATCTATACTATAGAGATCCTTCGCTTCGCTCAGGATGACGGAAGAAGGGTTCGAGACGACTGATACCGCGTTGTTCTTAGACATCGAAATTTCCCACTCCTCCGGCGTGGCGCTGGTGTAAATAGTTTGCGGGATTTTTCTTAAAAACTCGTCAAAACGCAGCGGCCGGTTATCCGCCGCCGACGGCAGTCTAAAACCGTAGTCAATCAACGTTTCTTTGCGGGCTCTATCCCCCCTATACATGCCCCGTATCTGCGGCACGGTTATGTGGGATTCGTCAATAATTAAAAGCCACTCCCTTAAAACATCAAAGTAGTCAAGAAGCGTATAAGGAGGGTCTCCGGGCTTCCGCCCGTCAAAATAACGCGAGTAGTTTTCAATTCCCGGACAAAAACCCAAAGTTTTAATCGTCTCCAAATCGTACTCCGTTCTTTGTTTAAGTCGGTGCGCTTCCAACTCTCGACCGTCTTTTTTTAAATCATTAATCCTCAATCTTAAATCTTCTCTAATCTGCGCAAAGACCTTTTCGTAAGTGGTGCGGTCGGAAATATAGTGCTTAGCCGGGTAGATAATTGTCTTATCGAGGCTATCAATAACTTGGCCGGTAAGCGGTGAGATTTTGTTAATTGTTTTAAGAAAGTTGTTGTCGTCGAATTCCAGTCTTAAAGCATCCGTTTCCCAGGCCGGCCAAACATCAATTACTTCGCCGCGCACGCGAAAAGTGGAACGTTTAAAGTCAAAATCGGCGCGCTCGTAAAAAAGATCAACAAGCCCTTTCATAATCCGTTCCCTTGTTAGACCGGAACTCCTACCGTCGACATCCACGAAGTCTGGTTGGGGTCTCTTGATGGTTTCCGTCATCCTGGCAAGCGTAGCGCGTCCAGGATCTGATTCCGGACTGCGGCCGGAATGACGCGATACAGGCGCTTCTAAAGACAAAACGCTTTTTCCGTATTCAACCGGCGAACCCAGGTTGTAGATGCAGGAAACCGAGGCGACGACCAGTACATCGCGCCGGCTTACAAGCGAGGCCGTGGCCGAAAGCCGCAGACGGTCGATTTCCTGGTTTATATCCGCCTCCTTTTCTATATACTGATCTTTGCTTGGAATGTAGGCTTCGGGCTGATAATAATCGTAATAGGAAACAAAATATTCCACGGCGTTTTTGGGGAAAAATTCCTTATACTCCTGCGCCAATTGCGCCGCCAAAGTTTTGTTGTGAGAGATAACCAGCGCGGGGCGGTTAAGCCTGGCAATCAAGCTGGCCATGGTAAAAGTTTTACCCGAACCGGTAACCCCTAAAAGCACCTGATGTCGCCGGCCTTCATTAAGGCCGTTCATAAGTTTCTCTATGGCTTGGGGCTGGTCTCCGGACGGTTTAAACGACGAAACCAATTCAAAGTTCATACCAATTATTATAACTCAGCTAACATCTGGTTGATTTAATGTATCAATATGAGTAATATAAACTCAAAATATCTAAACTCTAATCTCAAAAAATGATTAAACTAGAAGGCCTTACAAAAAAATTTTTGGGCAAAACGGCGGTTAATAATCTCAACGTGGAAATAAATGACGGGGAAGTTGTCGGCCTACTGGGGCCAAACGGCGCCGGCAAAACCACAACGATTCGTATGATGGCCGGCACCCTGCCGCCAACTTCCGGTTCGGTTAAGATTTTTGGCCAAAACATTTCCGAAGACGAAGAAGTCAAGAATCAAATCGGTTACCTGCCAGAAAACAATCCGCTTTACGAAAATCAGACGGTTGAGGAACATTTAAATTTTTGGGCGGAAATAAAAAAAATCCCTTCAGCCTCCAGACGTGAGATTATTATAAAACTTATTGCCTCATTGGGCTTAAAAGAAGTTTATTTTCAACCGATTGGCCAGCTCTCTAAAGGCTACAAACAGCGCGTTGGCCTATCCCAATCGCTTTTGGGAGACCCGAAAATCCTCCTTTTAGATGAACCCACCGAAGGCCTGGACCCCAATCAGCGGCGGGAAATCCATCATCTTATTACTGGTTTTGGCCGTGAGAGAACGGTGATTATTTGTTCCCACGTGCTTTCGGAGATTACCAAAATGTGCAGCCGTGTGATTATTATAAACCGCGGTGAAATCGCCGCCGATGGCAGCGTAGGCGAACTGGCCGGAAAATTTTCTAACCTTACAACAATCACTCTAATCGCAAAAGGCTTTGCCGTTAAAGACTCCCTCTTAAACCTCGCCGGTGTCAGGAATGTGCGACAGGAAAAAGACGCTGCCGGCAACGAGCACTTTCTTATTGAAGCCGAAGGCAGCAATGATTTACGCCCATTAATCTTTGAACTGGCCAAGAAAGACGGCTGGCAGCTTTTGGAATTGAAAACGGAACAGAAATCGCTGGAAGATGTGTTTGCTTGGGTAACCTCACAATAAATTATGTTTAAAACCGTGTTAGCCCTTACAAAAAAAGAACTCGGCAGCTATTTAAACTCCTCGCTGGCCTATGTGATTGTTGTCCCCTTCCTCGTTCTCTCCTTTTTTCTTTACTTCCGCACAGCCTTTGTTTTTGGCGAGGCTTCGTTGCGCGCCTACTTTGACCTCTTGCCTTGGTTTATGGCTTTACTCTTGCCAGCCCTAACCATGAGCTCTCTCACCGAAGAAAAAACAAAAAAAACTCTGGAACTTCTCTTGGCCCATCCCTTAAGCGAACTTGAAATTGTCTGCGGAAAATTTTTCTCCGTTTCTTTCTTTTGGTTTCTAATTCTTTTAACGACAGCTCCGCTCGCTCTTCCTCTTGTTCTATTTTCGAAATTTGATACCGGCGTTCTCGTCGCTCAATACTTGGCCGCCTTCCTGTCCGGCCTACTTCTCATTTCCGTAGGCCTGGCCGCCGGGAGCCTTTACAAAAGTCAAATTGCCGCTTTTCTGACCGGAGCGTTTATTTGTGCCGTATTAATTTTTTCCGGCATGGACTTTGTTTCCCTCTCGCTGCCTCAGCCTTTCGGCTCACTTGTTTCGGGCCTTGGGCTAAACATTCACTACAACACTCTTTCACAGGGACTATTGGATTTAAGCGACATCGTCTATTTTGTTTTCGGCACGATTTTTTTTCTAATTGTTGCCGTCTTTAATATCTCCCGCGACAAACTTTCCGAAAAAGGCCGGGAAAGGAGAAAACTCTATATTTCCTTTTCTCTCGTAATCGTTCTTGGCTTACTTTTAACAAACCTGCTTAACGGTCTGTCTCTAAGGTTTGATTTGACTGAAAGCCGGCTCTATTCGCTTTCTCCAGCGACCAAAAAAATTTTAAACGGTTTAGATGATATCTTAACTATTCACCTTTTTGCCTCCCCCGATCTGCCGGCGCCAACACGGGCAACCCTGCAGAATATTCGGGCAATTCTAAGCGATTATCAAAAAGACAGCAGTAAAGTTAAAGTCTCGCAGTACTCGCCACAAGATTCAAATAAAGACGCCCAGCTCGCTCAAAGCGAAGGAGTTCGTCCCATTCAGTTCAACACAATCGGCTCATCTTCCTACCAATTGCAGGCCGGCTACTTGGGCTTAAGCCTCCGCTATGGCACCCAAACGCAGTCAATTCCCTACATTCAAGACAGCCAAACTTTGGAATATCGAATTAGCCGACTTATTAAGAAATTGACGCAAAAATCCGCCAAAACCGTGGACCTCTATGCCGGTTTGGCAAACACACCGCAGCTCGGTAACTCCGGCCTGGCGCTTAATAACCTAAGCCAGGTGCTCTCGTCGCTCTACTCGGTGGAGTCCTTGGCAGACCTTACCAAAATCTCGACGAACCGTCCCGACCTCCTGGTGGCCGCCATCAATTCTCCTCTCGACCCAAAACAGGTCGAAGGCCTAAAAAGCTACTTGGACGGAGGCGGTCGGGCCCTTTTGATGCTCGATAAAATAACCACCGACCCTTCGGTGACCATTGCCAATCCACAAACCCTTAATCTGGAAGACCTACTCAAAGGATTCGGGGTTAACCTTAATTCCAACCTCGTCTATGATCCGTCTTTGGCTGAATCTGTGCAGTTTTCCCAAGGACAAACGACGCTTCTTTTGCCCTATCCCTTCTGGATTCGAGCCCTGCCTTCTGACCCTAAATTTCCGCCAACGACCGGAATCGAAAGCGTTACTCTTTTTTGGCCCTCAACTCTTACCCTAACAAACGCCGATGGTTTTAAGGACACGCCCATTCTTAAAACCAGTCAAAATGGCGGAACTCTTTCCGGCTCCGACTGGGCTATCTCTCCCGATAAAATTACCAACAGTGAAATCTCACAGCTTTTTGGGCCTCTAACCCTCGGAGCTCTGGTGCAAAAATCTAACGGCGATAACCTCCTGGTTGTCATAATGAGCGCCGAACTGGCTAGCGATAGGTTCGCCTCGCCGAATAACCAAAACCTCTCTTTTGTTTCCAACCTGGCCGACTATTTAACCTTAAACAGCGACGAAATTGTGCCGGTGCACCAGTCGGCTAATCCATCATTTGTTTTCACCAAACCTTGGCAGCCGGCCGCCATCACTTGGGGACTGACTCTTGGCGTGCCGCTGTTAGTCTCTCTCATCGGATTTATCTCTGTTTGGCGACGCCGCCGCGGATTCTCCCGCACTTTCAACCTATGAAAAACTGGGGCCGCTTTTTACTGCCGTTGATTATTATTCTAGCTGCAATCTTGGCTGCGCAGCAGATTTACCACTACAAATTTGAAACTAAAGCATCTTCCGGCTATAACCAGGCGACTGCCGATTTTAAAACTGGGGATATAGACCAAATAGAAATTAAGGATTCGCAATCGAATTTAAAACTCAATCATAACGACGCTCCCTGGACAGTTTTAGACAAACCGGCCGATGAAATTAAAATTAACCAACTCCTAACCGCTTTCTTTCCAAAGAATAATCAATATGAATTAGTGAGCGGTAATCCTGGTAAACTCTCCCAATTCGGTCTGGACAGCGCGAATGTTAAAACCATCGTTTTCCATTTTAAATCCGGCCGATCTTTTACCGTTCTTTCCGGTAATTATTCCACTCCGGGCAATTTTCTAAAAATAGACGGTGATAATCGGGTTTATCTAAGCGACCAAAGCTTAAGCAGCCTTATAAGTACCGATCCGCAAAGCTACTTTAATAAGAGACTCCTCACTCTAAAAAGCGAAGATATTAAGAAAATTTCCGTGAGCGGCCCCTCGACCAGCTATACTTTGGAACTCACTGGCGGCGACTGGCAAATGATTGGAGAAAAACAAAAAGTTAACGGGGATAAAATTAACTCTTTCATCTCATCGCTTACAAGTCTGGCCGCAGATAAATTGGTGCTTGACCAAAATATTAAAAATAGCTACCACGGAGCCGCGCAGGCCGTCGAAATTACCGAGACAAATAACAAAACCCAAACACTCAAGTTTACCGCCGGGCAGAGCGACTATTTAATTGAAAGAAGCGACGGGCAACTTTTCACAGTCTCCTCACCTCTGGTTAAAGATCTTGTACCTTCTCGAACCTCTCTGCTTTCCAAAACCCCTTGACTTTTCGGTACATTTTTGGTAGATATTTAATAGGAGAAGACACCACGAACTTCCACTAATCGAGTACCCGTCATTCTGAGGGGTACGGCCCGAAGGATCTCGCTCGGAAAGACTAGAGGTAATTTGTGGCTATTCGTGAAGAAGGTTCGTGGTGTTGACACCTTGATAATATGGGACAACTACCGACCAAAAGACAAAAACAACTTTTGAAGTATCTAGAAACCTACATCGAGCGTCGGGGCTATTCGCCAACTTACGAAGAAATGGCCGAGGCTTTGGATGTTAATTCAGTGGCCACCATCTTTGACCATTTACGGGAGCTTTCCAAAAAGGGCTATATTAAAATATATTCCGGGGCGGTGCGGGGCATTGAAATTCTTGATGCGGACATCAAATCTAAGATTTCGGGTATTAAAGTCGAGTTGCCCCTCCTCGGTTATATTGCCGCTGGAAAACCCATTGAGGTTATAACGCAGAGAGAAACTGTTCTCGTTTCCCCCGGCCTTATATCTGGACATAAAAAAGCCTTTGTATTAAAAGTAAAAGGCGAATCCATGATCGAAGAAGGAATTCTCGATGGCGATTATGTGGTAGTCGAAGAACAGGAAACGGCCGAAAACGGCGAGATTGTTGTTGCCGTGCTTCCCGGAGGTTTTGCTACTTTAAAAAAATACTATCGTGAAAAAGACCGAATTAGGCTAGCGCCGGCTAACTCTAAAATGAAACCAATCTACTGTTCGGAAGTAAAAATTGAAGGAGTCGTTAAAGGAATAATCCGCCGCTTTTAAATCTTTTGACTGTTAATCACAATTTCCGGCTCCACCGCTAATTCCCGACTGTCGGAAAGAATTGGCAATTCCAAACGACTACCGGCAACTCCGGCGATTATATCCCCTAAATCCAAGCGCCCATCATAATGACGCATCTCGGACTTGCCGCACCAGCAGCTAAAAAGAACCCGTGTTATTTCTTTTTCTTTTGAGAAAAGGTGATATCTCTGCGCCGGAACCAAACGACAGCGGTGCCCCTTTCTTTTAACAACCCCGTTCATATCTATCTAACAGCTTCTATCTTGGAAGCGTTAATACTTCTTTTATTAAATATTCAATTGAGGTTGTATTCTACTCGAGTCAATATCCACTGTCAAGGACTATTTTTCCAATCTTGCTTTGACCAGGAGGCGTTGGCTGTAGTTATGCTCTTTCGAGTTCCAAACTCCACCACAGGTAATTAGTGTCAGAGTTGGTTCTTTAGTATCCGCATAAGCTTTTTGCGTCGCCCGTTCGTCGGTAACGTTAATCCGAATAACTTGGATAATCTTAAATAGATAGGTAATACTGCGCTCATCCTTGATTTGAATCTCATCGCCAACGGACAGATTTATCAAATTATAAAATATTGCCGGCGAGCCGTCGGTCTTGTCGTAGTGTCCGTCAATCACGGCGTTACCGTTCTCCCCCGGGCGGGCGCCGCCTTCAAACCAACCAACGGTCTCAAAACTTTGGGGAACACCTAAACGGTCATCTAGGGTTCGCGACACTTTAACTATTGGCACGTCTATTAAATTTATTTTCGGGATATTAAGAAAAACGGGGAAAAATACTTTCGTCTCAACGAGATTAGAAAAACTATTAATCAGTGGGTAACTTTTAGCTTCAGCTTGAACCTCCGGCTGGCCTACCCCAAACTCCAAAGAATCGAAGTCGAGTTTAATAAGCCCGTACTTATAATAATACCAGGCGCTAACGACAATAAATGTAGATAAACCGCTGAAAATCGCCAAGACTGCAGTTAAAAGAAATTCCCGACGGCTAAAATAGAACCCCATATTATATAGGGTAACACAAAATAGGCGGGATTTCAAGGTTATAGGATTTGCGGCGGGTTTATGCCTTACGATTTTAGAGTTAGGAGACGCTCGCGCAAAAGATGAACAATCCCGGGAGCTACCGAAAGAACGACAATCAAACCAATTATTGGCAAAAGGTAGCGGTCAATATTAGGAATTGATTTTCCCAAGAAAAACCCTAAAAAGGGTACGCCTAAGGACCAAACAAAACCGCCAATTATATTATAGGTAAAAAAGACCGAATAATTCATACGGCCCACTCCGGCCACAATTGGGGCGAAAGTACGAATAAAAGGCATAAACCTGGCCAAAATAATTGTTTTAGCGCCGTGTTTTTCGTAAAACTTCTCGGCCTTTAAAAGGTGTTCTTTGTCGAATAAAAAGGACTTATCTCTGTTAAAAATCCTGGGACCCACCTTTTTGCCAAAAGAATAACCTACGTTGTCTCCGGCCACAGCCGCCACAAAAGAAATAGCGGATACCAGAATAATGTTTAAGAATCCTTTGGAAGCCAGAAGACCGGCCGTGAAAAGCAGGCTATCGCCGGGAAAAAAGAAACCGAAAAGAAGCCCGGATTCGGCAAAAATTATAAAAGCGATGCCAGCATAACCGAACGTTTCAATAATTTTTACCGGGTCAAGCCAAAATTTTAGTTGCTCCATATGGTAGAGGTCCCTGTTCGAGTTTTTTCGTGATCCGAAGTTTGTGGAAGTATTTCCTTAGTCAATGGAATATTCGAAATAATTGTCGTAAGGATTTTCGATTCTCATCATCTCCTCCACCGTCAAATTTTCTAAGAAACGGCGCAAAACCCTCATCGCGTTGTTGCCGGCGCAGACCGCAGCGTTTATTTTCATATCTCTCACTCTTCTGTTCAACTCATCAAAAAACGGCTTAACTCTCTCTTCAACCATTCTAATGCTTTCTCCTCCCGGCGGCGGCACATCGTACGAACGGTGGTACAAAAGGTAAGTGTTTAGATCCTCCTTCATAAGTTCCAGATGCCTCTGACCTTGCAAATCCCCATAACGCCGCTCCCGAATCCTTTCATCTAACTCAACCTTTGACTGTGGGTGATACTTGCGGACCTCAACCACGGTCTCCAGGTTTCTCTTTAAATTGGGGCTAAAGAAGATATCAATTTCTTTATCCCTTAAAAGCTGTGCTAACTCCTGGCAGTCAATTCTTCCCTTTTCTGAAAGCTCTGGGTTGCGCCAGCCGCTAAACAGGTGTTGGCGGTTATCCTCCGACTCGGCGTGACGAAAAATGTAGATATAATTCATAACCGAAAAATCATATATCCGGCTATCGGTTCATCTCGCTCTCAATCTCTAGGAGACGATCATATTTGGCTACTCGCTCTCCCCTCGCAGGCGCGCCGGCTTTAATATATTTGGAACCTACCCCTACCGCCAAATCGGCAATAAACGGGTCATCGGTTTCACCGCTGCGGTGAGAAATTACGACGCCAATACTTTTACTTTGGGCAAATTTTATTACTTCCAAAGATTCGGTTAGGGTACCGATTTGGTTCGGTTTCACAATGACGGCGGAAACTGCTTTTTTCTCCACCGCTTCGCGCACACGCTCAATATTGGTAACCGTAAGGTCATCGCCAACAACTTCTACCCGGCCGCCTAACTGTGAATTAAGCAACTGAAAGTTTAAAAAATCGTCCTCGGAGAACGGGTCTTCCAAATAAATCAGAGGGAAACGTGAAGCTAGATCTTCGTAGTATCCCAAAAGTTGCGGCACATTTAACTGCAAATCAGCTCTCTTAAAGCTATAAATGTCACCAAGAGCCAAAGTGGAAGCGGCCGCATCGATTCCCAAAAAAACGTCATCGCCGGGCTTAAAGCCGCTTTTTTTGGCGGCGTCCAAAATAAAGTCAAGAACAGCCTCGTGTGATAAATCTCCCGGAGCGTAGCCGCCTTCATCTCCAAGATTTGTGGAAAATCCGCCCGTTTCCAAAAGACTGCCGAGAGTGTGAAAAATATTTACTGCGGCGCTAAGACTTGAGTCGAAAGTGCCCTGACCACGGGGAATTATAATAAATTCTTGGAAATCAAGACGGTTTTGGGCGTGTTTACCACCGTTAACAATGTTAAAAATCGGCTGAGGTAAAACAAGTTCCTTCTTTTGACCGTAAATTTGCGAAAGATAACGATAAAGCGGAAGCCCTTCTTTTTGCGCACAAGCTTTGCAAAAAGCCAGCGAAAGAGAAAGTAGCGTATTTGCCCCCAGACTACCACGGTCAGGAGCGCTGTCAACGGAGAGAATAAACTGATCAAATTCAGATTGGGAGTTGTATTCCGTTCCCTTAAGCCTTTCGGCTAAAAGCCCGTTGATGCCGGAAACGGCGGTTTTAGCCGGTACGGCTTTCATTTCGTGCGACCCAACCGATGCGCCGCTTGGGACGGAAGCTGAACCAAGAAATTTACCGTTCAGTTCAATCGTAGTTTCTACCGTCCAATTGCCACGAGAATCTAAAATCTCTAACGAAGAAACACTCCCGATTTTATACATAACGCTTACTTGGAAAAAATCAACTCCTTCTCTTCGCGGGAAATACTCTGCCGTACACTGTCGATAACATCGGGGTCTACGGAAACGGAATTTATTCCCAAACGGACGATTTTCTTAAGAATATCTGGATGTACCGATGGAGCCTCGCCACACATGGAGCTGGTAATACCCAATCGTTTGGCAGTTTTTATGGCCTGTTCAATAAATTCCAAGACCGCTTCGTTTTCCTCCGAATACGCGGCCAGTTTAGCATTATCCCGGTCGGCTCCCAATACCAGCATGGTCAGGTCGTTGGTGCCGAGAGAAATTCCGTCGACCCCACAACTTACAAATTCATCTAAAAGGATAACATTGGCGGGAATTTCCACCATCAGCCAAATCTTAAAACTGCCACCGTGCTTAAGTCCGGAGGCGGCAATAATTTTTTTAATTTCTTTAAGCTCCGAAACCGTTCGACAAAAAGGAATCATTAAATAAAGGTTGTTAAGCCCCATTTTATGCCGAACCTCTTTTACGGCTTTTAGTTCCATTTGAAAAACTTCTGGTTCGGTCACGTAACGCAGGGCGCCACGATAGCCAATAAGCGGATTTTCCTCGTTTATCTCAAACTTGGCACCGCCTTTCAAATTGCGGTATTCGTTAGATTTAAAGTCTGTGGCTCGATAAACCACCGGCCGCGGCGAAAATGCTCGGGCCACTTTTCCGATCTCCCTCGCTAGCCGAGAAACAAATTCCTTCTCCTTTCCTTCTTCCAAAAAAGCTTTTGGATGTTTGCCGATATTTGCCATAATAAATTCGGCGCGTAAAAGACCCACCCCATCTACATGTTTTTCGCAGATTGTTTTGGCCATATCGGGATCAGCCAAATTGACATAAACTTTGGTTGCCGTTTTGATTCGGCCAGATTTTTCTGGGTTTTTATCTTCCGCCCCGCCTAAACTTAAGACCGAACCGGTTTCCCTAGAACTGGTTGACGAGAGCGAAACTTTACCTTCATAAATCTTTCCTTGGGCTCCGTCAACGGTAACGGATTCTCCTTCTTTAAGAATCGCGGTGGCCTGACCTGTACCCACCACGCAAGGTATGCCCAATTCCCGTGAAACAATAGCCGCGTGGGAAGTGCGCCCGCCCTCATCGGTAACAATGGCGCAGGCCTTTTTCATTGCCGGAACGTAATCGGGGCTAGTCATCTTAGCCACCAAAACCTGCCCTTCCTTAACTTTCACAATGTCTTGGGGTCGATGAACTTTAACCACGGGGCCTGTAGCTACGCCGGCGCTGGCGGCTATTCCGGTCAAGATTAGCTTCTCATCTACCTCATCCTCTCTAATTTCTCCAACATCCGCGCGGTCTCCATAAGTTTTAATATCTGATCTTTGACCTCTGGCCTTAATTGTTGTTACCGGCCGGGCCTGGACGATGTGCATCTTGTGATTGCTCAAGGCCCATTCTATGTCCTGCGGTTTGCCGTAATGTTCTTCAATCTCCCGGCCCAATCCGGCCAATTCCGTAATTTTTTCATCCGAAAGTTTCTGCCTACGTCTGTATTCTCTGGAAATCTTGACCCGACCTTTAAGAACTTTCTGCCACTCTTGCTCTACAATCTGTTTTTTTAAAATCTTAAGACTCTTCTTATCCACGAGGTATTGGTCGGGTGTGATTTCTCCGGCAACGATAGGCTCGCCCAATCCGAAGGCGCCCTCGATACTGATTTTTTCTTCGTCGTTGGTTAAGGGATCAACCGTAAACATGATGCCGGAAACTTCGCTCTCAATCATGCGCTGAACTACAGCCGCCAAACCCACCTTAAAATGGTCAAAACCCATATCTTCCCTGTAAAAGATCGCCCGCGGCTCAAAAAGCGAAGCCCAGCAACGACGCACTGCCTCCACCACATCTTCGGCTCCCAAAACATTCAAAAAAGTTTCCTGCTGGCCGGCAAACGAGGCGTTGGGCAAATCTTCCGCCGTTGCCGAAGAACGCACGGCCACTCTTACATCATGGGTACCGGAAAGACGGTGGTAAGCTTCACGGATTTCTTCGGCCAAATCCCGCGGTACGCTTGAGCGCAAAATAGCCGTCTTAATCTTTTTGGAGGCATCCAAAAATTTTTCCGAATTTTTAAGGGAAGTTCCTTTAAGCTCTTCAGCAATCTTTTTCTCCAAAGAGCCAAATTTAAGAAAGTCGAAATAGGCTTTAGCCGTAACCACGAAACCGGGCGGGACCGGCATATTAAACGAGCTTAATTCTCCAAGATTAGCCCCCTTGCCGCCGACGGCCGGAATGTCATCTTTTCTGATTTCCGAAAACCAAAGAATATTCTTCATCTGCCCAAAGAAATTTAAATAAGCCTTACTTTATTGTCGATTCTAGATTGCCACTTGTCAATTATTTTAGACGTTGTGAGTTTTTTCACCGAGTTTTGGCCCTAGACCAATTAAGTCCAAATCTTTGTAACGCGATAGCTTTACCTTAACCGTTTCAACCAGTTTTAAAAGTTCTTCTTTATTTTCCGCCTCAAATCTTAATGAAAGGTAAGGACTGGTGTTAGAAGCCCGAATTAAAAACCATGAATTCTGAGAAACATCAACGCGATAGCCGTCAACATCGGAAACAGAGTAGTTGGCGTCAAAAAACTCGCGTCCGACTTCGTTAACGATACTAAGCTTTTCCTCGTCAGCACAAACAATCTTAATTTCTTCGGTATGAGCCGTGTGGGGTATATCGGCAAAATGCCGCGAGAGCGGAATATTAGAACGGGAAACGGCCTGACATATTCTTAAAGCGGCGAAAAGCCCATCATCATAGCCATAATAATCATCTTTAATAAAAGTGTGGGAAGAAAGTTCCCCGCCCAAGAAAATATCTGGATGGTCTCTCATGTAGGCTCTGTAATATGGATGTCCGGTTTTCATGATCAGAGGCACACCCCCGGCTTTTTTAATTTCGTTGGGCAAGACATACGAGGACTTAATATCGTAAAGAATGGGACTGGCGGGATGTTTTGCCAGAATCTCACGGGCTAAAACAATCATCATTTTGTCGTTTTCGTAGGGGGTGCCCTTTTCATCGACCACCCCATAGCGGTCGGCGTCTGTATCGAACCCGAAACCCAAATCGGCCTTCTGCTCCATTACCAGAAGTCTTAGGGTTTGAAGATTAATGCGCTCTTCGGGGTCCGGCTGGTGATAGGGAAAATCCCCATCCAAATTGCAAAAAAGGGTAAGGGGCGAGAGACCCACAAATTTAAAAAGACTCTCGGCGAACTTGCTGGAAGCGCCGTTGGCGCAATCCAAAACCACTTTGAGAGGACGTTCAATTTTTATTCTTGACCTAACTTCCCGGCAATAATCGTTAAAAACATCCTCTTTATAACTTACGTGGCCAATGCCGTGTTCAAAATCTTCATTTTCAATTATTTCTTTTAACTCCTGGATCTGATGGTTGTAGAAAGGCTCGGCATTTTTAAGGTCAACGCGAAAGCCGTTAAAATTCTTTGGGTTGTGAGAAGCGGTAACAATAATACCGGCGTCAAAACTATAATTAATTGTAGCAAAGTGGACAAGCGGTGTAACAGCTAGACCAATATCCGTAACCTCGCAGCCGGCTGCCAAAAGACCCTCAACGGCCTTGGCGGTAAGCTCATCGGAACTAAATCGATTGTCTCGGCCAATAGCCACTGACGGTTTGTAGTCCTGACTCTTACCGTGGATATTGCGTCGCAGCCATGTTCCCAAAGACTGACCAAAAGCCTCGGCCACATGTCCGTCAAGGTTTTGCCCCACCACCCCTCGAATATCATAGGCTCTAAAAATATTGGCGTCCACTTGCATACAAAAACAGAATACATCTGTTTTTTAAAAAAGAACAGACAAAAAGTGCCGCTAGGCATATAATGTTATAATTGCTTTAAACGTGTCTTGCCGCCATCGTCTAACGGTTAGGACGCCGGGCCTTCAATCCGGCAACAGGGGTTCGATTCCCCTTGGCGGCACCAAGAAAAACCGCTAGCTATTCCGAAAATGGTTGGCGGTTTTTCTTTTTGTCATACGCAGGGGAATCGAATGCCGGACTCCGACCGAAGCGTCGGAGGAGGCGGGGTCGCGAGGCTCCGCCAGCCGGCGGAGAACTTGTGACCGATTCCCCTTGGCGGCACCACGCTCAGCGTGGCGATTGGCACGCTAAGCTGGCCACCACAAAACGCAGCGCAGTACAGTGACCCACTATAACACTATATAGTATTATAGTGTGGCGGTTTCAATCAACCGGCCAGAATTTTCAATCTGGCCAAAGTTTCCTCTTCGCCCAAGAACTTAACAGACTCAAACAAATCGGGGCCGACTTTGTTGCCGCTTATAGCCACACGCAGCTCCATAAACAAATCTCCGGCCTTAACACCGCCTTCTTCAGCCAACTGTCTAATTCCTTTTTCCCAAGAGTCTTTTGACCAGGGACGGGCGAGTGATTCTAAAACATCACGAATTTGGGAGAGGTGGGATTCTTTGCCCTGTTCAGAATGATTAAACAGAGAAGGACGCTCAAACAAAAATCCGGCCAAAGGTTCAAAGTCGGTCAGCCTCCTCATTCTCTCCTTAATTAGGGGTATCGAGGTCTGAAGGTCAGAAGGTTCTAAGGTCTGAAGTATGAGATTTCTGGAAAATTCTTTAAGGTAGTTTGAAATGTCAATTGTCAATTGTGCATTGTCCATTTTTCTAATGTACTCCCCGTTCATCCACTCCAACTTTTTTAAATCAAAAGCCGGGCCAACCGGTCTTAGATCCTCCAACTTAAAATTCCTCTCCATGACTTCCATAGAAAAGATTTCTCCACCGTCAGGAATAGACCAGTTAGAAATAGAACAGCCCAAAAGCATTAAATAATTAAGGACGGCTTCAGGCAGAAAACCCTGTTCTTTATACCAGGAAGCCCAAACCGGATTTTTTCTCTTGGAGAGCTTAGAACGGTCGGGGTTTCTAAGAATCGGGCCGTGGGCAAAGACGGGAAGTGTCCAGCCGAAAAAATTATACAAAAGCACGTGCTTGGGAGTTGAGGAAAGCCACTCCTCGGCTCTAATGACGTGCGTAATTTCCATAAGATGATCATCTACTACCACCGCCAAATGGTAGGTGGGAAACCCATCGGACTTTAAAAGAATTTGGTCGTCAATGAGAGAATTTTCAAAAGTTATTTTGCCGCGCACCACATCGTCAAAAGACGTTTGGCCACTATCTGGAACCTTGAGACGAATAACGCAATTTCCGGCGGCGAGCTTTGATAGAATTTCAGCAGTTGACAGATTGCGGCAAGCGCCGTCGTACATAGGCTGCCTTCCCGCCGCCGCTTGTTCTTTTCTTAACTCATCAAGTCTTTGGGGGGTACAAAAACAATAGTAGGCGTGCCCTTTTTCCACGAGTTCCAAGGCATACTTTTTGTACAACTCAAGCCGCTCCGACTGGCGATAAGGACCGTATGGACCGCCAACCTGCGTTCCCTCATCGGGCTCAAGACCGAACCAAGCAAGAGAACCGAGAATTCTTTCCTCGCTGCCTAAAACCAAACGTGAGCGGTCGGTATCTTCGATTCTAACAACAAATTTGCCTTTATTTTTCTTGGCAAAAACGCGGTTAATAAGGGCAGTGTAAACGTTGCCGATGTGCAAATCTTCCCCCGTGGGGCTGGGGGCAATCCGTGTTCGAACCATAACAAACATATTACACTAAGTGTGTTATAATCACGAAAAAAGGAGGAGACCGATGTTACAAGTTCTGTCGGCCACCGTGCTGGTAGTGCTGGCCTGTATGTTTCTCAAGTGGGTCTACAAGATCTTTTGGCAGGCCCTCTGCCCGCACAAAAACGCTTCCGTCCGCGGCTACACTTTTTGGATGGCGCCCGGCGGCGGCATGGGGCCTTACATCCAAATAAAACGCTGCCCTGATTGCGACCTTTGGGCCAGAGAGGAAGATTGGGAACGAGTCGCTGGTTAGACTCACAAAGGAAAATCAATAGCCGCGGATAACTTCTCTGCCCCCGCGGCTTTTTCATCTTTACTTTTTCATCTTTAAATAAGAAAGACAGCGTTGTTATAGTCCACCTCTCTCTGATAAAATTGGTTCCAAAGAGAAAGGTGAATCAATGGACCGGTAGCTCAGCCCGGTTAGAGCATCTGCCTTTTAAGCAGAGTGTCGCGGGTTCGAATCCCGCCCGGTCCACCATTTCGAATTTGCCGAAGAAATTGCCTCGGGGCTTCGCCCCTCGGCATTGGTTTCCGCCAAGAAATTCCAAGGGGTTTTGAATTCCGCCAAAAGAATTCCCGCCGAAATTCGGCGGTTCGAGCCGATGGAAACAAGAAAATCTCTCATCCTTGTGGGATTTTCTTGTTTATAGAGATTTACGGCTTGGTCGGCTTCTAAAATCCAGTTTCGCATTAGTTCGAGCCAATGATTGCCTTTTCGTTCAAAATCCGACAATTTTTCCTCAATCGTTTTCTTTTCCACCATTAAAATATTTTTTCGTTCTTGATATTCCGCAAGTTCCAACGCTTCGGCTAAATACGCATCGGTTAGTCGTTCCAATTTTTCTTTAATGGCGGAAATATTATCACGAAGATTTTGAACAAAAAGGTCTGATGTGTGGCGAGTTTCCATACTTTCATTTTCAAGTTTAGCTAAAAACTTGTCTCGCCACTCATCAGGCAAAGAAACTTTTTGACAGAGTTCTTTTACTTGTTCTGTTAAAACTTCCTCCCGCAAAAAACGATTTTCGGTGCATTTAATAGTTTTGCTCTTGTGGGTGCAACGATAATAAACAAATTTCAAACCGCTTTTTTTGATATGTCTTTCTGCGGTTATGGCATAACCACAAATCCCACAAGTAGCAAAACCTAAATAATGAAAATTTTTTGCTCCTCGTTTTTTGCGGGGTTTGCCGTTTTGAACAAGTGCAATCTGTATCTTGTCAAAAAGTTTCTTTGAAATCATTGACTTATGCGAACCTTGATGAAGCTCGCCGCGGTAGGAAAAATAACCATAGTAAAAAGGATTTTTCAAAATATGTTCTACCGAGGCGAGCGCAAGAGGTTTACCACTTCGAGAGCCAACCAAGCCGAGAGAAAACATTTTGCGTTGAATTGCCGTGAGCGTATATTCGCCAGTAGCAAAAAGCTCCAATACTTCTTTTACTTTACCAAAGGTTTTTTTGTCAGGTTCAGTCGTGCGAAGCCTCGGTTCGTTAAAATAACC
The DNA here is from genome assembly GCA_023474425.1 of Patescibacteria group bacterium. GTDB lineage: Bacteria > Patescibacteriota > WWE3 > JAMCXX01 > JAMCXX01 > JAMCXX01. Next base: position 290 of record JAMCXX010000005.1, on the reverse strand, counting down.
GATTGGAGCTTTTGCTGATAGCTCACCACGACGTATCTTTTGGCGAATACCGCGCAAAATGTTTTCTCTTAAATTGTCGGTGTAATATTTTGCTTGTCCGAAGGCGACACTTAACATGAATTTTCCTTGTGGTGTCGCTTCAAACCAAAATGTCGGGAATTTTAGCGAGGTGATTTTCCCAGTATCAACTAGATATATTACCCGCCCACCGTCTATTGAATTTCTCGCCAATCTATCAGGATTCCACGCTAAAATTCCCGAGGCAGAACCTTTTTCAATTTCGCCAAGCA
>JAMCXX010000004.1 GCA_023474425.1 Patescibacteria group bacterium | reverse complement strand
ATGTTTTTTTTCATATTATTTTTCTTCCGATTTAACAACATCGGGCAAATCCCTTAATTTCTTGCCGTTATATTTGAAATAATCCGCCCCTGCGTAAGCTCCGCTCGCGTTCAATTCTCCGCGTTGCTCATAGAGTTTGTACGCGAGTGGCGATAATTTCCAAATTTGGCCGTTATATTCCACCTCTCGCTCGCCGACAATTTTTGCTGTTATTGCTTCGTCATCCTTAAAAACAATCATCTCGCCGTTTTTCAAACCTTTTTTATAAAAGCTGAACAATCTGCTCTGTTTTCTTACTTTTGTTACTTTATCAAATTCCTTCTCTTGATCAACATTTTCGGGATAAATAACCTTGCCCTTAAACGATAGTAAAAGCTGGCGTATCAATTCTTGATCGAGCGCAAATAATTCACTCTCTCCGACTTGGTGTTTGTTAAAAATGTCGTGCAACAGAGCTTCTTTTTCGGCATAATCTTCAAGCTCTATTGCGAAAAATCTTTTTAGTCCAGCGACATTATAGTAGCCGTTTGCCTCAAGGTTTCGCATTCGCTCCTGATAATTATTCGTACCGGTTTGTCCGATTTTTATTAAACCGGAAACGGCCGTTGTCATTATGTAAATAATTCCTTTCATATTTTTATTCTAACTCTTTTTCTTTTTTCGCGTTAGCGCATTTTCGTCTAAAAGACGCATGAGCAAACTAGCAAACGAAAGATATTCGATAGTTTTAAGCGGGTCATGCTGAATAAAATTGAGATGCGCCTTGCGGTCTCGTACACCGACAATTCCTTTATACAGGTACATCAAACCCCTTTGTTCTGCCTTGTCCAAACTAGTTTTCAAGGGATTAAATTTTACTTTCGGCCTCTTGTTATCACAACCAAAAACATCATTCATTAAATCATCACCGTCCAATTCTTTGCCATTCGGATTTTTAGGGTGTCCCGTTTTTACTTTAACTTGATCAATCACCTCAACAAGAGCGTTCTGTATAGCACCCTTGAAGTCATTGTTCTCAAATTGCTGAAATGCTACCTCCTTAATTCGCGGATGAAAATCATAGCGTGCAAAAAGTTCAGTCCGCTGACCCGATACTGATAAAATTGGGTGTTTTTGAATATACATCCATTTTCCACCTTCTTTTATGCGCATTAAGAAGCCGCCTGGCCTAACTGCTCGCATTAAAGCTACGCTCAAACTCGCGATTGGGAAATGATGACCTTGAGCAGCTAAGCCACTAGATATTTCAGAAACATCTTTTGCTTGCGTAAAAAAGCCATCCCGCCAAAGGATTTTGAGTAGTTCGGGTATAGAATTACTTTTCTTTTCTGTGGACATATTATTTTTGTGTTTTAAAATCATTCTCTACATACTGTTCGCCGGAATTGGTTAAATACCAAGATTTGCGGCTATCCTTTTTTTCAGAAGTTTCCTCTAGGTGGCCATTTCGGATATTCATATTTACTTTATCGTTCATATTGGTTGGTTTCTTTTCTTTCGCACGCTCAAAGGCAGCTTCTAAGTCGTTTATATTAAACGAACTTAACTTTTCGTGCTTCTCTAAGTAATAACCGATAGCTAAAGTCTTTTTGACATCGCCGGCTGGTTTTTTTGAAAGCAAAAATTCCCGCAAAGAGAGTTTCTTCTGGGAGTCAGATTTATTATCTGGAGCGTTATTTTCTCGTCCCTGTTCAAGTTGAGAAATACGCACTTCCAGCGCCTCCAATTTTTTTATGATTTTTTCCAAGTCATTTTTGCTCATAATTGTATTATTTATTAGAGGTTAATTTTTGAATTATTACAGAAACTTTATTTGTTGGTATTTCATATTCACGCTTGCCTACCAAAAACCCCTTATCTTTTAATATCTTAAATGTGGGGTCAACCGTCCCTTTTTTAATGCCCGTAATTTCGTGAAATTCTTGGGCAGTAATAAATTCATTCTCAATAAGCCCCTTTATTTTTAAAAGCTTTTTAGCAAGGCCATAAGCAAGTATTTTTTTATCTACAGAAATAGACGAATCCTTCAAAAAAATCTTGTTAGTTGACCGCTGTATTGTCACGTGATCATGTAATGCCATTACAACCTCTCCTTCATCAAAGGGACCACTATCGGAAAAAAGGGCGTCTATTGTTGATTTTTTATCTATCATAGTTTTTATAAAGTTTTAGCTGGTATTTATTTTGTTTTCTTTCGCCTTATTATATGCTGCTATTTTATCCATAGCAAGTCAACACTTGCTAGTTACTATGATAATTGGCATTCGGCGGCGGGAAAACGAAACTTTACAAATTGGCTCGGGGGTTTAGGTTTCTTTCGACTACGCTCAGGATCACGACTCTTCCGGATGGCCCCCAAAGCTATAACTTCTTTAGCTCTATTTTATCACCATTAACGAGAGCTTCCTTCTTAGCTCGAGACCACTTCTTTAACTGCCACTCCCGATGCATGGCTTGCCCGCGGCTAGAAAATTTTTCGGTATAAACTAGGTCAAAAGACGGAAAATAACGAAGGTATTTGGCAGATCTGGATTTATCTTCGCGGTGCTCCTTGAGTCGGCGTTCTAAATCGTTTGTCTGACCAACATAAAGGGTATTGGAAGAGGTACGCAGGATATAGACAAAAAATGACATAGTCCCTCGACTTCTCCTTCGACTACGCTCAGGATTCGCTCGGGACATTCTCCTCGCTTTCTCTGGTTATAACCATGAGCGAGCGAAGCGAGTCGAATGGCTGGGAGGCTAGGATTCGGACCTAGATGAGCCGGTTCAGAGCCGGCTATCCTACCATTAGATGACCTCCCAAAGAAAATCCTGTCAGTTACTAAGATACTAAGATATTGAGGAAAAGGGAAATAGGTTAGACGTTAAGGTAGTTGAAAATTGAGAGTTGAAAGTTGAAAATTAGGGTATGGGCGATGAGATGGGGTTGGATTTAGAAAAAGAAGCGCAGGTTTCCAAAGTCATGTCAATTCTTGAAAAAGCTCCGCGGGACGAAAGCTATGTGCCCGACCGCGGCCGCCAGGGTAGTGTTATCCGCAACTTGCCGGACGATTTAATTTACGAATTGCGCGGGCATCTTCACGCCGCCCACAAGGAGCAGGGGTACTTTGAAGAATTGCGGGGGGAGTCGGGCAAACCTTTTGACGATAAAAGAATTTTGCGCGGCGAGCTTTTTGAACTTCTTTGCGAAAACGACCCCGCCTTGGGTAAGAAAGACGAAGTTTCAAAGGAATTTCTGGCGTTATCGCACGACCCCGCCCGTTATGGCGCCGAAGACGATTTAAAGATTTATCGCAATGCCGATTTGGCAACTATTAAAGATGACCGCAGCGGCACGGTAACTATTCAATCGGTAGGTGAGGCCAAATTGGGGCTTTTGGACCATCGGGGTTATAACCAGGTGTTTATGGGCGGTTTAAGAAAAGGAGTTGAAGAAACCTCCAAGTTTTTAAACCGCAATCAGGAGGGACTTAGAAGTTTAGGGCTTAAGAATCTGGCTTTAGAGAAAGAGACGGTGGCGGCGCGGTTGCCAAACAGTCAGGAGTTCATTGAAGTTGCGGACGATTTTAAAACTATTGTAATTGTACCGGCAAACCGGGGAATAAATACACCTTCTTCTTTTATTTCCCACACGGTTCTTGAAAGAATTGGCGCTAACGATAAAGACCGATACTTGCGCGATGTTATGAAGAGAGACGGGATTAACGTAATTAGGGCGGCATTTAGCACGCAGGAAGTCGCCGCTTTGGTGGAATATTTGGCGCCGCAGATTCCGGAGTTGGAATAAACGCTTTGGGGAACTTATTGGGTGGAGTCAATAGCCTCTTTAACCCGGGCGGAAAGATCGTTGAGCGAGGCCAGATTAACCGGCTCTCCGTTTATAAAAAATGAAGGCGTGCCGGAAAGGTTAAGCTTCTGCGCGTCGTTTAAATCCGCCTGCACCTTTTGGTTCATGGCTTGGGAGTTAAAATCTTTGTTAAATTTCTCCAAATTTAAATTCAAATCTTTGGCAATCTGTTCAAACGAACCGTCGCTTAAGCTTTCCTGCTCGTCAAAAAGTTTTTGGCGGTACTCCCAGAATTTTCCCTGCTCTCCGGCGGCCTGCGCCGCCACGGCGGCTTTAAAAGCGTAGGGGTGTTGGGAGAGGGGAAAATTGCGGTAAATGAATTTAAGTTTATCGCCGTACTGGGCAATAATGGAGTTGACCAGAGGCTCAATCTGCCCGCAGGCCGGGCACTGAAAATCGGCAAATTCCGTGAGGGTCACTTTCGGCGAGGCACTGCCGGTGGCCTGGCCGTTTCGTTCAACCACGGCTCTGTCCACCGGTTTGCCGGCCGATTGGGAGCCAAAAACAATAAAAGCCAAAACGGCCACGGTCGCGGCGGCAATGGCCAAAAGAATTTTAGCGTCGGAGCTCATAAAAAATGGAGATTAAATTTTGGGACGGCGGCCCAATTCAATTTTAGCGACAGCCACCAAACCCACCATGATTATAAGGCAGGCAAAGCAGTATTGGCAAAAAGTTTTTATTAAAAACCAGTCCACGAAGTTGTTGTAAAGAGAAAAGAGGAGACCGCCGCCGGCAATAATTAAAATCGGCACAAGCAAAGTTCTTTCCCACCTGTCTTTTAAAGTCCTTAAGAAAGACAAAATTAAAATTAGGCTGTAGCCAATAAGGCCGTAGACTGGCACATAAATTCCGGCAATTTTCGAGTAAGGGGAAAGGCGGGTTAGCTCACAGCCGCCGGTGAGGCAGATAACCGGTTGGTGCGCCAAGTATTGTCGGGAGAGATAGAGGGCAATAAAAAAGCCAATTAGAGACAGAACAAAAAGCAGAGTGTTAAATTTATTTTTCATCGGTTAAACATATTATTTATTGGTCTGGCCAGGAGGTCAAATAGATACCTATTTATATAAGACTTTAAAATGACGGAGTTATGATAGCATAGTATTAATGGTTATTTATTTCGTGCGCCACGGCAGGGTGGAAAATCTGCGGGGGGAAAAATACGGCCGGCGCCCCGGTTTTCCTTTAAGCATTGAGGGGCGCATTGAGGCCGAGCGGGCGGCGCAAAGTTTAGCGGGGCAGGGTATTGAGGTGGTTTTTTCTTCGCCTCTTTTGCGCACCAGCGAGACGGCTCAAATTATTCAAAAGGTTTTAGGCATGCCCCTAATTTTTGACCAACGGCTTTTGGAATACGATGATGGTCAGGAAACTTTAGAGGATTCCGGCCGCAGAGTGTTTGAATTCTTAAACGAGGTCAAGAGCCGTGAGCTCTACAAAACTATAGCGGTAGTTTCACACGAAACTCCCATGGCCGTAGCCGGGACGCAGATAAGTAGGCTGCCTTCGGCCGATTATGTTAAGTTCTGCCTGCTCCCGGCGGGGATTATGAAATTGGAAATATGATTGAAAAAGTTTTTTTGGCGGTAATTAGGTTTTACGAGCACAACGACCCTCTGGTGTTCTTGGTGCCGTTAATTATTATTTCAATCGGTTCGCTAATTTTTAAACCGCGGCGCCGGGGCGTGTTTTTTCTTTTGGGGGTCTTGCTTCTCCTTCTGCAGTTTGAGTACACCAAAGTAATTTTTAAGGAGGTCAAAATTGATTGGGTCAATCAAATTTTTGCCGCCGATTTTCAGCTTAGAAAAGCCCAAATGGCCACCTTTTTGCTGCAGGAGGTGACCCCAATTTGTTTAAGCGTTGCCGGCTGGGGCTTTCTGGCCCTGGCTGCTCTAATTTAATACCACAATTTTTTCCCAGGGGAACTCATTGCGTCCAAAATGACCATAACGGGCGGTATTACGGTAAATCGGCTGTAGCAAATTCAGCCCTTCCACAATTCCTTTGGTAGATAAATCCAAAAGGCTCCAGGCAAAATCTTCTATTTCTTTAAGCCCTTTTTTCTCCGTGCCAAAAGTTTCCACGGCGCGGGCAATTGGGTCACTATAGCCGATCACATAGGCCAGCTGCACCTCGCACCTTTCGGCCAGCCCCGCCGCCACTATATTTTTTGCCAAAAAGCGGGCTGCGTAAGCGGCGCTGCGATCAACTTTGGTAGGGTCTTTGCCGGAGAAACATCCGCCGCCGATTCTGGCCATGCCACCGTAAGTGTCCACCACAATTTTTCTGCCGGTCACACCCGTGTCGGAGGCCGGTCCGCCTATTTCCCAGCGCCCGGTACCGTTAAGTATTAACTTATCCAAAGAAATCGCAGGTATTTTGTAAGTTTCAAGAATAGGCAACACCGCCAGCTTAAAAAGGTCAGTGCGTATTTGTTCCTTTTTTGCATCCGGATTGTGGGGAGCGGCAAAAACCACATGATCCACCGCCACCGGCTTGCCTTTTTCGTAAATTACACAGACTTCGCTTTTGCCGTCGGGGCGCAGGTAGGGAAGAATTTCAGTTTCCCGAAGTTCGTCCAGCTTAGCCACCAATTTGTGTGCGAGGGCAATTGGCAGGGGCATAAGCTCCGGCGTTTCGTTCACGGCGTAGCCAAACATCATGCCCTGGTCGCCGGCCCCGCCGCTATCTACCCCTTGAGCAATATCGCCCGACTGTTCGTGCACAAAAACTTTTATGTCCGAGCGGTCGGTAAAATTGTATTCGTCTTTGGTGTAGCCCAAATCTTTTATAATCCCGCGGGCAATTTTTTCAAACTCAATGGGCTTGGGGCAGGTAACTTCTCCGGCCAAGACCACACGGTTCGTGGTCACCAAAGTTTCCACGGCCACGCGCGACTTGGGATAATTTTTAATGGCTTCGTCCAAAACGGCATCGGAAATCTGGTCGCAGATTTTGTCGGGATGTCCCGAGGCCACGGATTCGGAGGCAAAAATGGAATAATTCATAAAAATTTTTCCCTAAATTCTAGGGCCTATCCGCCCAGGAGGGGCGCTAGAGCACCGTGGCCCGCCATTCGGCGGACTCGGTTGTTGGGCCAGTCAGACTGGCCGCTCCGGATAGATTGAATCTATTAAAATCGCCGCGTCAAATTTTGTCAAATTTTACCGGTTGACTTAAGGCGTCCGATGGTATAATATGGTTTCGACCTTATTTACGACATCTGCGATTGGCCGAGTGAATCCCTTTAACAATCCTTTTGATTGTTCGTGAAGATAAGTCCTCGATTCTTTTTTCCGTGAGTTGGTTTCGAGTTTTTTGGAAGGATGTGATTTAAATGTCAAAGAAACTTTTTGTGGGCAGTTTGTCCTATTCGGTGACCGAAAGTCAGCTGCGCGATCTTTTTTCCCAAGCCGGCACAGTTGAGTCGACGGCGGTGATTATTGACCGCGCTACCGGCCAGTCCAAGGGATTCGGTTTTGTGGAAATGTCTTCCGATGCCGAGGCTCAAGCGGCCATTAAGCAGTTCAATAATTATAATTTGGAGGGGCGAACCATTGTCGTCAACGAGGCCCGACCCCAGGCTCCCCGTCCCGCTTTTGGCGGCAGGGACAGCTTTGGTGGAGGCTATGGCCGCGGCGGCGGTTACGGACGCCGGTTTTAAATGGAGAAAACCAATCTTCGCAATGTGGCCATTATTGCCCATGTGGACCACGGCAAAACTACCTTAGTGGACGGCCTCTTAAAGCAGGGGAAGATTTTTCGTGCCAACGAGGCCGCCATGAAGGAGTCCACCATTCTTGACTCTAATGCTTTGGAGCGGGAGCGAAGCATTACCATTTTTTCCAAAGTTGCTTCAGTTAATTATAGCGGAGTAAAAATAAACATTATTGACACGCCGGGCCACAGCGATTTCGGCGGTGAGGTGGAGCGCGTTTTAAACATGGCCGACGGCGCTCTGCTTGTTATTGACGCCCAGGAAGGCCCCATGCCGCAGACCCGCTTTGTGCTCAAAAAAGCCCTGGCTCTGGGTTTAAAAATAATCGTCATTATAAACAAGATTGACAAAAAAGACGCCCGAATTGCCGACGTTTTAAGGCTTACCGAAAACCTGTTTCTGGACTTAGCCGTGACGCACGAGCACCTGGATTATCCGGTTTTATACGCCGTTGGCAGGGAAGGCAAGGCTTGGGAGACGTTGCCAAAAAACATTCATGATTCGTCCGACCTAAAGCCGCTTTTTGAGGCAGTCTTAAATTTTATTCCCGCTCCGAAGGTTAATCTTGACGGCTCCTTTAAGCTTCTCGTGACCACTTTGGATTACGATTCTTTTAACGGCAAATATGTAATAGGCCGCGCGGCCCGAGGCCTGGCTAAAAGAGGCGAACGGCTGCAAATTATTAATGGCACGGGAAAGAGGGAAGAATTTGAACTGCAAAAAATATTTTCTTACCACGGCTTGGGCCGGACCGAAATTGAAGCGGCCGAGGCTGGGGAAATTGTGGCTTTAACGGGAAGCAGAGAAGGAAAAATCGGCGACACGGTTTCTTCGCTTGCCGACGGGGAAATTTTGGAAAGATTGGAAATCGAAGAACCGACTTTAAAAATCAGCCTGGGGGTTAACACTTCGCCTTTGGCCGGCCGCGAGGGCAAGTCTTCCACCTCGCGTCAGCTTCGCGAACGGCTCTTAAAAGAGCTCGAAACGAACGTGAGTTTAAGGGTGGAAGAAACGCCGAGCGGCAACGAGTTTTTAATTTCCGGACGCGGCGAGCTGCATCTTTCTATTTTAATTGAAACTTTACGCCGGGAAGGTTACGAGTTTCAGGTGGGTCGGCCCGAGGTGATTACCAAAACCGTTGACGGAGTTCTTTGCGAGCCGGTGGTTGAGGCTGTAGTGAGCGTCCCTAAAGATTACGCCGGCGCGGTGATTTCGGAGCTGGGGGCGCGCCGCGGCGAACTTTTAAACCAAGCCGAAGACGGGCGGGGAACCGTCTTTTTAACTTTTAAAATGACCACCCGGGCCACTTTGGGTTTAAGGTCTCTGCTTCTGACTCTCGCCCGCGGTCAATCGGTGCTATCAACCTCTTTAATTGGTTTTGAGCCGCTTGCCCCAACTCTTCCCAAAAGCCGCAACGGCGTTTTAATTGCTCACGAGGCGGGCAAGGCGGTTACCTACGGTCTTAATGTGGCCCAGGGGCGGGGTCAGACTTTAATCGACCCCGGCACCGAGGTTTACGAAGGTATGATTGTGGGCGTGAACAACCGCAACGAGGATATAGAAATTAACGTCTGCAAGGAAAAACACCAGAGCAATGTACGCTCCTCCACGGCCGATTTTGCCATTCAACTTTCGCCCAAACTTTCCTTAAGCCTTGAGCAGTCGCTGAATTTTTTGGCCGCAGATGAATTTTTGGAGGTCACACCCAAGTCATTAAGGCTGCGCAAAAAACTTTTGGCGAAACTGGAGAGAACGAGAGCCGTCAGAAATTCCAGTCGGTTGTCCTAACTCCGCCACACCTCACTATCACACTATATAGTATTATAGTAACGGCTGGAAGGAAGAATCAGACATTGACATTGTTCGGTTTGGGCGTCAGAATATTTGCGTGTTGGAATACCTGATACAGCTTTTTAAGGTTTCTCTTAAAATCGCCGCGGCCGCCTCTCTGACGTTTATTTTTTTGTCCCTACTCTCTAACTATTTGACTCCTCTTAAAATCTCTCTTAACACCAAAAACGTGGACCAAAAGAACTTGTTTACCGTTGAGGGCGATGGTACGGTCTATGTGAAGCCCGATTTGGCCAGTCTTAATTTAGGCTTTACCGTGCAGAGTCCCAGCGTGACCGGCGGCCAGGGCCGGGCCAACGACATTATTAATAAGGTACAAGCCTCGCTTAAATCTTTGGGTGTTAGCCAGGCGGACATTAAAACAACCGCCTACAACATTTACCCCAATTACGATTATTCCGGAGGTCAGTCGCGCCTCAACGGCTACACCATTAACATTAGTCTTGGTGTGAAAGTGCGCAACTTTGACCTTTTGAATAAAGTGATTGACAGCGCTACATCCGACGGCGTCAACCAGGTTTCCGGCGTTACTTTTGAAGTGGAAAAAAAGGACGAGGCCGAGAACGAGGCGCTAAAGCTAGCTATTGAGGCGGCCAAAAAGAAGGCGGCCGAAATTTCTTCTCTTTCGGGAATCCGTTTGGGAAGCTTGGTTAATGTTCGCCAGAATGTAAGTACCTTGCCGCCCCCGTTATATGCTATGGGAGCTCAAAGGGGTAGTACCGAGGCGGCTCCGGCCACCCAGGTTGAGCCCGGCCAAAACGAAATTAAAGTAACGGTCAGTCTGGATTACGAAACCCTATAATATGGAATACCGCGTGCTAGGAAAGACGGGATTTAGAGTTTCGGAAATCGGTTTTGGCGCCTGGGGCATTGGCGGCGGCATGTGGGGTCAGGCGGATAATTCCGAGTCGCTTAAGGCCCTGCGGCGGGCCTTTGACTTGGGCGTCAATTTTTACGATACAGCCTGGGTTTACGGTGACTTAAAAACCCGCGACGGGCAATCGGAGAAGCTTGTTGGCCAGTTTGCCCGCGAGGTTGGCCGTAATAAAATCTACATTGCCTCTAAAATCCCGCCTAAAAACTTTGAGTGGCCGGCCAAGCCCAACGTCCCGGTCTCGCAGGTTTTCCCAAAAAGTTGGATTGAAGATAGGGTTAACGACTCTCTGTCACGGCTCGGCATTGACTCACTGGATTTAATGCAGTTTCATGTTTGGGATGATTCTTTTGCCAAAGATTCGGAATGGCAGGAAACCGTTAAGGAATTGACGGGGCGGGGAAAGGTGAGGTTTTGGGGGCTTTCACTCAATAATTATCAGCCGGAGAACTGTCAGAGGACTATTGAGACCGGCCTCATTTCTTCAGTCCAGCTAATCTTCAACATTTTTCACCAGAAACCGGTTTTAATGTTTCCGTTTTTTAAAAAGCAAAATGTGGGGCTTATTGCCCGGGTGCCGCTTGACGAGGGCGGTTTGACCGGCGCGGTGAAGCATGACACGGTTTTTGCCAAAGATGACTGGCGCAAGGATTTTTTTGCCGGGGAAAGAAAGAGTGAAGTCGAGAAGCGGATTAAAGAGTTGGAGAAGTTATTGGGGCCGGAGGCCAGGACTTTGACCGAGCTGGCTTTGCGCTATGTTTTGTCTTTTGACGAAGTTTCCACAGTTATTCCGGGAATGAGAAGCGAAAAGCACGCTTTGGAAAACGCCGCTGTTTCCGATGGCCGCCAGCTGTCACCGGAACTGCTTTTGCAACTTAAGTCCCATGCCTGGGAACGCAATTTTTACTCCTAGTCCATTTGTCATGTCAGCCTCTCGTTACACCATAATTTCTTATGAGTCATTCCCGCGAAGGAGGAGACGCGGTCGGGAATGACAGCAACCGCCAGTCCTGTAGTAATTGACAGGTACGATGAGAGATGTTATAATTATAAGATATGGAATACAGACTGCCGAAGGTGGGGGACCGCGTCAATATAATAGAAAAGCGAAATTATGAGAACGGCAAGTTAACCACCGGCGTGGTGCGCCGTCTTTTAAGCAATCCGGCCGAGGTTCACCCCCGCGGCAACAAAGTGGAACTTAACGACGGTACGGTGGGACGGACGGTTAGTTTTGTGGATGAAGTGGGAGAACAGCCTTTTGTAGACCCGGGGCAACGGGAGGAATTTGCCCGTGAGGTTCGTTCAGCAAGGAATCAGAGGGACGACGGTCCGGCAAGGAATTTTAACGACCGAAACGACCGAAGAGAAAGAAGGTTCGACCGGCCAAACACGGCTTTGGAACCCCCGGTAAAAATTTCCGACTTACCAGGTGAGGATGATCTTAGATAGAATTAAGGATTTCTGTTTATCCTTTACCTTGATTCATGATTCTTGATTCGTGATTCGTTATTAATTACATCAGTCTTCCCATCCAATGCTCATCCACTTCCACCGTTAAGTCCACAAAAACTTTCCGGTTGCCCGAGACTTCCAGTTCTTTGCGCACGGCTTGGCCGATTTCCTTAATATTTTTGCCTTCACGACCAATTATCATTCCCTTGTAGCGTTCGTTATTCGTCAAAACTTTAGCTTTAACGTAAAGATTGCCGTTTTCCCGCTCGGTAATTTCTTCCACTTCGGCCGCGGTTGAATAGGGAACCTCGTCCCGCGTGTTTAAGAAAACCTTCTCGCGAATAATTTCCTCAATAAATTTTTTGCCGTTTAAATTAAGAATGGGCGTTTCGGATAGTTCCTCGGGCACAAGCGGCGGGCGCTTTGGTAAAGCTTCAAAAATGCGGCTCAAGAGGCTTTTTAGGTGGGTGCCCAGAAGCGCCGAAATTTCCAAAAAATTCGGAATCTCTTCCTTTATGAATTCGTAGTCAGCGCGGAAGTTGCGGTTGGTCAAATCGATTTTGTTAAAGACCAGAATTTTAGGCTTGTTAATTTTGCGGATTTCACCAAGAAGCCTATTTTCTTCCACCCCGCGGGGCCGGCTTATGTCAATGAGGTAGAGGATAAGGTCGGCTTCCGACTCCAGACTTTCGGCCGCCCTAAGGTTAACCCGACCAATGTTCTTGCCGCCGGTCGAAGCAAAAGCGCCGGGAGTATCTATGAAAACAATTTGGCCCCGCTCATTGTTGAGCACGGCTTGGATCTCGAAGCGGGTGGTTTGGGGTTTTGGCGAGGTAATGGAAACTTTGGTGCCCAAAAGGGAATTAATAAGCGTTGATTTGCCCGAGTTGGGGCGCCCCAAAATAACCACCGTCCCCGCTCTTTTGCTGGTCATTTCCATTTAATTATTGTATCATTATAAAGGACTATGAACCTTTCCGACTTGAGCAATCTTCAAAACATACCTCTGTTCAACTCTCCGTATTTCCCTCTCCTTTTAGTTTGGTCGCTTTTTTGGAAGGGTTTAGCCCTCTGGCGCGCGGCGGGAAATAGGGAAAAAGTCTGGTTCATTTTTCTGTTTCTCATCAACACTTTAGGAATTCTAGATATCGTCTACCTCATTCTCACCAAACCCAAAACGGGTTCGTCGAACTTATGATTAAACATAAAGCCCAACGGGTGGCCGTTTTTATTGATGTCCAAAACATGTACTACAGCGCCAAGAATCTTTACGGCGACTTTGTGAATTTCGGCCAGATTCTTAACACGGCCGTGGCCGGGCGTCAGTTAATTCGTGCCTTTGCCTATGTGATTAAGGCGGAAATCGAAGCCGAAAAAAAGTTTTTTGAAGCTTTGGAAAGATTCGGTTTTGAGGTCAAAAGTAAGGATTTGCAGATTTTTCCGGGCGGCATGAAGAAGGGCGATTGGGATGTGGGCATTGCCATGGACGCGGTGATTCTTTCGGAAAAAGTGGACGTAATTGTATTGGTGACCGGCGACGGCGATTACGTGCCTTTGGTGGAATACCTTAAGAATACCAAGGGTTGCCGGTTGGAAGTCATAGCTTTTGGCAAGACTACCTCATCGCGTCTTTTGGATTCCTGCGACGAGTTTACCGACTTGGACAAAAATTTAAATAAATTTTTAATTTCACCAAAAAAACAGAAAAGTTCCCATGTTCAGAGTTCCGCTTAAAAAAGCGTTCGTGTATTTGGAGCCGGCCGGCTTGGCCGTTTTCTTTTCTTTATCCCTCGTTTTTTTCCTTTTTCATGTTATTTTTGAATCGCGTATTATTCCCGGTGTCAGAATTTTGGGCGTCGGCTCGGCGGCCGGCCTAACCTTTAAGGAGGCGGAAAATCGAACGGTGCAGGCTTATTCGGAATATGAAACGAGTCCCATGACTTTGGATTTTGGCGTCCGTGAGGTGGTTTTAAGTCCTAATGACTTAGGAGTAAGTCTTGAAGCCACAGCCAGTGTTCAACGTGCCTTTGAAGTTTCCCGTTCGGGCTCTTTATTATCCGACCTTTTGACTGAAGTCAGAACTTTTTTCTTTGGCCAAACAATTGAGCCGGCCTATGTTCTCAATGACAGCGTTTGGGCGTCAAAAGTTGGTGACATTTGGCAAAGCTTTGCCGGACACCCGGCGCGGTTTGTTTACGCCAACGGTTTGGCGGTTGAGCCGGAACTGCCGGGTCTTTCGGTAAGCAAAGCCGAGTTGGAAAAAGAAATCTTGGCGGCGGTTTTGTCGCTCGAGGACTCTCATCTTTTTAACTTCCCCCAGGTAAAGTCTTCTCTCACCGCCCAAATTTTGAGCCGTTCTTATCAAAAAGTTCTGGGGCTACTTGACGGCCGCCCCTCCGTTTATTTCGGCGACCAAAATTTTCCTATGAGCGAAAGCCGGTTTTTGGAGATGCTTTCTTTTTCCAAAGAGGGTACGCCCAGCGCAAATTTGGCCGCGGTTAGTGAGTTTGTGGATTCTTTAGCTTCAAAAATTAATCGGCCGTCGCGGGCCCTTTCTTTTAGTGCTCAGGGAAATAAAATTTTGAGTTTCAGCCCGGGCGAGGAAGGATTTTCCCTGGACGAGCCGGCGGCCAAAAAAACTCTGGCTTTGTCTATTTTAAAAGGAAACTCACAAAAGATTTACCTGCCGGTAAGGGCCGAGCCGGCCAAAGTTGTGGCCAACGATTACGGTATTAAAGATCTTTTGGGCGAAGGCGTTTCCGATTTTTCCGGCTCGATTGCCGGCCGAGTCAAAAATATTCAAGTAGCCGCCGGAAAGTTGAACGGCATCTTGGTGTCCCCGGGTGATGTTTTTTCTTTTGACGATTCGGTGGGGGAGATTTCGGCGGCTACCGGCTACGACTATGCCTACATTATTTCCGAAGGCCGTACGGTTTTGGGCACCGGCGGCGGCGTTTGCCAGGTGTCTACTACCGTTTTTCGGGCGGCTTTATATTCCGGCCTGCCTATTGTGGAGCGCACGGCCCACGCCTACCGCGTTCATTATTATGAGCAGGGGTCGCCTCTGGGCATGGACGCCACCGTTTTTTCGCCGAGTGTCGATTTAAAATTTAAAAACGACACGCCCGGCTACATTCTCATTACCTCGGAAGTCGCGGGAACCAAGCTTTATTTTAGAATCTACGGCACCGGAGACGGCCGCCAAACGCAGATTTCCAGCCCGGTAATTATTTCTTCCTCGCCCGCGCCCGCGCCTCTTTACCAGGATGATCAGACTTTGCCTAAAGGCGAGATAAAACAGGTTGATTTTGCCGCGCCGGGGGCCGAAGTTTATTTTGAAAGGACGGTCAGCCGAAACGGGCAAGTTTTGGACCAGGATAAATTTGTGAGCAATTACCGCCCCTGGCAGGCCATTTATTTGGTGGGAACCAAAGTATAGTTAAGAAGAATAATTGAAGGCTCCTTGTCTTTGGCGGGAATAACCCGCACGCTCAGAGTTCTTCCGTCCATTTGATAATCTTGCGGCCCACCCACCCAGCCCCTCTTGTCCAGTTCTTCCCGGTAGTATTTAAGGATTTTTTCGGCGCTTTGGGAGCTTTCGAGAGTTAATGAAAGACGGCCGGTGGCGCTTAGGGAGCTGGAGACGGAGGCTTGCGGAAAAACGGGCACACTGGGGTCAAGAAGGTCCAGTGGATTGACCGATTTTCCGGCAATCAGGCCTGTGTTGTTTTGGCTTAAGTTGCGGTTGGGTTCGGCTTTAATAGCCAGGCCGGCAATAATTAGAGAGACGGAAAGGGCCAGGATGGCCAGGGAGAGTCGGCGGCTCATATTGGGATTTTAACGCCAAAATGATAAAATCTCAAAGCGGGAATAATTGGAATTTGATCGGCCGTTATCGTCTAGCCTGGTTTAGGACATTAGATTCTCAATCTAAGAACCCGGGTTCAAATCCCGGTAACGGCACCAGACTTTGTTTCAATAATTCAAATCATTGAAATATTTATTACAACAAAAACATGCGTCTTTGGTGTTATATTTTTGTCGTGTTTCTAGTACAAAAAAGATCCGCGGCCGCGTATTCTTTCCGTAATTCACTTTGATGGATAAAGAAGGAGTAGAAGGAAGAGAAGGCCTAAGAAGGTTAAGAAGGCAAGAAAGGCGAGCTTTAAGACCGGATGGGAGCCGAAGGAGAGATAAGGACCCCAGATCTTACCCATTTTGTGAATTACAATCAACGAAGCCAGAATTCCGATAAAGAAAGTAAATATCGAAAAGATACCGGTATAAAAGGCGTAGGCTAGAATTTCTTCGCCGTATTTTGCCTGACCGAAGTTCCGC
This sequence comes from Patescibacteria group bacterium, assembly GCA_023474425.1. Classification (GTDB taxonomy): domain Bacteria; phylum Patescibacteriota; class WWE3; order JAMCXX01; family JAMCXX01; genus JAMCXX01. The sequence continues at coordinate 212,548 of JAMCXX010000004.1, read as the reverse complement.
ATAATAAATTCATAAAATATTTTCATTCCGGTAAAGAAACCGAGAACCGGTAAGACTATAAAAGATAGTGTTGAAAGTAAATAGAATTTTAAATTAGTCATCTCTAATAACAGCTGCTTGTATCCTCCTTGCCGAGGAGACAAAATATTTCACCGCGTGAGTCATTCCTGGTTAATAAATCACCGTGAAGCGATTTTATTGATTTGGGATCGCTAACCTCGACTTCCGCGGCTAACGCCCCTTGTTGGTGATCGAATTTTAAGTCAACAATCATCCCGTCGTTGTAAGCAAAGTTTTTAGATCCGGTACTCGACCACGCGGCGTAGGTTGCGCTTTCAGACAGAATTAACCCGTCACCAATATCTATTTTTGTTTCAATGGTTCGGTTGAAAATTTTTTGTTTGACCGTTGTGGCAACGTTTCCATAGATAGTGTACACCTCCAAATTTCCGATTTGTGTTTTATTTATTCCATTTGGACCTTCGAGGAAGTCCGACCCTGGGGTTACTTGGCCGGCGGCGATGCTGTCACTGGTTAACTTTCCGACGGCATCCCTGTTGTATAAATTAAGCGCCAAATTAGCTATTGCTTTTTCTATACTCGCTCCTATAAGAGGAATCGATCTGATGTTTTTATCCACCCCCATAGGCCAGGCGCCTTTAAAAGGAGCCCCCACGGCAATGTACCTTCGAATCTTATGGTTATCCTTATGTGTCAGAAGGTATTGCCGGGTAACAAGGTTACCGAGCGAGTGAGCAACGATATCCACCCTCCCATCCCCGCCTTCCGCCTTGTGCAGGCTGGAGAGGGTGTTTACCACCGCCTCGAGGCCTTCCGCAATCTCCCTCACATCTCCCTGGTAGTTGTAGTGTCTCTCTCCCTTAATGTCTACCTTGTATCCGTAGGAGTAGAGGTTAATGTACTCCCGAGGATACCCCAAGCTTGTCAGGAGCTTCACGTAGTTGCGGTTCTCACTCTCCGACTCGAAGTTAGTAGGGTCTCCCCCCAAGCCGTGAATAAGCACTACCGGATGGTATTTAGGCGGGGGAAGGTTAGCCTTAGTCTGACCGGAAGGAGAAGACTCCGGAGTCTCTTTGGGTATGGGCGGAAATCTTGGGGTACCCCTTTCAATGAAGGTTGTAAAGAGGAGACTGACTCGAGGATTGTGTCCTTCGTAGTAAGGCAGGGTCTCACCCGTAGTTGAGTCATAATACCCCAAGATTAGCCCCTCCTTAACTCTCGACGACTCAGCCAGTCTAAACATTACGGGCTCCTCGGTCAGACACTCAACCCTAAAGGCATACGGTCTTCCCCCAAAGAGACTTAAGCCTAAAGGAAAGTAGACCTCGAAAGTCGGACTTAAATCCCCGCCCCGGTCAATGATATTGGCGTAGGTAGATGAAACCTGCCCCAGAAGTATTTCCCCCTCTCCGTCCAAGAGGGTTAGCTTGAATAATCCTTTATTAAACTTGGCCTCATTCCGATCGGGTACATAGACATAAACCGAGATACCCGAGACCTTTAAGGTATCCTTGTGCGTTACCTCAAAGACCCGGCCTTGACTTCGGCTGCAGGGATGATCGGCATCTAGGTAGTCGGTATTATCAATTTCAATCTCCTGACCAAAGAGTTCTTTTGGCCATGGGTGGCGTTCATAGATGGGATTGGCTAAAGCTTCATCATCAAAGGAGAGACCGGTTGAGGAGAGAAGGAGGAGGGAGAGGGAGGTTAAAAGGGCAGATTTGGCGGACATGGTCAAGGTTAGTTTAGCAATGGTGGAAGGGAGGTGTCCAGCAGAATCACTTAGAGGCCCATAAGATACACATCTTGACAAGCGGGAAAGCGTAGTTTTAAATTGAGCCGTTGTTGGTTCCGCGAACTTTTACGGTTAGAGGGGAAAGTATCCAAAATACATAAGTGTTTATATAGAGTATTTTAGCTTTTGCGAATTATGGAAAATAACAAAGGCGGGAAATTTTTTGTTACCGCGCAGGGCTTAGAAAAACTAAAGAATGAGCTGGAAAATTTAACAACCGCCAAACGCAAGGAAGTAGCCGAGCGAATTCAGTCCGCCCGGGAGCTTGGCGATATAACCGAAAATTCGGAATACGAGTCGGCTTTGGAAGAGCAGGCCTTTATTGAAGGCCGCATTACTGAACTCGAAGAGGTGGTAAAAAGAGCCGAAGTAATTACCAAAAAAGACGTCCGGGAACCGCGCGAGTCGCAGGTGAGTGTTGGCAGTCGTGTTTTGGTTCATCTGGAGGGCAGCGAGCAGGAATTTGAAATTGTGGGCGAGCTCGAAGCCGACCCCAATAAAAACAAAATATCGCATGAATCGCCTTTGGGTCAGGCGCTTTTGGGCAAGAAAACCGGCGACAAGGCCGAGGTGGAAGCGCCGGTGGGCAAGCTTATTTACACCATCCTCAAAATTTTTTAATCAAGTGTTTCACAATCCTCGCTACGGTTTTTTCGCGGCCGCTGTCTGCGAAAGGAAAGAGACTTTCGCAGCGCTATGCCTCGTCTGCGGACTGCGGAATGCCGCGAGAAAAACCTTTGCTGCGGATTGTTTTTATTAGTATCATAATTATTCCTTTTGTCCTAAAATATGCTTATGCCGCAGCCGTTCAATGAGTTACGCCAAGCCCGTTTGCAAAAGCTGGAAAAATTTAAGAAATTGGGTTTTAACCCCTTTAGTCAGCCAAAAATAATCCGAGAGCCTGTTGGCGGATTGTTGGAGAAGACTTTGGAAACCGAAGCGTCGGTGGCCGGAAGATTGCGGGCGATTAGGGCCCACGGCGGTTCCACATTTGCCGATCTGGTTGATGAATCGGGTAAAATCCAACTTTTTTTTAGTCTCTCGGAATTGGGTCAAAAAACTTACGAACATTTGTCGCTTTTGGACCTGGGCGACTTTATTGTTGCTACCGGCCAGCTTTTTAAAACGGCGGCCGGCGAGCTCACCCTTCGCGTCAAGAGTTTTTCCATACTCACTAAATCTCTGCGGCCGCTGCCAAGCGATTTTTACGGTCTTAGAGATAAAGAAGAGATTTATCGCCAGCGCTATGTGGATTTGCTAATTAATCCCGATTCCAAAAGTGTTTTTGAAGTGAGAAGCCTGGTGGTGGGAGAGCTTCGCCGTCTTTTGAAGGCCGAGGGATTTTTGGAAGTAGAAACGCCCGTATTGCAGCCCATTTACGGCGGGGCCACGGCCAAGCCTTTTGTGACTCACCACGAGTCCTTGGATTTAAATCTTTATTTGCGTATTTCCGACGAGCTTTACCTCAAACGGCTGATTGTCGGAGGGTTCGAAAAGGTTTACGAAATCGGCAAAGATTTCCGCAACGAAGGCATTGACCGCGAGCATAATCCGGAATTTACCATGCTGGAATTTTACTGGGCTTACTCGGACTACGAAAAGCTCATGTGTTTTACCGAAGAACTGCTCTCTAAGACGGTTGAGAAAGTTTTGGGTAAGCCAATGGTGGATTTCGAAGGTAATGTTATTGATTTTACGCCACCCTGGCCGCGGCTAACCTTCCATGATGCTATAATTAAATATACCGGATTGGACGTTGACCGGGTGCGCAGTTTTGAAGAGGCCGTCAGGTTCATTAAAGAGTCCGGTTTAAAAATTGATTTGGAAGGAGTGGTGGGCTACGCCCCGCTTTTGGACGAGCTCTACAAAAAATTGGTGCGGCCACACCTTTTTGGGCCGCTATTTCTTGTGGACCACCCCTACGAAATGAAGCCTTTAGCCAAGCGCAAAGAGGATGACGAATCTAAGGCGGCCAGTTTTCAGCTTCTTATTGCCGGGCGGGAGATGGTGAATGCCTACAACGAACTTAACGATCCGATTGATCAGAGGAGCCGATGGGAAAAGGAAGCGGAAATGAACAAAGAGGGATTGGCCGAGTACCAGGTTTTGGACGAAGATTACATTCGGGCTTTGGAGTACGGCATGCCGCCCACAGCCGGTTGGGGCATGGGAGTGGACCGGTTCGTTTCCGTCCTTACCGGTAGGCATACCCTTAAAGATGTAATTCTTTTCCCCACGCTAAGGCCAGAGGGTGCCCCCATTTCCTCCGTCATTGCGAACGAAGTGAAGCAATCTATTACGTCATCTAATGATGCAGAGATTGCCGTGGGCCGAACACCTCGCAATGACAAAGAGGGAGGGACTAAGCTACCTCTGGAACCTGTGGGGGACTTTCCGTCAAGGGAAAAAGTTTTCCAAATTGTGAGCAGTCACATTAAAAACCAAAACCTGCTGCGGCACTGCTTGGCCGTAGAGGCGGCCATGAGGGCTCTGGCCCGAAAATTTGGGGGAAATGAAGAGGCGTGGGGAGCGCTGGGCTTAATTCACGATGCCGATTGGGAAGAGACCAAAGCCGAACCGTCCCGTCACACGATGGCGGCTCTGGAATGGCTTTCCGGAGAAGGTCGCCGCGAAGGCCCGGTGGTGCAAGGGCTTAAATCTCACAATCGGCGCCACACCAATCTTTCCGAGATTCAGTCAAATATGGAATGGGCGCTTGAGTGCTGCGACGAACTGACCGGTTTTATAGTCTCGGTAGCTTTAGTCCGACCGGACAAAAAAATATCATCCGTCGAAGTTGAATCGGTGCTTAAAAAATGGAAGAGCAAAGAATTTGCCGCGGGTGTAGACCGCAGGCAAATTGAACAATGCGAAGAAAAGTTAGGCATAAAACTTGCGGAGTTTATCGAGATTGTTCTTAAGGCGATGAAAGGAATCGCGTCACAGATCGGGTTGTAGATTTCATCGTCTTTGATTCCGGATGCGTCCCGCCTTTGGCGGGACTTACCAGAATGACGTTGGCGCCGTTTGAGTAGTTTGGTCTTAGAGCTTTTTTTTGAAATATGATCAAGAGAGACGAGTTAGTAAATTTTCTGAATAACTATTTTGAACCGTACCAAAAATTGGCCGATGAGAACGAAATGATTGCCAACGGCTTGCAAATTCCCGGGGCGGAGGAAGTGACCAAAGTTGCCTTGGGAGTTTCTGCCAATCTGGAATTTTTTGAAAAGTCGGTTGAGCAGGGCGGTAATTTTTTGATTGTTCATCACGGTTTTGGTCTTAACCGCGGTTTTGACAAAAATTTGATGAGCCGAATTATGGCCGAGCGTCTGCGTTTTTTGTTTAAGAACGACTTAAGTTTGTGCGGTTACCATTTTTTGCTTGATCATCACCCCGAAATCGGCAACAACGCGCCGGTGCTTCGGGAACTGGGCGCCGAGATTCAAGGCAATATTCACGGATCTTGGGGCTATTGGGGCAATCTTTCGGTTGAAAGGCCTTTAGAGGATGTGGTGGATTTTCTGGAAAAATACTACCGGCATCCGGGCTATGTGCTCTACCCCAACGACCGCAAAATTTCGCGGGTAGCCGTGGTTTCCGGCTCGGGCGGACCCGATTTTAACCTGGCCGAAGAATTTAGGGAAAAGGCTATAGACCTTTTGGTTACGGGCGACGTGCGCGAAAGTCATTTTGCCGTTGCCCGGGAAATAAATTTGACTGTGGCCGCTTTTGGCCACTACAACACCGAAACGATTGGCGTTAAGAATTTGGGCGAAGTTATTAAAAAGCAGTTTCCGCAATTGCCAGTAGAATTTGTTGACGTTCCCAACGAACTTTAGGTGATATAATTAAATGTATGTTGGACATTAAAGTTATCCGCGAAAATCCGGAGTTGGTCAAAGAAGGTGTGGGCCGAAAGGGTTACAACGCCTCTTTGGTTGACGATGTTCTTCAGCTGGATCGGGAGTATCGGGAGCTTCTTAGGCAAGTCGAGGAGCTTCGAGCCCAAAGGAACAAACCCGATCGGTCAGACGCACAGGCCGGGAGGGCCGTTAAAGAAAAGCTTAAAGAGCTGGAGCCAAAAATTGACGAAGCCAAATCAAAGCTGGAAGAGGCATTAAACGGGATACCAAATATGCCCTTGCCGGAAGTGCCTTCGGGTAAAGATGAGTCGGAAAATGTGGTTTTGCGGAAATGGGGCGAGCCCCCTATTTTTGATTTTCAACCGAAGGATCATCTGGAGTTAGGTAAGTCCCTGAACCTTTTGGACTTTGAAACCGGAGCCAAGGTGGCCGGCAGCCAGTTCTACTTTCTTTATAATGAGGGCGCTCTTTTGGAGTTGGCTTTGGTGCAGTATGCCTTTAACCTTTTGGGCCAGGAAGGTTTTACGCCGGTTATTACTCCCGATTTGGCCAAATCGCGCTACTACTTGGGCACCGGTTACGCCCCCAAAGGCAAGGAAGCTCAAACTTATGTTGTTGAAGGCGAGGATTTGGGTTTGATTGCCACGGCCGAGGTAACTCTGGCCGGCAAGCACGCCGACGAAATCTTGGAGGAAAAAAATCTGCCACTTAAGTACATTGGCTATTCCCACTGTTTCCGCCGGGAGGCAGGCGCTTACGGCAAGTATTCCAAAGGGCTTTACCGCGTTCACGAATTTACCAAAGCGGAAATGTTTATATATTGTCTGCCCGAAGACTCCAAAAAATATCATGAGTTAATTCTTTCCTTGGAGGAAAAGATTTATCAGGATTTAAAAATTCCTTACCGGGTGGTGGAAATGTGCGCCGGCGATTTGGGAGCTATGGCGGCGCGCAAGTTTGACATCGAGGCCTGGATGCCCGGCCGCAACGATTACGGCGAAGTAACCTCCACCTCAAACTGCACCGATTACCAGGCCAGAAATTTGAACATCCGCTGCCGCCGGGCCGACGGTACAGTGAACTTTGTGCACATGCTTAACGGTACGGCCATTGCCACTTCGCGCACCCCCTTGGCCATTTTGGAAAATTATCAGAATGAGGACGGCTCGGTAACCATTCCCGAAGTTTTGCGCCCCTACCTGGGTAAGGATAAAATTCCCTCATGATTCTTTTTCCCAAGGTTCTTTTTTCGGCTAACTCGCCGGTCTCCGGCCGGGTTCAGGTTGTTGAGGCCCGGGGTGTACGCCGGTTAATTGTCAACGGTTTTGTGCAGAGCGTCAGCCGGAATCGCACCGGATTGGACGAGAAAGTTTGGGGTCAGCTCATTAAGTTTCCGTATCCGCTTAAAGACGAGCCAAATATCTTGATTTTGGGTTTAGGCGGCGCGACCACGGTTCACTTGGCGGCCGATTATCTTAAGCCTTCGCGGCTGACGGCGGTGGAGTTGGATCCGCTGATTATTAAAATTGCCCGGGATTTTTTTGACCTTTCGGCGATCCATAATTTAGAGGTAATTTTGGGTGACGCCTCATCTTTTTTGGCCGGCGGACGCCCGAACTACGATTTAATTGTGGTTGACCTTTATTTGGGCGGAGAATTTTTTACTGAAGGCGGCTTTTATGACTTCTATAAAAATATTAACCGAAGACTTGTGCCTGGCGGCGCCGCTTCAATTAATCGTATCTTTAAACGTTCACAGGTACCGGAGAGAATACGATATAAGAATCTTTTGACCGCAGCTTTTGGCGAAGTTATCGAAAAAGAGCTGCCCGGGGTTTCGGCCTCGCGCAATTATCTATATTTTGTAAAAAAAGCCGTCTCGAAGTAAAGTTAACCATGTAGGAAGACCGAATTTATGAACTTTATTGCCAAGATTTTTGATTCCAACGAAAAACAGATAGAGAAATTGCGCCCGGTAGTCGCCAAAATTAACGCTTTAGAACCGGAATTTCAAAAGCTTTCCGAAGAGCAAATAAAGGGTAAGACCCACGAGTTTAAGGAAAGTTTAGCGGCAGGCAAGGAGACAACGGAGAGTTTAATTCCTAGGGCTTTTGCGCTGGTGCGCGAGGCCGGCAGGAGGACCTTAGGAATGCGCCATTTTGACGTCCAGCTTTTAGCGGGTATGGTTTTGCATGAGGGAAAAATTGCCGAGCAGAAAACGGGGGAAGGCAAAACGCTTACGGCCACTCTGCCGCTCTATTTAAATAGTTTGGAAGGTTTGGGCGGTCACATTGTGACCCCCAACGATTATTTGTCGAGGCACGGCGCCGGCTGGATGGGACCCATTTACCACGCTCTGGGGGTGAGCGTCGGCGTCATTATTCACGAGCAGGCTTTTCTTTACGACCCGGAGTTTACAAACGAAACTTTTCTTGACGAATATTCCAAACGTCTGCGGCCGGTTAGTCGGCGCGAGGCTTATACGGCGGACGTTGTTTACGGCACGAACAACGAATTCGGTTTCGATTATCTGCGGGATAACATGGTTTATGACATTAGCCAGGCAGTCCAAACAAACCCCCGCGGCGACTTTGGGGCGCACCATTTTGCCATTGTCGACGAGGTGGATTCAATTCTCATTGACGAGGCGCGCACCCCCTTAATTATTTCGGCGCCGGCGGAAGAATCGACGGAAAAGTATTACGAATTTGCCCGGTTGGCCTCGAGACTTACCGCCCAAACCGATTACACCGTGGACGAGAAGCACAAAACGTCACACCTGACCGAGTTGGGCATTGTTAAAATTGAGGGCTGGTTAGGGGTTTCCAATCTTTACGAAAAAGATTTTCAGACCGTACACCACATTGAGCAAGCGCTTAAGGCCCGGGCGCTTTTTGTAAAAGACAAGGACTATGTGGTTAAGGAAGGCGAAGTGATTATTGTGGATGAATTTACCGGGCGTCTCATGTTTGGCCGGCGCTACAGCGACGGCTTGCACCAGGCGATTGAAGCCAAAGAGGGTGTGGCCATTCAGCGCGAGTCAAGAACTCTGGCCACCGTTTCTTTTCAAAACTATTTCCGCCTGTACCAAAAGCTTTCCGGCATGACGGGCACAGCCGTGACCGAGGCAGAGGAATTTTACAAGATTTACAAGTTGGATGTGGTGGTTATTCCCACCCATAAACCCATGGTCCGTCAAGATCTGCCCGATGTGGTCTACAAAACCGAATCGGCCAAATACCGCGCTATTGTCAACTCCATAGAAGAGCATTATCGGCGCGGTCAGCCGGTTTTGGTGGGTACGACCTCCATCGAAAAAAACGAACTTTTGCACAGCCTTCTTGAGCGCAAAGAGATTCCCCACCAGGTTTTAAACGCCAAGTATCACGAAAAAGAAGCCTTAATTATTGCCCAGAGCGGGCGCCGGGGGGCGGTGACTTTGGCCACCAACATGGCCGGCCGGGGGGTGGATATAATACTTGGCGGTGATCCTGCCGGGTTCGAAGACCCGGAAATTCGAAATTCGAAATTCGACCTGCCTGCCGGCAAGGTAGGAATTCGCAATTCCGAGGAATGGAAAAAAGATCATGACGAGGTGGTGGGTTTAGGGGGTTTGGCCGTCATTGGCACCGAGCGCCACGAATCTCGGCGGATCGACAACCAGCTACGCGGGCGTACCGGGCGCCAGGGCGACCCGGGTTCCTCGCGTTTTTTTGTTTCCCTTCAGGATGATTTAATGCGAATTTTTGGCGGTGAAATGGTGGAGAAGCTTATGGACAGGTTGGGCCTTGACGAAAACATACCTATTGAAAATTCCCTGGTATCCGGATCTATTCAACAGTCGCAAAAGAAGGTTGAAGGCTATAACTTTGACGTGCGAAAACAACTTGTGGAATACGACGACGTTATGAACAGCCAGCGCGAGGTCGTTTACAAACTGCGGCGAAAAATTCTCGAGGGAAATCTGGAACAAAAAGACTGGCTTTTGGAAAAGGTGGATTTGTATAAGGAAAGTTTTGCCGCCAAGGGAGACCCGCGGGCGCTTTACTTTGAGGCCGAAAAAAGGTTTGGTGAGCCCTGGCGTATTTTTGTAAAGCAAATGTCCCTGCAGGTGATTGACACTTTGTGGATTGAGCATCTGGACAATATGGATGACCTTCGCGAAGGAATAGGGCTTCGCGGCTACGGCGGTATTGACCCGCTGGTTGAATACAAGCGGGAAGGCCACGCTCTTTTTAGCCGTCTGGTTGACGAGATTTACGGGACAATCGGTGAACGGATTGTGCAGGCGGTGACGGTGGAGCCAAAAGAAGTTAGCGAAAAGCCGGAGTCCGCGGTAAAAGACAATCGTCTTGTGTACCGGCATGACAGTCCTGTTCAGACAGGTAGCCCCGTAGGCCGTCCCGCTGAGCGGGACTCCCTGTCTATTGTAAATAACAACAAGGTAGGTCGCAATGACCCCTGTCCCTGCGGAGCGAAAAAATCAGACGGAACTCCAATCAAGTACAAACATTGTCACGGTAAATAGAAACGAGAAATAAAAATTTAGTTTCCCCGAAGGTTTATAATAGACGTATGACAAAAATTGGACAAAAAGTTGCGGATTTTGAGTTTGATTCTTATCAAAATAATGAATTCGGCAAGGTTAAGCTTTCAAACTATCTTGGGAAGTGGTTGGTTTTATTTTTTTACCCGGCCGACTTTACATTTGTTTGCCCCACAGAACTTTCCGAATTAGCCGATAATTATGAGGTATTTAGAGGCTTAAATGCCGAGCTTTTGAGTGTCAGTACCGACTCAAAATACGTGCATCTGGCCTGGCACAACGAGTCTCCGGCCATTAAAAAGATTAATTTTCCCATGCTTTCCGACCCTACCGGTAAACTTTGTCGCGAAATGGGAACGTATTTGGAAGAGGAAGGCCTGTCATTACGAGGAACATTTATTATTGACCCCGATGGAATTTTGCGGACGATTGAAATTCACGATAACAATATTGGCCGCAGCGCCGCGGAGTTAATACGTAAACTTCAGGCGGCTATTTTTGTCCGTGAACATCACGGAGAAGTTTGCCCTGCCTCCTGGAAGCCCGGCGAGGCAACCTTAAAACCCGGCGCCGATTTGGTTGGGAAAATATAATTTAACTTTTCTGTTTCTCCTGATTTAGTTGGTTGAGGATTTTTTTTACGACCTTGAGGCTGGCCTCATCTATTATGGAAAGAGGTGTAACTTCCAGCTTCTTCTTTTTTAGGGTTTTTATTTTTTCCTTTAGCTCATTGGCGGCAACCTCATCGCTTTTGCTTAAAAAAATGTATTCCGGCTTTTCCAAAAGATTTTTATTGTATAACCCAAGCTCCCTTCGTATGACATTGTAGTCTAAAACCGGATCCGCGGAATCGGCGGCGATAAGGTGAAAAAGCACCTTGGTTCGTTCCACGTGCCGCAAAAACTTGTCCCCTAATCCTCTTCCTCCGGAAGCCCCCTCAATTAAGCCGGGGATATCGGCAATTATTAATCCGTAGTAGTCTCCGAGGTGGGGCTCAAGCGTTGTAAAACGGTAATCGGCCACCTTGCTTTTGGCTTTAGTGAGTTCGTTTAAAAGGCTGCTTTTGCCAACATTGGGAAGCCCAACAAGACCCACATCGGCAATCATTTTCATTTCCAGTTTTAGGTTAAAACTCTGTCCAGGTTTTCCGTATTCAAATTCCATGGGGGTGGTGTTGGTGGGGGACTTAAAAAAGAAGTTGCCCCGTCCGCCCCGTCCGCCCTTGGCGATTAGAATTTTTTCTCCAACTTTTGTAATTTCGTGTTTGGTACTGCGGGAGAGGTTGGTGATCACGGTTCCCACCGGAATTTTTATAGTAATATCTTCGGCTTTAGCCCCGTCCATAAACTGGCCGCGGCCGTTTTGTCCGTTTTCACCTCTGATTTCCTTTTTGTATCGGAATTGTGAGAGCGCGGAAAGGTCGGAAACGCCTTCAAAATAGACGCTGCCGCCGTTGCCGCCTCTTGCCCCTACCGGTCCCAAACTCCTCAAGTTTTTATTAAAGTCCACACAGCCGTCCCCGCCCTTTCCGGCGGAAACTTTTATTGTCACTTCGTCTATTAACATAGCTCCCACAGTATAACATTAGGTTAATAGTGTTTTAGGTTGGTCTCGTTTATTATATTGTAGGTAATAAATTTCAAATATGTCTTTTGTTGTTTTTGCCTGGACGGCTTCGTTCGTTTACGGCTTGGAGGCGGTGGTTACCAAAATTGTTGGCCGCCATCTGATTGCTAATCAATACCTCTTTAATTTCTTTTGGCTTTTATGGATTCTTATCTTTACCGTGCCTTTAGCTCTGGGCAATGGGGTTGCCTGGCCCCGCGATTGGTTTAGCGTTTTGACTGCCGGACTATTTTATGCCCTAAGCAGTCTCGCCTACATTTTGGCCCTTTACCAAATTGACGTGACCATTATTGCTCCGCTTTATAACTTTCGTACTCTCTTTAGCCTGATGCTGGGAGTTTTCTGGCTCAAAGAATCTTTGGGTCCCGGGCAATTAATTCTTATTGGGTTCCTAATCTTATCCGGTGTTCTTGTAACTTATGAGGAAAAGTTTAATCTTCGCTCGTTTCTTAATCGGGGTATCTTTACGGCTCTTGCGGCCACAATCTTTTCTGCGCTCATGGGAGCTTTTATAAAATATTCAGTAGCCCAAAATGGCTACTGGACGGTGACTCTTTTCATGCCTCTAATCGGCCAATTAGTTTTACTTGCTTCTTTGCCCAAATTCTTAACGGAACTTAAAGGGGTAACTGTTAAGAACCACTTGGCCATAATTCTTATTGCCGTCTTTGGTTTGGTGGGAACGCTTTGTGCCAACAGGGCTTACGCCGGCAGTATTTCTCTAACGACGGTAATCCTTTCCCTGCCGTTTTCTATGATGATGGCTTTTATCCTTTCCCGTATTTTTCCGAGTCTTATGGAAAACCATTCCTTAAAGGTTTATGCGGCAAGGTTTGCCGCGGCGGCAGTGATGATTGCCGCGGCGGTAAAACTGTCCCTAATGTAGTAGAATATTTTTATGAGGCTGAATGTGACTCGGACTCTTGATGATTTGCGTCCCGTTCTTTTGGACCCGAAGACTGACGGACCGGAAACAGTTTACTGGGTTTTTGGAAAAGCCAGTCTTGATGTAACTTGGGAAAACATGACCATTATTACCCCCGGGTTTTTGGGCAAAGAATTGCCAAAGACTTTTGGTCATTACCACGGCACCAACATAGACGAAATTTATGCGGAAGTTTCCGGGCAGGGTATACTTCTTCTGCAAAAGAAAATTGCGAGAAACGGAAAATTTGTCCCCGACGAAGTCTCGGAAGCTCTTTTAGTTAGAGTTTCCCAAGGGGAAAAGATTACCATTAAGCCGGAATACGGCCATTCCTGGTCAAACATCGGTCCTCGACCTTTTATTACTTATGATAATTGGAAAGCGGGACACAGCCCTTCCGACTACGAAGTCATAAAGGATTTGCACGGCATGGCTTACTATTTGACTAAGGATGGAGACACAATTGTTCCGGTTCCAAATCCCAATTACAAAAATCTTCCTCAACCAATTTTTCTTTCGGCGGAAGAGTTCAATAAGCGTTCTGGAAATTAATTCCCCTTTTTAAAAGTTTTGTGGCTACTTGTGATATTGTACGTGAATTTCCAGACGTATAAAACTTATCTAAGATTTTTACATTTTTGCTCCACGATCGTTGATCGTTTTGGTAAATCCTTCGTACCTGGGTGGCAACAGGTTTGGACGGTTCTAATATCTTAATTCCACTTCCAGATACCTCTTTAATAACTTTTGATAAAAACGGAAAGTGGGTGCAGCCAAAAACAATAGAATCAGCTCCGTCTTTTAAGGGTTTGTCCAAATATCTTCTTAGCATAGATTTTGTTTTTTCCCTGTCAACAGTTCCGTTTTCAACCGCCTCCACCAATTCCGGACAGCCAAAGTTCCAGACTTTACAGTCACGGGCAAACCATTTTATTAACCTCTTTAGATATTTACTTTTTGAAGTAGCCGTGGTGGAAAGAATAACAATCTTCTTACTCTTACTACCTATAGCCGCCGGCTTTATGGGCGGAACCACCCCAACAAAAGAGATATTTGGAAACTTCCGGCGGTAAAAATCTATGCCGCCGGTGGTGGCGGTATTACAGGCAATGACTACAGGGCTGCAACTCTTTTGCTTCAGAAATTCAATCGCCCGGATTGTCAGATTCCTTATTTCCTTTTCTTTCCTGGTTCCGTAAGGGGCGTTTTTGTGATCGGCGAAATAAATGATCCGCTGTCCGGGTAGCAATTTTTTGATTTCTCTATAGACGGAAAGACCGCCGAGCCCCGAGTCAAAAACGCCAATGCTTTGTCCCATAAAAATGATGGTATCATATGAATAATGATTATTCTTGGAGTTGATCCGGGGACGGCCACCACGGGGTATTCCATTATCAAAAACGAAAAGGGGAAACAGGAACTATTGGATTTTGGAGTTATTCTTACAGACAAATCTAAGAAATCAGAAATACGTCTAAAGGTGATTTATGAACGTCTGAATAAGCTTATTAAAAAGTGGCGGGTTGACGAAATATCCGTGGAATTGGTTTTTTTTAACACTAATGCCAAAACGGTTTTGGCGGTGGGAGAGTCACGCGGAGTTATAAAGCTTTCTGCAGCCAAAAACAATCTTCCCATTTTTGAATATACCCCTCTGCAGGTTAAAATAGCTTTAACGGGTTACGGCCGGGCGGAGAAAAATCAGGTAGGGAAGATGGTTCAAAAGACCTTTAAGTTAAAGTCCGTTCCCAAGCCCGACGACGCCGCCGACGCCGTGGCCATTGCCCTTTGCCACTGTTACAGTCGAAAACTGATGAAAAGTAGTGTCTTAACGTCATTCCGGGCCTGCCTGCGCAGTCAGGCTTGACCCGGAATCCAAAAACATGGATCCCGGATCGCCGTCCGGGATGACAATAAACAAAGATGATTGCACTAATTTCCGGAACCGTCGAAGACAAAAAAGAAAAATATCTTATTATTGTGACCTCCGGCGGGGTCGGTTACAAAGTGGGAGCCACGACCGAGGCCTTGTCAAAAATAAACGTCGGCCAAAGTGTTAAGCTCCACATTTACAGCCACATCCGTGAAGACGCCTTTGACCTTTATGGATTTGAGAGTAAGTCCGAGTTGGGGCTTTTTGAACTTCTGCTTTCTGTTTCCGGCATCGGCCCCAAGACAGCGATTACCGTCATGTCTTCGGGTTCGGTGGCCGACGTTACGGCCGCCATTGCCAAAGGCGACACCGACTTTTTTACGCAGACGCCAGGGCTGGGTACTAAAGGCGCACAAAGAATCATCGTTGATTTAAGAAACAAAGTTGGAGCCGTAGGAGATCTTGATTTGTCGGCCGAGAAAGAATCGGAAAATAAACAGATTACGGAGGCTCTTAAGGGTTTCGGCTTTAAAGAATATGAAGCCCGCGAAGCGGTGAAAGCCCTGCCTAAGAATTCAGAACTGACCATCGAGCAGAAAATAAAACTGGCGCTCAAATCTCTTTCAAGATGATTGTTTTTCTGTCATCCCGAACTTGTCACCGCAAAGCGGGATCTCGCTCGGCGACGATTTCGGGATCCAGAAGTCTGGATTCCGGATCAAGTCCGGAATGACGTTAGAGCGCTGATTATGAAAAAGGAAAAAGAAGACGTAGAAAAAGAATCTCCGGAAGAGGAAAAGCTCTATGTTTCGCTGCGGGCGGATTCCTGGGCCGATTTTGCCGGTCAGGAAAAAGTTAAAGAGTCTTTAAAAACAGCCATCGCCGCTGCCCGCGCCCGCAAGGAATCCATTGACCACATTCTTTTATATGGCCCGCCGGGCCTTGGTAAAACCACCCTGGCCCACATTATTGCCGGCGAAATGGGAGTCAGCATTCGCCCTACCTCCGGCCCGGCCATTGAAAGGGCCGGGGATTTGGCGGCCATTCTTTCCAATTTGGAACCTTTTGACATTTTATTCATTGATGAAATTCATCGCCTGCCAAAAGTTGTGGAGGAAACTCTTTACCCGGCTATGGAGGATTACAAGCTGGATATTGTGGTTGGCAAGGGTCCTTCCGCCAGGACACTGAATTTGGATCTGCCGCGTTTCACGGTGATCGGCGCAACCACCCGCATCGGCCTTCTCTCCGCCCCATTGCGCGACCGATTTGGTGTTGTGCATCATTTAACTTTTTATTCTCCCGAGGAACTTTCCAAAATGGTTAAGTCCGCCGCCGCGAAGTTGGCAGTTAAGATTGACGGGGATTCTGCCTTAGAACTTTCGCTACGCGCCCGCGGCACGGCCCGGATTGCCTTAAAACTTTTAAAAAGGGTTCGCGACTTTGCCCAAGTTAAGGGCGACGGGAATGTTAACCTTGAGACAGTCGAGAAGGCTCTGGCCGTGTTGGAGGTGGATCCCTTGGGACTTAACGAAGCAGACCGACGCTATCTTTCTTCACTCATTCATAAACACAGCGGGGGACCGGTGGGAATAGAAACTATTGCTTCCAGTATTTCCGAAGACATTGGTACGGTGGAAGAAGTGATTGAGCCTTACCTTATGCAAATAGGCTTTATTAAACGCACTCCCCGCGGCCGCCAGGCCACAGAATCTGCCTATAAACATCTAAATGCCCACTATCCGGAACGTTTTAAGCAGGGTGGATTGCTTTAATATTGAGTTTATTTTTGTAACGTAAAATTTTATATTATGCCGGGATTATTTAATGTCGCTGTCGACGCTTTAATTGTAGACGGTGGAAAGGTGTTAATTTGTAAAAGGGCCGATGACCGTGACCACGCCCCAGGGCAATGGGAGGCTTTGGGCGGAAGAGTGGAACAGGGAGAAACTCTGGAACAAGCCGCAAGACGTGAGGCTAAGGAAGAAACAGGCTTGGAGGTGGAAGTTGTTGAACCCATTTACACCTTCAGATTCCTTAGGGGAGCGGAAAAAGCGGAACATTTGGGTGTCAGCTTTTGGTGTAAGTACCGGGGCGGGGAAGTTAAGATTGATCCGCACGAGCATAGCCAGTTCCTCTGGGCCACACCAGATGAAGCCTTAGAACTTATTAGTGACGAAAGCATTAAAAGAGCAATCTCAAAGTTAGAAGAGAAGCTCGTTAAATAGGTCTTGGTCCTTCGTCATCCTGATCCGGCTAGCCGGAGAAGGATCTAGAATCTGTCCTGAGCCTGTCGAAGGATTCTTCGCGTTCGTGACGGCGCTCAGAATGACGAGATTAATATGTAAATGGAAAGTAAAAAGGTAGTTTTAATTACCGGTTGTTCGTCGGGTTTCGGTTATTTAACAGCGTTAAAATTCGCCCGCGGGGGCTGGTTTACTTTTGCGTCGGTCAGGGATTTGGAAAGTACCGGAGCCAAGGAGCTTTGGGAGATAAAGAAAAAGGAGAATCTTCCTTTGGAGCTTTTGCCCATTGACGTTACCGGCAGTTTGAGTGTTGAGGAAGGAGTAAATATGGCCGTAAATAAATTCGGACGTATTGATGTTCTGGTGAACAACGCCGGTTTTGGTTACTTTGGTCCGGTGGAGAACTTTACAATCGACGAGGTTAAAAGTCAGTACGAAACCAATGTTTTTGGGGTTTTAAGGATGACCAAAAGCGTTGCGCCAATAATGCGTGAGCAGAAGTTGGGGACGATTATAAACATTAGTTCCATTTCCGGCCTCATAACTTTTCCTCTCTACGGAGTTTATGCCTCTTCAAAACGGGCCTTGGAAGCCTTAAGCGAAGCCTTAAGGTTTGAGCTTAAGCCCTTTGGCATTAAAGTTACTCTCGTTGAGCCGGGTTCGTTTAGGACCGGTTTCGACAGGGGCCGTCGAGGACCCCGTCCCGACGAAGTCCATGATACAAGCTACCACAAACTTTTGGGTCAATCCGGAGTAGGTCCGGTGAAAACTTACAAGAGATTTCTTCCGACTTTTCTGCGTGAGGCCGGGGACCCGCAAAAGGTAGCTGACTTAATTTTTAGAATTTCCCAAACCCCAAATCCTAAAGCCCGTTATTTAATAGGGCTAGACGCCCGCTTTTTAAATCTTCTGAAAAAGCTGTTGCCGGAATTTCTTTGGGAATGGCTTCTGCACAGGGTTTATCAATGGTAATTTGTCACCGGTTCAATTAATTGACATAATCGGAGAGTGTGCTTAGAGTGAACTTATGACCAGGGTTTCTTCGCGCAAACTAACTGCCAAGAATCAAAACCGCATGTTTTACCTTTTTTGGAAGTCTGTGGCCGGACTCAAAGACGTGCGGGAGATGGAGTTTTTCACCGGCAGTCTTTTTTCGCCGGTGGAAAAGGTGATGATTGCCAAACGGTTTATGATCGCTCTACTTTTATGCGAAGGTTTAAGCTTTCGTCAGATTTGCGATACGCTCAAGGTTTCCCCCAACACCATAAGCAGTGTGTCCAAAAAGTTAAACCGTAACCGCGGCGGCTACGCCAAAATCATTGATCGGTTCTTAAAAGACACCCAGGTTAAGAAACTCTCCGAAACATTCCTTAACTAAATCTTTTTATAAACCGCGGCAATGCCGTCGTTGTATATTTGTTTAAAGCCGTCGCGCTGCCAATTTTCTTTAAGTTCCAAATCCATAAAAGTTCCAGTTTGGATAACCAGATATTCCGTATTGTACGCCTTAAGTATTTCCTGCCAGCCGGGTTGGGTTTGCAGCGTTTCAATATAAATGGTGTAGGGGCTTTTGCCGCGCCAGTCTACCGGCAGGGAAGTTTCTCCCCTTGTATCCCAGGTGGGCATGCGTCCGTCCACAAAAATTTTAAATTGCGTCAGTTGCCAGTCCAGAAAGCCACCCCATTCATAGGCGTTAAAAATGTTGCCTGGGTTTTGTTTTTTCATAAAACTTGCGGCCTCACAGGGCAGGCGTACCAGAGCGTTTTGGCAATAAAAATGGTCGCCCGTCTTTAAAAATATAGGCAGGTTTTGTCTGGCGTTAATCCCAATCAGAATGAGGATAAGAATTAGGCAGATCTGTTTTATGAACGGATGATTAAAAAATCGGTTGAATCGCAGCGTCCCGTTTTCGTTGAACCAGGCGAAGGCTAAACCCATGGAATAGAGCGGCAGGTTGCGGCGGGCCTCCACAGCAAGGACGGTAACGAATACGATCAGAAGAATTCTAAAAACGTTTTTGTTTAAATCTTTGGCTAGGCTGATCGCGGTGTAAAAAGAGAAAAAAACGGCCGTCAAGGAAAGCCAAGGCGGCGGGGCAACCCATTCAGCGATTAGAGTATTGAGCGGTACCTGGGTATGTCTTAGAACTTCGAGGTAAATTTTGATGCCGTATGGGTTAGCGAGAGTGGTCAGGAAACATAGAGCCGTTATAAGTAAGGAGAAAATAAAATTATTCTTTTTTTCCGTTCCGGAAGTTTTGTATCTCACAAAAACATCAGCCGACCAGAAAGTCATTAGGATTGGACCCAGGAAGAATCCCGGGTGGGAGTTGGCCCAAATAATCATAATGGCGGGTACGGTCAATAATACTTCTGGTTTTCTTTTTGAGATCTCAATTAACGCAAGAACTATCGCAAAGAAATAGAAGGAAATAATTTGCGATCTAAATCCAACAAGCCAGACCGACCAGGAAAGCCAAAGTAATATTAGAAAAAAGATAATTTTTTGGAGCCAGTTTCCACTCAAAGACTTTAGAAAAAAAGTTAAAACGAAGGCGGCCGAGACAGCATAAAATACGGTAATACCGGCAAAACCGAAGCGGTTGTAAAGAAAGTAAATAAGAATTTGGTATCCCTGCGACGGCGAGTACCAGGAATGCTCTTTGAGCAGAGTTGTAAAATTGTTAAGGTGACAAAGAGTTTGGGTTTTAACGATCATTTCTCCGCAGCGGTAGTGCCAGCCGAAATCGGTGTCGCGTAAGGGAATTAGAAAGAGGGTAAAAAAAATCAGGAAGGTAGTAACAAGCGCAACTTTGCCGTTCATAGCTTAGATAGTTAGAATATATTATGGTCAAAATCAGCCGGGAAATAAAGATTGAGGAGCTGGAAAAGGAACTGGCTGCCCTTAAAGACAGGCTTTCCAAAACTCTAAGAAAATCGAACGACATTTTTTATTTGGGCGGGGATGGCTGGCACGATAACCCCGCCTATGATCTAATGAACGCCGACGTGGATAAAATCAGCCTTATGATTGAGCAGATTAGAGAGGAAATTGCAGATCTTAGAAAGAGTTCGCCTGGGGCTAAAGCTCGTCGTGTCGTTCGCCGGAAGAGGCAATGAAAAATTCTGGTTTGTTTGAAAGAATTAGAAATGTAGTCAAAAGAATTCCTAAAGGAAAAGTGGCTACATACGGTCAAATCGCATCATTGGTTGGTATTCGGGACGCCCGCAAGGTAGGTTGGGCCGTTTTTGGTAATCAGGATGTTAATATTCCCTGTCACCGAGTCGTCTTTGCCAATGGTTCTTTGGCCAAAAATTATTCTTTAGGCGGTTACCTGGAGCAGAAGAGGAGGCTTTGGAAAGACGGTGTTAAATTTAGCTCCGAGTATCGTGTAGATCTTGAGCGCTACCTTTGGCGAAAGTAAATGTTGGTTAAAAAGATTAATAAATTTTTTAAAGAGCTGGGGCCGGGGATTATTACCGGCGCGGCCGACGATGACCCTTCGGGCATTGCTACCTATTCGCAAACCGGCGCCCGCTTCGGTTACGGCCAGCTTTGGCTGTCTCTCTTTACCCTGCCTTTAATGACGGCGGTCCAGGAAGCCTGCGCCCGCATTGGTCTTATCACCGGCAGGGGGATTGTGGCCGTCATTAAGGAGTTTTATGCGGAAAAGATTGCCCTGGCGGCGGTTTTTCTAATACTTTTGGCCAATACCATTAATATTGGGGCGGACATTGGCGCCATGGCCGCCGCCTTGCGTTTAATTTTGCCCCTCAACTTTGCCGCGGCTACTCTGGTTTTTACCGCTCTTATTTTGGTTCTGGAAATATTCACCTCCTACAAAGTCTATGCCCGGATTCTAAAATGGCTGGCCCTCTTTCTTTTGGCCTATCCGATTACGGTTTTCCTGGTTAGAGAACCATGGCCGCTGATTCTTCGGGCCACCTTTATTCCCCATCTGGAATTCAGTTTCGCTTTTCTTTTTATTATTACCGGCGTGGTGGGTACGACTATTTCCCCCTACCTGTTTTTTTGGGAAGCAGATGAGGAAGTGGAAGAGGAGCGGGAAAAGCATCTTTTAAGAAACCGTTCGGGACAGCCTCCGAAGGTAAATTGGCACCGGGTTAAAACAATGAGAGTCGATAATGCCGTAGGTATGGTTGCCTCCAACCTGGTTACCTGGTGCATTATTGTGACCGCCGCCACCGTTCTTAACGCCAACGGAGTTACCAATATTACGACCTCGGCGCAAGCCGCTCAAGCCCTTGAGCCCCTGGTTCGAACCTTTCCTCACTCGGGGTTTTTGGCCAAATTAATTTTTGCTTCAGGAATTATTGGCCTGGGTCTTTTGGCTGTGCCGGTACTTTCCGGCTCCGCTTCCTATGCCGTGGCCGAGGCCCTAAATTGGAAAGCCAGCCTGGGCTATAAACTTAAACGGGCTCACGGGTTTTACGGCGTGATTACCATTGCTACACTCGTCGGACTGCTTATTAATTTTGTGGGCGTTGACCCGATTCAGGCCCTCCTAATTACCGCCGTCATCAACGGTATTGTGGCCGTGCCGCTTATTTTTCTAATTGCCAAAATTGCCGGCAGCGCCAAAATTATGGGAGAGTATAAAAGCGGCAATCTCTCTAATTTTTTTGTTTGGCTTACCTTTGTTTTTATGACTTTGGCTGTCCTGTCTATGTTATTGAGCCTCTTTGGAAGGTATTTATGAAACTGGGAGCGCACGTCTCGATTTCCGGAGGGCTCTACCGGGCCGTTGAGAGGGCCGTGTCTCTCGGTTCGCAAACCTTTCAGATTTTTGGTTCTTCGCCCAGGAGTTTTAATACAATTAATTATAGTGAGGAAGATTTTGAGCGGTTTCGACGCGCGGTTAAGTCGGCCAAGATGGCGCCAATTTTTTTCCACGGTGTTTATTTAATCAACTTGGGTTCGCCGAACAAAACTCTTTTCGAACTCTCCATAAAATCCCTGATATTTTATTTAAACCTATGCCAAAAAGCGGCCGCCCAGGGCGTTATTTTTCATCTCGGTTCTCATCATGGTCAGGGGTTTGATTCCGTAAAAAAGAGGGTGGTTGAGGCCGTCAAAACGGTTCTCGCTCAAACAGAAGCCGGTCTCTTAATTTTTGAGAACAACGCCGGTCAGGGCGGCGGGATTGGTACTAGGTTCGAAGAGCTAGCGGAACTTGTTTCGGCCGCAGATAGTTCACGGACCGCCGTTTGTTTGGATACCCAGCATGCCTTTGCCGCCGGATATCCAATAAATCTGCCTCAAGGGTTGGATGATGTTATCAATAAATTGCAGGCGTTGGGACTTCTTAAAAAGTTAGTGGCGGTGCACACCAATGATTCCAAATTTCCTTTGGGGTCACTTCGGGACCGGCATGAAAATATTGGCCGGGGGTTTATTGGTCTCGACGGCTTCAAAAATATTCTTAATCACCCTTTACTTAAAGAGCTGCCTTTCATAATCGAAACGCCCGGGTTTGACAATAAAGGACCGGATAAAAAGAACTTGGAGATTCTGCGCGGCTTAGTCGGTTAACAGCCGGACGGGGAAACTGGTATTCTTAATTTGAAAAGTTTATGTTAAACCTGCCGAAGCTTATTTTTAAATTTCCCATCTGGTGGTATAAGGAGCGCAGTTTATGGTTTTTAAGACTCTTTAAGAATTTAGCCCTTTTTCTAAATCGGCAACTGGCTATTACCCTAATGGTCCGCCTTTGGCTGACACCCCTTTTTGGCGACCCGAATTTAGTGGGGCATTTAATTGCCGTCGTTTTTAGAACTGGACGAATTTTATTTGGCTTGCTGGTTATTCTTCTTGCGGAGGTGCTAAACGCTTTTCTTCTTTTGATTTGGGTTTTTCTGCCGTTTTTAGTATTCACCGATTGGCGGATTTATTCATTTATATTTATTGGCTTAGTTTTTTTGGTTTACTTACGGGACCGCTTTGATGAGCCGGAAAGAACAATACTCGGACCCGGGAATCTTAACGAAAACCCGGAGTTATTTTTGCGTTCCTCGATGATTAAACTTATTTCTTCGTCTCGGGATAACCTGGAACTTCTGGGAAAGATTTGCCGAAGGCGTGTACCACAAAGACTCCTGCAAAAGTTAAGCTACCAAACCTGTGATGATTTTCTTAAGGACTTTAGAGGGCCGGACGGGACGCGTTTAACCAAAATTCAATCCCTAGGGCGTGACGCTTTGCTTAAGGATTCACTTTACCAGGCTTTGGACTTGGGGCACCGCCATATATCTTCGGTTCACCTCCTTTTGTCACTGCTCAAGGCCTCAAACTACCGCTTTGCCGACGCCCGAGAAGTTTTAATTTGGAGCAACCGTGAGTACCGCCGCTCCCATCCGCCGCATTTTTGGGACGAGAACTATAAAGTTGACGGCTTGGGCGGTTTTAACCGCGGCTGGACGGGACGGGTAACTTACAATCTGGACCGTTATTCACGGGACTTGACTCGAGAGGCGGAAGCGGGTTATCTCCCGCCGCTCATTGGCAAGAAGAACCAGGTGGAGGAAGCTTTACGGGTTTTGGAGCGAAGTTTAAAAAATTGCGTTTTGCTCATTGGGGAGCCCGGCTGCGGCAAGACAACTCTGGTTTACGGCTTGGCCCAGGAAATTGTGAAAGGTACGGCTGCCCGGGGCTTGGCCGACAAAAGGCTTATGATGCTTGAGATTTCCAGGATTTCTGCTGGCACAAGGAGCGTTGGTGAAGTGCAGGAGCGGATTAACAATGTCTTGGACGATATCCAAAATTCCGGCAATATTATTCTTTTCTTGGATGAAATTCAGAACGCAGTTAGTGCCGGGGGCTCGGCCGATACTTCCGTGGTTTTTGGATCATTGGAGCCGCGAATCGGACAGAAAGGGTTTCAGGTAATTGGTGCGGCCACTTGGGAAAATTACCGCAAGTACATTGAGCCTAATTCGGCTTTTGCCAGACTTTTTGAGAAGGTGGAAATTCCCGAAGCCGGTTTTGACGAAACCCTAGAAATTTTGGAGTACCTCGGTTTGGATTTGGAGGAAGAAAATAAAGTAATAATTACTCTGGACTGTCTAAAGGCCTGTATTGACCTTTCTTCGCGCTACATCTACGGGCGGGTTTTGCCCGATAAAGCCGTAGATTTGCTGGAGGAAACGGTAAGTTTCGTGCGTTCCCAAAACCGGAGCCTGCCGCTCGTTCTTAAGGCTGATGTTCAAAAAATTGTGGCCGAGAAAACCAGTATTCCGGTAACGCTGGCTGTGGGCAACACCGAGGAAGCGGCCTCTCTCCTGAATTTGGAGGGCAAGATTCACGAAAGATTGGTTGACCAGACGGAGGCGGTTTTAGCCCTTTCCGACGCTATTCGGCGGGCCCGGGTCGGTTTGCGGGAGGAGAAGAGGCCCATTACCTCACTGCTTTTTGTAGGACCGACCGGAGTGGGTAAAACAGAAACGGCCAAAGCTCTGGCCGAAGTTTTTTACGGACACGAGGAGCGCCTAATACGTTTTGATATGACCGAGTATCAGACCGAGGGTTCGGTGGACTCCTTAATTGCCAAGTTAACCGATGGGGTTCGCCACCACCCGTTTTCCCTGGTTCTTTTGGACGAGGCCGAGAAAGCCAACTCGCGGATTCTCGACATTTTTCTGCAGGTGATTGACGACGGACGGCTAACGGATGAAGGAGGGAAGACGGCTTCATTTGCCAATACAATTTTGGTTTTTACGAGTAATGCCGGTACCCAGTTTATTTACGAAAACCTGCGGGTCGGGCGAAGCATCGATGAATTTAAGGGAGAGCTTTCCCAAAAACTGGAGTCGTCATTTAGAATTGAACTCCTCAACCGTTTTGACGGCATTATTGTTTATAAACCGCTTTTGCCAAAGCACACGGAAATGATTGCCCGGCTGAAGCTTAAAAAAATTGCCGCCGATCTGCTTAAGGAAGGTTTTGTGGTTAGTTTTAGCGAAGAGCTTGTTAAAAAATTGGCGGCTGATGGCTACGACGTGGCTTTGGGCGCTAGGCCCATGCGCCGGCTGATTCAGGATAAAGTGGAATCCTCCATCGCCAAAAAAATTCTTTCCGGAGAGATTAAAAAGGAGATTCCTTTTAGCGTTGATATTTCCGTTCTTCTCTAAACTCTTTTAAAGTTTTTTGATAAACTTCCCAAATTGGGTCAGAATTGAGTCATGGAAGAAGAGCTTATTTCGCGTTATACAAATCTTTGTTTGAAACTAAATATTGAGGGAAAAAAGAAAAGGATTCAAGAGTTGACCCAAGAATCCGTCGGTCCGAGTTTTTGGAACGACAGCGGTACTGCCGGCAAGAAGATGGCGGAGCTCTCTACCCTTAAAGACGAAGTGGAAAAACTGGAATTGCTCGATTTGTACCGTCAGGAAAAAGATTGGGCCGCCTTTGAGCAGGGGCTTAAAGATCTGGAATTCTTAACCTTTCTTTCCGGCCCATACGACCGCGGCGACGCCCTCTTTTCTATCCACTCCGGCCAAGGCGGCACCGAAGCCATGGACTGGGCGGGAATGCTCAAGCGCATGTATCTTAAGTATTTTGAATCTAAAGGCTGGCGCTTTGTGACCGTGGACGAAACGGTCGGGGAGGAAGCCGGCGTCAAAAGTGTTGTTTTGGAGGTAAGCGGGTCCTATGCCTTCGGTTTTTTAAAAGGCGAGGCCGGAGTTCATCGGCTCGTTCGCCAGTCCCCCTTTAACGCCAACAAGTTGCGCCAGACTTCTTTTGCCATGGTTGAGGTTATTCCCTTAATTTCCGACGATGTTCAAGTGGAAATTAGGGACGAGGATATTGAATTCGAGGCCTTCCGCTCCGGCGGCCACGGCGGACAGAATGTTAACAAGGTTTCCACGGCGGTGAGACTTCGCCACAAACCCACCGGCATTGTCGTTGCCTGTCAGGCCGAGCGCTACCAGGCGAAAAACCGTGAAATCGCCTTGCGTTTGCTTAAAGCTCGAATTCTTCAAAAGGAGCTCGAAAAGTTGGACGAAGAGAAAAGGCGGCTTAGGGGCGTCTATAAGGTTCCAGGCTGGGGTAACCAAATTCGTTCCTACGTTTTACACCCCTACAAATTGGTTAAGGATTTAAGAACAGGTATCGAGTCAACTAATCCGGATTTAGTTCTTAACGGACGTTTGGAGGAATTTCTTGAGGCCGAACTGCGGCAGGGAGTTTGAAATTTTGCCTTCAATTGTTTAGAGTGGGTTTAGTATGAGGCCGGGATTAAATAAGCTGTTAACCGTGCTCGCCTTTATTTTTTTGCTGGGTTCTTTAATTTATCTTGGATTTACTTTCACTTCGTTTCAGAAAGCTGCTGCGCCGTCTGAGGTTGCCATAGATTCCTCGAATTCAAGCAGCCCGGCCGGGGATTATTATACGGGCCTGGTAGAAAAACTCATGACCCCGGTTGATTCCTTGGCCACCCACCGTTTGGTCGATGAAAATGGAAAGGTGATTGCCTATCTAGAAAGCCGCCAAATTGATTTGAGTATTTTAGAAGGGTTTCGGGCCAGTATTCACGGTGTTAAGGAGAGAATTCTTAACGACGGCATCCCGATTGTGCAGGTGGATAAGGTGAGTTTTAAGTAAGATTATATGATTCGGTTTGAAGGAGTTTCCAAAACATATGGCAACGGAGTTCGGGCCCTAGCAGACGTGGATTTAGAGGTACACCCCAAAGATTTCCTTTTTCTCATTGGTCCTTCTGGAGCCGGCAAAACCACGCTTTTAAAACTTATTTACTGTGAGGAAAAGCCGGAAGCCGGCAAGGTTTTTTTTGAGGAGAAAGAGGTGACGTCTCTTAAGCGGCCGGATTTGTTTAAGCTCCGGCGCGACATTGGCGTTGTTTTCCAGGATTTTCGGCTTTTGCCAACCGCTTCCGTTTATGAAAACGTCTCCCTGGTTTTGGAAGTTTTGGGCAAAGCCGAAAAAGAAATAAGCGAGCAGGCCACCGCGGCTTTGGACTTAGTTGGTCTTTCCGAGAAGGTCGACAACTTTCCCTGGCAGCTTTCGGGCGGCGAGCGCCAGCGGGTGGCTCTGGCGCGGGCACTGGTGGGCTGTCCCAAGGTTATTCTGGCCGACGAGCCCACGGCCGAAGTGGATCCGGCGCTTACCTGGGGGCTTATGGAAATTTTGGACGAACTCAATAAGCGCGGAACCACGGTGATTGTGGCCACCCACGACAGCGAAATTGTTAACTCTCTTAAGAAACGGGTGGTTAAAATTGATCGTGGCCGCATAATTAAAGACGATAAAAAGGGAACCTATGTCTAGATTTTTGGTCCGGCCCCATTCGTTAAAAACTGGTTTTAAATATATTCGGCGCAGCCGTTTTTTAACCCTGGCTTCGGTTTTTGTTATGAGCCTAAGTTTTCTGGTTTTTTTAAGTTTTGCCTCGGCTTTTGTTTTTTCCCACTTTTTGCTGCGGAGTCTTGAAGACAAAGCTCAAATAACCGTTTTTTTTAAAACCGATGTGGCCGAGCCGACGATTCTGGAAATCCGCGACACTCTGCTAAAACGCAGCGAAGTGGAGTCGGTGAAGTATGTTTCACAGAACGATGCCTTAAAAATATATTTGGGTCAGCACCAAGACGAGCCGGGTCTTTTGGAGGCGGTAAGCGCCAACATCCTGCCGGCGTCATTAGAAATTAAAACCAGAAAAATTTCCTCCCTTAATTCTCTGGCAGCCGAGCTTAAAGCCCGGCCGGAGGTGGAGGAGGTGGTCTTTTTTAAGGATGTTGTGGAAACCCTGGGGCGCTGGGCGTTTATCTTAAGGGTGGTTGGACTCGCTTTGGTTTCGGCAATGCTTCTCGTTTCCCTGCTCGTTGTTTTGCTTTCGGTGGGTATTTCGGTAAAAATCCGCGCGGACGAAATCGAAATTATGCGTCTTGTTGGTGCCAGTGACGGACAGGTAACCTCCCCGTTTATTTGGCAGGGGGCTATTTACGGTCTTTTTTCTTCTGCCATCTCGTTCATTATCTTTGCTGTTACTCTTATATTCACTGTTCCGTACTTAAAATTTTTTACACAGACCGTTACCCTGGACCACACCATTTATTTTTACCTAGCCGCAGTTGCCGCTTTTCATTTTCTGTTGGGACCCTTACTTGGCGCGGCCAGCAGCTTTTTGGGTGTCAGAAAGTATCTTCGAGTTTAAGCCATGAATAATACTGCCCGGTTGTTTCTCCTTTTTTTATTTTTTCTTTTTATTGGGGTAGGAAGCGGGAAGATTAGTCTCGCCGATACCACGGAAGATCAGCTTAAAAGTTTGCAGGAGCAACAAAAGGTGTATGAAGATAAGATTGCTTCACTGCAAAGCCAGAAAAAGACTCTTCAGAATCAAATCAGTCTCATGGACAGTCAAATCAATATAACCCAAATTAAAATTGAACAGGCCAAGACGCAAATCGTACTAAATGAGGCCGAGTTGGAAAAACTGACCAGCGACATTGGTTTGGTTTCGTCAAAAATTGATACTCTCGGCCAAACGCTTGACCGTCAGAAATCCATATTCGCCGGTCGGGCCAACGCATTCTATCGCAGTTCCGCCGTAACCCCCCTTGACCTTGTTTTGGGCGGGCAGGATTTTTCCTATTTCATTGACCGTCTTAAATACCTGCAGGTTTTTGAGCTTCAGGACAGTAAATATCTTTTGCAAATGGAGGATACCCAGCAGGCTTTCCAATCGCAAAAAATTGTTTTGGGCGACAAAAAAGACCAGGTGCAGGTTTTAAAAGATCAAATCGAAGCGACCAAGAAGAACTTGGAGGCCTACAACCAATCTCTGCAAACGCAAAGAGCCGAGAAGCAGAACCTATTGCAGGCTACAGCCAGCGACGAAAACAGATACCAGCAGCTTTTAGCCCAGGTGATTGCCGAGCAGGCGGCTATCCAGAGATTTGTTAATCTGCAGGGTGGCGCCAGTCTTTTGTCCAATCAGACTTTTTGCGACGGCTGGGGCTGTTATTATAACCAGAGAGACTCTAGTTGGGGAGCCAAGCCTTTGGGAAGTTCCACTCTTTCCGTGGCCGAGTATGGCTGTCTTGTATCTTCGAGCGCCATGATCGCCAGCCACTACCAGAAAGGTCTTAATCCGGCCGATATTGCCGCCAATCCTGCGGCTTTTTTTAGTCCGGACAGCTCCACCGCTTATTTGTGGAAAGATATTACCGTTAACGGCGTTCGGATTTTGCGGGTCAGTCTTTCGCCGACCACGGCCAGTATTGACAGCGAGCTGGCCGCCGGACGGCCGGTAATCGTGGGTCTCTACAGAGGTCCCGCTCACTTTGTGGTTCTAAAGAGCGGCTCCGGGGGGAACTATGTAATGGATGATCCGTTTGTGGAAAATGGGCACGATATAAGTTTTACCAGCAAGTATCCGTTGAGCGCTATTACCGAAGTCGAGAGAGTAACCGTGAATTAGTTGATTTGGGCGAGCCCTCGGGTAAGCGCCAAAATGGCCGCTGTCCCCGCCAGGAAAGACACTGGCGGGGCGCTAAGCCCCCGCCTGCAACGCTTTGCGTAGCAATGCGGGCAGGTCGCTCACGCTGCGGAATGCCATTTTGTCATATTACCCTGCGGGCTCTTTGCGATGAATGTAAAGTTTATTTTTCTGTTTTTTCTTTCGTTCCTGTTTTTGTTCGGCGATCAAATTTTTGCTTCGTCTCAAGACTTTATTGTTTCGGAGATTATGTATGAGCCGCAGAGTTCCGGCAACGATGATGAGTGGGTTGAAGTATATAACAACGGGTCCGCCGATACAACTATTACTCTTGGGTCCTCCGCCGATTCTTTAAGATTAATTGACGGCAGCGATAATCGCCTTTTAAAGATGCCCAGCGGAGAAAAAGAGGCAACGGTAGATGCTCGTAGCTATTTTGTGATTGCCCACAGTGCGATAAGTTTTAAAAACCTTTATCCGGATTACAACGGGATTCTTTTGGAAGCGTCGTCAATGGATTTAAATAACACTTCGCAGCTGCTTGGTTTTCGCGAAGGTTCCAACGGCACGCCTTTTGCCCAGGTTACTTACGAAACAAGCTGGCGGGGAACTTTGGGCAAGGGACACAGTATTGAGAAGGAAAACCTTGCCGGTGTTAATGACGGGTCCAACTGGGTTGGAAGTTACACGGCCGGAGGCACTCCCGGTCAGGCATACAAAGAGCCGGTTCCTGTCAACTACCCGCAGACGGTTAAAATCAACGAATTTATGCCCAATCCCAAGATGGGCAGCGAGTGGGTGGAGCTATATAATTCTTCGGATACGGCTGCGGCCGAGTTAACCGGCTGGCAGATTGACGATAAAGACGGCGGCTCTTCGCCCAAAACCTTTAGCGCCACATTGCCGTCTTCGGGCTACTTTGTTTTTTATTTCTCCTCAGACCCCAATAAATCTTCCAGTATTCTAAATAACAGCGAGGCCGATCAAGTTCGTCTCATTAGGCCGGATGGGGTGGTTTCCGATACAGTTGATTATAGCGAATCTAAATTGGGTTTTTCGTACGCCCTAATTAACGGTTCATGGGAGGAAACTTCCCAGCCCACGCCCGGAGCGGCTAATGTTTTGGCCGGAGATCCGGAGATCTTTAAGGGTATAATTACCGAAATAAAGAGTTTGCCTCTGGGCCACAAGATTTCTTTGGAGGCATATATTTCCTCGCCGCCGGGACTTTTGGGTGACAAAGAACTTTATGTTTGGGACAAGGAGTCGGGTATTAAAATTTCCTGCAGTCAGACACCGGATTCCAAGCTTGGTTTGGGTGATAAGGTGAAAGTTTCCAGTACTCTTGAGGAGAGCAACGGGGAGAAATACATTAAAACGGAAACAGTCACTCTAATTCAGCCGGATGCCCTTAATGTTGAACCCCGCGGTATACTCACCGGCGAGGCCACCGAAAATTACGAGGGAAGCTTGGTGAAAGTTGAGGGAAAATTGGAGGAGCAGAGCGGCGATACATTTTATCTTAACGACGGCTCGGGTCGGGTTAAGGTCTACATTAAAGATTCTACCGGTATTGTGAAGCCTAAGCTCTCATCGGGTGATTTGGTTAAGGTGGTAGGGATCGTTTCCCAGTACGGACTTTTAAAAAGCGGAGACCGGAATTACCGGATTCTACCACGTTTCCAGAGCGATATTGTTAATATCACCGAAGCCGAAATAATAAAAGGCTCGATCCTCGGAGCGCAAATCCAGGAACTTCCCCGCACCGGTATTAATGGTGATTTTTATGTTTTGGGTTGGATTTTCATATTTATTGGTTTGTCCGTTAGAATTAGAATGTATGGAAAAAAGGTTTAGGCTTCAACTTCCTCTTTTAGTTTGGGCTGCCTTAATTTTTTTGGGTTCCAGCCTGCCGTCCGTGCACGCCTCGCGGAACAGCGTTGTTGATTTTGTGGTCCATAAATCCGTTCATTTGTTTGAGTATGGAGTTTTGTATCTGTTGTATTACTTGAGTGTTGCCAGAAATTTCTGGGAAATTGAGAAGAAAAAAGTTTTCTATGGATTGTTTTTCGTTTTTCTTTACGGAGTAACCGATGAGTTTCACCAGAGGTTCGTACCCGGCCGGGGCTCCCACGCCGTGGATGTTTTAATTGACACTTTGGGCGGTTTCTTAGGTTTTGTATTATGGAAGTTTTTGAGACAAAGAGCGCTTCAGAGACGGAAAATTTAGGGAATGACCTGGCCGAGTCTTTGCGTCTGGGCAGTGGGGCGGGTAAGTTTGTATCGATGTATCGATACATCGATACAACTGTTAGGGACACGGATCGCGCTTTCGCCATAGCTTTGAATGGCGAGTTGGGAGCCGGCAAAACTACTTTTATTAAAGGACTGGCTAAAGGGCTCGGGATTAAAGAAGTAATCACCTCACCCACCTATGTTTTTGTCCGTTCCTATTCCTTTAAACCAATCATCCGCCAAAGTTTCCACAAAGACGCCCTTTACCATTTGGATCTTTACCGTCTTGAAAATCAGGACAAAAAAACCTTACAATCTTTCGGCTTTGACGAAATCCTTTCCGATCCCAAAGGTATCGTCGTTGTCGAGTGGGCGGAAAGACTAGAGAGCAGCACTTACAGGTCTGCAATAAATCTAGATTTCAATTATTTAGGTAAGAATAGACAGATAAAAGTGTATTGTAGATAATTGAAGCTATGAATGATGAAGGAACTGTCCAGGAAGCTGGCGACAGCGGAGCAAGGGGTGCTAGGTCTCAGGAAACTGCCAAAGATGAGCGAAACGCGGAACGTGAGGAGCGAACTAATGAGGCTTTATCCGTGCTGGAACTGGCCGGGAAGTCAGGTGAACTCGCTAGGGTTACTTGTGTTCAGGAACGTCTATGTGAAGGTCAGTTGAGGGGTTATTTCTATGGTGACGGCGTAAGAAAGGATTCTATATCAGGCAGAATTAACAAGGGTAGCGATAGTTACTTTAGTCCACGTTCTACGCTTGAGGTTTTAGAAAGGGATGTTATTGACCCACTAACGGCAACTAGAAGTCCGAATCAACAATTATGGTCTGAAGTGGAGGCGCAGGCCAACGGTGACCTTTCACGGGAAAACTTGGGAAATCGTGGGAATTTCATACGGTCACATGGAGTGGAAGATGCTCAGGGAATGACGGTTGTTGGCGAAGCTGCCCAGCAATTAAGAGGGTTAAATTCAGTTACCGAGGAGCTTGCGTCTAGAGTCAACGGTGATCGTGCCCAACACAGAAGTGGACTATACAGAGATTCGTTGGTTGAGATCGAGGCGGTCGAAGGACGACTTGCTGCATCTATCTCTGATACCGAGTTTGACAATAAAAATCATCCAAGTCTTACGGCTATGCGAGAAACTTTAACGGTGGTCAAGGAGTTTCATGCCTACATGGAGTCTTGGTTAGCAGACTACCAACAACGGGTTTTGGGCCTTGCTAAAGGGCTTGATGGGAATACTGATACCGCCGGACGTGTCGTCCGTAATCTGGAAGCTGGTTACGAGGAAAGTCATAAATGACCTCAAATCTATTAATAGACACTTCAAATAGATTCTCTCGCAAAATTTCGTTATTAGACTCAACCAATCAAGTGTTGGGTTTTGAAGAAGGTGGGTCGGATGTTTTGGTCTTACTCAACCAGCTTTTAAAAAAGTACAAAGTTGAACTTTCAGATCTTAAAGAAATAAAGGCCAAAATGGAGGGGGAGTCGAGAGTGGGGATTTTGATTGGGGTAAGTGCGGCCAACGCTCTGAACTATGTTTTAGGTCTTAAACCGGTGGGTCAGTTGGAGTATCCGGAATATTAAAGCGATTTTTGATGGACACAAAAATAAAACTCTCCCTTAAATTTCTTCTGGTGATTTTGGTCTTGGGAACTCCTGTGGGTTTTCTGGTTGCTTACTTTTTGGCGCCTTATTCGCCCAGCCTAATCTCGCCGGCCTCCATGGGTAGGTTGTCGCCTTTTGCTTCCATTCTGTCATCTGCTCAAAGCACCGATTCCGGAATGGTGCTGGGGTCTTCGGTTCGGGACTCCACATTGAGTGCTGCGCGGCTTCCGTCTCAAAGTCGGCCGATCCGGCCTATGGTCGCTCCCACACCCGCACCCGCCGCTCCTTTTGCGGATAATTCCGCTCCTTCAACTTCTTCCGATGTAAGCAACTCCGGTTCCTCCAATGTAACTACCGTGGCGGGCAATTCAGCGGAAGATCAGCCTATTGGTAGCACAGAGCAGGTGGTGGAGGACTCAACCAATTTGGTTATTACCTACCTTAAAGGGGCCGAAAATGCCGATGGGGTGCCTCTTGATCACCTCTATAACTTAATGAGCCAAGACTTTAAGACGACTTACAGCGAAGCCGAATTTGCCTTAAGTTTTTCCGGCGCCCAGGCGGTTGTTGGCGGGGTGTCCGACTCCGTGCCTAAGATTTACGGGGCAAACAATGACTGGGCCGAGCAGTCTATAAAGTTAACTCTTTCCGACGGCGCGACCCAAGAATACACGGCTGTTTTTCATTTTGAGAACGGCGGCTGGAAACTCTACGCCACCGAGGAGCTGTAATTTTTTTGCGGGCAGTGGCAATTTCCTGATATTATTCTTGTTAAATGCGACCGATTGTTAAAATAATAATTCCCCGCGAGCCTTATAACCGGCGGGCCGCAACCCTTTCTCACGAGGCTCTTTTTTTGTACGCCACCTTCATTTTTTTAGTTCAGTTCAGCTTGAGTTTTGTGGCCCTCAAGTTCCCGGGGGTTTTAGGATTTGCTTCCAACATTACCGCAGACCAAATAATTGGCGATACCAATAATCAACGTTTGGCCAACAACCTGCCGGCCCTGAAGTTAAACGACGAGTTGAGCCGGGCCGCCGCCGCCAAAGCCGACTACATGTTTAAAAATGACTACTGGGCTCATGTGGCTCCCGACGGCACAACGCCCTGGAAGTTTATACTCGACGCCGGTTATCGCTACGTCTACGCTGGGGAAAATTTGGCTAAGGATTTTCAGAGTTCCGACGACGTGGTAGCTGCCTGGATGGCCTCAAAGATGGGGCATCGCGAAAATATTTTAAATAAAAATTATACCGATATTGGCGTAGCCGTGGTTAACGGTACTTTGGGAGGATTCCAAACCACTCTCGTCGTTCAGATGTTTGGTTCTACGTCCGCCTCGCTGGCCTCCAATGAGGTTTCGGCGGCTCCAGCGTCAAAGTCTCCTATTCCGGCCGCTCCTGCACCGCAGCCGGCAAAGGTTACGGAAAATATTTCTCCTCAAGTCAACCCTAGCCCGGCCCCGGGGGTTACGGCCCAACCCTCGCCGGTTACCGTAACGCAGGCTTCGTCTTCGCGCAGCGTTCCCGTTATCGATGTTATTTCCCTGGCCAAGACCGTTTCTTATTCGGTGGGATTTTTCCTGCTCTCCCTTTTTGTTCTCGATGGTTTGATTGTCTTTAGGCGCAACGTTGTGCGTATTTCCGGTCACAACGGCGCCCACATTTTGATGCTATTATTACTCTTGGGCTCAACCTTTCTTTTGAGCCCGGGCGTGATTCGTTAAAATTATGGAAAGTCGAGAACACCTTTGGCATTACTCTATTTTGGTTTTGGTGGTATTAGTTGGCCTTTTCGGCGTGGCCGTTTTTAAACAGAATCCTTCCGCCCGCTTTTTTAGCATTTTCTTTTCGGTTGTCGGCTACGTTTTGTGGGGTGCCTGGCACCACTATATTGAACACCGATTTTCCTGGGTTGTCCTTTCCGAATACCTTCTTGTGGCTCTGGTCGTCTTGGCCAGCGCCTCTTTAATACTCTTTCCGTTTTGAATTAGATTATTAATTTAGGTTTGCACCGTTTTATGAAATTTGTGGTCATTATACCTACTTACAACGAAGCCGATAACGTAGAAAAACTCATTCGGACGATTGAGGCCGAAACCTCTTCTATTGCCGGCCACGAAATCTCTCTGCTTTTTGTTGACGGCAACTCCCCTGACGGCACGGCTGCACTCATCCGCAAAATGCAGCCGGAGTTTGGCAACATTGAACTTCTTGTTGAAGAAAGCAAGCGCGGTTTGGGTGCTGCCTACATTACCGGTATGACCCATGCCATGAAGAATATGGCTGCCGATGTGGTTGTGGAGATGGATGCCGATTTCCAGCATGACCCGGCCGACTTAAAAAGATTTGTGGTGCAGATTGACAACGGAGCCGATTATGTGATTGGTTCCCGTTTTACCAAGGGGGGTTCCATTCCCAAAGACTGGGGTTTTTACCGCAAATTTTTAAGTGTTGCAGGTAATATTTTTACGCGCGTGGTTTTAAATCTGCCTAAAATTTCCGACTACACCACCG
Source organism: Patescibacteria group bacterium (assembly GCA_023474425.1). GTDB lineage: Bacteria > Patescibacteriota > WWE3 > JAMCXX01 > JAMCXX01 > JAMCXX01. The sequence goes on along the minus strand of JAMCXX010000004.1, from coordinate 176,803 downwards.
GTTACAAAGCCTCTAGGGTCAAGGGGTTCTTGGATCAAATTGACTTAGAGCATTTGGAGTCCCGCGGCTTTGCCTACAAAATGCATCTTCTTGTGGAAATGGTTGACCATGGCGCCAAAATTAAGGAAATTCCCATTCATTTTGCCAATCGCGAAAAGGGCGTCTCCAAAATGGAGGGCAATAACCCTCTGGACTCGCTTAAAGTTGTCCTTAAAATACGGGTTAAGAAAAGTCATCGGTTTATTAAATTTCTTATCGTCGGTTTTGTTGGTTTGGTTATTAACTTTGTGGGTTACCAGTTCTTCTTTGCCGTCTTTAAAATTCATCCGGCTTTGTCCAATTTAATCGGCGCCGAAGGCGCCATTATTTCCAACTATTATTTTAACAACCGCTGGACCTTCTCCGACCGCAAACACATTGACCTTAAGCAATTTTTGGTCAAATTTGTTCATTTTAACCTGGCCTCAGCGTTCGGTGTGATTTTTATACAATCAGGCCTTATTTTCGTCTTCACTTACTTTTTCGGCACCGAACTTCACATTCTTTTCTTCTTCCTGGCAACGGCCGTTTTGGTGATTTATAACTTTACCGTTTACAGCCGCGTCATTTGGCGTGCCGTCGAAAAAATATGAACGTTTTAGTCACGGGCGGAGCCGGTTTTATTGGCAGTGTTACCGTAAAAAAACTTTTGGAGGAAGGGCACTCGGTCACCGTTTTTGACGCTTTAGAAAATGGGCATCGGCAGGCGGTAGACAACCGGGCCAAATTTGTTCAGGGCGACTTACGTGATTTGGCGGCGATTGTTAGTCTTACGGAATCTTCGGCATTCGACGCGGTTATTCATTTTGCCGGGTATATTGAGTCTGGAGAGTCAATGGCCAATCCTCTGAAGTTTTTCGAAAACAACGTGGCCGGAGGAATTAATCTGCTTAAGGCGTTAGACAAAAGCGGTGTCCGGCGAATCGTTTTTTCTTCTACGGCCGGAGTTTACGGGGACGGCGAGCCGCCCTTTAGTGAGCTAAGTCCGATTAAAATCACAAGTTATTACTCGCAAAGCAAGTATTTTTTTGAGGAAATTCTTAGATCCGTCTCATCCTCCAACGGATTTAAGGTGGCCGTGCTTAGGTATTTTAATGCCGCCGGAGCCCTTGCCGACGGTTCCTTGGGAGAGAGTCACAACCCGGAAACGCATTTGATTCCTTTGGTTATTCAGACGGCCTTGGGACGGCGCGGAGAGCTTAAACTTTACGGCACCGATTATCCGACCCACGACGGTACGGCCGTGCGGGATTATATTCACGTTGAAGACTTGGCCGAAGCTCATAGCCTGGTTTTGAAAAGTTTGGAGAATACGGATTCTTGTTTTTTGGTTTTTAACTTGGGTACCGGCCGGGGAGTTTCGAATCGGGAGATTATAGATTTGGTTAAAGAAGTTTCGGGAGCCGATTTTAAAGTCAAAGAGGCGCCCCGCCGGGCCGGAGATTGGCCGGCCTCGTTCGCCGATGTGAGCAAAGTTGAACGGGAACTTGGCTGGCGGGCAAAGAGGGGCCTTAAAGAAATTGTTGAAAGCGCCTATTTGTGGCACCGAACCCACCCCTATGGATTTTCCCGCGATGAAATTTAGAATTACTTACATAGCTCGGCACCCTCTGGCTCTAAGCGGTTTTTTGGTTTTGGGTTCCAATCTTTTTGGCAACATCTTTGCCTACCTTTTTAACCTTTTTTCGGCTAAGATGCTGGGACCTTCCGAATACGGCGCCTTTGCCTCGGTTATGGCTGTTATTGGCATAACCGGCGTTTTTTCTCAATCGGTCCAAACGACGGTTACCAAGTTTGTCTCGGGCTATCGGGGGATCGGCAAAGAGAAGGAGATTAAAGATCTTATTTCCGGTCTGACTCGGGCCTTTATTTTCTTAGGCTTTTCCGTTTTTCTCGGATTTTTTGTTTTCCGGAATCAACTCTCCGACTTTTTAAATATTCCTTATCCGGTGGCTTTTATTTTGGTGGGGCTTATGATTTGGTTCTCCTTTCTCCAGACAATAAATTTAGGTTCCATTGCCGGTTTGCAAAAATTCCAGCTTTTGGCCGGCTTTGGTTTTTTATCTTCTTTCCTAAAGTTTGCTTTTGGTTTAAGCCTCATCTACTTGGGATTTAGAGTTAACGGCGCCGTTTTGGGGGTGGTTCTTTCGGTGCTCTTTGTTTACGTTCTCTCTTACCTGCCTTTGAGAAGTTATCTTTCTTTTATTAAAGAAATAAACCTGCCCTGGAAAAATCTTTTTAAATACTCTCTGCCGGCGGCATTTTCCCTGTGGGGGATTGCCTCTCTGGCTGGTACGGATGTGGTTTTGGTAAAGAAATTTTTTAATCCTTCGGAAGCCGGAGTTTATTCCTTTGTGGCCCTAATCGGTCGGGTAGTCTTTTTTGCGTCTTCTTCTATTGGTACAATCATGTTTCCTCTGGTTTCGGAAAGGGCTTCCGGCGGCCGGAAACACAGCCATCTTCTTTACTATGTCTTGTTTATAACCCTAATCATCTCATCGGCGATCACAACGTTTTATTTTGTTTTTCCTTCTTTAACAATTTATTTCTTTTCCGGTTTTAGCCGGAGCGCCTACCTCGAGGGCTCTTCCATCGTTGGCTATCTGGGGTTTTATTATCTTCTCTACTCGTTGGCCAATGTGTTGATTTTGTATTATTTGTCTTTGCACAGGACTCTGATATCGGCCATCCTGCCATTCATTTCGGCCCTTATGCAGCTTTGGCTTATTAGCCGATTTCATGCTTCCTTCACACAGGTAATTTTCTCCTCAATTTTTAGTGTGCTTTTTCTTTTGGTCTCTCTTTTGTTATATTTTCTTTTTAATGAACGAAGAAACTGACTTGTCGAATTTAATCAGCGTGGTTATGCCGGCTTTCCGGCAGGAAAGGACGATTCAAACCGACCTTAGAAACGTTGATAAAATTCTTAATTCCCTGAATTTAAATTACGAATTAATCGTCGTCGCCGACGGCACCATGGACGGGACCTTCGAGAAAGCCAGAGAGATTGAAGGTGGTAGGCTTCGGGTTTTTGGCTATCCCGGGAGAAACCGCGGCAAGGGATACGCACTGCGGTTCGGTTCCGCCAAAGCTCGGGGCGGGAGAATCGTTTTTTTGGATGCCGGGATGGATATTGACCCATTGGGTATTTCCATGCTCCTCTCACACATGGAATGGTATAAAGCCGATGCCATTGTGGCCTCCAAGAGGCATCCGGTTTCCCAAGTTGATTACCCAATGGTTCGCCGTTTTACCAGTTTCGGATACCAAATGCTGGTGCGGCTACTTTTCGGGCTACGGATTAGGGACACGCAGACGGGTTTAAAAGTTTTTCGTCGGGAGGTTCTGGAAAGAGTGATGCCGCGGCTTATGGTTAAAGATTACGCTATTGACATTGAAATATTGGCGGTAGCGCACCACCTAGGTTTTAAAAGAATTTACGAAGCGCCGGTTATTGTCAAACACTCTTTTGCCTCTCTGACCCAAGCCTCAATGTTAAGAACGATTTTTCGGATGCTTAAAGACACCTTGGCCGTCTTTTACCGGCTTAAAATAAAACACTATTATGATGACGGTAACGAACGTAAATGGTTTTATGATCCCGAACTCCAAATGCGGGTAAATATTTAATGAGAAAGAAAATAATTTTGGTTGCCGGCGGGGCCGGCTTTATTGGCAGTCACTTGTGCCGCCGTCTGGTTGGGGACGGCTATAAGGTTATTTGTTGGGACAATCTCTATTCCGGTCGGCTCGAAAATATTGCGGATTTGAGAGGCAATTCGAATTTCAGCTTCGTAAAGACAGACATCACTAAAAAGTTTTCTTTCAAGAATAAAGTTGATGAAATCTATAACCTGGCCTGCATTGCCTCGCCCGGCGGCTATCAGAGAAGACCTCTGGAGACTCTTCTGGCCTCTTCCGTGGGAGTTAAAAATCTTTTGGATCTGGCCGTACAATGTAAGGCCAAGTTTTTGCAGACCTCAACCTCCGAAGTCTATGGCGATCCTCTGGTTCACCCGCAAAAGGAAAGTTACTGGGGCAATGTTAATCCGGTGGGCGAGAGGTCCTGCTATGACGAGGGCAAGAGGTTTGCCGAAAGCCTAATCTATACCTATCGGAATCTGTATAAATTAGAAGCAAAAATTGTGCGAATATTTAACACCTACGGGCCTAAGATGCACCCGAGCGACGGACGGGCGATTTCCACTTTTCTTTCTCAGGCGCTTACAGGCAAGCCCGTTACCGTTTTTGGAGACGGTCTTCAGACGCGTTCATTCTGCTACGTTTCGGACATGGTTTCCGGCTTGATCTTAATGATGAAAAGTAGGGAATTTGGGCCGATTAACCTGGGAAATCCCGGAGAGTTTACTATTCTTAAACTGGCCGGACTGATTGTTAAGCTGGTTAGGTCTTCGTCACAAATTGCTCATCTGGATTTGCCGGCCGACGACCCTGTCAAGAGAAAACCGGACATAACTTTGGCTAAAAAACTTTTGGGCTGGCAGCCGAAGATTAGCCTCGAAGAAGGCCTGAAGTTGAGTTTGCCATACTATCAAAGTCAGATTAAGTCGAGGTCAAAAGTTAGCTAAATTTTTTATGAAAGTTTCGGTGGTAATTGTAGTCGAAGCCGTTAACGATTATGTCCGTGAAGCGATTGAGCATTTGCTTAAGCTTGATTTTCAGGACTTTGAAATACTCCTTTTTTTGGGTGAGGCAAGTGGTGAGACTTTCCCTAAAACCCGTCTTTTGGCAAGACCAGATTTGGCCGGCAATCCGTCACAGAGGCGGGATCTTTCTATTACGGAAGCACAGGGCGAGATTTTGGCTTTTTTGGACGATGACGCTTATCCTTCGGTTTCCTGGCTTTCCAAAGCTCTGCCCCACTTTGAGGATGAGAGGGTTGCCGCCGTTGGGGGACCGGGAGTTACTCCGCCGGAGGACGATTGGAAGAGGCAGGTTTCTGGCTTCGTGCACACCTCTCCGGTGGGAGCCGGCTCGTTCAGTTTCCGCACCCGGCCCGACAGAATACGCGAGGTCGACGATTTCCCTTCAATGAATCTTTTGGTTAGAAAATCCGACTTTGACAATATTGGCGGCTTTGACAGCAACTTTTGGCCGGGAGAGGACACCAAGCTATGTTTGGACTTAACCGCGAAACTTAGCAAAAAAATTATTTACGATCCGGAAGTTTTGGTTTACCACCACCGCCGGCCGATTTTTAAGGGCCATCTTTTGCAAGTAGGGCGCTACGGCCTGCATCGCGGCTTTTTTGCCAAAGTTCTGCCCCGCACCTCCCGCCGTCTTATCTATTTTCTCCCATCAATGCTTCTGTTAGCCTTTTTCTTCGGGTTAGTTACTACGTCTCTTTTTCAAATTTCAAATTTCAAATTTCAAATTATTAATCGACAGTCCGTTTTGATTGTTTACTTATCAAGTATTACTTCTTACTTCTTACTTCTGGCTTTTAATGCCTTTTGGGTTTGGCAAAAGTCCAAAAGTTTAAAAATTGCTTTTTGGACCATTCCGGCAATTTTTTTAACCCACTTTTGGTATGGGTTTCAATTCATCCGCGGTATTATTTCACCGCGGTTGAGAAGATAATCAACTAGGGGTAAACCTGCTTGCCGCTTTCTTTGAGTTTTAGAATAATAGCGCTCACCGGGCAGGACTGGGCCGCTTCCAGAATTGTTTGATCGTCTTCGTGCCCGCTTTCGGTAACGACTGCTTTATTTTCCTCGTCAATCTTAAAAGTCTTGGGTGCCACGGCAAAACAGGTAGCCGCGCCAATGCATAACTCCCGGTCAACGTAAATGTCGTAAGGCATACAACGAAACAGTTACAATGAATCTTTAGAATCATAAAGAATTTAGCACATCGATTTAGATTTTCCAACGGCGATTTGGTAAGATTTGTTACGGTTTATTTAATTCCACTGAATTTTTATGGTTAATCAAATTCAGAGGGCCAGGGTTTTGAGAGTTAGAAAACTCGGCGAGACAACCTATGTCTTGCGATTGGAACGCAATGGCTTTGAGTTTGTTCCCGGGCAGTGTGTAAATCTGGGTCTGCCCAACAAGGCTATCAATCGTGAGTACTCAACTTATTCCGGCGTTAACGATTCTTATTTGGAATTTCTGATTAAGAGAGTTGAGGGCGGGGCCGTGTCCCCAGACCTCTGCGGGCTTGAGGAGGGCCAGGAGGTGAGTCTCGATGGAGCTTACGGGCTATTCGTTCTTAATGAACCGGGAAACTTAAATCAGCGGTATGTTTTTGTTGGCTCTGGTACCGGCATTGCCCCCTTTCATTCCTATATTAAATCTTATCCCAATTTAAATTATCGGGTTTTGCATGGTGTGCGCCAGGTTTCAGACCAGTATGATCGCGAAGACTACGAATCCGGGCGTTATGTGTCTTGTGTTTCCCGCGGCGGTGGGGGAGATTTTTCCGGCCGTGTTACGGATTATTTAAAAAGTCACGAAATTGATAAAGAGGCGGTCTACTATCTTTGCGGCAACAGTTCGATGATTAACGAGGTTTATGATATATTGAGAAGCGTCAATGTATCCGGCAGTCAAATATTTACCGAGGTATTCTTTTGATTGGTTGGTTAATGAGTCTTCGGACGAATTTACCAACCATCAATCCGCCGAAGCTTTAGCGAAGGCGGATGTAGCTTATGAAAATAGCCATCTCATATCCTCCGATTATTAATGAGCGCGGGCAGACGGCTATGGTCTCCCAGAACCGCAATGTCCAATTTTTTAAAACGCCAACCTACCTTTTGCCTGTGATTGAGGCCCAGGCGGCCACTTGGCTTAGGGACTTGGGCTTTACTGTGCGCTGGGACGACGGCAATGCCGAGCGCAAAACTTACGGGCAGTGGTTCAATGATCTGGTCTCCTGGCAGCCGGATGTTGTCGTTTTTGAGAGTACCACTCCCGTCATGAAGTTTTACTGGCGTACAACCGAGGAACTCAAGAAAAAACTGCCGCAAACAATTTTTATAATGACCGGTTACCACTCTATGAGGCGGCCCGAGGAAACGCTGAGTCTTTCGCCGACGGATGTGGTTTTGCGCAGCAATCACATTGACTTTGTCCTGGCCAAGTTGATTCCTTATATTGATCAGCATCGTCGGGATTGGCGGACCGCCTGTCCGATTGAAGGTCTTTTTATCCGCACCGAAGACGGGAGTTTTCGCGACACCGGCAACTTTCGCCAGGTTGAACCTTTGGACAAATCTCCACTCATTGACCGCGATTTGGTGGATTGGAAAAATTATGCCTTCGAGAACGGAAACTTTCTGCAAACCCCCGGGACCTACGCCACAAGCGTCATTCGCGATTGTATGTTTGGCAAGTGTACATTTTGCCGCTACAACGGCCCGGATTTAACTTTTTCCAAAATGTCCGTCAAAAGGAGTCTGGACGAGTATCAGACCTTAATTGAAAAATATCATGTCAAAGAAATTTTTGACGATTCCGGGGTTTGGTACCGCGGCGTCGATGCCCGGGAGTTTGCCCAGGGGATTATTGACCGGGGCTTGCACAAGAAAGGTTGCTATTTCGGTTTTAACACCCGCTTTGAATATTTGGACGAAGAAACCATAAAACTATTAGCCGAGGCTAATTTTCGTTTTGTTTTAATCGGTCTCGAGGCGGCCAGCGATGAAACTTTGCGGCGTCTTAACAAGGGTTACCAGAATCAGTATATTGAGCAGACGCTTAAGTGGCTCACTCAATACGGACTTCATCCTCATTTAACCATTATGGTGGGTTATTATTGGGAGACCCGGGAAATGCTCAACGAGACCGTGGGTTTTGTGAAAAAAATTATGTATTCTGGGCTGGCCCGCACTTTGCAGGTGACTCTTTGCACGCCGCTCGACTTTACCCCATACCACCTGGAGTGTATTGAAAAAGGAGTTTTGCTCACCGATGATTATAACGACCACGATATGAGCAAACTCATTGTAAAAACCCCTATCCCCCACGAGCGTTACTACGACGCCATTCGTGAGATGTATGGTATTGCCTTAAGTCCGCGATTCTTACTTCGTCAGATGTTATTTCTGTTCAATTTTAGAAAGAGGGATTGGCAGTTCCTATTTACCTACGGCTGGCGCGCGTTGCGGCGGGTGCGAAACCACCTTTATAATTTGACCGTCAGCAGTAAAAAATCCTCAAAAGATCCGTCTAACGAATCCACTTAAGGAGCGGTTGTTCCGGCGCCGAGTTGGTTTTGAAGAATGGCAATATTTTGTTGAAGATTAGTGTTGGTTGGGTCCAATTTTAGGGCGGCGAGCAAGGCCTCAAGGGCTTTTTGCTTATCTCCATTTTCGTATTCAATGACGCCAAGAGTTGCGTAAGTTTTAGCGCTTTGATTGTTAATAGAGATAGATTTTTGAAGATACTCGTAGGCCTTTTTTTGGTCTCCCTTCTTGTGATAAACCAGAGCCAGGTTGTTGTAAGCCTCAATCAAATTGGGGTTAAACTGCAGGGACTTTTCAAAATAGGGAATAGCCTCGTCCAGTTTCCCCATCTGCACCAAAGTGTTGCCGGCGTTGTGCCAGGCGTCGGCGTAGGACGGATTAAGCTTCGTCGCCTGCACAAACGCCTCAAACGATTTTTGCATGTCCCCGTGGCGGCCGTAATAGTCGCCCATGTTGTTCCAGGCTTTGGAGCTTGTGGGTTCGGCTTTGACGGTGGCCAGCCAGAGACCATCTTCATTTCTCCAGTCAAACCCTCGATAAAAAGTGATCCAGCCATACGCCAGAATAGTCAGAATTAGCGCGAAAGTTAAAGGCCTTTGAATCTTTCGGCTGCTATTAAGAACGAGGTTTAAGATGCAGGCGGTAAGAAGAGCTAATCCCAACGTTCCCAAATATGTATAGCGCTCGGCCACGACCCAGGAAACTTTAAGGGGTGTGAGTGTTGGCAGAAGCGAGATTAAAAAGATTCCGCTGGCAAGGATCAAAACGCGGTTTCCTTTAACTTTATAAAAATAAAAAGGTAAAAAGAAGAATAGGAATATGACAGCTGACGCCATAAAAATAAGGGCGAGCGGAGCGGTTGAGATATTTTCATGGTAGAAAGACAGTCCAATAGGATAGAGGTAGAGTTTTGTATATGTTGATAGGGCTATAATGTCGGTGATAACGAAGTTTACAGGATGAGACTGAGAGGAGACCGCGTCGCCGGAAACCTGAACAATACGGGTTTCAACCCGTCCCAAAGACAGATAGGCAAAGATTGCGGTTAGCGCTAGGAAGAGCAAATAATATTTTAAATTCTGGAGCACTCTTTTTGGTCCGCCCCTAAAAAAGTCTAAGAGTGGTAGAAAGAGAGGTAGCACAATAGCTTGTTCCGGAAAAGAGTAGACGGAGGCCACAAAGGCCAGAAGCGCACAGATGTAATTGAAGATTCGCTTTTTTGCCTCGGTGAATCGGAGATAGAAAATAATGGAGATAAGGAGGAATAGCGAGTAGAGGATGTAGTGGCGGCCCGAAACCCAGAAAACCGCTTCGCTGTGCAAAGGAGATACGGCAAATAGGAGAGAGGCGAGAAAAGATAACTTTGCCTCAACGAAGGAGTATAGGAAAAAGAAAATAATCAGGGAAACAGCTAGGTGTAGGATAAGGTTAAATAGGTGGTATCCGAGGGGGGAAGTTCCGTTAATTAAATAATTCAGTGTATAGGTATAAGAATTAATAATAGCAACAACTGGGTCGCTCTGTATAGTTGGTAACGGATTTATTAAGTTCGGGCTAACCATTAGAGGTTTATCGTCGGAAACAAAAGAGTTCGGCAGACAGCCTAGGTAAGCAATAACTGTGACTGCAGCGAGAATGATTACTTGAGTTCGTTTAGACTGCCAAAAGTTAAACAGTCTCGTTTTTAATGTACCTGTTAACATCTTAGGTTCATCGCTATTACCGTCTTTTTTCGAATCGCCTTTTTTCTCAAGATAAGCGTTGACCAGTCCCAGATGAACACCCAGAACCTCAGCGATTTCCATAGGCTTTCTCCCCCTAAGCTTTTCGATAGCATTTTTTTGTTTTTTTGTCAGTTTCATTTGGTATTCTTATCCAGGCATTATTGATTTTAATTATATATCTTACATAATTAAGTTGTATTAGAACCCGGACTAGCGTATATATGCTGTCAAGTTTTTTTCGTTTTGTATCCAGGAAAAAATTTTTATTGCTTTCGGTTTTGTTGTGCGCCGTTCCTTTATTCTGGTTTCATCCCTGGAACACCCTTATAACCGGGTCGGATTTCTGGCTGCCTCTTGACCCGTTTAATTACTTGAAAAACATTTCTTCGGCTTGGATAGAGAACGCTTCCGGCGGGCAGATTAACAACGTTCCTTTTCACATAATTCCCTGGGTTGGTTTTTGGGCTTTGTTTAAGTTAGTTTCTTTTTCTTTAAGTGATATAGAAAAGTTGTGGTTTGTGAGTCTTTTTTTAACGGGGTCAATTTCCATGTACTTTCTGACAAAGGAAATATTCAGAAACAAGAAGGAGGGTTGGCACAACTTTTTGCCTTCCGCTCTATATCTTTTTAACCTTTACATAATGATTACCGGGGTTGTGACCACAACCCTTCTGGCCTACATGTTTTTGCCCCTAATTTTCTGGATTTACTTAAGGGGTTTGAGGTCTAAAGATACCTTTTGCTACGCCTTCTGCTTTGCCTTAGTCACGGTCTTTATGTCTTCTGCCGCCGGCAACCCGCCAATCTACGCTATACCGTTTATGGCTATTTTCTTTTTCTTCGTATATGCGCTTGTTTTTCTTCGTCGCGAACGCTTTTTTTGGAAATTTAATTTTTTAGCGGCAATTTTTTATCTGTTGTTTAACGCCTGGTGGCTGTACCCGTTTGTAAGAGGTTTAAATTCCCAGATAGGAATTGTAGAAAGTGTAACCTCAGCCGCCGTCGTCGGCGCATCTTCGAGTTTTACCGATTTAATCAGGCTGCTCGGTTCGTGGGCTTTTTTTGCCGGTAACAGGGGAACACCTTATTTTCCTTTCGCTGCCAGTTATTTAAACCCGGTGCTCTCCGGTATTACTTTTACTGTTCCCGTTTTGGTAATGTTCGGGATTATATTCGCTTACCGAAGCGGCAAAAAAACTGTCAGTTTTTTTGCCGTTTTAGCCGTTATTGGAATTCTCCTGGCCCACGGAAGGGCCAATGACATTTTCGGTTTTGTCAATTCCCTGTTCTATAGATTTGTTCCGTTCTTTTGGATTTATCGGGAACCTTTTGCGAAGTTTGCCGCCCTGATTGCCTTTTCCTACTCAATTCTTTTGGGGGCTCTGTTTGCCTTTCTTGAAGATAGTTTTTCGTCGAGATGGACGGTGAATTTGTTGGGTTTGTCTGTTACGGCCGTTATTTTAACGATTGCCTGGCCGTTGGTGACGGGGGCGCATTACCCGGATGCTCGTGGGGTTATGCCGGCTTTGCGGACGCAGATACCGAAATATTGGTTCGAAGTTTCGGCGTGGTTTGAACGACAGAAACCCGAGGGCCGTGTACTCATTTTGCCGGATAACCCGGACTATTTACGTTCCGGCATTCCTTATATTTGGGGTTACGATTCAGCCGACGTCGCCCCTCTTTTGTTAGGTGTTCCTTGGGTAGAAAGAAATAACGGTTTTTATCCGATGCCAACACTTATGGACGATGTTTCGAAGCTGGCTTATAACCGGATTCAAGGGTTTTCGAAAATTCCTTCGAGTATTACCGGTTTAATGAAAATTATGGATGTAGACTACCTCCTTCAAAGGAACGACATAAACTTGTTAAGGATAGATTCGCATCCCGAAAACTATTCTCCGGACAACATGCGACAGGTCATCAGCCGGCAGAGGGACTTTACTCCGGAAAAGAGCTTCGGACCCCTGGATGTTTACCGTATAAACAAAGAGCAGACGTTAGGCAGAATTTATATTCCCAACGAAGTTGACTGCCTTTCCGGTGATAAAAGCGCACTCAATTTTCCTTTGGAATTCACGGGTTCCGGTATCTCTCCGCTCATACTTTCGGATTCTAAAGCCGCGCCCTATAAAGATTCTACTCAACTCTTATGCACCACAAGTTATATTGTTCCCTGGAAACTAACCAAGACTAACCGGCAATTTACCTTTTCTTCAATTTTAGGTACGTCCCTTTCGGCCGTTCCGGATAATTTATATAACTCCTTGGACGCTAACGAGAAAGTAAACCGCGGTGAATACGCGAAAACCTATTATTTTGTTAACGATAATCCCGGGCAGTACGACTTATACGCAGCAGGTTTAGGCCAAGAGCAAAAATATGTTCGGACGACTAGCTTAAACCTCTATAATTTGAACAACTCTAATTCACTGGTTTCCGGATCGAGTCGGGGTCTTCCAGGTTTTAACGGCAACTTTAGCTACTTGAAAACCCTCGATTTAGGTGGAGGTTCTTATGAATTAACTATAAAATTTGATGGGGTCGAGAGCCTGATTGATAAAGTATCTAAAGGCGAATGGAAAAGCAGCTTATATAGAAAGGCGATTCCACTTTCTTCCGATTCATACTTTTCCGGCGGGTCCTTGGATTTGGGTCCGGGTTCCACTGACGCCTATTTGGCCGCTCCTGTGAGCCTTTCGAAGAATGAGACGTATGTTTTTTCCTTCTTCTACAAAGTTGTCTCAGACTACCCTCCGGTTTTGGTTATTTGGGAGAACAACTGTGATGTCGACGAACCCATCTGGGTTGCTGCGGGCAGTAGCAGCCACAATTCTACCTGTTCTTCAAATTTTATTGTTCAGCCATCCTTGGGCAACTACCCGGACTGGTCGGAATACAGTATTGACTACAGCCCAAACCCCTCTTCTAAAAGGTTCGGTTTTGTTTTTGCTTTCCTGGGCGGCAACGGTAATATTTATGAAAACGGTGGGCAGACTTTACTTAATGGATTTTCACTAAGGCCGAAGCTGGAGTCTGGGTTTGTTTTAAAAAGAGACAATGGTCAGCCTTTAATACAATTGCCTAAGGTGGTAACAACGGCTAGTTCGGCCACAAGATATACCGCCCATATAAGCGGTGCCGAAAAACCTTTTTTCTTGGTTCTCAGTGAGACATATTCAAAAGATTGGAAGTTGAGCTATATGGACAACTCTTCCGGTGTGTCTTCGGTTTCTGATGCCCGCCACTTTTTGGTTAACGGTTACGCCAATGCCTGGCTTTTAGACAAAAAAGGAAATTACGATGTTGTCATTAATTACGAACCGGAGAGGTGGTTCCTGTTTTTTGTCTTTGTCTCATTCGCATCTCTGGTTTTAACTACAGCGTATCTTGTTGCCCGAAAGCTTTTTGGCTCGGGGCTGGAAAGATCAGGATTTAATTGGCGTCGCCCAAAATGATGACAACCGTAGATTGTTTGTTATAATGTAATCCATCTTATGGGCGATAGCTTTTGGCATAGTCGTCGAGTTTTAGTCACTGGAGCGAGCGGAATGCTTGGTTCCGAAGTAACTCATCAGCTTCTTTCGAAAGGAGCTGATGTGTCTGTGATTATCCGCGATCGGGTACACAAATCCCGTCTATATTTGGAGGATTTTTACAGGAAATTGAATATCGCATACGGAGATATCACAGACTTTGAGTTCGTCGAACGTGTGATCGGCGAGTACGAGGTGGAGACCGTTTTCCACCTGGCGGCGCAGACCCAGGTCAAAGTCGGCAACGTCTCGCCGCTTTCCACCTTCAACAGCAATATCAAGGGAACGTGGAATGTTCTTGAAGCCGTCCGGCTCCATCGGCCGCACGTCCGCTCTTTAGTTGTCGCTTCTTCCGACAAAGCCTACGGCGATCAAAAAATTCTGCCCTACAACGAGGAAACGGCTCTGCAAGGGCGGCATCCGTATGACGTTTCCAAATCCTGCGCGGATCTCGTCGCCCAAAGCTACCGGGTCAGTTTCAATCTTCCAGTGGCCGTTACCCGGTGCGGCAATCTGTTTGGGCCAGGGGATCTTAACTTTAATCGTATTGTTCCCGGCACAATTCTTTCTCTAATGAAAAATGAACCGCCCATTATCAGAAGTGATGGTCAGTATATCCGAAACTATTTTTATACTAAAGACGCCGCCAACGCTTACTTGGAAATTTCCGAAAACTTTGAAAAAACGGTTGGCCAGGTTTTCAACGTCGGTTCTGAAGAGCGTTATTCGGTATTGGATTTGGTTTCTCTCATCACCGAAGAAATGGGATCGAGCCTCACGCCGGTCATCAAAAACGAAGCCTCCAACGAAATCCGTGAGCAGTATCTAAGCATTGACAAGGTTAAAAGAGTTTTAGGCTGGCATCCGAAGTACTCGGTGCGGGAGGCGCTCAAAGAAACGATTGCCTGGTACAAAAAATATTTCTCCGTAGACTGACAACTATGGCTTCCAGTCCTTCAAAAGAAGAACTCCGACGCGAAATTTTGGATTTAACCGCCGAGTATTACCGGGCTGCTTTTGCCGCCCGTAAGATCGTACCGGGAGAAAGCTACATTCCGACTTCAGGACGGGTTTTCGACGAGAAGGAAATGGTCAATCTCGTTGATTCTGCTCTCGATTTCTGGCTGACTGAGGGCCGCTTTAACCAGGCTTTTGAAGAGAGACTGGCGGATTTTTTTGGTCTAAAGTTTGCCTCCACGGTCAACTCCGGCTCTTCCGCGAATCTCATTGCTTTCTATGCTTTGACTTCGGAAAAGCTTTCCGGACGGGAAATTAGAAAGGGCGACGAGGTGATTGAGACGGCCAGCTGTTTTCCGACAACCCTGGCGCCGGTTGTTCAGTTCGGCGCCGTGCCGGTTTTTGTGGATACGCAGCTTTCGACCTACAACCCTTTGGCCAAAGACGTTCTGGCGGCGGTGACGGGCAAAACCAAAGCGATTTTTCTGGCGCACACTTTGGGCAACCCCTACGAAGTGGAGGAGATTGCCGATTTTTGCAAAAAGAGAGGCATTTGGCTAATTGAAGATTGCTGCGATGCATTGGGAGCCAAGTATAAAGGACGTAAAGTTGGCACCTTTGGAGACATTGCTACTGTCAGTTTCTATCCGGCCCACCAAATTACCTGTGGTGAGGGAGGAGCAGTTCTAACCAATAACGCCTTACTTGACAAGAACATTCGTTCATTCAGAGACTGGGGTAGAGATTGCTGGTGTGCGACCGGAAAGGAGAATACCTGTGGCGTCCGGTTTAAATGGAAGTTGGGGAAACTTCCTCGTGGTTATGATCACAAGTATATTTACAGCCACGTCGGTTTTAATTTGAAGATGACGGATATGCAGGCGGCTGTTGGGCTAGCGCAGATGGAAAAGCTTGAGGGCTTTATCCGAAAAAGAGCAGAAAACCACGCATATTTTGTAAGTTCTCTGAAGAAATTTTCCGACTACCTCATTTTGCCTGAAGCAACTCACAACAGTGAACCATCGTGGTTCGGATTTCTTATAACTTTGCGTAAAGGAGTTCCTTTCAGCAGGAGCGAGATAACCGAATACCTAGAGAGCCAAAAAGTAGCAACCAGACTACTTTTTGGTGGTAATATAACGAAACAACCAGCGTTTCAAAAAACTGTTTTTAGGGTTCCAAAACCACTTAGAAACAGCGATATTGTCATGAATAATACTTTTTGGATCGGTTGTTATCCGGGCATTTCCAAAGAGACGATTGATTACACGGTTGGAGTTTTTGAGGAATTTATGGAGTCCAAGATTTAGAGAAGCTTTAGTTTGACGTTATCCTCAAGCCTATTCTTTTCTGAATCGGGTAGGTCTCACAATTAGCTCAAGGGGTCTTCTCCGATGGCTCCTTCTGATGGACTACCCCACAACGATAACTTTCGCACCGAACATTCATAGGGAATTGAATGCTTTATGAACAGAAAAGTATTATCGACAAGTGAAATTCCAGTGGTTATTTTTTGCGGCGGCGCCGGTAGCCGGATGCGGGAGATAACGCTGGATCGGCCGAAACCGATGGTCGAGGTCGGCTACCGTCCACTCATTTGGCACATCATGAAGATTTATCAGCACTACGGGTTTAACAATTTTATTTTGACTCTCGGATATCGCGGCAGCTACATTAGGAGATTTATTAATAAGAACAACGGACTTTTTAAGGAATTTAACGTGATCATGGCGGAGACGGGCGAGAACACAACGACCGGAGGACGGCTTTTAAAATCGGCCAAGTACGTTAAAACCGAACATTTTATGTGCACTTACGGCGACGGTGTTTCCAATGTGAACATCAGAAAACTCTTAGATTTCCATTTAAAATCAAAAGTCTTAGGTACTGTTACCGGAGTTCGTGTTCCACATAGATTGGGTATTATTGAGACTGGTTCTAATGGGAAGATGATCAGTTATGAAAAAGGCCAAATGATGAAGGAAATAGTTCATGGGGGTTTTATGGTGTTTAATAGAAAATATCTGAATTACTTGGAAGAGAGTGACGAAGTAGAGTGTCCGTTTAATTATCTGGCCAAAAGAGGAAAAATGAATGTCTATTACCACCGAGGATTTTGGGGAGCCGTGGACACGTATAAAGATTTGTCAGTTATAAATAATCTTTGGAATAACGGAAGACCTTGGAAAGTTTGGCCGGATTAGATTTAGTAGAATAAATTTTTATCTGGCATTTATAAATGTTCAAATCTATATCCGTAATAATGCCTACACTCAACGCCAGAAGAACATTGGCGGAAAGTCTGCAGGCGATTATTAATCAGGACTACCCCAAAGAGTTAATCGAAGTTCTGATTGTTGACGGTGG
The DNA here is from genome assembly GCA_023474425.1 of Patescibacteria group bacterium. Lineage (GTDB taxonomy): Bacteria > Patescibacteriota > WWE3 > JAMCXX01 > JAMCXX01 > JAMCXX01. Next base: position 159,968 of record JAMCXX010000004.1, on the reverse strand, counting down.
TTCTACCGACGGAACGATTGAAGTCGTTCGAAGTTTTGGCGCCACCGTCATTGACGGCGGCTACCGCAACAACATGGAGCCGCGGCGGGGCGTCGGCCTTTTGAGATCTAAAAACGAAATCGTGGCCTACATCGACTCTGACAACATTCTGCCGAACCGGAACTATTTTAAAGAGATGATTCAGCCATTTGTTGATTTTCCGGAAGTTATCGGGGCTCAAACGTGGAGATTTGGACTCAAACCCGGTTTCTCTCCGTTCAACCGCTATTGCGCTCTGGTCGGCAACAATGACCCGGTGCCTTTTTATCTTGGCAAGACGGAAAAGATTTCTTACCTTGACGATGAATGGAAGAGTTCGCCAATTGTTGAAGATAGGAGCGCCTATTTCCTGGTCGATTTTACTTTGGAAAATTTGCCGACCGTCGGCACTAACGGGTTTTTCGTCCGTCGGGAAATGCTTTTAAAATCACATTGCTCGCCCGACGAGTTTTTTCACATTGACGTAATTTCCGATTTGGTTGCTAAAGGCTACCGCCGGTTTGCCATGGTTCGAAACGAAATCTATCATGATACAGCTTACCAGCTCAGAAATCTTGCTTTAAAGAGGATGAGGTATTTTCTTCTGCACAGTCCCTCCTTTTCTGCCCGACGTTATTTCGTCTTTGACGTTCACAAGAAGAAGGACGTTATTGGAATCATCATTTTTTTCCTTTGTACCATAACCTTGGTGCAGCCGATTTGGCTGTCCGTCAGGGGATACCTAAAAAAGAAAGACGCAGCCTGGTTTTTGCATCCTTTTGTTTGTCTAAGTTTTCTTGCGGCCTACGGTGTTTCGTCCTCAATTCTTATGTATCGGACCCTCAAGTATCGAATATCTCTGAAGTTTAAGAATTAGCTTTCCCGTAATCTGTTTTATTTTTTCCTAGATTAATTATGCATTTCATTTTTGTTCTTTGGGATAAGTTTGTTGATCTGTTACCAAAATCTTTGTTGGTTACTTAAAGAGTTTCACTTGGAAATTAGGTAGTTTTCCATTTGCAAATGCTTAAGACCGGAATTTTCAAAGACCCGGAGGGCTTCCTGGGGCCCCAGGACAATTGGATAGCCGTGGAGATTAAATGAGGTGTTTAGAACGGCACCAATATCGGTGAGTTTCTTGAACTCGCTAATCAAACTGTGATACTTGGGGTTCATTTCCGCGGTCACGATTTGTGGCCGAGCCGTAAAGTCGTGGGGATGGATAGCCGCCTTTAGGTACTTCCGGCCTAATGCCGTTGTTTCAAAGGAGAGTATCATGTAGGGCGCCGAGATATGCTTGGGGTTGATAATATACCTATCTTCGTCTTCAGCCAGTATTGAGGGTGCGAACGGCATCCAAAAGTCCCGGTTTTTAACCTGTTCGTTGATCTCTCTAACCACATCGGGGTTTTGAGGATGGGCGAGAATTGACCGATTGCCCAGGGCGCGGGCGCCCCATTCCATAGAGCCACTCATTCTGGCCACAATCTTTCCCTCGGCTAAGAGTTGGGCGACCTTCCCTTCGATGTTTTCAAAGTATTCTACTTGATACCTTTTATTTGATGTCTGCTTCTTGATTTCTTCTTTGACTTTTTCGTTGTCAAAAGACGGACCGAGATACAGTGACCGGATTGGCTCAAGTTTTGTCTCTCCGGATATTTCTTTGGTTCCCAAATAGGCGGCTCCTATCGGAGTGGACTCATCGCCGCAGCTGGGGAAGACAAAAAGGCTTTCGACTTCTGGTAATTCCGCAATCTTTTGGTTGGCTTTAACATTCATGAAGACTCCGCCGGCAAGGCAAACCTTTTTAATTCCCGTTTGCCTGATACACTTCTTGACCCAAGCGACAACCGTTTCCTCCGTCAGTCTCTGGAAGGCCGCGGCGACAATGTCAAATCGGACGTCGGCAATCTCCTTCCTAAGAAATTTAAGTGACTGATGCATGTCGAACTTGGAAACAAATTCTAAACCTGTAAGGCCGCCGATCCAAAAAAGGCCTTTGACTTTATTGTAGGCCTTTTCGACCGCCTCGCCCTTAGCGTAAGGAGCCAGACCCATAACTTTATACTCATGTTCCAGAGGTTTCATGCCCAGAAATTCCGTAACGGCTTGGTACAAATAGCCGATTGAGTGTTCGCTACGAGCGACGGAGAGAAGGCGATACTCGTTCCCGTTGAAGATGCGGACGCTGGCGCATAATCCGTCGCCTTCCGCATCGAGGGTCAAAACCAGAGACTCTTCTCTGGGAAGCGGCGAGCCATAGTAAGCGCCAAAAGCATGGCAGAGGTGGTGGTCAAAAGCCTTAACTTTGTTAGGGTGGATGTTTAGGAAATCGGCGACCCCCCTTCTTTCCTGAAGGGCCGTGTAAGAGCCAATTGTTGAAGCGAGGATGTCGTAGAAAAGTCTTCCTAGTGGTCGTAAGCGTTGGTTGTAAAAGCTGGTTAAGCCGAAGGTTTGATTGATTATGGGCACTCGATGATAAATGAGATTCAAAACTTTAATTGGGACGGATCGATTTCGGGAATCATCGGAAGCATAGATTGGGGCATTGGTTTTTACTGGAACGACAACGAGATCGAAGTCGTCTCCTTTCAGGCGGTAGTTTTTAAGAATCCAGTCGATGGCCATTTTGGGTATGCCCCTTTGGTTCTTAACATTAGTGAACCTCTCTTCGCTAACGGCTGCCTTTATGACTCCGTCCTCAAGATAACAAACAGTGGCGTTGTGTCCATAGTATATTCCCAGAATCTTCATAGGGTCACGGTTTAATTTTTGTCATCCATCTTAAAGGTATTAAGAATAACCAGAATACAATGGACAGGAGAAAGTAGTAAAGAGATAAGGTGATTGTCTTCGGGAAATAAGAAAATTCCACGGTATTCTGCCCCTTAGGCAGATAAGTCCCCATCATAAACCAGTTGGTCTGCAAAGGTTTAGCGTCCTGGCCGTTTATTTTAAGACTCCAACCGGGGTAAAAAGCCGTGGCATTGGCCAGAAAGACAGGGCCGCCGGAGTTGACTACCGTTTTAATATAATTGCGGCGATACTCAACCACCCGGACTGAACCGTTCGCCAAAGAAGCTTTCTTAAGGTCTTGAGTGTTGAGGACGACCTCCGTCGGTTCTTTTAAGCTTTCCAGAAATTTCAGGGTGTCTTTGTCTTGGTGGTCAACCCCAATCAGGCCGGAAGCCAAATAAATTCTCGGTAATGAATTTTTGTTTACATAAATATTGTAGTTTACTTCCGGCGGCTCCGGTTCCCAGCTAATGGTTGAGGCGCTGAAGTAGAAGAGGTCGGGTTTTACCGAGTTTTGTTTTAGAATCTTAATCTTTGTGAGGCCGGAATCGTTGAGCTCCGTCTTTTTGATAACGTACCTGATTCCTAAGATGTCTCGAAGATTGTTTTTACTATAATCATCACGATTAAATGCCTCATTGATTTCGACCCCGTAATTACTGGCCAAAGAGAGATAGCCGCCTTCCTGCTCGATATTTAAAAAGTCCGTGTTGTAACCGTTCTGCGTCGAGATTAAATCGACTCTTTCCATTGGTTTTAGGTTTTCCTTTAGGAGTCTAATAATGGAGTTGGGTTTAAACAGGGTCGCCGGGTCAAGTTTGGCGTTGAGAAAAAATTTAGAGGCCGTCAGACTGCCTCCTTCCATAAGGACGGCAAAAATTAGCACTGCCTGTCCAAGCTTCTTATTAGTCCGGTAGAGATAGAAGGCAAGAATGGCCAGACCGCTAATTAAGGTTGTCAAAAGAAGACTCTGAAAAAGATAGTTAAGATTAGCGGAATTGGCTAAATCCCCGTAATTTAAGAGGCTAATTGCCTGGGCATAAATCCAAAGAACGGCCAGAACCTTAATCCAAAATAAAGTGGCTTTAGAGAAAAATTTATTTTCTAGGGCGCCTTCAATAATCTGCGGAACAAGAAGTACAAACACAAAAGTCGGAACAAGAGAGAAGACGGAAAGACGACGGAAGATGTTTATCCCCGGAACCAAGAAATAGACAAGCGTTGCCAAGTCTCCGGCTTTTCCCAGACAGAGGAGAAGTCCGGCAAGGCCGAGGAAGATTAGGATTCGATTCTGTTTACTACCAATGAGGGTTTTTAGGGACTTTACCTGGAGTGTGATTAACAGAGCTACAAGACTAAAGTAGAGGTATACCTGGTTAACGGAAGAGATAGTGTTAAAAAACGTGTTCTTGGGCAGAAACGGTTCTACAATGTTTAACGGCGGAACCGGAGAAAAAAGAAAACCCTCAAGGCTTAGGGAAGCGCGTACTGAAAGGCCGAGGTAAAAATATGAGGTAAGGTATAAGGGCATAATCATTGGCAGAGTAATAAACATAAATCCCAAAATCTCAAAGGCGGCCGCTTTAAGAAATTTCCGACGAAGCTCTTGACGGTTGAACAATCTGAATATAAGGCAGATACCGTAGACAATAAGGCTGACCATTGGATAGCCGACGAGAAAGCTGAATCCGAGGGCAATAAAAAAAGAAATAAAACGGCGGTCGAGTTTAGGGATGGTCTGATTTAGCGATAAATAAAAACAGAATGGTAGGTAAGCCGCTGCCATCATCACCGGAGCTGAAGTAATGAACTCAAGATTAAAGCCGGAATAGATCCAGAAGAATGCGCCGATGATTGAGGAAAAAAAGTTAAGATTTAAGCCATCTTTAAGGATTTTATAAATAAATAAAGCGCCAAAAAATAAGTGAAAGAGGATAAAAAGATCGTAAAGAGGAAAAACCAGCATTTCTTGATTAAAAATTCGGGCCAGGATGGCAATGACAATGTTCGGAGGGTATAAAATCCCCATATCAACGACGGATAGAGTGGGAATGCCCAGGGAGAGGTAGTTAGGATTCCACAAAAACAGGGAATCTTTGGCGCTAAAAAGTGAACCCAGGTTGTTGCTTAAGGCGGCTAAATGCAGAGGGTAAACGGCGGTGTCACCAAAAAAATAAGTTCGCGAATCGGACCAGAAAGCTACATTTTTAATGAAGACAAGAACAATAAAGACGAGAATAAGTAACACGGGTTTTAGGCGTTTCATATTGTTATGGCCATAAATTGAATTGGGTGTGGCAGAATAAAGCTACTCCTCCACACCCATTAGTGCCGATCGGGGCAGATGCTTATGGATATCGATTCTCTCCTTCCAAATAAGACACAGGCACCAAAGACTCCTCATGAGATAAAAAATCCCAAGCGGTCGACCTTTCTTTTCGGCACCGTATGTAATAGGAACTTCCACAATCGAACATTGTGGCAACAGCGCCAAAAGGACTCTCATCTCCGTTTGATAGAGATGGAACGGGCCAATGTTCGCCGAAGCCCAGCGCTTCGGGTCTAAAAGGCCGAAGACTCTTTTCAGAGTTTCCGCCCGGAATCCCTGAAAGCCGCTGGCGGCGTCCGTGTACTTGAACCCAAGGGCAAAGAATAGGTTGACCAGCCAGGTTACGCCAAGGCTCACCACCCGCCTTTGCCATGGATATTTGTTGACGGACCCCGGCATAAACCTTGATCCTAGGGCGACGTCGTTTTGCTCCAGTGCGGCAACAAAGCGGGGGAGTTCTTCGGGCAAATGCCCTCCCCCCGAATCGAGTTCTACAACAAGGTCAGCACCCAGAGTGAGGGCTTTTTGCAGTCCGTTAGTGTAGGCGTGAGCAAAAGTCTTACTGTCTACGGATGCCAGGAACACTCGCTCGCCGAACTCGGCCGGCAGCTTTTCCAATTCGCTGCAACGATCGAGGCCGTGGTGGATAGTCAAAACCACCAGGCCGCGCCTTGCCGGCAGGGCATTTATCGCACAAAAGATTCTTCGGATTAATGCCCGTAGTGATTCGGGGCCGACGTTGAGCGAATCGACCACGACGACCAGTGTTTTGATCTCTTGCATCATTTTTCCGGTCTCCTTTCCGATTAAACGGTTAAGTCTCTATTTGTGATTATACCGAATTTAAAACAATTACCATAACTATGGGGGTAAGTTTTACGGCTGTTTCGACAATAGGTGTACATCTCAATTATAATTTACTAAGCATTATGGGGTCTAACGGAAGTCGTATCTGCAATTTCTTATCCCGGTTCTACCGGAAGCACAAACGATTGACGGTTGTCTCTTCGGCAACTCTGCTCTTAATGTTGTTTTTTTATATTTTTTTAATTTCTCCAGCTTTAGATCTTTATTTAAAATACAAGAAATTATCGGTGAGCCTCCGACCTATTAGAGTTGCTTTGTCAAGTTACGATTTGGATACGTTAGCCTTTGAAATGGAATACCTGCGTCCGCAAATAGTCGGAGTTAGAGATGATGCCTCGAAACTTAACTTGTTTTCTCCACTGCCTGTCGTCGGTCCCTATGTTCGAGATTTATATCGGGGTTCTCTAGCGGTTCTTAAGGCCTATGATCTGTCTTCGAACTTGGTGAATAAGGTGAAAGCGGCCGTTCCCACACTACGTTATAATCCGGGCCCGTCGGAGACGTCTGCCTCAGAAACCCGCCTTGCCCAAGCCACGACGGCCTTGAAACAGATTTCCGTTAACCTACCGGAGTATAAGAAGGAATTGGAAGATATTAATCGGGAAATTAGCTCAATTGATGAAAGACGGTACCCCCAAACCTTTAAGGGTATTAGTGTCCGCCAAACGATCAAAACCTTAAAAAGTGCCGCCAGAATTTCTTTTAATTCTTTCGACGATTTAATCAAGCTTTTGGCTAATCTTCCGGAATTGTCCGGACTGGACCAGGACAAAAGTTACCTTATTATTATTCAGGATAACAATGAGCCCCGGCCGGGCGGAGGCCTTTTAGGCGGCTACGCTTTTTTCGCCGTTCATGACGGTAGTTTTAGTGTTATGAAATCCGGCGACATTTATTTTCTTGACGAAACAGTCGACGGCCCGCGTCCGGTCATTCCGGAGTTTCTTAGACGGTACTACGGATACTCGACCTATATGCGGGAAGCTAATTACTCGGTGGATTTTAAGGCCACCGCCGGTGTTATTCGCGAATTGTGGCAATCCACACCCGGTTCCTTTCCGCTGGAGGGGATTATGGTTGTGGACACCGATTTTGTTAAGGCGCTCATAGATCTTCTTGGCCCGGTGACCCTCTCACCCGAGCAGACAGTTAACTCCCAAAACGCTGACGAGGTTATGAGAGATTTTTTTTTCCCACGTCGGCGACCGCTCTTTGTCGTCGCGCCGTTACAAAGATACCGTCAGCGTTTTATTGAATGAGCTGCTAAAAAAAGCGGCGAATTTTAAAAGTCTGGATTATCTCCGTCAGCTGCTCTCGCTCGAGTCCATGGTTTGGGGCAAACATGTAGTTATCAATCTTTTTAATTCCCCGGTTCAAAGTCTTTTAGAGAAGTACAACCTGGCCGGTTCTTTGGACAATACCTCTGCAGACTATTTGAACGTCAACGTTTCTTTGCTCCCCGGGGCTCACGAGAGAGCCAATCTTCAAGCTTTGGTCGTGAAAAGCGGTTTGGAGGAGAACGGTCAGGTTTCGTCGAAGCTTAAGATTACTTTAAAAACCTCCGGACAGAATCCGACCCAGCAAAAATTGCTTTTGCAAATTTATGTGCCGAAAGATTCAGCTTTACTAGGATACCAAGGTGTTAATAATACGATTGCGAGTGCTTCGGACTCGGGCAAGACGGTTTTTCTCGCCGAGGCTATTGTGAGAGGCGGTTCGGAGACACCACTGACTCTCGAATATCACAGTCCTGTGAGTGTACCGGCTGGTCAGGGATACCAAATTCTTTTGCAGAAGCAAATCGGATCGGAAAATTTTGATTACGAAGTCGGCTGGGACGGTAAAACTAACAGGGTCAATTTAAACCGAGACACCCTCTTAACTTTTGAGCCCTAGTTCGAGTTCACCAAGGAGTCATAGGAGACGTGAAATTTAAGTCCGGGTACGTTTTTTTCTCTAGTAGCAACACCGAACTCGGCCGAATAAGCATCGGAAGGGTTGTGGAAGTAGATAGTCTTGGTTATCGGATCGTAAGTGTAGTTGTAGGCCGAATAGATCATTGCCCCGTTTTCGTCTCCCTTGGGCAAGCCCTCAATTTTGATCCAGTAATTACCTTTAAAAGTCATCACAAACCGGGTGCCGTGGCAATAAAGACCGGCCGTTTTGCCAGAACCGCCCAAAACGGGGTTTTCCGGCACGGGTTTGCCGTCTTGGGCGTAGACGACAAACGGATTGGAATAGCAGGGCGGAAACATATAGCCGTTGGGCAGGTTTTTAAGGTTAAAAATTTCGGAGTAAGGAGTGTAATAGTAGGTCATTTTGTCGAAGGGTACATCGTAGTCAAGCATAATCCGATTGGGCAAGCTCTTAAGTTCAACCACGCCGTACTGGGACTCTACCAGCGATTCAACTTCTGGGTACCAGGTAATGCCCAAGTACCTCCAGGCGAACATTTTGGTGTAGTGAATATAGTGCGAGAGGAGAGTGGGGAAGCGGAAGTCAACTTTTTGCGCGTATTTCTTGACCAGATACATTTGGTTGGCGCTTTCTTTGTCGTCCATCCCATTTTCATAAAGAACGCCAATATTCCAATAGGGCCAAAAAAGATATTTGGTTTCTTTGTGTTCGGGGTCGGTTAGTTGGCTCAAGAGAATGTTACCTATACCCTCCGAGCCAAAGCCGTACCAAGCTGCCGTCTTCGTGTAGTCGGACGGAGCTACTCCCTTATCCGTGAGAAATTGCTTTACATCAGCTGAGGTCAGTTTTAGTCCGCCCTGACTGGGGTAGTTGCTTCGGGAAATGTCGTAGGCTAAGGCAAACCTCAGTGACCAGCCGAAGGTAAAGAGTAGTAAAACAGCCAGCCAAAATTTCGGTCTTCTCGGCCAGCTTGCCCGTTCGTTAGTTATAAAAAGGAAACTCTTTTCCAGGACGGTTCCTAAAATTATCAACCCGAAAAAACCGACGGGCAAGCCCCAGCGTGACCAGTGAGTCGTAGCGTGGCCGATACCGAGATAGTAGCAAAAAGCGCTGGCCAAAATAATAAGTTCGGTGCTTAAAAAGAGTTCGCCAGTTTTAAAATTTTGAAATTTTAATTGTTTTCTTAAAAAATCAAAAATAAAACTTAAGTAGCGTTTTCGCCCAAGATAATAGGCGGTCCCAACGACCGTCAAGATGGCCGCCAGTTGTGTCAGCCCGATGTACTCGACGAAGAAATCATAAAAGTAAGAGGACCAGCTACCCAGGTTGCCGTTGGTTTGGTTGGGAAAGTTGAAATCAAAGTTGGACTGGGTAACGATGGTGTTTCTTAAAGACATCCAGAAGTTGAAATAATTAAAGGGTTTGGGAATAAAGATGGCCCACAAGGCCACCGTTCCGCCAAAAACTCCCAATGTATAGAGTGCCATTTTATATAATTTTGTGTAGAATGATTCGTGGTTTTCTTTTTCATTGTCATAAAAAATAAACGGCAGCAGAGTATTTAAAACTAGTATAGGAGTAGCCAAATAGATCGATTTGAAATTGGTAAAGGTTGCCAAAAAACCGAAGCCGAGATTGACGAGAAAAAATTTGAACGGCTGGGAGCGTTTTTTGTGCAAGTAAAGTGAAACAATCAGGAAGTTAAGGATAACCAGAACCGAGGTCTCGTCGGAGTTAACCCGGAACGCCCTCTCAAAGATTCCCAGGGAACCAAAGTAAAGAAGAGTAAAGAACAGAGTCCTAAGCTTGAATTTGTTTTCTCCACGTTGGAGTACAACCACGGCAGCGAGGTAGGTTATAAGGTAAAGAATTAGGCCAAAAATGCGCCCGTAATAGTAAGTAACCACATCGGGATCGCCATTTGGGAAGTTTATTCCTGACTTGGTAAGCATGTTGACTACGGACAGAAAGGCGGTGAACGCGTATTCGGTGGCGGCGACGTGGAAATAATTTTGTAGTTCTTTTCCGCTTAAGATACTCCAGGCGTTGGTGTAAAAAAGGTATTCATCGGCGTGGGGGAGAATGTGGGGCAGAATAGGCCAGGTGATTGCCAGCGCCAAAAGAATTACCAGGGTGCTTAAAGTAAAGTAGAGAATCGGTTTCTGCATAAAGGCCCGGCAGTTTATAAAAGGATACCACATCTCCGGTCTTCGGGCTTAAAGACTGCTAAAAGCCCCAATCTCTGGTCAGTTCATGTAGTACCCGCCGTTCACATGGAGAGTGTGGCCGGTGATGTAACTGGAAAGGTCCGAAAGCAGAAAGTAAATGGCCTTGGCCACATCTTCTGGAGAGGCAACTCTTTTCATAAGGCTGACTTCGGCCAGCTTCTTAAGTTTTTCCGGGTCGTAGTTTTGCGTAAATCCGGTCGGAAAGATAAATCCCGGAGCTACCGCATTAACCCTAATTTTTTGTCCGGCCAGTTTTTGGGCGAATGATTTTGTCAGGTTGTTGGCGGCGGCATTGGCGGCGGCGTAGGCCGGCGAACTTTGCCCACCTAAAAAAGCCGTGACCGAAGTAATGTTTACAATCGCGCTTCCTTCGTGCATAAGTTTGGAAGCTTCACGGGTGCAGAAAATGATACCTCTGCTTTTAACGCTAATCTCCTCGTCAATGTCACTAGCCGTTATTTCTTCCACCTTTTTATATTTATTGATGCCGGCATTATTCACCAAAAAGTCAAGTCGACCAAAATCTTTGTAAATTTTCTGGAAGATAGTCCAAACATCACTGTCTTTATTCACATCACCGGCAAAGACTTCTACGTGAGTACCGAGCGGCTTAAGCCCGTTTTTTGCTTCATCAAGCTTTTCGATTCGACGGCCGATTAGAGCCAGTTGGCAACCTTTTTCGGCAAGAAATTTAGCCGTAGCCAAACCAACCCCCGTACCGCCACCGGTAATTACGGCAATCTTTTCCGAAAATTCTAATGCCACAGTCATATTATATATGGTTTAGATTGTAATTGATTTAAATTATCGGTCAATTGGATTCTCGATTCAATGGGCATAGTCAAAGAAAAGTATAATCTATATAATAAGTTTTGGTTAAGACGGTCAGAATGGACGATTTTTGGCAAGGAAAAAAAGTGATGGTTGCCGGCGGCTTGGGCTTTATTGGCAGCCATTTTATTGAAGAATTGGCGCAGCTTGGTTCTCAAGTCGTGTGCCTTTATCGCAAGGAAGACGCGCCGCTTCGGTCCTGCCTTTCTATTGCACCCGATTCCGTAAAGTTTGATGAAGTCGATTTGCTCGAGTACAAGGATCTTTTGCAAGTTAGTGACGGTGTTGACACTATAATCAATTGTGCGGCACTGGACGGCAACACGGAATACAAAATTTTCCACGCGGCTCAAATGATGGATACCAATATCCGCATTGCTTCCAATATCTTGGGTTTGGCCAGAGAGCGCGGGGTTGAAAATGTGATTTTAATGAGTTCGGCCGAGGTTTATTCACCTCAAGCCAAAAATCCTATTGTCGAGGAAGATGATTACCAAAAGTATAACGATTACACGGTAAATGGTTATGTTCTTTCTAAAAGGTACACGGAAATTTTGGGTGACCTTTATGAGCACGAATGCAGAGTGAAAGTTTACTCGCCGCGTCCGGTCAATGTTTATGGGCCGCGTGACCATTTTGGCAACGGTTCCACTCGGGTTATTCCCAGCTTTGTAATCAATGCCGTTTCCGGCAAACCTGTGGAAATCTGGGGCGACGGATCTCAGGAAAGACAATTTCTGTACGTTAAAGATTTGGTGAGCTCCGTTTTGACCATGGTTCGTCTGAATAAGTTTCACAAATTAAACATCGCCGGCGATGAGGTAATTTCCATTCTGGACTTGGCTAAAATAATTTTCTCGATTTTAGGTCTTCGGGAGGATATTATTTTAAGAAAAGACAAACCCACCGGGGCCAAAACGCGGATTTTGGAAACGTCAAAGTTGAAGAGCTTAGGCGGATTAACCACCAGGCCTTTATCGGAAGGTCTTAAAGAGACAATTAGTTGGTTTAAAGACTCTATTAAGCGTTTATGAAGGTACGGGCGACCGCCATCCACGACGTAATCGTCATTGAGCCGCAGATATACAGTGATTCGCGGGGTATCTTTTACGAATCTTTCAACCGCCGCGCCTATTGCGAAGCGGGAATCGGGGCCGATTTTGTGCAGGATAATGAGTCGGTTTCATCAAAAGGGGTGATTCGCGGTTTGCACCTTCAACGCCCGCCTATGAGTCAGGGCAAGCTGGTTCGGGTAGTTGAAGGTGAGATTTTGGAGGTGGCTGTTGACTGTCGGCTCGGCTCGTCAACTTTTGGTCAGTTTGTCGGTGAACAACTTTCCGGCGAGAATCGTTGCCAAATGTGGATTCCGAAAGGATTCGCTTCCGGCTATGCCGCCCTAAGTGAGAGAGTTATTTTTACTTATAAGGTAGATAACTACTATTCTCCGGAGCATGAGCTTTGTCTCCGATTCAACGACCCTGCTGTTGGCATTGACTGGTTGGTAGAAAATCCGATTCTTTCCCAAAAAGACTCCGCCGGATTAAAGTTTTCCGAGTTGGTAAAGATTTTAAGTGAGCCCCTCTAACCCTTTTGGCAGACAAGGACGTGAAAGGCGCAAAACGCCTTAACTATAGGGATTCTGTTTAGAGCTTCATTTAATTTTTTAAAGAAGAGTGACCGATTATAAAGTACGGTGGGCAATAGGCACCACTTGTTTACCTCGTTAATTCGAAATCCGTTTTGCGTAAGTACTCTCTTTAGCGAAAAAATATTGCTGCGCAAATATTCTTTGGTAAGGTGACTTTGAATCTGGCCGCAGGAAATGAGGAAAGGAATAAAAAGCAGGTTAAAAGGGTTGACTTCAAAGACAATAAGACGCCCCTCGTCTTTTAGAGTGGAGAGAATATTGCCAAGTATGATTTCCAGGTCGTCGGTATGGTGGAACATATTAATAGCCAGGACTAAATCAAAATAGTTTACATACCGATCATGTTTGAAGTCGTCAACCACGGCTTTAAAGTTACTAATACCATATTTTTTTGCGGTCGCATTGGCAATGGTCACAGCACCTTTAGAAATGTCAATGCCGACTACTTCCTCGGCCGTTTTGGCGAGCTTAAGTCCGAATTTGCCGTTGCCGCAGCCTAAATCCAAAACTTTTTTTCCGATTAAGTCTCCAGCCAAATGAGTAAGGTATTCGAGCTCAATCTTTTCGGCAGTGGGAATATTGACCAAATCGATGGTTTCCGCCCCGCGGTTGTATGAGTCCCAGTATTTTGATTGTTTTTCGATAAATGACTCGGCCATAAGTTCAGAGGTCGTTTAAGTGCCGCGCAATCTGCTTGCTAAGGTCAAACTCCTCAACGAGTTTCAAGCAGATAGGCGCTTTATATCTAAGGTTATCCGGTCTTAAAAATTTTTCCAAAGTGCCATCCTTAGGGATCTCGTTGTGGGGTTTTAGAAAATAAGCAGTTCCGGATTCTCTAATGGGTTGGGAAACCGAAGGTTCGCCCGAGACAATAAACGGAAGACCACAAAGAAGGAAATCCCATATTTTTAACGGTTCAATAAACTCCGTAGAACCGAAATTTTCGTCGTAAAGAGCAATGCCTACATCACAGGTTGCGGCAAACTCCTGCCACTCGCGGCGGCTGTGTAAGTCCAGAACCCTAAATTCTTTAAGTCCGTATTTTTGCCCATAGGCGGAGAGTTTTTCATGGTCGCGGGTGGGCGCGAAGTAGAATTCCATTCCAGGATGTATTTCGTTTTGAATTGTTCGCAGAACCCCAAAGAGGATGTCGAAGAGGCGGTCGGTAAGTAACGCTCCGGTCCAAGCCATTTTGTTGCCGGTCCTACGGCCGACTTCGCTTTTGAATAATCTATCGTCGAAGATTGGAGCGTGAGGAACATAATAGGACTTACATCCATAAATTTTATCCTTATATTCGCGTAGGGATTCGCAAATGACCCAAGTTTGGTCGGCGGACCGGGTACAAAGTTCGTCGGCCTTTTCATAGAGGCCTTGAAGTATTTTGTTCGAGAAACGCTTTTTGTTGAAATCCACACAATGGTAAATCAACTTAAAGTTAAAAAACTTCTTAAGTAGAGATGGAGACAGACAGGCAAGAGGGTCAATGCCAATAACAACGGAAGATTCCGGTCCGTGTTTTACGACGTAGCCGGTTGTGTAAACACCGCAAATAATCAAGTCGACTAGGTACTTTACTGGAGCCAAAACTCCAAGGAACTTCGGCAGTTTAAGGATTTTCTTTGGTTTCCAGTTGCCATATAACACCGGGTCGGTAAAGCCCGAAAGAGGGATTTGGAGCATTTCAATTTTTTTGTTAATTCTTTCCAAGGCTTCGGCGTCTTCACTGAACGGGCCTTCGACAGGCTCAATTGGAGTTTTCTTGCGAAAAACGACGTGGGTAGTAATAAGAATATTTTTAATTTGGCTCATTTTAAGGCATTATGCCCGCTTCCGAATATCCCCGTCAACGTATTTAACGGTACAGAGATTCCGATCTAGTTTTAAGTGGCTGCCACCACCGGCGGTTATTCCGGTACCAGTTAACGGTTTCTTCGAGATAACGACTTAAATCAAATTTCGGCTCCCAGCCCAAATCATGATGAATTTTATTCCAGTTCACCGCGTATTTTCGGTCGTGTCCTGGTCGGTCGGAAATGTGTTCAATGAAGTCACCGTTTTTGTTCAGTATCTCGAGTATTTTTTTTGTGAGTTCCAAATTGCTAACGAGTTTGTTCTGGCCGCCTACACAGTAGGTGTCACCAATTTTTCCCCGGAGAATAACCATTTCGATGGCCCGGCAATGATCATAGACGTAAAGCCAGTCGCGTACGTAGAGCCCATCACCGTATACGGGGACCTTTTTACCGTCTAAAAGATTCGTGATAAACCGCGGAATTAGCTTTTCTGGATCCTGGAAGGGGCCGTAATTGTTGGAACAATTAGTGATTGTAATCGGTAGACTAAATGTGTGAAAGTACGATCTAACCAGAAAATCGGCAGCGGCTTTGGAAGCAGCGTACGGACTTCGGGGTTGATAAACAGATTCCTCGTTAAATTTCTTATGACTCGAAAGATTTAGGCTGCCAAAGACTTCGTCGGTGGAGACCTGGTGAAACCTTTTGATTTTGTTTTTACGGGCGGATTCGAGGAGGCAGTGGACGCCGTTGATGTTGGTTCTAATAAACGGATTGGAGTTTTTAATCGAGCGATCAACGTGGGATTCGGCCGCAAAATTTACTACGATTTCGCAGTCAGAAACAATGTTATCCACGAGAGCCCGGTTGTTAATGTCCCCCTTAACGAACTTATAATTCTGGTTGTTTTGGAAATCCGCAGTTGACGATAGATGTCCGGCGTAGGTTAGCTTATCCAGGTTTATGACTAAATCTCGTTTGTGTTTTTTGAGCCAGTAGCGAATAAAATTGCTCCCAATAAAACCGGCGCCGCCGGTCACCAGAAGATTCATAAATAAAGTTCGGACAGGTCAGCCAAGATCAGCCGGTGCGTTTTCGGCACGGCCTGGTGCGGATGAATGTTGACCCCCTTGCCAATAAAGCTTTTATAAACCTTTTTCTTTATACCGCTGATAATAGTCCTCTCCATAATTAAGCTGTCTTCGATGCTCGAATCAATAATCGAGCAGTTATGATAGACGGCCGTATACGGTCCCAAGTGGCTGTTAACTATCTCTACGTCGTTGCCAATAATAACTGGGCCGTCGATTAGGCTGTTGATAATCTTTGAACCGCGGCCGACGCTGACGCGCCCGTTAATCTTGGATCTTCTGATGCGGTAAGACTCGACACGATATTTCGTCATAAGATCCATTACCAGATGATTCGTCTCAATGATATCGCCGAGCTGACCCGGATCCCGCCAGGAGCCCGTCATTGGGTAAGCTTCCACCTTATATTTTTTGTCAATTAACCATTGAAAGACGGAACTTATCTCCAACTCATTCCGTGCCGACGGTTTAATTTTATCCGCTCCCTCGAAACACCTGTAAACATTCTCGTTAAAAAAATAGACGCCGGGAATCGCCAGGTCGTGAGGCGGATTTTTGGGTTTTTCCGCGTATTTAATAAAACGCCCGTCTTTGTTGAAATAAGGAACTCCCATTCGCCTGTTTTCTGGGTGGTGCAGATAGGTGACCGCCGCGTCGGCTCCGCTTTTGAGAAACCGACCCAACGTTTCCCCCACCCCCTGCGTAAAAATATTATCACCTAAGTGATAAATGAATTTAGATCCTTCAAGAAATTCTTTTGAGACAAAAATTACATGAGCCAAACCACCTGGATAGGGTTGGTTTATGTAGGTAAATTTAAGGCCCCACTTGTGCCCATTCCCCAGCAAGTTTTCCACTTCAGGGAGAGTTTCGTTGGTAACGATGCCGATTTCTTTGACTCCGGCTTTCGCCAAGGCTTCCACCGGGTAAAGAACCAGAGGTTTGTTGGCAATAGGAATGAGATGCTTGTTGGTTGAAAATGTAAAGGGACGAAGGCGTGTGCCACGGCCGCCGGTAGGAATCAGTCCTTTTAACATATCCTCTTTTGGGTTATAGTCTTTATTCTATCATACTAGCGGCCTTTTATACAGCAGGCGATTGGTTGCAAAGTGGGCCTTATTTGTTTATTGTTTTCATAAGAAACGAGCCTTCTTATGGACATTAGCCGACCCGTTGAGGTAAAAATAAAAAAAGTCTTTGTAACCGGTGGATCGGGGATGCTTGGCAGTACTCTTTATAAAGTTTTTAGTAGGGCGGGTGTGGAAGTTGTTTCTACGGACATTAATCCTCTGGATCCTTGGTCGCATTACTTGGATGTGCGGGACCGCCAGCGCGTCCGCGAATTGATTCTGCGGGCTAATCCCAACGCGGTACTTAACCTGGCCGCCCTTACCGATCTGGAATATTGCGAAGCAAATCCGCAGGAGGCTTTCTACACAAACGGAGTCGGGGCCGAGAATGTGGCTTTGATTTGCAGAGAACTGGACATACCGCTTGTTCACATTAGCACCGCCGGTGTGTTTGACGGCACAAAACAATCGCCGTACACCGAAGAAGACCTTCCTAATCCCATTAATGTTTACGGGCGATCAAAATATGAGGCCGAAAAAACCGTAATATCGCTCACACGGAAACATTTTATCTTTCGGGCCGGCTGGATGGTTGGGGGAGTAGAGCGGGATAAAAAGTTCGTAAAAAAGATTCTTAACCAAATAAATCAGGGTAAGAAAGTACTCCACGTGGTTACCGATAAAATGGGTTGTCCAACCTCGACAACCGATCTCTCGAAAGCTATTTTAAAAATGCTGGATACCTCTGATTACGGGCTTTATCATATGGTTTCAGAGGGAAACTGCTCGCGTTTCGACGTGGCCGCAAAAATTATTGATGTTTTAAAACTTAAAGGAGTCAGTATTGTACCTCATTTAAGCGGTGATGAAGAGATCCTTCATGGTCTGGGTTTCACCGTGGCCCGGGCCCGGTCGGAAGTTCTGGAAAATAAAAAAGTTCATGACCGCGGGCTTAAGTTAATGAGAAGTTGGGATGAAGCCCTAACCGAGTACCTCACCGACAATTTTCTGAACGCCTTTTCCAATGTTGAACTTCTAACCACAGCCCAGCTTCGTGTAAGGCGTGACGAGTCTAAGGAAGTCTACAGCCGCTACGAATCAGATTTTGCCTGGGACGGTCGTCCGGTGGTTTCTATTGTGACAACCGCTTATAACAACGAGAAGTTCAACGAGAAATATTTTGAGTCAATCCGCAGCCAAACATACAAAAATATTGAAGTGATTTTTGTAGACAACGCCTCAATGGACCGGACGGTTGAATCGGCCAAAACGCTTCTTCAAAACGGTAAAGTTATTGCTTCCAAAGTAAACACGGGCTGCGCCGGAGGCAATAACTTAGGAGTTGAAGAGGCCGGCGGTAAGTACATCTTTCTTTTTGGACCCGATGCCTGGATGGACCCGAATTGCGTCGAAAATCTGGTTAAAGCATCTGAAGGACACGAAGACACGGTTTTTGCCCCGCGGCAGATGGCCTACGATGGTACCTTTTTTATTAGTTGTGGTATCGCCGTCGATATTTTTGGTTATCCGGCAAGGACCTATACTCCTGATGGCAGTCATAGGCTGCGTCGACCTTTCTACGCCGATGGAACAGGCACATTCACTACCAGGGACAACTTCTTAAAGGTCGGTTTGGAGGACGAGGATACATTTCTTTACCATGAAGATGTTGATTTCTCCTGGAAGTGTCATTTGGTTGGTCTTAAGGTGGAGCCGGTTCCCCAGGCCGTGCTCTACCATTTCTGTAGCGCGGCTGTAGGTTCCGGTGGGTTTCCCGAAAGCGGCAAAGTTTACTTTACCAACTTCAATCGCCGCTTTCTGGCCGAACGCAATATTATTCGGAACATTATTAAGAATTATCGTTGGTGGAACGTTTTGTGGGTCTTACCTTTCTTTTTCTTAATAAATATTTTTGAATCGCTGGCCCTTATTTTAACCGGCCAGGTTGCGGCAGTTTGGAAAACCTATCCCCGTGCCTACTGGTGGAATATTGCCAACCTGCGTTCAACACTTCGGCGCCGTCAGGCAATTCAAAAAGTTAGGAAGGTTGGTGACCGCGAGATACTTAAAATTATGTATTTCCTGCCTTCAAAATTCTTGGGTTTCCTGGAAATCGGCGTTCCCCGGGTCAACTAATAAATAATTGCAAATATGCTAATTAATTTGAAGGCGGCTTTCAAGTACGTCTTGCGTGCCATCTTAGTGAATAAAGAATGGCTTATTTTCTGGCTAATTATCGCTCTTTTGGGAATCTGGCACATCTGTCTTCTTTTTGGTCAGGGCGACATTCTGGCCGGTGGCGATAACTACTCATACCTATTTTTGGGTCGACGATATCCCTACCCTTATCTTTGGGACAATTACTATTCTTTTGGAACGCGGAACTTTGCCCTGCCTGATCTTTTGGGTTTGCCGCTTTATTCCTATTTGGTCGGTTTTATCTCCGCCGGCCTATTTCAGCGGATTTTAATATTTTCATTACAACTTATTAAATATGTTTTTTTTATTAAACTTGCGAGCCTTCTTTTTAATAAAGAGCGTCCTTCTAAACATCCGCTGGTTTTTTTATTACCTTGTCTGCTATTAAGTTTCAATGCTTTCGCCTCGCTTAACCCTTTTACCTATACACAGCTAATGTACGACGCCTATTTACCTTTGTCCCTCTATTATTTTATTAAGCTTTACGAAAGCAAGAAAAATGATTTTTCACTCCTAGCTAAAATCGTTATTTTCGCCGTAATATTTTCGCCAATAAATTCTAATCCGGCTCTTTCATTAACCGTATATGTACCACAAGCCATCTACTTTTTGTTGAACTTAAAAAATTTAAGTGCAACGAGAGTTGCCCGTCTAGTAACCTATGGACTGGCTGTTTTGGTTTCTAATCTTTGGTGGATTTTCTCCATGTTTTTTTACTTTTCCTCGCTGAGCAACGACGCGTTTGCCCAGGGCAAGTATTTCCTGGCTACTCAAGTTGGTAGTCTCTTTCAGAACTTCCGGTTTATTGGTCAGTGGGGCTGGTACGCCGGGCATTTTTTGCACCTTTATTACCCTTACAGTCAATACTATGACAACCCGGCTATTCTAATTACGACTTATTCAATTGTCTTTGCGGCTCTCTATGAAGCAACCAAACACGAAGAAGAACTGCCCATCCTTCGTAATAAACTCTTCCTTCTTGGTTTAACCTTAGTCAGCCTTCTTTTGGTTAACGGCGCCCGCCCGCCCTTGGGTTTTTTCTATCAAGTTGTTTTCAACGGATTTTCCTTATTTAAAATTTTTCGCGAGCCGTTTACCAAATTTTCGGAACTTTACGTTTTGTCGCTGTCCCTGTTTTTTTACCTCTTTCTCAACAGAGTTTTGCGTTGGCGATCAAGGGGCGTGAAGTTGCTCGCAATCGCATTTTTTATATTTGCCGTCGGCACTTCAATTAAACCCGATTTTTTAGGGGAAGGGGTGATTTCTTATTGGAATGGCAGTGTTAGAACTGTACGGGTAAGGCTTCCCGGCTACTGGTTGTCTCTGGAGGAATATGCCAAAAGAAATCTGGCAGGAACCCGAGTTTTGGATACACCGCGTTTCTTTTATGGAGGGGCCTGGAACTGGCCTCAGGGTTTTTCTTCGGCCGACGACGTTGCCGCCAGTTTCCTAAACGATAATGTCAATGTGATTCGTCCGACGGTTACTCTCAATTCAGACGAAAGTCTTATTCTCGATAACTTTTATATGTATCTTAAAAACGGTCTTTTGGAAAGAAATTATTTGTCTTTAATGGGAATCGATTATGTCCTGCAGGAAAATGATTTTGATTGGAGGTATACCGGCGGCGGTTCCTCTAGCCCGAGGAAAACAACGGAAATTCTGGATAAATTTCTTATTAGAGAAGCGACTTTTGGTAAGTTTGACGAGAGTTATTTGGCCAAAATACCCAACGAAGACCCATCTTCTTTGGTACGAAATTCTCTCTACCCCGAACTTCTCGGGTTGCCGGCACTGGTATTATATAAAGTACCGAAGGAGACGGTACCACCAAAACTTTATACGGCCAGGCGCATAATCGCTACTGATGGGTCGTCCGTGGGTCTAGGTAATTTTTTTACCGCCAATTCGTTTCAGCCCGGCGATGCTTTGGTTTTTGATGACACAGTTTTATCAAAAGTCTTAACGGCGTTAACAGGCAGAAAACCCTCTCCTTTAACCAGTAATATTTATTCTTTTTCCGACCCGCCGGAAATTGTCTTTAGAGAGATAAATCCGACGGAATATGTTGTTCAAGTTAAGTCCGCCTCCGCCCCTTTTCTTCTCCTTTTTCAGGAAAGTTTCGACGGAAATTGGGAAATCTCTCCCAACTTTGCAAATTCTCTCGGCGGTTGGTTGGCTCAGGTTGCAGCCGACTTTCAGCGCGATTTCGGTATTACCCACGTGTCAGACCAACCTTATCATTTCGAATCCAACGGTTTTTCCAACGGTTGGGTTATTAACCCCAATTCGACGTTTTTCTCGAAATTACGTGTGGCGGGAATTTCCGGCGGTTACGACTTGAGTTTTGTTTTGCATTTTCGCGGACAGCTTTATCTGGAATTACTCTTTGGTCTTACCGGACTGGTGTTTGGGTTGTCCGTCTTTTACTTAAGTTTTATTTTTGTTAAGAGTTTATCCAAGCGACTAGCTGACTTAATTTCAGTTGGTTATTAGTTCACATCTGCAATTTTTTATGATTCTTATAAGTTTGGTTCTAGTGGTAATTTGCCTGGCGTCCGTTTTCGAACTGTCTTTTGATTTTTTTGTTTTAAGAAAGGTGTCAAACCGAAGCCGTGCGGCATTACCAACCTTCCTGTTATACGGACTTATGGCCGTTTATTTAGTCATCATCCAACCTTTATCCCTGTCTCTGGTTTTGTTGTTTTTTTCTCTTTACTATTTCTTTATTATCCTTAAAAGAGTTTCTCCAAACGTCGTTTTAAATTTTTCGTTGTTTATCCTCCTGCCGACACCTATTTTATTCCTGGCTCATCTGCAACTTTTGTCCGAGGCTTTATCCATCGCGTCTTTTTGTCTTTTATCCGTGGGTTTTCTGGCCCGTTTGGCGCAGGGAGGTAACCATGATTAAAAAGATTTTGTTTGTTTTATTTATTTTTTCAATATTGACCGCCGCGTCCGCGGTTTCGGTTTGGGCCGGGCCGTCGGAAAATTACATCGAACTTATTAAAAGAACTTTTGGAACTGATTTCCGGGAGATGCCGGTCGCAGAAGTCGACTTAAAGAGCCTGTCTCTTGAACGGCAGAATACCGGTTCCGGCGGGGTGACCTTTGATTATCTGTTTCATATAAGCGGACAGGTCGATTATTTGGAGCTGATTATTAAGGGAACGCGGATTTATTGGCCGGGGAAAATGGTGTTATCTATTAACCAGGCTAATTCACGAAAGATTATTTATTCCAGAGACACCGGCTTCCCCCGCCTGACTTTTGTAGATCTTCCTTTGGGAGCCGGAGATTACAGTCTGTCCCTAAATTTTGTTAGCCCCGGCTCCCTAGCCGACGACTCGTTTGACCTTAAGGCCTACCGTTATCTGACTCTTAGCTCGGGCTCGGACAGCACCGGCTATCTGCTGCCGACTTCGGTGTTGCGCAACCTTTCGATGCAGGGGCAGACATCGCTTAAGAACGTAAACGGGTTGGTGATCTGCGACGACACCGAACGTTTTACTTCAGATTTTTTTGCCTGCGACGCTTCGGCCGTCTATCCCAGTAACGGCAGCCTTACTTTCTTTAATGCTGCCGACGGCGCCGCTTTGGCGGTCACCCCGCGTTTGAACAACAATCTACTGGTTATTTCTCCGAGGATTTTTAAATCAGCCTCCGGCGTTGATTTCCTAAAAAGTTATCTCTCGTCGCGGTTTGATTCGTCTTTGGTGCGTCTTTCGGAGATTGGACGCCTCGAGAAATCCCTTTCGGTTTTGGCCGGGTCGGTTACTTACGCCGGATGGGTTGGACTGCCGGTTCTTCTTATTCTCGTTCTTTTTTACGTCAAGACGTTTGTTGGGGTTAAACGTACGGCGTTAAAGATTTTATTTAGCCTTAATCGGATTTCCTCATTAGGGGCAGTTCTTTCTCGGACGGTGCTTAAACTAAGGCCTCTGTTTTTGACGGTTTTGGCCGGATCTCTAATCGCCCTCTTCGTTTTGCGATATTCCGCAGTGGTTAGCGGGCTCAAAACCTGGGCGCCGTTTTACGCGCTTTATTACTTAACCAAGGAAAGTTTGGGTTTTTCCCTAAGCTCGTCGGATCTTAAGGAAATTTCGGAAATGTTTCTCGTTGGTATATCTATTTTGAGTCTTATGGCCATTTTTCTGGATAAAGTTATCGTATCGTTTGTCGACTTATTTAGGGTTTTAGAAAAGGAGCGAACGAACGGCCCGAAGGCCCTTGATGTACTTGTTCTGGTTTTGTTGCCTCTGGGCTTAGCCGCAGAGCTGTTATTGGGAGAGAGTCCAGTAACCGCCTCGTTATTTTTATTGATTCTTTTTTTGCTTGCCTTTGATCTTGCGGCCCGGGCCCAAGAATTGATAGAGGTTAGGAGAGTAGTGCCCGAATTGCCTCGGTTGCTCAAGATTTTGTATCTTTTGCTTATTCTCTCTTTATTTGGCCTGACGGTTTTTAAAGAGTTAAATTATAACCGCTCGATTTTTCCATTTAGCTTAAACCGGGTAAAAAATTTACCACCGCCCAATCGCTATCAATTTGTTCTCCTGCCGAGTCAGATTCGGAAACCGGGTTTTGGACAGTCTTACGCCCCTCTTTGGGCTCGCTCTTCCGACCCTCTTTTGGTGGGAGATAATCTGGTTACCTATCCGGGGGGTGGTCAGATAGATTACTCGAGTAATGGAGCAGCGGTTCCGGCTTCTTCTCTGGTTGGTAAAAAAGTGGCTCTTTATTTTTCGTCTTCGGGTAGCTTTGAAACGCTTTCTCCGGCCAGCCTCGGATTTTTGGGCGGTTTTGTTGGGGAGAAAAATTTTGCCCCCGGAGTATCTGGCGCTCTCTTACATCTTAATCATGATTATTCTACTGGCGAGAGCCGGTACCTATTTTACGCGTACCTATCGGGCGGCGATCTTAGCTTTACTCTAAATTACCTCGACTTAAATCAGACGCCGTTTCCGCGCAGCTATCGGATTAATGTTTATAGTCTCGACGGTCAGCCGGTCGTCTCGTCGGCGCGTTTGGAGTTAAACACGGATTCGGTCCTTAATCAGCCGGCTTTGGATACCGTAAGTTTGGGAGTTAATTTGGAAAGCAACGATGTTTATTTAGTTGAGGTTCTTTTTGACGAGGAGAACACTGCCGGTTGGGTGGGCGACAGCACTTTTTTGGAATCAATATCTTTTCCTTCGGGTCCCATCTTTTTGTTGGCACCAAAGCTTCTGGGGCCGTCTAGTTTGGCATCGAGCGCCGATTATTGGACGGCCGGAGGCTCCGCCGGATTTAATCCTTTTATTTTCGATTTAGTTCCTTTTGGTAATCCGGCTGAGGTTATTTTGTCTTTTGACTCCAGTCTTCAGATGAGCCTTAATTCTTCTGACGGCTGGTTTAATTTAGGCGAAGTTCTAAACCGGCTGAATGAGCAGAAAGCTATAACAGGAGCGGTTAGTCTTAGAAGTTTAGGTGTTTCTAATCTCTTAATTTTATCGAAGGACAACTACTGACTATGAACTTTGTTTTCGGATATCCCAGTGACAGCCTTGGTTATTTGGTTTATATGTATGACTGGCTGCACACGGATCTGCCCAGGCTGGGTTTTCTGAGAAGCCTTTTTTTTACTCCCATGCCTCAACAGCCGGTCCTCTCGATTTTTCTATTACTGCCGGCTCTAATTTTACCCTTGTTTACCGCCTACAATTTGGTAGTTGGGTTAACCTTCCTGGCAAATTTTGTTATCACCTATCTTTGTGCCAGAACCCTGTTTAGCCTTCGGTCCAGCTTCGTGTCCGCCCTAATTGTGGCCTCATCTAATTTTGTTCAGTGGCAGTCTACCCGCAGCATCGAAATGGCCATGGTCTTTTGGTTGCCGGTAATGACGGTTATTTTTATAAAATTTATCCGCAACCCCAAGCTTAAATACATTTTGGTTTTAAGTCTTGTTTCTTCTCTGTCTTTCTTGACTTCTTTCTATCTCGGGTACTTTAGTTTGCTGTTTACGGGCGGTTCGCTGATCTTTGCGCTTTTCTATTGGACTTTTGTTTATGGCCACCGTCTCATCGGGCGGTTCTTCTTTTATGTTGTCGTTCTCGCCTCTGTCTTTATCACTTTAACCCTCACCTCAACATGGTCACTCATCGGCTATCGTTTGGGTTACGCGCCGCCTACCACCCGGCAATATTTTCAGACTAGTTTCAATCGCTCCGATTTAAATGAACTGGTTGCCTTCGGCGCCCGTCCGTGGGATTATTTTCTGCCGTCCGTTTACAATCCTTTATTCGGGCGTTTTTCCCAAGAGGTTTATACGTTTTTCCAAAGCCGGTCGTTTCAATTTTGGAGTCCTTATCTTCCGGAACGGTCAGATTATTTGACAATTACAGCCTTTATTCTGGCCGTTTTCGGAGCTTACATGGCTATTTTCCGGGGCAAAGTTCTGCCGAAGTTGGAGCGGGTCGAGCCGACGCGGGTGGTCACCGTTTATTTAGTTTTTGTTTCCCTGTTCATGTTCTGGGTTTCTCTGCCGGCGGAGATAACTTTAAAAGGAGTCAATTTTTATTTTCCGTCTTTCTTCCTTCACGGAATTTTTCCCATGTTTCGGGTTTACGCTCGCGCCGGAATTTTTGTGGTGGTTGCAATAGCTTTTCTGGCCGGTCTGGGATTTGAGTTACTAAAGGAACGTTTAAGCGCCTTTTATAAGTATTCCGCGTGGATTATTTTCGTCGCTGTCTGTTTTCTGATTCTTTTTGAGAATATCACCTTACCTTCCTTACCGGTTATGGCCGTTGGCAATGTGCCGCAAGTATACCGCTGGCTCTCAATGCAGAAGGATAACGTTCCGATTGTTGAATACCCTAAAGACAACAGCCTGGTTGATTTTGGCGGCGGTTGTCCGGTTTGGCTAGACTCAAATGTCCGTCGTGATTACAATGGAATTTACGAATTTTATTACCAAACGGTTCATCAACATCCGGTTCTGCCGGCCGGAGCGTTTTCGAATAGGGAACGACAGCTTCTTTGGGATCTTTCGAGTCGGGAGACTTATAACGTATTAAAATCCCATAAGGTCGTCTATGTAGTGGTCCACACCAAAGATCCCCTCATCGGCCTTTACCCGCCGCCTTATCCACAGTTTAATCCCTTAGATGAATGCTGGATGAGGAGGATTATGGATAATCCATCCAAGACCTACTCGGGATTTAAAGAGGTGGCGAAATTTAGCGATGGTGTGGTTTATAAAGTGGAGTAAATTCTTATGATTAAAGTTGCCATGGTTTCCACCATACGTCCACAGACCAACTACACGGCATATTTAATTGAAGCCCTGCAAAAGTATTACGGAAAGGAAGTTGAAGTTTTGGTTTACACCGAGACGGAAAATCCCGAGGAAAACCTCAAAATTCCTCTTACCAACATAAACCTGGTTTGGGACCGCAACTGGAAATTTATCTATCAAATACTACGGCGGGCTTTGAGGGATAAAGTTCAAATAATTCATTTTCAGCACGAAATCAACATGTACGGCGGTCCCAGAACGGCCGTCCTTTTTCCCTTCCTGGTCTTTTTATCGCGTATTCTGGGCTTTAAACCGGCGGTCACTGTCCACGCGGCGGTAGAGATAAGGCTTCTTAACGAGGAATTTTTGCGGGTGTTTGAGTGGCCCAGGCCGGAAATTTTTTCGCATTTGGTAAGAATTATTTTCCCCACAATTTATTTTTTTATTGGGCTTTTTGCTAAAAAAGTTATTGTTCATTCTTTGGGTCTTAAAGAAATTTTGGAGAGGGATTACCACTTCAACGGAAAGAAAATCGTAGTTATCCCTCACGGTGTGCCGGAGAATATCGGTTACCGGGAATCAGATGTTAGTCGCCGGGCAAGGGAGATGGTTGAGGGGAAAAAATTTATTTTATACTTTGGCTATCTTCACCGCCGTAAAGGTTTGGAGTATCTCATAGATTCCTTTAAAAAGGTCTGCGAAAAACATCCGGATTTATTACTTGTTTTGGCGGGCGGTACCACCTTGCCCAATTACGTCCGAGAGCTTGAGAGTCAGGTTAAGTCTTTGAATTTATCGGGTAGCATTTTCATCACCGGTTTTTTGGGTCTCAATGATTTGAGGTATCTTTTGTCCGGCTGCGAGTTTGTGGTTTTACCGGCCGTTTATTCCATTGCTGCCTCGGGGCCCCTAGCCCAGGTTTTTGCCCACGGAAAGGCCGTTATCGTTTCCGATTTGGGCGTTTACCGCGAGGAGATAGAAAACGGTGTTAACGGTCTTTTGGCCAAAGCAGCGGATGCGGATAATTTAGCGAATCAGATGGAGAGGCTTATGGTTGATGTTCTGCTTCGACGTAAAATCGAATCCGGCGCCCAATCAATACGCCGCCGGCGGTCTTGGGAATATATCGCCGGCAGCACGTTAAGAGTTTATCAAAGTCTTTAACTATGACGGAAACCCGCTTCGACAAGGATTACTTCCGCGTCCGCTCAACCTATCGGAAATTTAAGGATTCCCAAACAGCTGTCCGTCGGCTAAGCGACTACTATTTTTGTCACTACCTTTTTTTAAAGAAAAAGTTTTTGAAAGAGCTTTCTACCGGCGCCCGAGTACTGGAAATCGGCTGCGGCTATTCGGGTTTAGTTAATTATCTTGTGTCCGATTCATTTAAATATACCGGGATTGACGTTTCCGATTATATTATTGAGGAAATGAAGGGGATTTTTCCGAATTTGGATTTGCGTCGGCACGATATAGCCGAACCGCTGCCGGGCGGCGAGTGCTACAAAGCCGCTATCGCCTTGGAGGTTTTCGAACATCTAGCCGATCCGGAGGCGGCGGCCGTCAACGTCTATAATGCCTTGGAAGACGGCGGCCTGTTTCTGATGAGCGTTCCCAACCCAAGGTCCAGAGTACCTTTTACCGATTGGCACAACGATAAGACTCATATCAGCGTCCGGCCGCGGGAGAAATGGGAAGAGCTTTTGGAAAAAGTCGGTTTCGGTGCGGTTCATTCTATGACCATTTCAACGATTCCGTTTTTCTGGAAGATAAACAAACATCTTAACCGCGTTTTCATTTCTCAAGACTACGGGGCTGCTATCTTCATCGCCGCTCAAAAGTGACTACCATTTTGTGATAAAATTGAGCCAAATTATGGCCAGAGTTTCAATAATCGTCAACACGGTTGACCGGGCGGAGGACTTGCGTCGATGCCTCACTTCAATACTAAAGCAGACTTTTAGGGATTTTGAGATTGTTATTGTCAACAACGGAACCGGCGGGGAAACGCGGGGGTTTTTGGACGAATTCAGAATCAAAAATCAACCTGCCCGCAATGCATTGCAAAGCGATGCAGGCGGGGAATCAAGGATCAAGATAGTCGAGGATAGAACTAAGAAGCTGTCCTATCTTTTTAATCTCGGTTGGAAAAAGTCCAGTCCATCGTCGGAGTATTTAGCTTATTTGGCCGATGACACGGAAGCTAGCCCGCTATATTTAAATGAAGCGGTTAGGTTTCTTGACGAACACCCCGAGGCGGCGGCCGTTTCCGGGCCAGTGCTTTCCACCGCTAATCCTCCGGGAGAAATGAACTATCTTTATGATCTCTCACAGAAAAATTTCCTCTTACGATTCCTTTTCAAAATCTACGACTATTTCGTCGTGGAAAATAGACTTTTCGAGCCCGGCCACTGGTGCCAAAGCGGCGCGTTTAGCTTGGGAGCGGGAATTCCCCAACCGCAAATAACTCAACCAGTTGAGGTTGACCTTTTGACCTCCACTTCTATGGTTATTCGACGATCCGCCTTGGAGCAAGCGAAAGGATTTGACGAAAACTTTCTTTTTAACCACGCCGACGGTGATCTTTTTATTCGTCTAAAAAAGTTTGGTTACAAACTTTTTTTTCATCCTCAAGTTTCCGTCAAACACCACATGCGGTTTGGCCCTACCCGTTATCCGCAGATTTTGGGTCGCGATACGGCTTTTTATTACCTTAAAGATGTGCGCCCCAAAAGTTTTAAGGGCTGTGTTGGAGCGATTATTAATCTTTTGGTTTTTAATTTCTACTTTGTTTTTAAGTCGGTTCAGACCAGAAGCGTGGGTCATCTTAAAGGCATCGGAGGGTTCTTTAGGGGAATTCTTGATTTCTTTAAATCCGGTACGGAGGAAAGTTTTTCGGTCGCTTCAAGTTTTTCCGTTTTCGCGGCCTTTTTAGTTTTAATGTTTGTGATATTTAGAAACGTTAGAGTCTGGGGAATGCTCTCATACGGCGATGCCACGTCTTTTCCCGGAAATTTTCAGGAAGCTTTCCGGTTTTTTTTCCAAAGTTTTGACCCCCGCAGCCCGCAGATAACCATGCCCCAGGCGAGTGTGGTTCTTTCAACCCTTATTCCTTTGGAATCCGCCCTGGCCTTTATTTTGGGCGGCAGTTTCATTCGGGCACAATTCCTTTATCATTATCTGCCCATACCCCTTTCGTTTTTGACAATGTATTGGTTTACTTCTCATCTTGTTAGGTCGAAACCGGCCAAATTTCTTACGGCTCTAACTTACGCCGGCAATCCTTTTATGCTGGCCGAGTTTGCCGGAGGTTTCGAGGGCAATCTCTACATTCCGGCGCTTTTTCCCGTTTTAGTCGTTTTTCTTTATCGAATTTATTTGAAGTCGGCCAAAAACGAATCGGCCGTCCGCGAACTGTTAATTTACGGCCTGATTCAAACCTTTGCTTATGTGCTTTCCGACCACGTCCTTATTTTATTGACGCCCTTTTGGCTGATTTTCCTGATTTGGCCGATGTTTTCTAAATTCGACAACAAGAGGGAAATTGTCTTTAGGAATTTTATTTACCTTTCAGCCTCTTTTGCTTTGAGCCTTTTACTCTCGGCCTATCACGCTTTTAATTATTTTTCCATCGCCCTGCCGTTTTTGAGTCAGCGGAGTTTGCCAAACGATATTACTCCTTTTTTTGTGCAGAACATCTGGGATACCTATTGGCGCATGACGCCGGGAAATATAGTGAGGCTTGGCGGTTCCTACTTTGCCGACTTTTTCTCTGCCGGAGATTCCTGGGCCCGGGCCGGTTTTGTGATTCCGTTTCTGGCCGTGGTCTGGCCGCTCTTTAGGCGCAATCGTAAAGGGTCCCGTCTTAAATTCGGTTTGTTCTTCAGCTTCTTGGCCCTTTTTGACATAATTTTTATCTACCTGACCGGCAAGGGTATTACCATTCCTATTTTTAGAGCCCTGCCGTTTCTTTTTCGTTTTCGAAACCCCAGCCGCTTGAGCCTATTTTTGGCTTTTCTTTACTCACCTCTGATTGCCTTAAGTTTGGACGGGTGGTTTTCTAATTTGGCAGGATTATTACAGCGGCGCCGGCTGATTTTTATTTCCGGTTTTGGTTTAAGCGTTGTGGTCCTCGGTTTTCTCCTTTTTTACCTCAAAGGTTTTTTTAGCGGCGATTTTATGCTTAAAGAAAACCGCCAGGACAACTTTTGGATTAAAGACCGCTACTATGCCTTGGGAAGCTTCATTAATAGTCGTCACCAAGAGGGTGGGATTTTCCGGACGGCCTATTTTCCCTGGGACCACGAGGAGACGGAAATTAAACTCTTTTGGGCGGACCCTTACGCCTTGGGTGTGCCCATTGAATACGGCGCCTACATTCGCAGCGATTACCTGAATTATCTTAAAGATGTCTATCAAAACGTGGCTCGGGGCTCGTCCGGTTCTCTGGCCGGGCTTTTGGCGGAGGGCGGGGTTAAGTACCTGGTGGTCAACTCCCGGTCTTTACAGACAGGGCCGCTTTTATACCGCTTTGATTATCACGTACCTTGGCTTCTGGGCTCGGCGCAAAATGTGCAGGCGGTTATAGATAAGGCTCCGAATCTGGTTTTTGTCAAAAAAATTGACGGGTTTCTGATTTATCAAAACAACGATTTTTCACCGCAGAAAATTAATTTAAACAAGGCCGGTCTTAACGAAGGGAATAAAAATTTTAACGACGGTCTTCGCCGCGGTTTAATTTTCCTGGCAGCTGTGTCGTGGGTCTTTTTTATCGTCGTATATATTAAGGTTGTGAGAAGAGGGGACCGCTTATGAAGATTTTGTTTTTCCATCGTTGGGTAGGGGTTCATTTGGGCGGCACAGAAACACATGTGAGAGAATTGGCCGAGCTCCTTTGCCAACGCGGCCACAAGGTGTCAATCCTGACCCGCGAGGGCGAATATCCGAAGAATTTAGATGAGAAAATCAAAATCTATCGTATTTCCAAAAACATTTTAGAATCTGACCACTCCTACGAAAGCGCTCTGCCGCTTTACTTTCATACCGGTCTCTTTATGCTTAAGTCTTTCCTCTACCTTTTTTATTTAAGATTTATTCGGGGCGAGAAATTCGATGTCATCTCCGTCCATTTCGCCACGGAATCGCTTGTCTGTAGGATTTTCCGGTTTATTACCGGCACGCCTTACGTTTTTGTTTTGGAGGGTTATACCAAACTTGAGGCCGATGTGGCCAAAAGCGCCAATGCCGTGATCGCCATTTCCCGTCATGAGGTAGATGAGACTCTCAAACGTCATGGCTACGAACCTTTATACATTCCCAAAGGACGCCAAAAAATTTTCAACGCAAGTGTTGACGGAAGCCAGATGCGTCAGAAGTTCTTAGGTGATGCCGATAAAATCATTATCGCCGTGGGCCGTATTGAGCCACGCAAGGATTATCCCTCACTAATTCTGACGGCCGAAAGACTTAAACGGAAGGGAAAAAAATACCGTTGGCTGATTGCCGGAGACGGGATTGATTTTCAAAAAATAAGGAAGCAAATTGACGACCGGGCTATGACGGAGGAGATTTTAATGCTGGGTCCGGTGAATAACGCCGACTTGCCGTTTTTTTATCGCGCTGCTGACCTATTTTTTCTACCCACGCTTTACGAAGGGTTTGGCTACGTTTTTGTGGAGGCCATGGCCTGTGGTTTGCCGGTGGTCTCCACCACGGCCGGTTCGGTACCGGAAGTTGTAGGTGAGGCCGGCATTTTGGTGGAGCCTAAAGACATTGATGGCTTTGCCTACGCCATCGAGACGCTTTTGGAGCAAAATTCTATTTATAATTCGGCAAGATCAAAGGCTCTGGAAATTGCATCTTTTTATGATTGGGATCGGCTGATTTTAGAGTACGAGAAAGTATATCTGGAGGCCGGGAACAAAAAAGATGACTAAAAAAATAGCTCTAATAGCCAACTGTCCTATTGCCGAGGGTAGTATGGGCGGGGGCGACAGGGCTTTGGTGGAAATGTCCAAAGTCTGGCAAAAGTCGGGGATGTTAGCGACGCTGTTTGGTCCGCCGGAAGCTTACGGCATTTGTGAAAACAACGGTTTCAGAACGGAGTTTGTAAAAACCTCTGACTTTAAGCCCCAATCCCTGGGGACGGTTTTAACCTATCTCTTAAGGATTGCCCACGATTTATTTTGGTCAGCCGGAAATTTTAAAAATTCTTTTGACTTTATTTATTCGGCTTCCGAGTGCCTGCCGGATGTAATTCTTTCTCTGAAGTTAAAAGCGGATAACCCAAAAGCCTCATGGGCGGTGGGGTTTTATCTCAAAGCGCCGAATCCGTTTCTTCGCGAAATCACCCCATCCCTTAAAAATATTCTTCAATTTATTCAGCAGCAATTAAGCTTGTTTTTAATGCGGGTGGGCAGAGTTTCGGTAGTCTTTGTTATGGGGAGCCCGGACAAGGAGTACCTTATAAAAAAGGGTTTCGGTAAAGTTGTTAAGACCGGCGCCGGCGTGGATTTGGGGTTTGTCAAAAATATTCACGAACGTGAAAAGATTTACGATGCCTGTTTTGTCGGCCGGATTAGCGCCCAAAAGGGGGTTGATGACCTCCTAGAAGTCTGGCAGAAGGTCTGCCGGGCCCGGCCGGAGTCAAAAATGGCCTTCATCGGTTGGGGACATAAAGGCGCGGCCGATGAATATAGGAAAAAGATCGAAGCGTTTGGTCTTTCGGGAAACATAGTTTTCCTTGGGTTTTTGGACGGAGAAGCGAAATATCAGGTAGTCAAATCCTCCCGTCTGTCTCTTTTTCCCAGCCATTACGAAAGTTTCGGCATTGTTCTTTTGGAGTCCTTAGCCGCCGGCGTACCGGTGGTGGCTTATGACCTGCCGATCCTTAGGGATAATTTTAGTGAGGGAGTTTCCTACGTTCCGTTTGGGGATACAACGGCCATGGCCGAGACGGTTTTAAATCTGCTTGGTCGGGCGGATTTGCTTTTGGAACTTTCCCGCAACGGGCGGAACCTTTCGGAGCAATTTGGCTGGGACAAGGTCGGACAAAAAGCTCTGGAAGGTTTAGAAAGCATTTAAATTTTTATGAAGATTTTGGTTTTTTCCTGGAAGGATATTAAGAATCCGGCAGCGGGCGGAGCCGAGGTGATGACCTGGGAAATTCTAAAGCATTTGGTGGTCTTGGGTCACGAGGTTGTTCTTTTTAGCTCACGTTACGACGAAAAATTCGACGCGAGGGAAACTCTTAACGGGGTAGAAATCTACCGGGCCGGCGGCCGTTACGGAGTTTATTTTTGGGCGCTAATTTACTATTTAAAATATTTCCGCGGCCGGTTTGACTTAGTTGTTGACGAGGTGAATACCGTGCCTTTTTTTACACCTCTTTTTGCGCGGGAGCAGAAAGTTGCTTTCTTTCCCCAGCTTGCCAGGAAAATCTGGTTTTACGAGACCCGGTTTCCCATTTCCCTTTTGGGTTATCTCCTTGAACCGCTTTTCTTGCTGTGGTATCGGAAGGCTCCGGTAATCACCATTTCCAAATCGTCGCAGTCGGATCTCGCCCGCTTCGGTGTTAAAAAAGTATTTGTGACCAGGGTTGTTTCCAACATTGTGCCCCTGCCCGTTCTTGAACCAAAGCCCGGCGGTTTGAACCTACTATTTGTGGGGCGCTTGGTGCCGGGTAAACGGCCTCTGGACGCTCTAAAAACTTTAGAGATTGTCCGACGCCAAGTAAGCAGTGCCACTCTGACGTTGGTTGGTAACGGGGCCGAAAGCTACGTGAGAAATGTCCGTCAATTCATTCAAAATAATAATCTAGGTAAGAGCGTCTTTCTTAGACAAAATATGAGCAACACCGAAAGAAACGAACTTTATAAGCGGTCATTTTTGCTTTTGGTGCCTTCAGTTAAAGAGGGTTGGGGTTTGGTGGTAACAGAGTCCAACTCAAAAGGAACACCGGCCGTCGTTTACAATGTGGACGGCCTTCGGGACAGTGTTTTGGACGGGCAAACCGGTCTTGTCTGCCAAAACAACTCACCGAAGGAATTGGCCGAGCTTTGTTTAAAAGTTTATAACGATAGTGAGTTTTACGAACGACTTCGGGTTAAGGCTTGGGAAAATTCCAAGAACTATGTCTCCGAAAAAACGGTTAGTGAGTTTATTGATATGCTCCTCTCTTTTTGACTTATGGTTTCGGTGATTATTAACACCCGTAACGAAGCTAAGAATATTGAAAGCTGCCTCCTTTCGATTAAAAGCCAAAAGACCGATGTGCCGGTGGAAATAATTGTGATTGATAACGGTTCCAGGGATACGACGGCCAATTTGGCTAGTCAGCTTGGTGCCCGCGTTTATAACTTTGGTCCCGAACGTAGCGAACAAAAAAATTTTGGCGCGCAAAAAGCCTCCTTTGACTATCTCCTTTTTTTGGATGCGGACATGGAGCTTTCCGGTGCGGTTATTGACGAAAGTATTAGCGAAATCGGCCGCGGCTATGGAGCTTTGGTTGTTCCGGAGGTTTCAAGGGGTGAGGGTTTTTGGGCCGCCTGCAAAGCTTTGGAAAAAAGGTTTTATTTTAACGATTCTTTGATTGAGGCCCCGCGTTTTTTTATAAAAAAGGTTTTTTTGGAGGTTGGCGGTTACAGCCCCGGTATGGTGGCGGGGGAGGATTGGGATTTGCGCAACAAATTGGTCAGGCACGGTGTCAGGATCGGGCGTATAAAGGCATTAGTGTTTCACAACGAAGGACGATTAGCCTTATCTGCAATTCTTAGGAAAAAATATTATTATGCCTCAAAATCCATGGAATTTGTTTCCGCTAATCGTCCGGGCTTAAAAGGTGTCTTTCTTTTTGTATTAAGACCGGCATTTATAAGAAACTTAAAATACGCCGTTTATGACCCCATCCATTTTTTTGGGCTTATTACCTTAAAGATTCTGGAATTTACCTTTGGTGTTGTAGGTTTAATTAAAGCTCGGTTTTTATGAAAGTAGGAATTGTTCTAGACGTCCTTAACGAACATTCCGGCGCCCGGGCCGGAATAAAATTAGGCGAATACTTGGGGCGGGAGCCAGGGACTGAAGTTTTTTTCTTTGCTTCGGAAAAACTTTTGGACACAGAGCTTTTGGAGTATCTTAAATCACATTTTTCTGTTTTTATTTTTTCTAAGCCTTCCGTCTTTTCTTTTAAATTGTGTTATCAGCTAAGAAAATCCGGAGTCGAGATTATTTCGGCTCATTGTTCCTTAAGGATTTTGATTTCGGCTTTTTTAAGCGGTGTGCCTGTGGTGCGCACCGATTATGGGACCCAGTTTCCCTCGCTCAACGACAATTATGACTCGTGGCGCATCGGCTTATTGGAGAGAATTTTTAATCTGGCCGCCGATGTTTATGTTTACATTCGTGACAGTCTTAAATTCCTTTTTGCAAAAGAGACTTTGAGCATTAGTTTGGACAGTTCGCGAAAATCTCGGCTTTATTTCGGAAGGTCAACCAGAGTTATCTACTTAGGCTACAACGGCTTGCCAAAACCTTATGACCACGGAGGTAATTCTTTTCGCGACGACCGGGTTCAAATTATTTCCGTCAGTCGCTTTGTTCCGTACAAAGGTTTCCATATTTTAGTCGGAATGTTTAAAGAGCTTCAGGCGTCAAACTTGCCGGTCGATCTAGTTTTGGTTGGCGGTCAGGGAGGTGGGAGATATTTTGATTTCCTAAAGAAACTTATCGATCTAGATAAACATATTAAGCTTATTTTTAATCCGGACGACAAAGAGCTGGTTTCGTGCTACCAAAGTTCAGACATTTATGCCAACTGTACCCGTTGGGAGGCTCTGGGACTGCCCTTTTTAGAGGCGTCCTCGTTTGGTTTGCCTACCGTCGGATTTTCTTATTTTGGTCCGGCTAATGAAGTAATCAAGGACGGAGAAACCGGTTTTGTGGTTGAGAATAGAGACCAGTTTAAAGAGAATATGAGAAGGCTGATAGTCGATCGGGAATTACGCCGTTCCATAGGTGAGGCGGGCAAGATTTTTTCGCGCCGCTTTTCTTGGGATAGTTCGGCAAAAGAGTATCGTAAGGTTTTTGAGGAAATTATCGGAGTATGAAAATACTTTTAGTTCAGAACGGCTGGTCCGGTCAGGGAATTAGTGGCGGCGATAAACACACTTTGGAATCAGCCGGCTTTTGGAAAGAGGAAAACGTGATTCACGTTCTCCTGCCGGCTTCCGGCATTAATTTTCTTAAAAAACATTTTGCGTCAACAATCGACGGATACGTTCTTCACCCTTTATGGTCGCTGCTCGATTTTGCACGACTTACCAATTTGGCCGTGATTATTCTATCTTATAACCTGCGGCTTGTTTTTTCAGGTCTGCAAATTCTAACCTTGGGAAAGTTTGACGCGGTCATAAGCTGTTCTCATTTTCTTTACGACGTTTTGCCGGCGGTATCGGCTAAGATGTTTTTCCGTTCAAGGGTGGTGGTTTATGTTTATCATTTAGTTTCCCTGCAGGGCCGTCGGCCAAGCCTGCGTAATAAGTTTTCTTCTTTTGGGGAAAGTTTAAGTTTGGTTCTGATTAAAAATTTTGCCGATGCCGTTTTTGTGGACAATCAGGCAACTTACCAGGAGTTGATTAAGAAAAATTTCAACTTGGGTAGAATTCACTTTACGAGGGTTGGAATAAAGCGTTGTCTTCCCTCGCAAGCGGAGAAAAAAATTTATGACCTATGCTTTGTGGGACGTTTGGTTAAAAGCAAAGGTGTCTTCGATCTTCCGGAGGTTGTTGGCCGGGTTAAATCTTCGTTTGCTGCGATATCCGTTGTTGTTTTAGGCGGCGGCGATGAAGTCGGCCCGTTGCGCAGAATACTTTACGAAAAAGATCTGACACAAAATGTTAAAATGCTCGGGTTTGTTACGGAGGCAGAAAAGTTCAAGTTGCTTAGTCAGTCGAGGATATTCGTTTCCCCTTCCTATGAGGAAGGGTGGGGCATTGCCGTGGCTGAAGCCATGGAGTGCGGTCTGCCGGTTGTGGCGTATGAGCTGCCGGCGCTACGGGAGGTTTTTGGTGAAGCTCCGATTTATTCTAAGACCGGTGATATTGACGGTTTGGCCCGAGCTGTGGAAAATCTTCTGGCCAATACGGAATTTTACCGCCGTAAATCCGAAGAAGGAAAAGCGGCGGTTGCCAGGTATATGATTGATAAAGTGGCCGCGGAAGAACTTAAAGTAATCCGGTCACTCTAAATATTATGAAACGACTCAAATTTACGTTTCTGCTTTTGGCCGCCGTATTTCTTCTGGCAGCTGCCTTTACTTATCCGGTCGTCCTTAACCCTTCAAAAATTGTCTTTGGCTATTCTGGGGATAATTTTGGCAACATCTGGTATTTCTGGTGGCAAAAGTACGCTCTAACCCACCATCTCAAAAGCTCCTATACCGCTTTTTACAACGCACCCGTAGGCCAGAAAATCGGTTCATCGGTCGAAGAGATTATCTGGATGCTGCCCGGTTCAATACTGACAGATCTTTTGAATGAGGTACTCGCCTTTAATATTCTAATTTTCTTGGGTTTTATCCTTTCATTTTTTTCAATGTACCTGCTTACATATTATCTGACCCGCCGCCGGGATGCCTCATTCCTGACGGGAATTATTTACGCCTTTGCTCCGTATCATTACTGGCAGGCGTCAAGCCATTTGAGTTTAAGTTTCACTTTTTGGTTGCCCGTTTTTGTTTTGTCTCTATTTTATTTTGACCGAAATAGGAATTTAAAATCGGCTGTTTTTCTGGCGGCCTCGTTTTTATTTACTCTTTACACAACATTCTATTACGGTTATTTCGCGGCTCTTACCGCCATCGCTTTTTTTGTCTATAAAGGAATTTTAGATTTTAGAAAATACATAAATTTAAAAACGTTTTCTATGCTTCTCATCTCGGCTCTCCTAGTGGGTTTAGGTTCCTGGCCGCTTCTTAAAGGTTTGGTGGCGCCTCAGACAGCCGAGGACAATACCGGTATCGCCCTTGCCTTTAACCGCCAGTTGGACGAGCTGGTCGGACTTTCGGCCCGCCCTTGGGATTATTTAATCTATCCGCCGAATCAGGCGGTTTTTGGTCGCTTTAACAAAGAAATTTATGATTTTATACAGTCCAAAGGTTCGGACTTTAAAGTCCGCAGCGCTTATCTGCCGGAAAGGGTCATATTTTTAGGATTGGTCAACGTCTTTTTGGCCGCCGCCGCCGTGTTTTTTCTGTTCCGCCGCAACAAGTATGTACCAATAACCTTCTTTTTAGCCACCGCGGCGTTTGTTGTTTCTTTGCCTCCCTATTTTCCCATTCACGGTCTGAATTTTTATACCCCGTCGTATTTCTTGTACCGATTTTTCCCTTTTATACGGGTTTACGCGCGCCTGGGGGTTTTGGTTCTTCTTTTTGTCTCCCTTCTTTCGGGGCTGGCGGCCGCAAATCTTCTGCAAAGAATTTCCAACCGCTATTTTCGCGTTCTAACTTTTTTTATTTTGGTTTTTTTGGTTCTTTTTGAGTTCTGGCCTTCGCCTTCGGCCTATACCGATTTAAGAAGAATCCCGCCGGTATATAAGTGGCTTATAAATCAACCCGGTAATCCTATCGTTGCCGAGTATCCCAAGGAATTTGATTTGCAGTCGGGTTTAATTTTCCAGCGGGTTCATGAAAAAGAGCTTTTTAATATGCCCAGTTCCGATACTCGATATAAAATTTGGGATGAGGTAGAAAATTTAGCCGATCCAAAAGCCGCGGCCGTTTTAAAAGAACAGGGAATTTCTTATGTTATCTATCACTTGACGGATTTAACCCCAAACCCTTACGATGATTATCGTTTTTTCCGTTTTGCCAAGGCGCCAACCTTGACGCTTGAGACACAAATAGAGATGGCCGGATTCAAACCTGTGTCCCGTTTTCCCGAAGCTATAGTTTATGAGGTTCTATAAATTCTTAAAGAGCGAATATTTTTTGGTTTTCTTTCTCTATCTTTCGGTGGCGGTTATTTTAACTTTTCCCCTGATTATTAAATTAGGGAACGCTTTTTACGGCTACTCCGGTGATAATCTGGGAGCCCTACACTATTTTTGGTGGTGGAAATACACTTTTCTACATCACCTAGATTTAAGGAATTCCTTTTGGGAGCAAGCCCCATTTGGTTTTAAACTCGATAGCGAAACCGGTACAGTTTTTTATTACTGGCCGCTGGAATTGCTAACTTTAATTTTTAATTCGGTTTCGGCTTACAATCTGGTATTAATTTTTTCCTTCCCGCTCTCTGGGCTGGCCGCCTATTTTTTAACCAAAGAATTTACCAATAACTCCCAAGTTTCTTTTTGGGCCGGACTTATTTTTACCTTCTCGCCCTACCATTTTTGGAAGGCCTATAACCACCTCGACTTGGCCCTTATTTGGTCGTTTCCACTAGCAATTCTCTTCTTTCTTAGAATTATTAAAACTTTAAGCGGCGGGCAGAGATTGAGGAGGCGTGACATAATTCTGGGAGCCATCTTTACCGCGGCCACGGTTTTGACTAATTTTTACTACGCTTTCTTTCTTTTTATAACTCTAGGCGTAATTTTTATTTCTTGGTCGGTTATTCACCGACTGTCGCCAAGAGTCTCATTTCCGCCATTATTCATAATGATGCTTCTGGCTTTTTTCCTGTCCTTCCCATTTGTGTCTGGCACGGTTCTGGACGCTTATGCCAATAAAGGGCGGGACCAAAGTCTGGCCCGTCAGGCGAACTATGACCGGCCGATTTTGGACGCTGTTTCTCTTTCGGCCCGCCCATGGGATTATCTTATTCCCTCAACAGACAATCCGCTTTTTGGCCGTTTTGTGCCTGGTCTTTACAACTGGATTTCTCATCAGGGCAAAGACTTTAAGGTTATCTCCGGTCCGGTACACGAGCGCACCATCTTTTTAGGTTACGTGAGTCTTGCGCTCAATTTGATCGGAGCTGGCCTGCTGATTTTTTCTAGAAATTTTCGCCAAAGGTATGGCCGGATTGTTCTGGTTTTTCTGCTAACCTCCTTGTCACTTTTTGTTATTTCCATGCCTCCTTACATCTTTATTAAAGAGAAAACAATCTATCTGCCCTCATTTTTTCTTTATAAAATTGCGCCCATGTTTCGTACCTACTCCCGACTCGGAATTTTTGTGCTTTTAACCGCGGCTTTAACGGCGGCTCTTGTTCTCAACTTTATTTTTGAGCATCTTTCAACCTGCCGCCGGAAAATTTTGCTGCTTTTAATAATTCTGGCCTCGGCTCTGGAATTTATTAACGTACCGCCGGGCAAGGTGATTGACCTAAAGATTTCCAGCGCTCTGGCCTACGTCGGTCGTGAGACCGGGAACTTTAATGTTGTTATTTACCCCAAAGAATTTAATGTTGTGGAAGCCCAGGTTTTTGAACCGCAGGTTGAAAAAGGGATTTTGAATTTTCATTCCCAGTCTCCGTATTATAAACTGTGGAATTATCTTGACGATTTCCACAACCCCAAAACTTATTCGCTCCTTTCCGCCCTGGGAATTAAGTACGCTCTTTTTCAAAAAGAATTGATTTTCCCGGAAGTTAATCCCGTAGACGATCTTTGGTACACGCGGGCTCTGCGTAGCCCCTTGGGCACGCTTCCGCCCGGCCTTACTCTGGTTAAAGATTACCCCGACTCGGCCGTGTACGCTGTTACGGCTTCGCCTGTGGGTTTAGTGGTTCTTTCTAAGGGTAATGTTAAGGTTTTTCCCCAAGGGAAAAATATTTCCATAAGCAACCTTGACTCAAGAATTTATTTTGCCAATCTTGAAGATGGCCTTCTCCCATCATTCAGCCTTCTGCTTATGGGGAGCCCCGCCGAGATTTTGCGCATTATCCCAAGTGGAGAGAATGTTGATTTAACGACAGAGAAGACCGCCGGAGGGTTAAATCTCACTGTCAAACTTTTGGGGCAAAGCGGCTCAATTTTCCTGGGCTCTTTGGGTTCAGCACCGCTTAAGTTGACTTCAATGACGGTCGGACCGGTTAGTTGGAGCCATTCATTGCCGGAAGACTAAATTTTCTTATGAAAGCTGTTTATTCTATTGCGGCCAAATTGGGAGGGAGCGGTATTGGTACCACAGCCTTCCAGGCGGTGAGAGGCATATATTCAGTTGGTGTTCTGGATAAGGTTTTTTGTACTTCAAATGTTCAGTCGGTTGTACCATCAAAACTAATCTCGTTGACAAATGTTTCTTTCTGGGAAAGCTTAAAATTTCTGCCGAGCCGCTACCAATGGTTCTTAAAAGATTTAACCCACGACTTGGGAGTTACTTTAATGCTACGTAGCATTAAAGCAGATGGGGTGAATATCTTTCATGTTTGGAATGGCCATGGTTTATACTCGCTCCGTCAAGCAAAAAATTTAGGTGCCAAAATAGTTGTGGAAAGGGCCTCAAGCCACCCTTTAACCTACGAGAAAATTATGCAGGGTGAGTACAGGTTTCGGAATTTAAAGTTTTCCCAAATGCTGCTCCCTAATAAAGACAGGCTTTTGAAGGAATTAGATGAGGCCGACTACATTACGGCCCCATCGGAATTTGCCTTCGAATCGCTGCTCGAAAACG
This sequence comes from Patescibacteria group bacterium, assembly GCA_023474425.1. Classification (GTDB taxonomy): domain Bacteria; phylum Patescibacteriota; class WWE3; order JAMCXX01; family JAMCXX01; genus JAMCXX01. The sequence continues at coordinate 118,286 of JAMCXX010000004.1, read as the reverse complement.
GAGTGGGGGAGAAGAGGATTATTAAAATTCATTACGGCGTTGATTTAGACCTTTTTCGCCCGGCAGCGGGAACCGGAAAATCGAATAAGTTTAGGGTTATTTTTGTGGGGCAGTTGGGTTTAAGAAAAGGCGCTCTCTATTTACTGGAAGCCTGGAAGAAGTTGGGCCTTAAAGAAGCCGAACTCCTGCTTTTGGGACAGCTTGACAGGGAAACCGAGCCGCTTTTTAGATTTTACAGGTCCGACCCGTCAATTCATTTTATGGGTTTTACCAAGACTTTACCCTATTATCAATCCGGCAATGTTTTTGTTCTGCCGAGTCTGGAGGAGGGGAGCGCCCTGGTGGGATACGAGGCTCTCGCCTGCGGACTGCCGTCAATTGTTACTTTTGAGTCGGGTTCAGTAGTTGAGGACGGGCGGGAGGGTTATGTAGTTGTGTCGAGGGATGCCGACTCTCTGGCCCAGAGATTAGAATACCTTTACCGGAATCCGGCAGTTTGTGAAAGGATGTCAATTCTGGCCCGTCAAAAGGCCGAAAATTACAGTTGGGAAAACTACGGAAAAAATCTGGTTTCCGCTTATGAAAAAATTGTTGGTTGCACTCAATAAATTATCCGGATCGCTTTCGCTTCCGGTTCTGACGGTTATTCTGACTTTGACTGTCGCGCACTACCTTTCCGGAGGCAAGCTTTTGGGGCTTTTTGACGCCTTTCATCATCACCAGGAAATTAACAGCTGGAAGATCTACGAGATTGAAAAAAACCATCTCAACCCGTTTTCTTACGATCTGGCCCTGCCTGACCTTTCAGGCGGGCGTTTTGTGAGTTTTTGGGACCCGCCTCTTTCTTATGTTTTGGCCCTGATTTTATCCAAATGCCTTTTTTTCTTGAATGATGCGCGTTTCCTGGCGGCCGTTAAGCTAACATCGGTTGTCAATCTTGGTCTAAGTATTGTTTCTTTTTATTTGCTTTTAATTTGTCTTGGCGTCCGGCGGCTTTTAGCGTCGATTTTCACCTTTATGACTTTTACCCACGGCGAATTCCTCATCGGGTTGTCCTACGTTTCCTTAAACCTTCCGGGCCTTTGGGCACTAGTTGTCCCCATCTTAATTTTCTTAAAACTTAAGCACCATCCTGGGCCTGGCGTTTTTTTTATCTTCGGTCTATCTCTAGCTCTAAGTTTCCTGCAAAATCCATATTACGGATTTTTTGTTGCCGCTTTTTTGTGCCTGCCGGTTTTGCAGTTTATCTTTTCCAAAAAAGATCGTCGAAAGATATTGGCAGGATTAATGGTTTCACTGGCTACCATCATGGTATTAATGGCAATTACCAAAGGGCCCGATATTTACAAAATTGTGAAAAACCACTACACCGACCCGGAATTCCGCGATTACAGTGAGAGACAAGTTAGAATTTATCGTCCCTGGTACCATTTTTTGGCCCCCGGCGGACATCCTTTGGAAACTTTGATTAACGGCGGGCCGAGAAACTTAATGACTTGGCTGTCAAACAAAGGCATCGTCGATTATTTAACTTTATGGCCGCCGGACGCTACCAATCACAGTTATTTGGGGATTTTGAATCTGGCCGCGTTTCTGGTTCTTTCCTCGGCTTTTTTGTTCTTTTATAAACAGAAGAAACCGGACTTCAAAATTTATGCGGCCGGTTATGTTTTTGGGGCCCTCCTCTGTTTTCGGGCTGACCTATACCTCTTTTCCCGTCATATTATCTTCCCCTGGTATTTTTTGCAGAAGGTCCTTCCTTTTACCAGTTTACATTATTTTAGCGGTCTGGCCGTTTTACTCTTTTTTGCGGCGTTCGCCTGGTTGACCGAGGCAGTTGTTTTCCGGGTTATAGACAAACGGAGCCAGAAGACAAAGCTCGTGTCCTTCTTTTTAATGATACTTTTTTTGACGGTCTCGTTCGCTGACACCTCTTTTGCCGTCCAGGGTCCCTCCTGCACGCCGGTTGAGGATAAAGCGTTATCGGTGTATTTAAAGGACAACCCTAAAGAGAGAATATTTTTGCAACTGCCGGGAAGGTGCGATGCCGAAGTGGCGGATCCGCGAAACTTGGACGGCGGTCTCATAAATCAGCCGCTTGATTGGGATGCACGTTTCTACCAGATATTTTACAAGGCGCCTATTTTTGCTCCCCAAAGTCTAACCTGGTTTGACAGTTACCGCTACGACCCACCTCTAAAAAATCTTCGGACTCTAAAATCAGTACTGACCGATGAAAATAAGACGGCCTTAAAATCTTTGGGTGTTCAGGAAATAGTGCTTTATTTGGATTACACCGACGTTCAGGAATACTGGAATGATTTTCTAAAGCCGCGTTACCGAAGCGCTAAGGCCTACCGCATCTTTAACCAGGCCATAGTTTTTTCTAACGAGTAATTGAAGTATTATTTTAGGAAGATGAAAAAAGCTTTTTTAGCCTTTCTGGTTCTAGTCGCCGTCCTTGTTGTTTCGGTTCGAGCTGTTAATTTTAGCAGCGGGGTGATTTTGGGCGAGCCCGACGAGGAGGTTCACGTCCAAATCTTGGCCGGACTTAAGAATAGTTTTAACCCCGTCTACCAGGGTATTGGTTTTTATTATGAAATGCCCTTATATTTCTGGACGGCCGCTCTCTTTAACAATTTTGTCTTTCACCGCGCGATTTTTTCTTTGCGCTGGGTTTCCTTTATTTCCACTATTCTGACGGCTCTTATTTTATCTTTCTACTTTCTTAAAAAAGAGGGGCGTTTTCTGGCCCTTTTGGCGCCCATTCTTTATCTGCTGATACCGCTCTCGGTTTTTTACGCGCGGGTTGGAATTATTGAACCGTTTCTGGTGTTACTAATCACTGGAGGCGTTGTTTTTTACGACCTGTCACGGGAGAAACGGGACATACGATTGTCCGCGTTCTCCGGAATATTCCTCGGTTTGTCTCTCTTGACTAAGTATACTGGACTGCCGATTCTGGCAATCCTCACTATTTACTTACTACTTGAAACCTTAACAAATAACCGCCGCTTAATCGATGGTTCCTCGATTAAAGTTAATCTTCAGGCGCTTCTGCCTTTGGTTGTTGCGAGTCTTATTTTTCTGCCAGTTTTTCTTTATTTTTATAAATTGGATTCTTTTGATGTCCGTTGGCAAACCAAGCAGATCTTCGGTCTCTTTGGCGGTGTCCGTCAGGAGTTTCAGCCCGGGAGGATTCTAAACTTTCCCTGGTGGTTTTCCTGGCCGATTATTCTTTTGACGCTGGCCGGGTTGGGTAGGTCCGTTCGCGAATACAGAAAATACGGTCTCTTTGTTCTCTTCTTTTTAGCGATGCTTGTTTCGGTCTTGAGCCGCCTGCCTTTTTATCCGCGCTACGGCCTGGTGCTTTGCCCGTTTTTGGTTGTCTTCGCCGTCTTGGGGGTCAGCTTTATAAAATCGATTAGATTGACCGTCGGCCTGGTTTTCTTGGTTCTGGTTTTGAACGTTCTGCCGATAATTAAGGCCTGGCACGCCGCCGATTGGCATATAATTGAGGAGGCCGTTTCGCGGGTAAAACTGGAGGCGCCGTCTGTTTCTTGGAGTTTTAGTAACTACTGGCCGAATTATTTTGGCGCGGAACTTGGAGTAAAAAATTACGCCTGGTTGACTTACGACGGTCCGGATATGGAATCCTTTGCCCCGGGAGAGAAGAGAAACGCTCTAGCAATTTTAAAGACTGACGGCGGGGCGGTTTTTTTGGAGAATCTTTACGCCGATTTGTATCTTACCCAGCAGCCCGGGCGCTTGCGGGCTATTAATGAGGTCAGAAAAAACTACCAGCCCGCTTTTTCCGTAACCAGGCAGGGTTCAAACTTTCCTTTTTCCCAAATATCAAACGACCGGATTGACGTTTACCTTTTTAGCAAGAACTCACAATGAGCACCGCTCAAAGAGCTTTAAGGGGGACGCTGTTCGTGGCGGCCAACAGTTATCTCTCCATTTTTATTGCTTTTGTTTCGGGAGTAATTCTGGCGCGGCTTTTGAATCCGGCCGACTTCGGCGTTTACCGGCTAGCTCTGTTTTTTGCCGACCTTTTTGGACGGGTAAGTGAATTTGGCTTGGATAAAGCCTTAATCCACAAGCAGGATAACTTGGAAGTTGCCTACAAAACTCACTTCACCTTGCAGGTAAGTCTTTCGATTTTAGCTTTGGTACTGGCGCTTGTCTTCGCTCCAGTTATTATTTCACGCTACTCACCGCTGACTTTTGCTTTTATCGTGGTTATTTCGGTGGGCTATGTTTTCCAGGCGCTGGGTTATACACAGAGACTCTCTTTGGAAAAAAACCTCCTTTTTAGTCACACGGCGTTGGTTGATATTATTTCTCTTATTCTTTCCTCCGCCATTTCGGTTTTCATGGCCTTTCGCGGGTACGGCCCCCTAAGCCTGGTCGTGGGCTACGGGGCCAACTATGTTTTTAGTTTTTGCCTCTTTTGGCTGATTCACCCCTGGAAGGTAAGTTTTAAAGAAGCTTTTCTTTTTGATACACGGGAAATCAAATGGTTTCTAAGATTCGGCTCGTTTCTCTTTATCGGCGGACTCACGACTTTTATTCTCTACCGCTACAACGATTTTATCTTAGGCACCTTTTTGAGTGCGGCCGCTTTAGGTTTCTATTCACGGGCGTTTAATTATGCCCAGATTCCGACTTCGCTCATTACCAGTGTCGTATCAAAAGTCGCCCTGCCGACTTATTCGGCTTTGCAAAATGACCGGGAAAAGCTGTCCGCCGCCTTTTCCATTGTGCTCAAAAGCATTGTCCGTATTTCCTTTCCTCTCTCGTTGATCCTCTATTTGGTGGCCGACGATTTTACCGTTTTTCTTCTCGGGCCAAAGTGGCTGCCCATGGTGCCGATTTTTAGGATTCTTTTAATCTATGGAGTCTTTCGTTCTATTTTTGACGATTTAGGGGAGCTTTTCACCGCCGTGGGCAAGCCGAATTACGTTTCCTTTTATCTTCTGGTTCAGGCTTTAATCAGTCTGGCTTTAGTTCCAATACTCACCCATTTTTACAAAGCCGAGGGGGCGGCAACATCACTAAGCCTAGTCTTGGTGTTCGGGGTTCTCGTGGCTTATTTTCTGCTTTATAAAACTATTAAAATAAACACCCTTTCCGTTTTTCTGCCCACGACGGTAGTTTGCTTTTTAACGATGATTTCGTTTAAATTCTTTTTGGCTCACGCACCTCTAACCTACCCTAATCTGTTTGTTTCCCTGGCGGTTAAGGGTCTGGTTTTCGGTTTTTTCTATGTTATTTACATGCTTGTTTTGGACGGCCGCTCATTTTTTAACGACTTGAATTTCGTTTTAAACCATTGGCGGGGGGAGGCGGCACCGGTGGAAGAATTGGCGGAAGAAGAGAAGAATATTAACAAAACTTATTGATTATGGAATTCAGTGTCGTTGTGCCCACCTATAACCGTCGGGTATTTCTGGAGAAATGTCTCCCTGCTTTGTTTGAGCAGGATTTCGCTTTTGAGGAATATGAGGTTTTGGTAGTTGATGACGGTTCGACCGACGGCACAGAAGAATACCTAAATAGATGGGGGGGCCGTACTGGGTTTAGGCACTTTCGGTCTTCGCATAAAGGACCGGCGGCGGCGCGAAATCTCGGTGTCCGTTATGCTCAAGGCAGGCTGGTTGCTTTTACCGACGATGACTGTCTTACGCCCGGAAACTGGCTGGCGGAGATTAGCCGTGGGTTTGAGAAATGGCCTGAGGCTGGCGCGGTCGGTGGCTATTTGGAAGCTCCAAAAGATATACTTCGGTCTAATCTTTTGGCCAAGCTCGAGTCTTTTGAAACGAGACAGGTTTATGGCGCTGACGACGAGCCAAGGCTGGGAGGTTTTGAGATTCCCGCCGGCGGTACTAACAATATTGCCTATCGGCGTGAGGTTTTGGAAAAGCTCAAAGGTTTCGACGAGAACTTTCCCGAACCGGCCGGCGAAGACGCGGATTTAAAGTATCGCGCGGTTAAGGCCGGTTACAAGATTGGTTATCTTTCGCTCAAGGTAACGCATCTTGACCCCTATTCGATCGAAACTTTTTTAAAAAGAAGCGTTAGGTCCGGTGTAGGATCGGCCTACTTTGAGAAGAAAAATTTTAAGCGTTCAGACTCTATCTTTGGTCTCCTCCTAGCGTCAGTTAGGCCGTTGGTTAGTTTATTTGTTTCACTGATAGCGTTGAACAGTCTTTCAGCGCTGCGTTATCTAAGGGAGCTCCTTATGAATTATGGGCGGTATAAATTTTTGTCGAAGTCTGTTTCCGCGACCGAATAAACTATGAAGGTAACTTTGTTTTGCGATATGAAAGCCGAGGGCTGGCGCTCCATGGACCGGTACGCGCAGTCGCTGTCGGCGCAACTTTCAGCTTTTATCCGCCAGCCGGCGGACCGACTTTCAATTTTCAATACGGAGCCGCCGGTCAAGTCGTCTGCGGTAAGAATGTTTTGGCGGGGCCGGATTTATCCGCGTCTGGCGGCGGGAAACCAGGCCGATGTTAATCATATTTTAGATCACAGCTACGGCCACCTTTTAAACTTTTTGGATCCCAAAAGGTCAGTGGTTACCTGCCACGATTTAATGCCTTTAATATACGAGAAAAACGAGAGTCTTCGTCGAGAATTTGAGTCGGTGGTTGGAAATATTAAAAAAGCCGCCAAAGTTATTGCCGACTCGGTTGATACCCAAAACGACCTGATTAAATATCTGTCTGTTCCAGAGGATAAGATTACGGTGGTTTACTTAGGTGTTGATCCAGTTTTTCGTCCGTTTAGCTTTAAGGAAAAAACGGCCGCCCGGAAGAAGTTCGGTTTGCCGGAGGGAAAGATTATTTTTAGCCACGGCCGCGCCGACCTGCCGTGGAAAAATACCGAAGGAATTATTCGGGCCTTTAGCGAAGTTGCGAAAGCAGTACCAGGGGCTTATCTTCTGAAGGTTAACTCTCTAACTTCCGAACAGACGGCTTTACTCAAGCAATTGGGACTTTCCGAGCGGTACCTGGAAATTGATAATCCGTCCGATAAGGATTTGGCCGGGCTTTATAATTTAGCCGATGTTTTTCTTTCGCCGTCGTTTAAGGAGGGGTTCGGTTTGACGGTTCTTGAGGCTATGGCCTGCGGCTTGCCACAAGTTGTATCGCGCGGCACGAGTCTTGAAGAAATCACCGGAGATTTGGGGATTTATGTGGACCCGGCTAACATTGGCCAGATAGCCGAAACGGTCTTGGGAGTTATTGACGGCCGCATTAATGTGCCTCCGCAGGAGGCTCTTACGGCGCAGGCCGGCAAGTTTAGCTGGGAAAAAACGGCAAACGGGACTATGGAAATTTATAAGAAAGTGTTTGCGTCGCTTAAAATAATATGAAAGTTTTGTTTGTTTCCCACGCCTATGTGGAGGAATCCAACCGCCGGAAGCTTTTTGAGCTTGCCAAATTTGATGGGTTAGAGGTAGGAGTTATTTTTCCAAAGCATTGGAAAACCTGGCATGGGGAGGAGAAAGACCAATTGACAATTGACAATGGAAAATTGACGTATGAAGAGCACGCCCTCGACACCTTTTTTTCCGGGGATGCCGGGAGATACATTTATTACCCGATACAATTAATCATATCGATAATTAAGTTCAAGCCGGATTTGGTGCACGTCGAGGAGGAGCCGTTTTGTCCGGTTTCATTTGAGGCGGCCTTTGTGTGTTGGTTGCTTGGAGTCAAAATGTCTTTTTTTACTTGGGAGAATATTGCCGATTTAAAACTTGGTTTTTGGCGGCGGCTTTCTGAAAAGTTCGTTTTATTGAGGTCCTTGGCGGCGGTGGCCGGAAACAGCGGGGCTAAAGAAAGATTAATTAAAAAAGGGTTTAAAAAAAAGATCGGAGTTTTTCCCCAATTCGGGGTTGATACGGAAGTTTTTTATCCGGGTCCGCTACCACCGAGCAAGGACCTACTAAGTTCCGTTACAGTTGGGTTTGTGGGCCGCTTAGCTTTGGCTAAGGGAGTTGACCTACTTTTGGAAGCCGTCAAAATGCTGCCTGAGAGGTTTGGCCTGCTCATTGTTTCCAGCTCGCCGAAAGTCCCGACTTCTTTCACCGACCAAATAAACGCGTTGGGGATTGGGCCCCGCCTTAAAATTCAGACCGGTGTGCCCCACGCCGAACTTGCGGATTGGTATCGGCAAATGGATATTTACGTTCTTCCGTCAAGAACCACACCCACCTGGCAGGAGCAGTTTGGCCGCACGATGATTGAAGCTATGGCCTGCGGCGTACCGGTTATTGGTTCTTCCTCGGGAGCAATTCCGGAGGTCGTGGGCGGCGGAGGTCTAATTTTTAGGGAGGGTGATGCGGAAGATTTAGTTTACCGGATAACTAAACTGTCCGATCCAGAAACTCATAAACTTCTTCGGGAGACCGCCTTAAAAAGATCCATCGGTGAGTTTAGCAATGAAATTATTTGCCGCAGAATTGCGGACTTTGTAGTTCAGATTTTCTCCAGTTCAAAATAAATTACTCCCACCGGAAACAGGAAAGCAAAACGTCGCTCATAGAAGACGGGAAAGCGGTTGATTAACCACCCAAGAGGTTTTAGCGGAACCGGCCAGGGGCGCGGCCCCAGCTCCTTTTTGAGCGCCTTAAATTTGGCTTTGTTGGAATAGGCGTACTTGTAAAGATCGGAGCCTGGAACAAAATAATCCAAAGATCTGGAAGTTATGAAGCATTGGTGGGTCAGATCGGTGAAGGTATCGGCGCTGCTAAAATGCGGGCAGATTATTTCTACCCGGCCGCCAATTTTAGTGACTCGGTAAATTTCTTCCACCACCGATACCAGATCGGTCAAGTGTTCAAGAATATGCTCGGCCACCACCAGATCAAACTCATTATCGTTAAACGGGTAGGGGAATTGGTTGAGATCAAAAACCACGTCCACGCCCGGCAGAGGCAGTCGGTCTACACCAACGGACCCCTCTCTCTTATTTTTGCCGCAACCTAAGTGCAGAATTTTCATTTGTTAGAGCTTAAATCCAATAAGGCCGTCTCGGTTGTAGAATTCCTTGGCGCCGGCTACCTCTTTTAGTAGGTTAAGCGTCTGACCCAAGGGTTTGGTGTATTTATTCTCAAAAACCAGAATGTATTTTATTCCAAGAGAGTTTTGGAGGATATTCCTTACGACGGACTTATCATAATCAATTTTTGGTGGCTCACCAACGGGATTAATTAGATAAGGAATGAGCGGCAGGTTCTGATAATACTCGAAGTAGGAATATGGCACGCGGGCCACGGTGGCGCGGAAAGAAGGCTTCTGAAAATAGCTCTGGTAGAACTGCAGGCTGCCAATGGGGGAGTCTCCCAGAACATAATTACCGCTATTGAATCCCAGGGGCAGGGTAAGAACCGCCTTATTGGACGGATCAGAGCGGATTGCGTCAAAAACGGGTTTCGATGTCAGGTCCGTAGTGGGAAAAGGCAGGGGTAGATACTCGGCGGCAACTAAGAATATGATTGCCAGAAAGAGAGCGCTTTTAAGATAGGCGTTCTTAAGTTTGTCCAATATTTGAGTAAGCCCCAAACCGGCTAGGATTGAAAGCGGCAAAATGAAGAATGGGAACAGGCGCCCCGGTTCCTGGGTTTCGCCAACAAAGGGAATTTTGTGAAGAAGAATATAAGGAAGAGGGAAAATAATTTGAAAATTTCCGCCTAAGGCGGATAAGCCTTTGACTGGAAAAATGGAGAACTGAAAATTATTGGCGTAATGGAGTGAGGGACCGAGCATGAGGAGGAAGAATGAGACCGAAAGAAATATTATTAGCCCTTCTACTGTTAGGCTGGGTGAGGGGTTCGGGTTCCTCTTCCTCCAAAAGATCCGTCCCAGGAGGTATGCGGCCAGGAGAAAAATAACGGTATAGCCCACAAAGGCCGTGCCCTCAACCGTTCCAATATTGGGCGTCCAGGGATTTTTAAGAAAAGTTGAATGATCGTTGGGTCTAAAAAAGGTCAATAAATCGGCGCTCCAGACATTTTGCACCCAGAGGGGAGAGCCGGCTCCAAACCCTTCTTTTGCGGCTTTAGCCACTTCAAAAAGGATAGGGGAACTCAATACGCAAGCAACCACCCCGATTATTAAAATTGTTTTAATGTATTGATACATTAATGTAAAGTTTTTTGCCGTAAGATTTTTAGATGTCAAAAAAAGAAGTATGAGGCCTGTTTCAATGATTAGAAAAGCGCTGTAGGTAAAGTCGTTATAGAGCTGGAGAGCAGCAACAATGCCGGCGACAATTTGAAATTTGAAATTTGAAATTTGAAATTTCGGTGAGGCGGGATTCGAATCATTCGCCAGCGATCGAATCAGAAAGTAGGTATAAAGAGGAATTATCCAAGTTGTGGTGAGATTAATGTGGCCGTCCAAGCCTTGAGCAAGCGTATAGGGGTTAAAGGCAAAAATAAAGCCGGCGATAAAGGACGGCCCTTCGCGTCCGATTATCTGTTTGCCTAAGAGATAAGCACCGAATCCGGAAAGGATGAAGGAGAGCAGAAAAACAAGGTTGGAGGCCAGAATAACGTTGCCGGTTAAGAATTGAATAGGTAGAGTGAGCGCCGAAAAGACAAAGGCGTTGGCGTCATAAATTAGATTAACTTTTTGCGGGTGGAAAATATAGTCAGTAACAAGAGGAGATTGATGAAGGTCAAAAATGGAATACTTAAACCACCAGTTGTGCCAAATATGATACGGCGCGTCCTCATCATAACCGAATCCGTTGGTCGTCAATTTGGTCGCAAGGGGCCAAGTAAAAAGGACGGCTAGAGCCAAGTAAGCAATTAGAACGACTACTGTTTTTTTTGAAAGTCTCATATGGTCTTCGTGGTCAATTTTATTACTAATTATGTCTTTCTTGGCGGCATCTGTCTAGAAACCTGTTTTGGTGAGAAGGCGGCGGAGATAAATGATAATCTTTAGTGATATTCCTGTTAAGATATGTTTGATATGAAGATTGTTTTGATGAACGAAACCTGGGGAATGGGAGGCGGGCAGGAGGAGTATATTTTGCGGGTTGGCAACGGACTTGCCAGCCGGGGTCACAAAGTAAGTCTTTTGTATGGAAGGCAGACCGGTCCCATTCCCAAAGATGCCCGTTTCGAAGTCTACGGCCTTAACAACCTTGCGCCTCATAAAGTCCTCGGATTTATGAATTTAATAAAGCCAGATATTATTAATCTTCAGAATGTGTACAATCCGAAGATTATAAAGGAATGCCTTAGGCGATTTCCGACGACGCGTTTTGTTCACGATCATTCAACTTACTGCCCCGGCAATTCTAAATATTTCTTTGAATCCCGGAAAGTTTGCCCGCTGGCCGTCTCGCCTTTGTGCTTAGTCAACGCTCATCGCGAGCATTGCATGACCCGACGACCTCTCTCCGCCGTCAATAGGATTTGGCAGAGACACTCTTGGTTGAGTTCACTTAAAGGCCTTTCGGTAGTCCTTTGTAACAGTAATTATGTAAAGGAACGGCTCGTTCAGAATGGGGTTTTGGAATCGAAAGTGATGATTAACCATCTTTTTCCGGGACATGAAGTTCCCTTTCTGACAGAAAATATTAGAGACGATTCGGAGGTGCAGAAAGTACTTTTTGTTGGGCGCCTTTTTAAGGAAAAGGGTGTTAACATTTTAATTGATGCCAGTGCCCGATTAAAAAAGAAGAAATTTAAGTTATTAATCGTTGGCGATGGATGGGAAAGGCAGAATTTAGAGAAACAGGCCGTGGTCTTAGGACTTAAAGATCGGGTCGAATTTCACGGCTTTAGGTCTGGTCAGGAGTTATCGAACTTGTATCAAAGATGCAGTTTCTTGGTCATGCCCTCTATCTGGCCGGAGCCCTTTGGCATGGCGGGTTTGGAGGCCAATGCCTTTGGTAAGCCGGTAGTTGCTTTTCGAGTGGGCGGTATTCCCGATTGGCTGGAAAACGGTGTCAACGGATTCCTTTTGGATGAGGTTAGTGTTGAGTCGCTGGCGCAGGGATTGGATATGCTGCTTTCGAATCACGAACTGCGCTTGAAAATGGGGGAGCAGGGGCGGGATAAAGTGGAAAACTATTTTAATCTGGATCGTCATTTGGACGTCTTGGAAGAAACTTATTCAAGACTAGTATGATTAGTGGACTTTGGCTAATCTTTTTATTTTTTTTGCTTTATCTGGCTCCGGGGCTAGCCCTCTCGCGTTTCTTTAACGGTTCTTTGAGGAAAAGCGTCTTTTTTTACATCTTGGGTTCGTTTCTTATCGTTCCCGTCTTTTATACCTTTCTTATTTCGTTGAATATCTTGTCCCCGCTGGCTCTCGTTGTTCTTTCCGCCGTTTTTGTCGCCGCCTGCCTTAGTTTAGATAAAGTGACCAAAGGTTTCGCCAGAGTCAATTCGGATTCGCTGTTCCCGCCGTTCTCTCCCTCGCCGCTTGTGGTTGGCGCCGCCGTTATTTTTTTTCTCGTGGTAATGAGCCCCAGGCTTGGGCTTTGGCAGGGCTGGTTTCCCGTGGGCGACGACCAGCACCAGTTGCGTAAAATAACCTCGGTGGCCGAAAGTCCGGCTGACCCGCTTTTCTACCATTTTCCCACAACCCGTCTGACCATTTACTACTTTAACAACGTCCAGCCGGGATTATGGGTGAAATTAAGCAATAACTTGATCAAAGTTAATCAGGCCTGGTTTATTCACGTGGCCGTCCAAACGCTCCTTCTTTTGTGGATAATCATTCGTTTGGGAGGTTCTTTCTTTAAGGAAGCTTCACAGAGATTCCTTCTCTTTTTTGGTCTGACTTTTTTTTCCGGTCTGGAGTTTTACGTTTATAAATTAAAGGGACCTTCTTACGTTGACCAGCTGGAATGGTGGTCTGATTGGTTTTTGCCGCAAAGCCATCTGCACATGCAAATAAGCAACCCCACAACCCTTTTCTTTTGGGTGCCCCAGCACCTTATGGCCGCGCTTTTTGTCCTCATTATTTATATTTTTTTGCGCTCGGGTGAGAAAAACCGGCCGGTCTCGCTTGTGTTTTTAGCCCTTCTCTGGGCGGGGATTCTAGGCAACAGCGCCTTTATTTTTCTCTCAACGGTCGTTGTTTACGCACTTTACTGGCTCGTAGAGATTTGGCAAAAACGGAACTTTTTTGAAGCATTTAAGTTCAACCTGCCGATTGTTGTTTTAGCCCTCATTTTGTCGGCCAAAAATATTGAACTCTTTTTGACCGCCGAGAAGGGCGGGTACTTTGTCTACATGGCTAATGTTTTCTGGTTTCTGCCCAATGTAAGTTTGTTTAATAAAGCCGTCAACTTGGTTCTGACCGTGCCGCTGTATTTATTCGTCGAGCTTGGCGTGCTCTTTTTTGTCCTTATTCTCTCTTTAGCAAAATTCGTCCGTGACACAAAGATTCGGGAACGCTATCTTTTTTTCTATCTCTTTATTTTTCTTCTGCCAATAATATTCTTTGTTAAATCGCTGGACGACGACAATATTAGCATGCGGTCGTTTATCCCGGCTCAAATAGGTTTAGCCTTAATGGCGGCCGAATTATGGCCGGAGATTCGGCAAAGACTAAAGAGGCTTTCTGGACCGGTATTGCTTTTCCTGATAGTTGTTTCTTTACCTTCAGGGCTTTTTGACCTAGGTCTGCGTTTTAAGGAGCAATTTAGCCCGGCCAATAAGGTAAACGTTAATCTCTTTGAAGCCATCGACAGTAGGTTGCCCCTAAATTCGATTGTTTTTGCCAATTACAATCTTGCTGACCGTCTTAGCGCCTTGGGCCACCGTTTTACCTTTAAGGACCCTAATCTTTTTAGTGCGACCGACCGCGAACATACGGCCAGAAGTCAGGTAGAAAAATATGCCGGCCTAAATTTTGGTGAGGGTTTTGGCGTCTACAAAGTTCTGGAGGAAAACAGTTTTCTGACTAAGGGTTACCAATTATATTCGGCGGGAAATATTTCTTATCGAGGAATTGTTTCGGGACCGCCGGTCTTAAGCTCGGGCGGAATCACCGTTTACCCCCTGAAAATAGAACCTTAAAATAGTTTTAATGTGTCGCCAGCCGTCACCCAAGGGATTAAGCTTTGAACCTTCGGAACGCGGATTGTATTTGATTTCCACCTCGGTTGTCTTGAGTCCTGCTCCTTTGGCTCTAATCAGCATTTCGGACGCAAACTCCATGCCTGGGGAGGCTAGACCCATTTTTAGGTAAGCATCTTTGGTGAAGGCCCGCATGCCGCAGTGGGCGTCGGTCAAACCCGTACGAAAAAAAACATTTAGGAATCCCGAAAGTATAATGGCGCCGAAGTATCGGTGAATAACCGGCAGGGATTTAAGCGACCAGAGGTTGCCAATACGGTTACCGTTTACAAACTCGTAGCCATCTTTTAGCTTTTCAATAAATTTTGGCATCTCCGAAAAGTCGTAGGTGTCGTCCGAGTCGGCGATAAGGAGAAAGTTGCCGCGGGCTTCTTTAAGCCCTCCCAGGTACGCGTTGCCGTAGCCGCGATTCGCGACTTCGATTACCCGGGCTTCTTTTTGCCGGGCAATCTCTTTTGAACCGTCGTCGGAGCCGTTGTCGGCGACGATAATCTCACCCTCAAAACCGTTTTCCTGGAGGCTCTTTTTAGCTTTCTCCACGCAAAGACCGATGGTTTCTTTTTCGTTAAGGCACGGCATGACAACGGAAATAAAATTGGACATAATAGTCGGTTGGTAATATCGCGAATTTATATTATATCCGATTTGCGCCCAAAGACGCTATTCAGTAGGATTGTTTCTATGAACCGCGAACTCTCCTTGCGCTCAGTTGTTTTAGGCGCACTCTTATTAATTTCTGTCCCTCTTGTTTTAGTCAGGTTTAATTTTTTTGAGCGGACGGCGGTTTATGAAGGCCAAGTAACCGAAACGGCCGACGGCAATCCGGTGGATTTGGCCACGATTAAAAGCGGGAGTTCTACAACTTATACCGACGAGAAGGGGCAATTTCGGTTAACTTTAGACAAAGCCGCACCGGTGCTGTCACTCGTTCCGACCTCAGATTACGAGGTACCGTCCGGGTCGTTTCTGTGCCGGGAAAAATCAAAGTCTTTTCTGAACTCGCTCTATATCTGTAACTCTGTTCTCGTTCCAGAACCTTTTGCTATGGCTTCAAGAGTTTTGTCAACATTTGTGGGCGGCGGTCTGCAGACGGGCGACGAGGTTAAAGCTCGCAAGGAGAAACTCTGGTCTTACTTGGCAAGCTACTCCCAAAAGGTTTGGGGAAGCGAAGAAAATTTTGTGGGATTTATGTCGCTTAATGAATTTACCAAAGCCCGGCTAAAGGAGGAGCCGACCGGTTATTCAGTTGACCGCAATCAGAAGATTATGGAAAATTACACCTATTTGGGCAAAGTTTCCGTACCCGGGCCAGTGGCCGAAGTTATTTCTTCCGTTACCGACGGAAAAGGCTTAAAAACTTCCGTTGTCTATCATTTTGTTGAGGAAAGCCGCGTGTGGAAGTTGCTCTTTGACGAAACGCCGCAGTCGATTTTTGACTACAATAATTCCCACAGCTACGCCTTCAGTCTTAAAGACTAAAAGGAGATTATGAGAATCGGTATTGACGGGCGCAACTTGAATACCGGACGCGCCATCTTTCGCTACACCAAAAATTTGGTCAACAGCCTGGCCCGCCTCGATACAAAAAGCGAATTCTTTCTTTTTTTGGATGGTCAGACCAAACTTCAGGATGCCGATTTTCTCTCTCTCACTCCCAATTGGCGCCTGGTAGCGGCTCCCTCCAAATGGGTTTTGCGGGACCACCTACTTTTTAAGCATTTTATTGACCGGTTTAATTTGGATATTTTTTTGCATCCGGACAACACGGAATTTCTATTTTGCCATCCGAAATCCGTGGTTGTTCTCCATGATCTTATTCCCTATCTTCTGCCAAATCAGACCTTGAGCCCAAATCAGCTAGACCGTCTTCGCCAACGGTTTTACCTGTATCTTCAAAGAAAGGCCCTGAAGAGCTCGGCCGCGATTATTACTGTATCCCAAAATTCCAAGGCGGATATTTCGCGTCTTTTTGGCATTGACGAAGAAAAAATCACGGTGGTTTACGAAGGCACGGAATCGAGTTTTAAGCCGCCGTCGGCGGACGGGATTGAGAATGTTTTGATAAAGTTTAAGCTTGGTAAAGATTACTTTTTGTGTCACAGCGGCTTTAGTCCCTACAAGAATCTGCTGTGCCTGGTTGAGGCCTTTGACTTTTTTTCCAAAGAATTTCCCGCCTATCAGCTGGTTCTAAGTGGTAAAATTAGTGATTCCCAAACACGGGACGGCGGGAAATACTATCAATCGGTTCGAAAGGAGGTCGAACGGCGGGGCCTTGCTTCTAAAGTTATTTTTGCGGGATTTGTGGAGGAAGCAGATTTACCGGCGCTCTACGGTGGAGCCCGAGGTTTTGTTTATCCCTCGCTCTACGAGGGCTTTGGCCTGACGCCGCTCGAGGCCCAGGCCTGCGGCACTCCGGTTGCCTGTTCTAACCGCGCCTCGCTGCCGGAAGTCGTGGGTAAAAGCGCTTTAATGTTCGACCCGGAAAAGACCAGTGAGATTTCGGACGCCCTGCTTCAATTGGCCGGGGACGAAAATCTGCGCCGTCAGTTGATTGACGAAGGACTTAAGAACGTCTCACGTTTTTCCTGGGAGGCTTGCGCCGCCGGAGTTTTAAAAGTCTTGGTATCGATTTATGGCACGAGTTAAAATTTTTGCTGCCAAATACGGCATTTGGATTTTAATCATTATTTTTAGTTTGGCTTACGGTGTGTGGTCGGTTAACCGTCAAAACCGCTTTCAGACCGACGCCGTGGATTTAGCTATCTTTGACCAACCACTTTGGCATTATAGCCGCTTGGAGGCGCCTCTCTCTACCATTAAGTACAACACGTTTCCCGGGGCCAATATTTTGGGTGACCATTTTCACCCCCTGATCATCCCTTTAGCCTTCCTTTATAGGATTTGGAACGATGTTCGAATTTTGCTTATTGCCCAAGATATTCTGGCAGTTCTTTCCGTTCTGCCCATTTATCTTTTGGCCAAAAAAAGGGTCGGTTGGTTATTTGCTCTCTCCTTAAGTTTTGCTTACCTGGCGTTTATCGGTTTTCAAACGGCCATTGATTACGACTTTCATGAAGTCACCGCCGGTGTGGGCATTGTGGCCTGGGCCGTTTACTTTCTGATGGAAGAAAAATTTAAACCTTTTTATTTCTTTATGATTTTGGGGTTTCTTTTAAAGGAAGACATTCCCCTGATTTTTGCCGGTTTTGGTCTCTTCGCTATGCTTAAGCAGCGGCGCCTTAAGGAAGGATTGTTTACTCTTTTGGTAAGTCTTCTGGCTTTCTTTGTTATCACCGGTTATACCATTCCTTATTTTAAACATGACAGCTTCGGTTATGAGGAGCTGGACCCGCGTATTGGCAAGACAACTTTGGACTTGGTTAAAAGATCCGTTACCGATCCTCTACTTGTGGCTAACATTTTCTTTCTTCCGCCGGTCAAATACAAAACGATGCTCAATCTCATTGGCTCCTTTTCTTTCCTGCCGTTTCTGGACCCCTTAAGTTTAATTCCCGTTCTGCCGAACTTCGTGGGGCGTTTTTTAACCGGCTTGCCGCAGCGCTGGCTCATACGCTACCAATACAACATTGTTTTAACCCCGCTTTTGGCCATGGGCTCAATTTATGGCTTGGCGGTTTTGGAGAAAGTGCTCAAGCGGACGGGAAGGAGTGGCTGGTTTCCAAAGTCCGTTTATCTCTTCTCCGGGTTGTTAATTTTGATTCCGGCCGTTCAGACAATCCGAACCAACTCGCCGTTTTTGCGGATTCTAAACCCGGCTTCGTATGCGCCCGAGCCTCGTTTTTCACTGGATTATAAACTTTTATCAATGATTCCCTCCGACCCTAATGTTTCGGTAATGGCTCAAAGCACTTTTGTGCCGCATCTTTCCCACCGCCACCAAATTTATCGTTACGAAGGCTGGGTGGTGGCCGCCCATAAACCGGATTATATTTTGATGAGTGCCGACGAGGGTTCCGATCCGCCTTATGGACGCGAGGTGCTCTTGGGAATAATTAAAGATTTATCCAAGAATCCCAACTACAATATTTTGTATTACGACGGTGTACGGCTTCTCATGAAGAAAAAGGGGTAGGGAATTTATGAATTGGCTGAAAGAAAAACGGATGTGGTTGGTGGTTTTACTGTTCCTCGCGGGGTTTGGTCTGCGGTTTTATTATTTTGCCTATCCGTTTGGGCGGAGCGCCGGGATTACCGTTGACGAGGCCGTTTACGGCGACCAGGCTATTCAAATAATGAACGGAGTCCGACCGGTTTTCTATCCGGCGCAGGACTACACCGGCAGTTTCTCCGCTTATCTCTCGGCCCTGCTTTTTGCCGTGTTCGGCGTTTCCGCTTTTTGGCTTAAAGCCGTGCCTCTCATCTTTTCTTTGGGAACAATTTATTTAATCTATAAACTGGCCCTAAAAGTCTATGGACGGAGGGTTGCCCTTTTCTCCCTTTTAATAACGGCTCTTGGGACTCCGTTTTGGAACAACTGGGCCGGTCGGGCCGGCACCGGCTATGTGGAGGCGACTTTTCTTGGTCTGCTGATTCTTCTTTTAACCTTAAGAATAGTTGAAAATTTTGACCGTTTATTGGAGGTTTTCGCTTATCGCTTGCCGCTTGTCACTTATCACTTCCTGGCCTTGGGTTTTTTGTCCGGTTTCGGTTTCTGGATTCAGCCAACGATTGTTTATTTTGTTCTGCCCTCACTTATTTTCCTATCTCTTAATTTAAGACGACGGCTTATTTGGCGGCCGGCCGCCGTTTTTATAATCGGTCTAATTATCGGCGCCGCACCGGTTCTATACAGCAATATCTTATTGCGTCCCGAGGGTACAACAAGCGCTCTTTTAAAGAAGCCTTGGGGGGTTAGGGGCGCCGCTTATAAATTGGTGACGGAGGGATTTCCGGTGCTGCTTGGCGGCCGGACAGCCAACTCTTTGGTTGATTTTAATACGACTGTTTCATTTCTGGTTTACATACTTTTTGTTTTGGCTCTGTGCTTTTTTGTTGTTAATATTTTTCGTCCGCTTAGTTCCCGGCGTCCGTCGTTTCTCCTGGGTTTGTTTTTTGTCGCCGTCGTGGCCGTTTTTCTTCTTTCATCTCCCTTTAATCAGCTCTCCATTGAGCCGCGATATGTTTTCTCGCTCTACGCGGTGGTTCCCGTTATTCTTGGCTATTTTCTTTCGACGGTTATTAATATTAGTCGTCTTTTGGCGACGGGGGTAATGGCTGTTTATTCCATAAACTTTTTTCTAGGATTAAGCCGCGCCGGGCCGCTGACATTTGTGGATAATTACTCTTTTAAGCCTTTGGTTTCATATTTAGACGGGAAGAATATCAGTTTCGCTATAACCACTCCGGCTGTGGGGCATAGGTTAATGTTCTTTTCCCAAGGACAAATTGAAGCGGCCGTGCGCGGCGGCGGCATTACTCAAGCCCGTTTTGAAAATTTAAACACTAAAGTAACCCGGGCAAGAGACAGTGACCCCCGCTTGGTCGCCTATATTTGTCTCAAAGACGAGCCGGCCTGTTCTTCATTTCGGCAGGAGGCACAAGGTCTCTTAAAGAATCTCTTTGAAGAAAAGGTTATTAACGGCGCTTTTGAAGTTGACAGTGCCCGGCTATGAAAAATCTTTTGAATTTCCTACTAATATTCGGGCTCCTTTTTTTGGTGGTTGCGGTTAAATACCATTTTTTTAAATACCCCTCTTCGTCTTTCTTTTTTCTATCCAACTCGGACATTATGTTTAAGGCCACCGAGTTTTTGCGTCTGCCCACGCCTATACCTTACGCCCAGTCTTATGTGGAATACCCGGTTGTTGTCGGCATTTGGGGTACTTTCTTGGCCTATCTTTCCCGGAACGCTTTCTGGTTTTTTTTCCTTAACGGGGCGGTTTTATGCTTTTTTTCCGCCATTAGCATTTTTTTGGCCCGGGACATATTTAGTGTTACCTTCGGCCGGGAAATTTCCCTGCTTAAATTTCTGACGCCTTCGGTTTGGTTGTTTACCTTTTATAATTGGGATGCCCTGGCCGTATTTTTTCTTTTGGCCTCTCTTTATTGTTTTGTGAAAGGGCGGGTGTTTTTTGGAACTCTTATTTCAACCTTGGGTTTTTGGACCAAGATCTTCCCTATTTTTTCTCTGGCGGCCGAATTATGGTCGCTCTTTTTAAAGAAGAAACCGTTCTTTATCGTTTTTTCTCTGATTATTTTTTTAGCTCTCGGTGTTACCCTTAACGTCCGTTATGCCTTTTTGAACCCCAAGGGCTGGTCGGTTTTTTTTGATTTCAGCGCCCAACGCCCGCCGAATATCGACTCCGTTTGGACAGCCCCTTATTTGGTTGCCGATAAACTGTTCGGCGTTGCCTCCCCAGTTAAAGGTTATTTTGGCCGGGTCATAAATTACGCCTCTTTTGCTTTAGTAGTTTTGTCCTTTCTTGTATACTTTATTTTGAAATTAATCCGCAGGGTCCCGCCGGATTTAGTTTTGGACACCGCCTTTATGGTGGGGTCCTTTGTTCTATTTTCAAAAGTTTACTCGCCGCAATACAACTTATGGCTCATCCCTCTATTTATTATTTCGGGCTTAAATTACCGCAAGATTCTGGTTTTTGATTTTTTGAATGCGATAGTGACTTGGGGGGTATTCCAGTATTTTCGCGAAGTTTTTATCTTGGGCAAAACCGTCTTGAGTTTCCCTTACTTTAAACTATTTTTTTCTTTTGTGGTTTTGCGGCATTTGGTGCTGATTCTTTTGGCGGTTGACCTCTGGAAAACGGCTTTTGGCAAAAATATTAATACTTCCAGCGTATGAAACTAAAACCGGCTTCTCTTATTTATTTCTTAACGGCGGCCGTCTTTGCCCTTTTTTTCATGTTTTACAGGTTGGGTGTCAATCATTTAATCGAGTTTGATGAGGGTATCTATGGGCTCGTGGCCAAGAATATTCTTAAATCCGGCGATTGGGTAACCCTGCAGTGGAACTACGGCCACCCCTGGTTTGACAAAGGGCCGCTCTACTTATGGCTAACCGCTCTTTCTCTTAAAGTTTTCGGCCTAAACGCTTTTGCCGTCAGATTCTGGTCGGCCCTTTTAGGCTTCGTCGGTTGCCTTTCGCTTTTTTGGCTGGGCTCAATTTTATACAATCGTCGTGTCGGTTTTCTGGCCGCTGTGGTTTTGGCCTCAACTACGGGCTACCTTTATTACGCCCGCTTGGGAATGCTTGATGTTCCCAACGCCGCCTTCAACGTTTTGGCGCTGGTTTTTTTGGTTAAGTCACAAAAAAATCAGAAGTACCTGCTTTTGGCTGCCGTCGTTTTAGCCCTGGCCTTTTTGAACCGCGGTTTTTTGGGTTTTCTTTCCCCCACGGCTTTTTTTGTTTATCTTTTATGGAAGCGGTTATTTAATTATTCTCCGAAAATTATTTTCTTTGCGGCGGTTGTTTTTTTGTTAATTCTTTTGCCCTGGCATCTTTTGGAGACACTGAAGTACGGCGGGACCTTTTGGCAGGTTTATTTGGGACACCAGATGTTTCTAAGATTTGCAAAAGCAATTGAGGGTAAAAACGCTCCTCTTTTTTGGTACATCACTGTGGCTAAGACTCACCTGCGCCTTTGGTTTATTGTTCTTCTTCCGGCTTTGCCTTACATTGTTTACCGAATTTATAAGAAAGTTAGCAATTGTGACCTTTTGGTTTTTCTCTGGGCTCTGGTTACTTTTGTTGTTTTTACGGCGGCTAAGTCTAAACTTATTTGGTACATTATGCCGCTTTATCCGCCCTTGGCACTCCTCATTGCCGTTTTTATTGATGATTTAACGGCACGGTTAAACTGGCAAAAACTTCTGCCCGGACTGGTTTTGATAATTGCCGTAATTTATAACTTTCAGATGTGGAGCCGTATAGAAACCCGCGATTTTACCGCCGACCAGTTTAACCTGATTCAATACAAAAATAAGATTGCGCCGTCGTCCCCATTTTTGGCGGTAGGTTATAGCTATTCCGTTTCCCAATTTTACTCCGGTGCCGAAGTGGTGCCGATTCCCAAAGAGGAACTTAAAGGTTTTTTTGATTCCTTAGGCTATCGCTTTGCCATTATTAGTTTAGGCGACTTAAAATCCCTTCCCGACAGCAATAAATATAAAATTCTTTATTCAACTGGCGACGGCGCTTTGATTTCTCCGGAATAATGACACGAGTTTGCTTTTGTCTATTAGTGGTTTTTGGCCTGATTTATTTGACGGTTTTTTCTTATCTTTCCGTGTTCCGTCATTTATCGCTGCACTCGACTTACTTGGATTTGGGTTTGGAAAGCCAGGTATTATGGAATACCGCCCAGGGGCGTTTTTTTGAGACATCGTTCGGCAGCGAGGGTCAGCTGATTTCGGCCCTCTCGTACCACTTTACGCCGGTTATACTTTTGCTCGCGCCTTTATACCGGCTTTTTCCGTCGCCTATTTTTCTCTTAATTCTTCAAACTTTAGTTGTAAGTCTCGGCGGCTTGGCCGTTTATCTGATTGCACTTAAGGTGTGCAAAAGTTTTGTATTATCTCTTTCTTTGTCCTTGGCTTACTTTCTCTATCCGCCGCTGGAATACGCTAATCTTTTCGATTTTCACTACATTACCTTGGCTACAACTTTGTTGCTTCTGGCTTTTTATTTTCTGCTATTAAAAAAATGGAAATTTTTCTATTTGTTTCTTGCTCTGGCCGT
Organism: Patescibacteria group bacterium; assembly: GCA_023474425.1. Lineage (GTDB taxonomy): Bacteria > Patescibacteriota > WWE3 > JAMCXX01 > JAMCXX01 > JAMCXX01. The sequence goes on along the minus strand of JAMCXX010000004.1, from coordinate 95,445 downwards.
AACCACAAAGGAAGATGTGGCTTTAGTTTCGGCTTTTTTGGGAATTTATCTGATTTGGTACGAGAAGGAAAAGGTTCGCGGTATAGTTGTATTTGTCCTGTCCCTGATTTATTTTCTTGCGGTTCTTTACATACTTCTGCCGCTTTTCGGAGGCGGCGGCGGGGCTTTGGGACGTTATGATTATTTGGGTTCCACCCCAGCGGCAATTATATGGCGTGTTCTTACCCATCTTTTGGATGATCTTAAAATTATTTTTATGACCGCCAAGATTAAATATATTTTCCTAATTTTGGTTTCGGCGTCGTTTTTGCCAGTTTTATCTCCAGCACAGATGTTGCCGGCCCTGCCAGAGTTTTGGCTCAATCTTTTTTCCGCCTACAACCCCCAATGGCAGATTAAGTTTCATTATATGGCAGCTATTACTCCTTTTGTCTTTATTGCCGCCGCTTACGGCCTCTCCCGTCTAAATTTTTTCTTTTCTCGTTTGCGTTTCACTACTACGTTATTACATTGTAACGTAGTGGAATGTGGGCTGGCTCTTTTTATAGTTACGGTTTCCCTTCTTCTGAATTATTTACACAGTCCTTCTCCTCTTTTTTACAAATTTGACGCCTCTTTTTATACCTCAACGGTACAGACCGAGTCAGCGATTCGGGTTTTGTCGTCTCTTACTCCAAACGCCTCGGTTTCGGCCATGAACAACCTTGGTCCGCATCTTGCCAACCGCCGTTTTTTGTTCCGTTTTCCCGTTAATTATCTAACGGCGGATTTTGTGGCTTTAGACCCGGCGGAGGCGGACAATTTTGACCTTTCTCAAATGACCGCTCTGCAGTTTTCCGGCTATTTGTCCGGGTTGATTAAATCAGGAAAATACCGCAGAATTGTCAATCAGCCCAATTTAATTTTATTTGAGAAAAAGATATGAAACCGCGAGTTGCCTGGCTTGTTTACGATGTGCCGTTCCCGACGAATTCCGGTGGGAAACTTCGAGCATCGAATCTAATTAAGAATTTGGTTGACGAATTTACCGTAGATCTCTTCTGTTTTTACCGAAAGTCAGAGCAACTCTCATTCCTTAAAGAGATACAAAATCTCTTCGGACAAGTTAAGGTTTACCGGCGCCACCCGGTCTGGGATTTAAAAAACTTGTTTCGGAATGTCTTTTTCGAAGAACCTCTTTTAAATATTTCCTATTTAAATGGCGATTTAAGGAGAGATTTGTCCGAGTCCGCCTCGCACAAGTCGTATGATTTATACCATTTTGAATTCCTGGGTATGGCCGGATATTTACCCCTGGTAAAGAATTTGGGTGGAAAGGCAGTCATGGGCAACGAGAATGTCGAGTACGAAATTTACGGCCGCTTCGCCAGCCGGTCAAAGCTTTACCCACTAATTCCTTTATATAAGTACGATGTTTGGAAAATGAAAAGGCTCGAAGAGAAAATCTGGCTGCTGGCCGATGCCAACCTGGCCGTCTGCGAGGAGGATGCTAAAAAAATAGAAACTGTAACCGGTCGGGGTTGTGCTATTGTGCCTAACGGAGTGGAAATTCTGCCGCGGCGTCCGATTATCACCGGCGGCCGACCCGGCAGAAAGGGATTTCCCACAGCCTTTTTTGCCGGAGACTTAAATTATCAGCAGAACTACGACGGTCTTAAGTGGTTTATGGACGAGGTATTAGCCGGGATTCTAAAAGAAATTCCCGATTTTAAATTGCGGGTTTTGTCACGGACCCCCGCTGAATTTCTAAATAAATACGGCCCGTCGGTGGAGCTAATTTCTGATTCTGAAAGCCCTTTTGAAAATTTCGTTTTTGGCGCCGATGTTTTTATTTCTCCCATCCGCGTTAAAAGCGGCACAAATATTAAAGTTTTACAGGCGGCCGCCAACGGTTTGCCCATTGTTGGCACAAGCTTATCTTTTGCCGGTTACGATTTTTCCGGCGGCCGTGATGTTCTAATAGCCGATCAACCCGAAGCTTTTGCACACAAAGTAGTCGAGGTTCTTAGGAACAGTGGGTTGGCCGAGAGCTTAGCAAAAAACGCTTTTGAGAGAGCCGGCGGGTATAGCTGGCAAAACTCTGCTAAAATCTTAAAAGATGTTTATCGAAAGCTTATATCTTAAAGTTCTTAATCTCTTTTTGCCTCTTTTCGTGGTTACCCTGCCTTTGGCCAACCGCGACATCTTTTCTATTTTTATAAGCCGCATCTTTCCTTCGCGGCTTATTATCGTTGTTATCATTGCTTTGAGCGGTGTTTGTCTTTTTTGGTCTTATCTTAAATCGTCCGGCAAAAAAGCTTGGTTACGTGGACTTTGGGACGAGTTAAGAAAGGATTTTTTGCTTAAACTTCTTCTCGCTTTACTGGTTATCCGGATTATTTCGATTAAAAACTCGCTGAATCTTAAAGCCAGTCTGGACCTTCTGCTTTTTTATTTAAGCGTTATTGCCCTGTACCTTATTCTCAAATTTATTTACAATAAACGACCGTCGTTTATTAGTCGGCTTTTCAAGCTGCACGTGATTACCGTCAGCCTTATTGCCGTTTACGGATTGGTTCAAATAATTCTTTCTTTTTTTGCCGTGCGTCTGCCCGGAGTTTTGGTTGGTTCCACTTTTGTGCGGATTCCGGCAACTTTTTATGATGCTAACCATTTGCCGCCCTATCTTTTGACCGCTTTTCCTGTTGTCCTCATCTATTTTTTTTATGCCCGCAAGGATTGGCAGAAACTTGCTTTGGCGGTGCTTTTGGGAATCTATGCCGTGGTCACTCTTTTCACTTTTTCGCGCTCCGGTTTTATTTCCTTTGTCGTGGCCCTAACTATTTTAGGGCTGGTTTTTGTTTGGCGCCGATACACCAAAAAGATACTTTTTATGTTTGCGGTGGCGGCGCTCTCGGCCGTGGTTATTTTTGTTTCTTCCCAAACTCAGCTTTCCATCTTTAAGCGCCTGACTTCGGTTTTTGATTTGGAGGACAAATCAACCGTGGCCCACGGATTATTGATTTACGGCGGGCTTACGCTGGCCCGGCAAAATCCGATTATCGGTTTAGGCTACGGCAGTTTTAGCGAGCATTTTAGGGATTCGGCTATCGGGCGGCAGCAGGCTTTTTTTGATCCGGCAACGCAGGTGCGAATTCCCGCTCACAGTATTTGGCTGGAAACGCTGGTGGAAACCGGGGTGGTAGGATTCGCCCTCTATTTGTGGGTCATTTTGGAAGTTTTGGAAAAAGGTTTGTGGGCCCTTAGGCGTCTTAAAAATAAGCGTCTTTTTCTGGAACACCTGGCCGTTTACGCCTCGCTTTTGGGAATCCTTACCGGCGGTCTTTTTTACTCCTACAACCTGGAATTTTTTTGGTTCTTTGTTTTTTATGTCTTCTTCCAAAGCCGTTTTTGGCTCGAAGCTGATCCCAAAGCATTTGCGGAAACGGAGAATGATGAAGCTCTGAAAGACGAAGAGAGAGTTGATTGGGGATTTCTGGGCTATGTCGTTATCCTGCTTCTAATCGGAGTTTCCGTAATTTTTGCCGGCCAAAAGTTAATCCCCATTTTGCCTGGGCGGGAAGGTTTTCTGGCCACGGTCGGCAAGTATATACGTCAGAGTTGGGGGTACGCCACCCTCGGCTGGTGGAAGCCTGTGTACGGTAGCAAGTTGGTTTTACAACCGCCTCTGCCTTTTTGGTTGAACGCGTTTTGGACTTATATTTACGATTTCGGCTCAACCGTGCCGCGATTTTTCCCGTCCCTTTTTGGCCTGGCTGCCATTTTGGTTACTTACATTAACGCTCAAAATCGGCGGGGGGCGCGATTCGCTTTCTTTGCCTCAGCTCTCCTTTTAGCCCTACCCCTTGTGATTTTTGGCTTAAGGTTCGGCGACATTTACGGTTATGTCCTCTTTTTTAGCGCCCTAAACATTTACTTTCTAAGATTAATTTTTGACGGGGATAAAAAGTTTCTCATGATTCCGCAGGTTTTGGCCCTAGCCGTTTTTTCTCTCATAAGTTATTCCGGTTTTTTGCTTCTTTTGGTGGCCGATGTATTCTACATTTTAATTCGGGCAAGGCTTAAGAAGGATTCATCGTTTTGGTTGGTCCTGCCCCTTTTCCTAAGTTTCGCGCCGTTACTTGCCTGGTGGCAGATTCTTTATCATTTAACACCGGTCACGCTTTTGGATCTATTTAAAAATTACTCCGAGTGGAATTACGAGTTGTTTTATTTTTTGGCGGCGGCCCCGCTTTCTCTTTGGCTGGCCAGTATTTTGTACCGCCGTTACAAAACATTAATTTTTGCGTTTCTGTGTTTTCTCGTCATCTTTTGGTTTTTCCGGGCGGGAACTTATAGGGGTAATATATGGCAAACCGATTTGATTAAGGAGAGACTTTCCCTAAGCCGAGACGGCCGCGTGCCCACGTATCTTTTGGCACCGCCGGGTTCTGACGATTTCTATTACAGCGAGGTCCCCTTGTATGGCTTGTCTCTTTCAAAGCTTTCGGAAAAATTAGGTTCGCAGGAACATTTTTTTGCAATTTTGCCCGGAGCCACACTCGTACGGCTGCGTGAAAGCGGCATTAACTCATTTTACGTTCGATTTATTGAGGGCAGCCTGGCTTTAATCGAAAAGCCCGGGCGACTGTAAGCCAATGATTTCCAAGCTTTCGCTTTTTTTTCCGGTTTACAACGAAGGTTCAACGCTTCGGGAAGTAGTCGGTCGGGCAGTTGAGGTACTTAACCGCAACTTTTCCGAGTGGGAAATTATTATTGTTAATGATGGTTCATCCGATGTAACGGCCGAGGAGGCGAATAGGTTGAGTGCGGCTGACGGAAGAATTCGGGTGATTAACCACAAGTTTAACCGCGGCTACGGGGCTGCTCTCGCAAGCGGTTTTTACAACGCCCGTTTTGACTGGATTGTTTTTACCGATGCCGATGGTCAGTTTGATTTCAGCGAAATAACCGAGTTCGTCCAAACCCAAGCTCGCGAGAACGCCGACATGGTCGTCGGTTATTACCGGAAGCGGGCCGTGCCTTTGTACCGCAAGTTAAACTCCTTTCTTTGGGAGCTGCTGGTTTTTGTACTCTTTGGGCTGAAAGTGCGGGACATTGACTGCGGCTTTAAATTAATTTCTAGGAAGGTTATTGAGAGGATTCCGCATCTGGAATCGGAACGCGGGGCGTTTGTAAGCACCGAGTTTCTGGTGAAATCTCAAAGGTCAGGATTTAAAATTGTAGAGGTGCCGGTGAGTCACTATCCGCGTCGCAAAGGTATTGGTACCGGAGCCAGCCCGAATGTTATCTTAGGCAGTTTTTATGATCTTTTTAAGTTATGGAGAAAAATGGTCTGAAAGTTGGTATTATTGGCGGCGGTTTTACTGCTTTAACGGCAGCGAGGGAGCTCTTAAAAAAAGGCTATCAGGTTTCCGTATTTGAGAGTCAAAATTCTTGGGGTGGTTTAGCCTCGGCTTTCGAGATTACTCCGGGCGTTTTTATTGAACGTTTCTATCACCATCTCTTTACCAACGATGGCGACATTATTAGTCTCTGCCGTGAGCTTGGTCTAGAGTCAAAACTTCGGGTTTTGAGCGGTAAAACAGCTCAGCTTTACCAGAGTAAAACTTACCCGTTTGATAGCCCTCTAAGCGTCTTACGATTTGCACCTCTCAATTTTTTTGACCGACTAAGATTCGGGCTCATAACTTTTTACTTAAAACTCAAATCCGACGGGTTCGCCTTCGAGAAGTTTAGAGCCGCCGCATGGATTAGAAAATATTACGGAGAAGCCGCTTACCGCATTGTTTGGCAGCCTTTGCTTCGCGGCAAGTTTAGTCATTATTTTGAGGAAATCTCACTGACCTGGTTTTGGGCCAGGGTCTATAAAAGGACCCGAAAACTTATTTACCCAGAAGGCGGCTTTGAAACAATAATTAAGGCTCTAGTTTCGTCTCTCAAATCTTCGGGGGCGGATCTTTTTCTGAATCAAAGGATCGAGAAAGTGGACTACCGCGACGGTTTATGGCGGGTCAGCGCGAGCGGCCAGGAAAGAGAATTCAACAAATTGATTACCACCACCTCTATTAAGTCTTTTATTAAGATATTTCCGGAGCTGCCGTCCGACTACAGGAGTTCTACTGATTCAATTAATTATATCAATGCCCAAGTTCTTATTCTGGTACTTAAAAAGAGCCTAACACCGTTTTATTGGTTGAACGTGGCCGACAGCGACTATCCGTTTTTGGTGCTGGCTGAACAGACAAATTTGACGGGGCGGCAAGTTTACGACGGCAGGATTCCGGTCTATTTGGGTAATTATCTGCCCGACGGGGATGAACGTCTCAAAATGAACGAAGACGAACTCCTGGCTCTCTACGAGCCGTATCTTAAAAAAATCAACCCGGAATTTAACCGTGATTGGGTGGAGAAGGCGGTCAGGTTCGTAGCCCCCTTTGCCCAGCCAATCGTGGGTATCGATTATCGAGAAAAGATTCCTCCTTTTCTGGTTCCCGGCTACAAAGATTTATATTTGGCCACCATGGCCCAGGTTTACCCGTGGGACCGGGGTACTAATTATGCGGTTAAATTGGGTAAAGATTTAGTGGAGAAGTACTTCTAGATTCCGATGGATCTTTCAATAGTTATTCTTAATCTGAATACGAAGGAGTTATTAAGAGATTGCTTGCAATCACTTTGCGAGTCGGAGCTACCCAAGGAAAGGTTTCAGGTTATTGTTTCGGACAACGGCTCAACCGACGGTTCAGTAGAAATGGTTCGGCGCGAATTCTTAGGTGTAGAGGTTCTGGAAAATGGGCGGAACCTCGGTTTTGCCGCCGGTAATAACGCGGCATTATTTAAGACCGTGGGACGTTATGTCCTTTTTCTAAATTCAGATACGCGGGTGCCTCCGCCGACGCTGCCGGCAATGGTTGCATTAATGGAAGAAAATACGAACATTGGTGCCGCCACCTGCTTGGTGAAAACAAGGGATGAAAGGATGGACGTCAACTGTCACCGCGGTTTCCCCACGCCGTGGACGGCCCTAACTTATTTTTCCGGACTGTACCGCTTTTGGCCGCGGTCTAAGCTTTTTGGAGGGTATTACCAGAGTTACAAAGACTTAGATTCTCTGCATGAGGTTGACGCTGTTGAAGGGGCCTTTATGATTGTCAGACGTAGAGCGGCGGAGTTAGCGGCTATTTCGCCCGGTAAATGGTGGGATGAGGACTTCTTTTTTTTCGGTGAGGACCTGGATTTTTGCTATCGCCTGCGGGAAAAGGGATGGAAGATAGTGTATTACCCCGGGGTTAAAATTTGGCATTACAAGGGAGCGACCCACGGTTTCAACCGGCAGGGCGTTGTAGAATTCCCGGCCGAAGAACGGCGTAAATTGGTAGAATCAACAACTGAAGCAATGAGATTATTTTATAAAAAACATTATCAAAAGAAATATCCGGGGTTAGTCACGGCCATGGTTCTTGCAGGAGTAAAAATTCTGGCATCGATTAGAAGTTTAAAAGGAGGTATTTAGTTAGTCCCGACTTATGAAAATAGGTATTGACGCCCGTTTTTACGGGGAGGCCGGACCAGGGAGATATGTAAGCCAGCTTATAAAAAATCTTGAGACCGAAGACTTAGAAAACGATTATGTTGTCTTTCTGAAAAAGTCCAATTTTAACCAGTATCGACCCGGCAACCCGCGTTTCTCCAAAAGAATAGCCAACTTTCATTGGTATTCCCTTGCCGAGCAAATGCTTTTTCCTTTTCAGCTATATATGGAGGGTTTTGACTTAGTGCATTTTACCCAAATAAACATACCCCTTTTCTACTTAAAGCCGTTCGTGGTTACCATTCACGACGTGATTTTGCATGAATTCTCCACGGAACGCGGCCATTTCTTTAAGAGGCTCTTCTACCGGCTTAAAAAAATCCCTTATTATTTAATCTTTGGCCGAGCCGTCTTCGCCTCGAAGCGCATTCTGGTTCCGAGTCTTTCTACCAAGAACGATCTTTTGAAATATTATTCGGTTAATCAGGAGAAGATTATCGTAACCTACGAAGCTGTAGACCATTATTCACCGCAGGACGAAGTCTATAAAAGAACGGAGGTTCTGGAAAAATACGGCTTGCGCAAACCCTATATTTTGTCCATTGGTAGTTTTTACCCGCATAAGAATGTTGACGGGTTAATCAGGGCATATAAAGGAATGCGGGATAGGGAAGTATTTTTCGGACAACTGGTTTTAATAGGCAAAGAAAGTTATTTTTCCTCATGTCTTCGGGATTTGGTGTTAGAGGAAAAAATTTCCGAGGTTGTCTTTCCGGGAAATAGTCATCCCGGTGGTTACCTGCCCGACGCCGAAGTGGAAGTTATTTTAGCCAATGCTTATGCTTATGTTCAGCCGGCTCTTAAAGAGGGTTTTGGTCTGCCACCAGTTGAGGCTATGGTATTTGGCGTGCCTACGGCCGTTTCTAATATTGAATGTTTTCGAGAAATGTGCGGCGAGGCCTCTCTTTATTTTGACCCCCGTAGCGTTAACGATATTTCCGAAAAGACGGAGAAGATTTTAACCGACGACCGTTTGCGTGATGAGCTTATTAATAAGGGACTGGAAAATATACGGCGCTTTTCCTGGGGAAAGATGGCTCATGAGACCCTGTCCGCTTATAAAAGTTCGCTACCTGATAAAATATAATCAGAACACTATAATACTATATTGTATTATAGTCAGGTAAATTTGAAATTGGTTGAATTATGATTGAGATCGAGAAAACCTTCCTTGTCAGGAAAGTTCCGGATAGTTTAGAGTCGTTTGAAAAAGTTTATCTTATTGTAAATGTCAGATACCTCATTAAGTAATTCCCTAAAAGTTGCCATTGTTCACGATGATTTTATCCAGTCCGGCGGGGCGGAGAGGATGGTTTTGGAAATGCTTAGAATGTTTCCTAAAGCCGACCTGTACTCGGTTTGTGTATCCGCTGATTGGCGGGATAAATTCGCTCGAATGGGATTCGAGTTCAGATTTCAGAAATCAGATTTCGGAACCAAAACCAAAAGCTCAAAGCTTCTTTTTACTTCTATTTTGCAGTGTTTGCCGTTTAAAAATAGACTCTGCCGATACTATTATTTATTGTATCCGTTGGCGGTGGAGAGTTGGCGATTCGAAAATTATGACCTGGTTATTTCTTCCTCCGCCCGTTACGCTCATGGAATTATTACTAAACCGGGCACGCTACATATTGCCTATATCAACAGCCCGGCGCGTTTTCTTTGGGAGGAGGAATCAATCCCGAAAAACCCGCTTCTCCATCCGGTGATCCGCTGGCAGAGGACTTGGGATAGTGTGGCTGGGCAGCGTCCCGACTACATTATTGCCAACTCATTGACCCCGGCGGAAAGGATTAGAAGATACTGGAAGCGTCAGGCGGATAAGATAATTTATCCGTTCGTCGATCTGGAAAGATTCGAATCTGGTTGCAGGAATAGTCAAGAACAAGAAGATGGAGGAAATAGTTATTTTTTGATTGTCTCGAGACTTAAAAAATGGAAAAAGATTGAAATTGCTATCGAGGCCTGCAACGAGCTTAACTATCCGTTGGTTGTCGTCGGCCGAGGCGAAGATGAAAGGAGACTTAAATCCATGGCGGGACCGATGATTAAATTTCACACCAATGTTAACGATGAAACATTGGTTAAGCTTTATCAAAACTGCCAAGCCCTTATAATGACCCAGTCCGAGGATTTCGGTATCACTGCCTTGGAGGCTATGGCTGCCGGGCGGCCGGTCATCGCTTTTGGGGAAGGCGGGGTTTTGGAGACGGTAGTTGAGGGCGTCACCGGTATTTTTTATAGAGACCAGACGAGCGACAGCTTAAAAGAGGCTATTTTAAAATTTGACCCGTCTCAATTCTTGAGGCAAAATTGTATAACCCGTGCCAAAAACTTCGGCCGGGAGAAGTTTGCCGGCAATCTTTGGGCATTTATTGAAGAATGTCTTACGAAGAAATAAAAAGGTTAATGGACGTTCTAATATCCATAACGGCACTAGTTTTCCTTTCTCCGGTTTTCGCCGTGATTGCCGTTTTGATTAAATTGGAAGACGGCGGACGGGCTATTTACTCCCACGAACGTATAGGACAGGGAGGACAAAGGTTCCGTCTCTATAAGTTTCGCTCCATGGTTGAAAACGCCGACGAAATTTTGTTTTCCGACCCAAATCTCTACAGTCAGATAAGGTCGGGAACGCACAAGTTAAAGGATGATCCGCGCATCACCAAAATTGGAAGGCTTATCCGCAAGTACTCGTTGGACGAGCTGCCGCAGTTTTGGAATGTTCTAATGGGCGAAATGAGCTTTGTGGGGCCGCGGGCCTATCGTCCCGACGAATTGGAGAGGTATCACGAGGAGCATCCCGAAAACGGCAAGTCTTTAGCCTTAATTTTGTCGGTTAAGCCGGGAATTACCGGTCTTTGGCAAGTGACCGGGCGTTCCACGGTAACCTTCGATGAACGTATTGAGATCGAATCGTCTTACGTGAAAAAACGTTGTCTTTTGACGGATTTAGGTATAATGTTAAAGACGCCGCTCGCCGTCTTGCAAGCGAAGGGCGCCTCTTAAAAATGAGACTTAACGACGAAAGTTCCGGTTCTTTTAATTTACCGAAAATAAGTTTAGGCAGACGGTTTTATGTTATTTTGGGGACGCTGGTACTCATCTTTTCTTTTTTCCTGTTTTTTCTAATTTTACCCCTCTTTTCTTTGGTTAACCAGGTTAAAGCCTTACAACAAAAGGTACGTCCTGTCAAAGACGCACTTCTGCTTTACGACTTGGATAAACTGGATTCAAGCATAAAGGCTTTGGAACCCGATTTCGTTTCAATAAATAACAATGCCTCGCGGCTCAAGGTTTTTTCTTTTGTTCCATTCCTCGGCGGTTATTTAAGCGATGCCGGCAACCTAGCCGACTTTGCCTCCGAAGCCGACGTTTTGGCCGTCAAACTTTTGGAAACAATTAAGCCCTATGGTCCGTCGCTCGGCTTTAAGGTGGCCGGAGTTAACGTTCCCCTGGCCGGAGGTCAGGAGCGTATCGTTGGTTTGGCCAAGCTCGCGCCGGTGATGGTTGCCGAGTTGCCCAAATATAAAAACGATTTTGACAGCTTGAGTCAGAAACTTTCATCGGTTGACCCCAACCGCTACCCGCAGAGCTTTGCCGGGCTGACCCTGCGCAGCAATCTTAACGCGTTAAAAGATTCGGTTACGTCTCTTAGCGCCTCGTTCGACGACCTCACCCGATTCTTTAGCGTGTTGCCGGACGCTCTGGCCATGAACGGAAAAAAGAACTATTTGATTCTTTTCCAAAATGATAAAGAAATAAGACCTAGCGGGGGGTTTTTGACGGCCTACGCTGTTTTTACTCTGGATAAAGGCCGGATTGTGGCCACGAGCGCTTCGGACAGTTATTTTATTGACATAGATAATAAGCTGCCGATCTACGATCCGGCTCCGGAGGTTATTAAGAAATATCTTAAACTTACCGATAATAAACTTTATTTTCGCGATGCCAACTTATCGCCGGATTTCAAGGTTTCTATGCAGGCGGTCGAGCGGATTTGGAACCGTTCCAGTCTGGTACCGAAGGTTGATGGAATTATTGGTTTGGACACGCAGTTTGTGCAGGGTATGATGGCTGTTTTGGGCGATATTAATGTGCCCGGTTATCCCAAATTCACCAAAGACAATGTGGTCAACGAGTTGGAACTTTTTTCTTCCATTCTCGGGTCCAAAGAGGAGAAACGCCAGGGGCGCAAAGATTTAATCGGTATCCTCATGCAACAGATGATTCAAAAAGCTTTTGCCTCCGGCGGCAAAGAATACCTCTCTTTAATCGGTGCCGGTTGGCAGGAAGCCGTGGAAAAACATCTCCTCTTTTACTTACATGACCCGGAAACACAAAAACTGATAGAAGATTTGAATTTTGGCGGGCGCGTTAAAGATTTTGCCGGTGATTATCTTTATATAAACGATGCCAATTTTGCCGGCCGTAAGGGTAATTTGTATATTAAAGAAACAGTTACTAAAGACGTCGCTGTGGATAACAATAAACTGACCACGACTTTGACGGTGGAGTACGAGAATACCGGTAAATATGACCCGGACTTAAATACCGGCTACCGCGATTATGTAAGAATTTATGTACCGGAAGGCTCCACCCTTATTTCCTCTTCGGGTTCGCAGGAGGAGGTTACCACCGGCTCGGATTTAGGCAAAACTTTTTTTGCCGGTTACATGGCGGTTGACCCTCTTAAGAAGGCAACCTTCGTTCTAAAATATCAAACGCCTAGAAGTGTTATCAAGAATAATATCTACAATCTTCTGGTTCAAAAACAACCGGGCACCGATCACTTCCATTATTCGGTCAAGGTCGACGGACACTCTGAGGATTTTGACCTCCTCACCGATAAAGAAATTAGCATTAAGTTTTAAAAACAAGCCATGAGGTCTTTTGGCGACGAAGCCGTTGTTATACGTCGGCAGTATATAGGCGAGGCCGATGTTCTTTTGACTCTATTTACCCGGGGCCACGGAAAAATCCGCGTCCTGGCCAAAGGCAGCCGGAAAATTAATTCGCGCCGCGGCGGCAATCTGGATCTATTGAATCATATAAAGGTTCTAGTGAGTCACGGCCGGACTTTTGATTTATTGAACCAGGCCGAAACCGTTAATTCCTTCGCTCATTTAAAAAAAAGAGTCGAAGATATTTCCAAGGCGTATTATCTTTGTGAGCTGACCGACAAACTAAGCGCGGAGGGCGAGCCCTCGGTCTATATTTTTGAACTTCTTTTGGAAACTTTAGCAAATTTTCTAAATAAAACGACTCCCCGTATCTGGGATTTCGAGTTTCGATTGCTCGAACACCTGGGTTTTATTTCAGCCTCCCAGCGCCAGGGCAAAAAGGGCTTGAGGGTTTATGTGGAAGAGATTCTAGAGAGGGAGCTCAAGACGCCAACTTTCTACCACCACCTCCTTAAATTTAATTAGAATAGCTGGCCTTCTCCAGCGCAAGCCCTTGACAACGGTTTTCGTCTCGTGATAGTTTCTTATCACTGTGGAGGGCTTCGGCAAGACATTCATTGTTTGGATGATTTGCCGAATCCCTGTCAATGTTTCGGGTCCAGGAAAAAGAACGGGCGAGGTCTGGGCAACCGAATCAAAAAATTCTGGGCTTGAGACGGGCAACTTGTGAGTTGTAAGTAAGAAGGAAAGAGAGGGTTGCGGCAAAGTCGTTAGGTCACAACGAACGTTTAGCGAGGATCACCTCCGGTCGGCCTAGTCACTTTGCTTGGCAGGGATTCACCGAAATTTGAGGAGAGAGATTTTTGGAAGGCTGTTGTCTTGTTTGGTAAACTTGAAGGGGTTTGCCAAAAGATAGCAGCCTTATTTTTTACAATAAGGAGCGGAGGATGCCGTTTCGATCTTACCGGGTGTTTCTTGGTCCGAGCGGTCTGGTACTTTTTTCCGAGGGACCAGTGCCTATTATTTCTATTAGCGAAAATCTCTAATTCCGGCTTCCTTTTTAGAGGCCGGAGTTTTTTTAGTTCGTATTTTTTGTATCGTTCTCTCTTATTGTGTAAACTGACTTATATGAATGCTCTCTCTGATTTAATGAACAGGATTGTTTCTCTTTGTAAGCGGCGCGGGTTTGTTTTTCCCGGTTCGGAAATTTACGGCGGCTTTGGCGGATTTTACGATTACGGTCCTTTGGGGGTGGAACTCAAAAATAATATTAAGCTTCAGTGGTGGAAGCGGATGGTTTATGAGCGGGAGGATGTGGTCGGGCTCGACGCCGCCATTATTATGAATCCCAAAGTTTGGGAGGCCTCGGGCCACGTGGAGGCGTTTACCGATCCGTTGGCGGAGTGTTTTGCCTGTCACCATCGCTTTCGGTCCGACCATCTTCAATCCGATTCCTGCCCGGACTGCGGCGGCAAGCTTTCGGAGGCCAGGAAATTCAACATTCTTGTGGAAACTTCGGTGGGTGTTTTGGAGGACCAGAAAAAGAAGGCTTATTTGCGTGGAGAAATTACTCAAGGCGTGCATGTGAACTTCCGCAATGTTCTGGATTCCACTCCTCTTAAAATCCCTTTTGGTATTGCCCAGATTGGCAAGGCTTTCCGCAACGAAATTACCCCCGGCAACTTTATTTTTAGGCAGCGTGAATTCGAACAGATGGAGCTGCAGTTTTACGTAAAACCGGAGGCGGAGGAAGGTAAAAAGTGGTTTGAGTACTTCAAGGGTTTAAGGATGCAGTGGTACAGGGACTTAGGTATCAGAAAGGAGAATCTTAGGTTTCGCGACCACAGGATGGATGAGCGGGCTCACTATGCACAGGCGGCTACGGATATCGAATACAACTCGCCTTTTGGTTGGAGCGAGTTTGAAGGGATTCACCATCGCGGTGCCTGGGATTTGGGACGCCACGGGCAGTATTCCGGTCAGGATTTAAGTTATTTTGACAATGAGAGTAAAGAAAGATATGTACCCTGGGTTATTGAAACCTCGGGCGGGGTTGACCGGGCTTTTCTATTTTTTCTCCTTGATGCCTACAGCGAGGATGGAAAGCGGGTTGTCCTAAGGCTCAATCCTAAACTGGCCCCGTATAAAGCGGCCGTTTTTCCCCTGGTTGCCAACAAACCGGATATCTACAATACGGCCCACGAAATTTACCATCAGCTCAAAAGGAAACTAAACACCGTTGCTTGGGACGACCGCGGCAACATTGGCAAACGCTATTATTCGCAGGACGAGATTGGCACGCCTTGGTGTGTTACGGTTGATTATCAAACTCTCGACGACGGCACGGTCACCGTGCGCGACCGCGATACGGCCGTTCAGGAAAGGGTTAAGGCCAACGAATTAGAAGGATATCTTGTCCAGAAACTTTCCTAGTCTTGCCCCCCCCCGATTTTCCAACATACTCTTGAATAAAACTTATTTTTTTATTCCCCGGATTATTTAGGATACTTCTTCTTAAAACCCGCCTATATACCGGCACTATTTCCCGTATGGAAGCATAACTCCCGTTGACAGGAGGCAGTTTTTGTAGTTGAATGGAAAAAATAGTACTTGACTGGTGATTTATGGTGAATTAGTATGAAGATGTTCTTAGGCGAGTACCAACCGAATTTAACCGAAGGGGCAAGACTGGCCCTGCCCAAGAAACTGCGGGACCAGATTCGCGGTGACAGCGTTATTCTTTCAAAAGGCTTTGAAAAATGCATTTTTGGCTACGACAAGGAAGATTGGCTTAAAGAGGCGGAAAAGCAGGTAGAACTGCCCATTTCGGATCCCAAAGTCAGAACCTTAAAAAGGTACATGTTTTCCGGCGCGGCCGACGTGGAACTGGACTCCCAAGGGCGTCTGGTTATCCCGGCCTCTCTTAAGGAGTATGCCTCTGTTGAAAACGGGGTAACGGTTATTGGCGCCGGCGATCATTTTGAAATCTGGAACGACGGGAATTGGAAAGAGCACCTAAAAAGTTTGGAAACTTCGTTAGCCGGTTAAAGCTATGGAGAGAGTGCACCAAACAGTCCTTTTGGAAGAAGTTCTGGATCTTTTGAGAGTGCAGCCGGGTGGTTGCTACATTGACGCCACCGTGGGCCAGGGCGGGCACAGTTGGGGCATCATTCGGCGGGGCGGCACTGTTTTGGGGATAGAGACTGATCCAGTAACAGTCAATTGGCTTAAGAAATATTTGGCGGAGCTAAATGACAAGAGAACTTTGCAAAACTTTAAGTTGGTTAGGGGGAACTTTGCCAACTTAAGCAGCCTTGCCGCCGAAAACGGGTTTGGGCGGGTGGCAGGAATTATTTTTGACTTGGGCTTGAGCAGCTTTGAACTTTCTTATTCCGGACGGGGTTTCAGTTATCAAACTGATGAGCCTTTAGATATGAGGTTCGACCCGGACAACGGCGGGAGTACGGCTGCGGATTTGTTGAACGAATTAAACGAGGAGGAACTTTATGAAATATTTACTAAATTTGGCGAAGAGCGGGACGCTCGCCGACTTGCTCAAGCTTTGGTTCGGTTACGTCTCGTAGAAAGGTTTAAGACGACCAGGGAGCTTCGGGATTTTGTTGAAACTGCCTCTCAACCAAACCCGGCGCGGTTGTCGCGAATCTTTCAGGCTTTAAGAATCGCCGTCAACGATGAGTTAAGTAATTTGAAGAAGGGACTTTTATCGGCGGTTGACCTTCTTGAGCCCGGCGGGCGCGTGGCGGTGATTGCCTTCCATTCTTTGGAAGATCGTCTGGTAAAGGAGCAATTTAGGTTCTGGTCCGGTCAAAAGAGAGGTCAGGTAATTACCCGGACTCCGGTCCGCCCCTCTCGGGAAGAGCTGTTTGGTAATCGCCGTTGCCGGAGTGCAAAATTAAGAGTTTTCGAAGTTTTCTAAGAATTTATGACAGTCAAGAAGACAACCCGTCAGAATTCAATAACGAAAGCAAAAACCAGGACGGCTTACGGCGATTTGAGTTTCCGCCTGCTTTTGGGTCTGACGGCGGTTTTTGGGGTTCTGCAGATTTTTTACGCTAACAGTCTTTCGAGTCAGGGACGCGAAATCTCTCGGTTGGACTCGCTTCGGGGGGACCTTGATTTGCAAATACAGTCCTTGCGGGAGGAATCTTCTTCCTTGTCTTCTTTGGAGAACATTGGAATATTGGCCAAACAAAAACTCAACATGGTTGACGGTTTTGAGAGCTTCGATTACTTCAAATCGGCGGTGGCTTTAAAGTAATACTGTGAAGTTGGTCCGCGTCCGCTTTTTACTGATTTCCCTGGGTTTAGCTCTCCTCTTAATTTGGCTAAAATTATTCCAAATTCAAGTTCTCGACCACAGCCGATACGAAAGCTTGGCTGAGGCCGAACACTGGAAGTCCCTCTCCATCCCGGCCCAGCGCGGTAAAATTATTAGCGCCGACGGATATACAATTGTTGATAATAAAGTTTCCTATCTGCTTTACGCTCACCCGCGGGAGATTGCTTCGCCCAAGGAAACAGCCAAAGAAATTACCCCAATTCTTTTTAACGAAAATGATTATACCGATTCCGAGAAGAAGCTTGGCTTGGATAATCTAAAAAAAGATTTGGAAGAAAGATTAGGGGCAGAGCTTTCTCAAAATCAACTCTATTGGGTGAGCCTTTTTCATAAATTGTCCTTGAACCAAAAAGAAGCAATTGAAAAGTTGAAAATTAGCGGTTTAGGTTTTGAAGAAGAGCCAGAGCGTTATTACCCCGAAGGCTCCTTGGCGGCCTTTATTTTGGGTTTTGTGGGGTCGGATAACTTAGGTCAGGATAAAGGCTATTATGGTCTGGAGGGTTACTACAACGGCGATCTTAAAGGGGAGCCGGGGCAGGTGATTGAGGAACAGACAGCTACCGGCAACCCCATTCTTTTGGGCGGCTACGAGCAAATTCCTTCCCGCAACGGTCGGGACTTGGTCTTAACCATTAACCGATCGGTGCAGTATATCGTGGAGAAAGAGCTTAAGGCCGGAGTCGCTAAATACGGCGCCAAAAGCGGCACGGTGGTGGTTGAGGACCCACTTTCGGGGGCACTTGTTGCTATGGCTTCCTACCCTTCGTTTGACCCGGCTTCGTGGTTGCGGGTTGCCCGTCAGGCCAGCGAGCTCTCCCAGGAAAGCACTGCCAGTGAAGTCAGCGGAGCAGCCAGCAACGTACTTTTATCGTTTCGCAACCCGGCCATCGCCGATACTTACGAGCCGGGTTCGGTGATGAAGGGGTTGACTATGTCCGCCGGTATTGACCTCGGCTCCGTCACGCCGCAAACGACTTTCGATGACTCCGGTCCGATTTTCGTGGGCGGTTATAAAGTAGATAACTGGGATAAAAAACATTGGGGTATTCAAAACATGATCGAGGTTTTGCAAAAGTCCAACAACATGGGGGCCAGTTTTGTGGCCCGAACCATTGGTGCGGGTTCCCTGCGGGAATATTTTCTTAAATTCGGTTTGGGATCGCTAACCGGGGTGGATTTGGAGGGAGAGGATTCGGGCATCGTCAAAAGCTTAAGCGATTTTCATGAAATTGATTTAGTGACTAATTCTTTTGGGCAGGGAATTTCGGTAACACCCCTGCAACTGACGGCAGCTTACAGCGCTATTGCCAACGGCGGAATTCTCTACAAACCTTACGTGGTTTCGGAAATTAAAGACAGCGGCAAGGTTATTAAATTTGGCAAAACTCCGGTGCGGCAGGTAATTTCTCTTCAAAAATCCAAAGTCATGACGGAAATGCTGACGGCGGCCGCCGAAGGCGGGGAGGGCAAGTTTTTTATTCTTAAGAACTATCACATTGCCGGCAAGACCGGCACCGCCCAAATTCCCGTACCCGGCGGTTACGACCCCAATAAATCTAACGCGACTTTTATCGGGTTTTTGCCCTCAAGCCTCAAATTTGTTATGCTGGTAAAACTTAGCCAGCCTTCTACATCCATCTATTCAGCGGAAACGGCGGTGCCACTGTGGATGGATATCGTCAAAGACCTGGCCACCTACTACGGGATACCTCCAGACAGGTAATTATTGTTTTATTGTTTCTGGTATATGGATAAATTTATTATCGAAGGCGGGGTTCCTCTTAAGGGTACGGTTAAAATCTCCGGGGCTAAAAACGCCGCTCTTAAAATGATTGCCGCCAGTCTTTTGACGGGCGAAGAGGTTGTTCTTTCCAACGTTCCCAATATCCGTGATATAGAAGTTATTATTGACATGGTCAGGAACTTCGGTACGGAGGCCCGTTGGGTTGATGACAATAAGCTCTCCCTTCGCTCACCGTCGCCGGTGGCTAAAGAATTGCCCCGCGAGATTACGAGGACAACCCGTTCGGGAGTTGTTTTAATGGCTC
Source organism: Patescibacteria group bacterium (assembly GCA_023474425.1). GTDB lineage: Bacteria > Patescibacteriota > WWE3 > JAMCXX01 > JAMCXX01 > JAMCXX01. The sequence goes on along the minus strand of JAMCXX010000004.1, from coordinate 76,539 downwards.
CGCTTCTGGCCCGCTACGGTAAATTTTCCATGAGCTCTCCCGGAGGTTGTGACATTGGTATCCGCCCGATTAATCGTCACATCGAGGCCCTTCGCACTTTCGGGGCCGAAGTTGGAGAAAAGGATGGCTCTTTTTTCGGTGAAATCCCACCTCAAGGCCTTCGGGGTGCCGAAATTAACTTCGAGAAGGTTACGGTTATGGGTACAGAAACAGCTATTCTGGCGGCTGTCACGGCTCAAGGTCAGACCGTTATTAGCAACGCCGCCGCTGAACCGGAGGTGGATGACCTGATTTCTCTTCTTAAAGAAATGGGAGCTAAAATCGAACGGAAGAATGAACGGCTCATTGAAATTGAGGGCGTATCTTACTTGCACGGGACAAGCCATGAGGTTATTCCCGACCGCAACGAGGCCGCTACTTATGCCGTGGCCGCCGCCGCCACTCGAGGGGATGTTGTTCTCTCATCAGTTATCACTTCTCACTTAACTTCCTTTTTAGCTAAGTTGCAGAAGATCGGAGTTAACTTTGAAGTAGGAAAAAACAGCCTGCGCGTCTGGTTGGAAAAAGATCGGGTTTTAGAGTCGATTGATATAGAAACCTCTCCTTATCCTGGTTTTATGACCGACTGGCAGCAGCCGTTCTGCGTGCTTTTAACCCAGGCCCAAGGTTTAAGTCACATTCACGAAACAATTTATTTGCATCGTTTCGAATATATCAGGGAGCTTAACCGTATGGGTGCTAAGATTGAATTACTCCATCCTTCAAGCCGCGGTTTTAAACCCCACACCGATGAGGAGTACGAAATTACGAAGGATAACGAACCGGAAACTTTGGCGGAGATTACCGGCCCGACGCCTCTTTCCGGACGGAGACTCAATATTTCCGATTTGCGGGCCGGGGCTACCCTGGTTATTGCCGCTCTCACGGCTTTTGGACAATCCGAAGTTTTAGGGGTTGAACACATTGACCGCGGTTACGAAAACTTTGACCGAAAACTCCTGGATTTAGGAGCCGGGATTAAGCGCGTTTCGTATTAAGCCGCTGCCTCTTTTTTCGAAAAATGTCGTCTCAACACGTTCATATCCTGGCTATTTGCGGTTACACCACGGCTGGATTGGCGTTAATGGCCAAGAAACTTGGATACTTTGTGACCGGTTCCGACGAAGACGCCTATCCGCCGATGAATAAGCGCCTTACGTCCGCCAAAATTCCCTGGGCGAATTCCCATTCGGCTAAGAACTTGACCCGGTGGGGGAGGCCGGATTTGGTAATTCAGGGAAATCAGATCCGACGCGGCAATCCAGAGCTTAACGCCGCGCGGAGATTAAAAATCCCTATCGTTTCCGACAGCGAATATTTTTATAAATTGACCAAAAACAGACGCCGCTGGGTGGTTGCCGGCAGCCACGGTAAAACCACAACGTCTGCTTTGGTTGCCTGGATTTTGCAGTGCGCGGGCAGGAGTCCCGGTTTTCGACTGGGAACACTTCCAAAAAATTTTGAAACGACGGTTGAGCTGGGCAAAGGTTGCGATTTTGTTTATGAAGGTGATGAGTACACCACCGGTTACAACGACCGCCGGCCAAAGTTTTTCTACTTCCATCCGCAAATCGCTATAATTAATAATATCGAATGGGACCACCCAGACGTTTTTAAGTCTCCGGACCAATACCGCAAGGCCTTCCAAAAATACTTGGTTGATAACTTACCCAAAAGCGGTCTGCTTGTAATTAACGCGGATGACCCCAATACCTGCCGCGCTGCCAATCGGGCACACTGCCGATTGGTTACGTTCGGTTTGGACAAAGGAGACTACCGGGCCGAAAACATAAAGTTTGACGCCGTAAAAACTTCCTTCGACGTTTTACACAATAACCGCCTATTAGTTAGTTTGGAAACGCCCATGGTAGGCTACCACAACGTCCGCAACTGTCTGGCGGCGCTGGCGGCCTGCCACTCCAAAAAAATATCTTTACAGGCTATTAAAAAAGCCCTAAGGAGTTTTGGAGGCATCAGCCGAAGATTTGAAGTTGTGGGAGAGCCTCGGGGCATAACCGTTATTGACGATTACGCCCACCACCCCACCAAGGTGCGGGAAACGATCGCTGCCGCCCGCTTGCGGTTTCCCGAAGCGCGCATTTTCGTCGTTTACGTACCACACACCTACTCGCGGACCAAGGCGCTGGAGGCGGATTACGTTCATGCTTTTGACCTTGCCGACACCGTCGTTATTCCGGACATTGAACCGGCCCGGGAGCGCCATCTTTCGGCGCTGATTAATTCTAGGGATTTGGTGAAGTTAATTAAAAAGAGCCAGAAAAATGTTTTTTATATTCCCGAACGAAGTGAAATTATTGATTTTGTAACCAAACGGGCGGGACCGGGTGATGTAATTTTGTGTATGTCCGTGCGCGGGTTTGACGATCTGGCCGCAGCAATTGTCGAGAAATTAAAAAGCGCTCCCCGCCGGGTTTAGGCGATAATCACTTCACCACGATGTAGTGGTGAAGTAGACCGAGATCATGACTGATGAGATTCTAAAAAACCTTGTCGATCTTTTTGGCGAAAATCGGCTTAAAATCGGTGAACCCATGAACCGGCAGACCACCTTTAGAATCGGCGGACCGGCGGATTATTTTTTTGAAGCGACTTCCGTTGACGAAATTCAGCGAGCTTTTAAGGCGGGCCGTGATTTGGGTTTGCCGGTCTTTCCTTTAGGCACGGGCGCCAATCTTCTGGTCGGCGACGGCGGGATTAGAGGACTGGTGGTTAAAATCAGCAACAACAATTTGGAAATCGCCGGTCCTTTAGAACGGAAGGCCGGAACAAAGTCGAGTGCCGCGTCGGCCCATTATCAGCAGTTTGACACCGATCAATATCTAAAATTCGATGACCTCGATTTAGCAGAGCCTCCGCCCGATACCTTGGTAAGAGCCGGCGCCGGCGTTTCCTTGCCGGTTCTCATCGCCTGGACGTTGGAGCAGGGATTGACGGGTCTGCAAAATTTTGCCGGAATTCCGTCGTCCGTTGGCGGCGCCATTTACAATAACATTCACGGCGGGACGCGGCTATTTGACGAATTTGTTCAGGAAGTAATTTTGATGGACCGTTTGGGAAGGCCCAACAGGATTTCCCACGACGAAATGGGATTTGCATACGATCAGAGTCGTTTGCAAGAAACCGGGGAGATTGTTTTGGAGGTTTTCTTAAAACTGTCCCACGGGGATGCGGACCGGGCCCGGCGGATAAGGTTGGAATGGCTTAAAAGAAAGCTTAAAGTTCAGCCGCAGAAGGATTGCCCCGGCTGTGTTTTTAAAAATATCAGTCCCGAGGAAGCGGCGAGAATTGGGGCGCCGTCGGTGGCCGCCGGTTGGGTTGTTGATCAGGGTTTGGGCCTTAAAGGAACGAAGGTTGGCGGCGTCAAAATTTCCGAAAAACACGCCAACTTTTTTGTGAACTTCGGCGGAGCCACGGCCAAAGATGTTTGCAAGCTGATTGATCTGATCAAATCTAAAGCTTATGAAAAGTTCGGTTTGAGTTTGGTGGAGGAAATACAAATGGTGGGGGAGTTTTAATGTATGAAAGCAAAAAAGAGCACAAAAAATCCCTGGAAAGTTCTTTCGTCGAGAGTTGCTTACCAAAGTCCGTTTATAAAAGTCGTCGAAGATAAAGTAGTTACCCCTGAGGGAAAAGAAGGAATTCACAATATTATTTTTGGAGGTTCGGGAAATTATGGAGGTGTCTCCGTCGCTGCCGTAAGCAAGAGAAAAGAAATATTCCTGGTTAAGCAATACCGCTACGCTTATGGTGGCTATACCTTCGAGTTGATTGGTGGAGGTGTGGGAACGGGAGAGAGACCTCTAGAGGCAGCCAAAAAGGAGTTGGGTGAGGAGGCCGGACTCAGGGCCGATAGATGGATTAAATACAACGAAATCTATGCAGCTACCGAGTCAATAAAGATTAAAATCCATATGTTCCTTGCACAGGGTCTGCACGAGGCTACCGAAAAATTTCATTCAGAAAATAATATGTCCGTATTAAAGGTTCCCCTCGAGAAAGCGGTTAGTTTGGTGATGGACGGGAAAGTTCCGTTGGCTTCATCGGCCGCCGGTATTTTAATGGTGAATAAAATTATTAACTTACAATAATTGAACTTATGAATCTGTGGCGGTTAAGAAATAAAAAAGTAGTTGTTTTTGGGTTGGGGGTGGAAGGATTTTCCACGGCAAAGTTTTTGGCTGAAAATGATGTGGAGTTCGGTATTGCGGAAAAGAAAGAATTGAGCGAATTGCCGTCCGAAGTCCGGGAGTTCGTAAAAAAGAATAAGACTCCTTTTAAAAGTGGAAAAACTCATACCGACAAACTTGAGAATGTAAGTATAATCTTTCGCAATCCGGGAATTCCTTTGTGGAATCCTAAATTGCAGGAAGCGGTTAAAAACGGAGCGGAAGTCAGTTCGCAGACGAAATTGTTTTTTGAACTCTGCCCATGCCCGATTATCGGTGTCACCGGCACCAAAGGCAAAGGGACGGCGGCAACGCTAATTTATGAAATGCTAAAAGCTTCGGGTAGAGATGTATATCTTGGCGGCAATATTGGCCAACCACCTTTGGAATTTATCAATAAACTGACGAAAGATTCCGTGGTTGTTCTGGAGCTAAGCTCCTTTCAGCTTGAAGATTTAACTCAAAGCCCGCACGCGGCCGTGGTACTTATGGTAACGCAGGAACATTTAGATTCCCAATCTCCCGACAGTCCAAATTACCACAGGTCTCTTAAAGGATATTTGGAAGCCAAAAAGAATCTGGTTCGATTTCAAAACGCTGACGATCTTGCCGTTATTAATTACGATTTTCCGGCGTCACGGGTTCTATCCGAAGATACAAAAGCAAAAACCTATTTTTTTAGCACTAGAGAGAAGATCGAAAAAGGTGCTTTTATTGAAGGTGAAAAGCTGATCCTGAAAGTTAACGGTCTGGGACAGGAGTTGTGTAAAAAAACCGACGTCTTTTTGTGCGGCGAACATAACATCCAAAATATTTTAGCCGCTTCTTTAGCCTCGTTGCTCTTGGGAGTGGGGAAAGAAACGATTATTAACGTTATCAAAAGCTTCAAAGGACTTGAGCATCGGCTGGAATTCGTGCGCGAGTTCAAGGGTGTCAAATATTACAACGACTCTTTTTCAACCACGCCGGAAACGGCCATCGCGGCCATTAAATCTTTCACGGAACCGGAAATACTGATTTTGGGCGGTTCAGAGAAGGGTTCGGATTATGGTGATCTGGGGCGCCTCGTTGCTCAGTCTCTAAACATAAAGGCAGTAATTCTTATAGGAGTCACAGCGCCAAAGATAAAGGAGGCGATTCGCCGCGGCTTGACCTCATCTACGACGGGTTTAAAGTTCAATCTTGTTGAAGGTCTAAGCTCTATGAAGGAGATTGTGGAAAAAGCTTCGAGTTTATCCAAGCCCGGGGACGTTGTGGTTTTGAGTCCGGCCTGCGCCAGTTTTGATATGTTTAAAAATTACAAAGACCGCGGAGAGCAGTTCAAAGATGAGGTCAATCAGCTTTAATTTTCTTTAATACTACATAGCCTTGTAGCAGGTGAGTTTATGAATTTATATGAGATCATAAAAAATTCAGGGATTGTTAAAGACCGTTGTTTAGGAAACGGTTGGAAGTCTTCTGAAGTCGCCGGTCTAACCGACGACTCAAGAAAAGTTAAGCCCGGATTTTTATTTGTGGCCGTTAAAGGTCTTGAGCACGACGGCCATGACTATATTGCCCGGGCGATTGAGAATGGAGCGGCGACGGTTGTCTACGAAAGTAAATCAAAGATAAAAGATCAAAGATCAAAAATACAAGTCAAAGACCGGGACGTTACTTGGATCGAGGTGGCTGACACACGAAGAGCCTTGGGACTTTTGTGGGCGGGCTGGTATGGAAATCCGTCGGAAAAACTTAAAGTCATTGGTGTGACCGGCACGGACGGGAAGACAACGACGGCCAACCTTATTTATCATCTTTTGAAGACGGCCGGGCGGAAGGCGGGGCTCATTTCGACGATTAACGCCAGAATCGGGAATCGGGAGATTGACACCGGTTTTCACGTAACCAACCCCGAGCCGGAACTTTTGCAAAAACTGCTTTCGGAGATGGTTAAGGAGGGTTTGGAATATGTGGTGCTCGAAGTTACCTCACACGGAATTGACCAGGAGAGGATTGCCGGGGTCAAGTTCTTGGGAGGAGTAATTACCAATGTGACTCACGAACATCTGGACTACCACAAAACTTACCATAAATATTTGGAAACCAAAGGCAGACTCTTTAAGAATGTTGACTTTTCCGTTTTAAACGGGGATGACGGTTCGTTTAGCTATATTAAAAAAGTTGCCGGTGGCCAAAAAATTACCTACAGCCAAAGGGGCGCGGGCGACGTTTCGGCGAAGAAAATAAATGTTCGAGATACATTGAGCGCCTTTGCGATTCGCGTCGGAAGCAAATTAACCAAAAGTCTATCACTACATAGCGGTATACTTTTGGCCGATTGGGGCAGCGTTAAGATTAATCTGCCCGGCGTTTATAATGTGTCGAATGCTTTGGCGGCCGCCTCCGCCGCCTTATTTTTGGGGATTTCTCCGGCAGATATTAAAAAGGGTCTGGAAAGTTTTAGGGGTTTACCCGGACGCTTTGAGGAAATTAAAATGGGCCAGCCTTTTCGTGTAATCGTTGACTTTGCCCACACGCCGAATGCCCTAAAACAAGTTTTAGGGCAAATCTCAAAGACCATCCGCCAGTCGGCGGATAAGAAATCAAAGATAATCTGTGTCTTTGGGTGCGCGGGGGAGAGGGACAAAGGAAAAAGGGAAATGATGGGGGAAATTTCCGGCTGTATCGCTGATCTGTCCGTACTTACTGCCGAAGACCCGCGGCGGGAGGATGTGAATAGTATTATTCGGCAAATTGCCAAAGGTTGTGAGAAAGCTGGTGCCAAAGAAGTAAAGAGAATCAAGAGTCAAGAATTAAGAATTAAGGATCGGGGAAGGCTTTTTGTCAGAATTCCCGATCGGCGTGAGGCGATTGACTATGCTCTTAGTCACGCCGCGTCGGGCGACTTGGTTATAATTTCCGGCAAGGGGCACGAGAAGTCAATGTGTTTTGGCACGACTGAATACCCATGGAGCGATCAGGAGGCTGTCCGTCAATTACTGAAAGGCTTGCGTTACGGCAAAAAAGATACGCGTTCCTTAATTCCTGATTCGTAATTCTTTATTCTTACTAAGTTTCTATGTGCGGAATTTTTGGCTACGTCGGAAAAGGCGAAGACGCCGGAAGATTAGTTTTGGAAGGCTTAAAGAAGCTGGAGTACCGCGGTTACGACAGCTGGGGCATTGCCTGTTTAAAAGGCCGCCGTCTCGAAGTTAAAAAGGAAGTCGGAAAAATCGGCAAGGTTGCGGTACGCTTTTCCAAAAGTTCCCTGGGCTTCGGGCAAACCCGTTGGGCTACTCACGGAGGGGTCACCCGCACCAACGCCCACCCCCACTTTGACTGTTCGGGCCGCGTAGCTGTGGTGCACAACGGCATCGTGGAGAATTATCAGGAACTAAAAAAGAAATTTAAAAAATCCCACAAGATTGTTTCCCAAACGGATACGGAGATTATTGCCCATTTGATTGAAGAGGAAATTGAGTCTGGGAAAAGTTTTACTGAGGCCGTGCGTCGGGCATTTTTAAGACTAAAAGGGCTTAACGCCGTTGTCGCCCTAAACGCCCAGAGTCATGAACTGGCAGCCGTAAAGAGCGGCTCGCCATTGGTTGTGGGTTTGGGTCAGAGCGAGAACTTTGTGGCCTCCGATTCTTTGGGAATAAAAGACCGGGCGGACAAAGTTGTGTTTCTTTCCGACGGAGAACTGGCCATTTTGGATGAAAATCGGGTCCAACTTTTCGATGCGCAAAGCGGAAGGAAAAAGGACTTAAAGGTTACACCGCTAAATTGGGAGATAAAGGAAGAAGGCTTGGGGCGTTATAGACATTATTTAATAAAGGAAATTTACGAACAGCCGCGGGTAGTGACCCGGATTATAAAAGAAAAGGGCGGTGAGGCGGCGTACTTGGCTGACTTAATCAAAAAGAGCTACGGTACTTACTTGGTTGGCTGCGGCACCGCTTCTTATGCGGCTTTAGCCGGAGTCTATTTTTTTAGCACCGCCGCCGGTCATCACCTGAATTTTAGTTTGGGTAGCGAGTTTAGTTACGCCGAGGATTTTATAAACGACCGCAGTCTGGTAATTGGCATTTCCCAAAGCGGCGAGACGGCCGATATTATTGAATCTCTAAATAAAGCCAAAAAGAAGGGAGCAAAAATTGCCTCGCTGGTTAACGTTCCCGGTTCCACTCTTTACCGTCTATCGGATTTTCCGATTTTAATCGGCGCCGGTCAGGAGCGGGCCGTGCTTTCCACCAAGGCCTTTACGGCGCAGCTATCCATTCTTCTTTACACAGCTTACGTATTAGCCGGCCGTGGGGCCGACGGTCAGAAACTTCTTAATAAAGCCAGGAGAAGTTTGCAATACGTCTTGAATAAGGAATCCCAAAGAAAGATTAAGAAACTGGCGAGGGTCATTAAGGACCGTGAGCACCTTTACGTTATTGGCCGCGGCGTTTCCTACCCGGCGGCCCTGGAGGCGGCTCTTAAAATAAAGGAAGACAGTTATATTCATGCCGAAGGTTTTGCCGCCGGAGAGCTAAAGCATGGCGTTATCGCTTTAATTGAAAAAGGCACTCCCTGCCTGGTTTTGGCGCCTCACGACGAAACCTTTGGCGCGGCCTTAGCTTCGGCCATGGAAATAAAGGCACGGGGCGGCTATATTATTGGGCTTTCTCCGCAAGACAACGAAATTTTTGATTATTTTATTAAAGTTCCCGATGCCAACTTAGCCTCAATTATTCCTAACACGGCCGTAGCCCAGACGTTGGCTTATTATCTGACCCTACTTAAGGGTTATGATCCGGACAAACCGCGTAACTTGGCGAAAAGCGTGACAGTCAAATGAGAGGAGATCAATGATATGAGGAATTTTAAAGTGGTCGTTATGGGCGGCGGCACCGGCAGCTTTGTAGTTTTGCGCGGACTTAAAAACTACCCGGTTGACCTTACCGCCATTATTAATGTTACCGACAGCGGCGGTTCCACCGGCCGTTTGCGTTCGGAATTCGGTTTTCTGCCGGTAGGGGACTTGCGCCAGTGCCTGGCAGCTTTGGCCAGGGACGACGACGAAACATTAATTAAGCTTTTAACCTATCGTTTTAAGAAAGGTCGGGGTTTAAGCGGGCATAATTTGGGTAATTTAATTTTAACTTCTCTGCGTGACATTTATGGAGGCGAACCAAAAGCCTTAGAGAAGGCCGCCGAAGTTTTTAGAATTTCCGGTAGAGTTTTTCCGGTGTCCCTTGCCCAAGCAACTTTAGGAGTTGTATACGAAAACGGTCGGAGGGTTTACGGCGAGCACTCAATCGACCAGCCAAAATTTGGCGGCGGGCTTTCGATTCGGCAAGCTTTTCTTAAACCGAAAATTAGAGTTTACTCTCGAGCCGCCCGGGCAATTGGTGAGGCTGACTTGGTGGTTTTAGGTCCGGGGGACCTTTACACGAGCACAGTACCATGCTTGCTCGTGGACGGGGTGGGTTATGCTCTCAAGAAGTCGAAGGCGAAAATTTGCTACGTAATTAATTTGGTAAATCGATATTCTCAAACGTACGGATTTACCTGCTCGCGGTATTTAGAGGTTCTGGAGCAACTGGTCGGCCGTCCATTTGACGCGGCTTTGGTGAGTACCAGCCGTATTCCAGCAAATATTGCGAATGCTTATCGACGGGAGAAATCCGAGCCGCCTTTGGACGATTTGGTTGAGTCAGGATCCTTGACCGTTGTTCGGGCAGATTTGGCCGGAAAATCCGTGATTAAGAGAGTAGCCGGTGACGAGCTTCGCCGCAGTTTTTTTCGTCACGACGAGGATAAATTGGCCAGGGCTTTAATAAAAATGCTCCTTTAGGTAACATAGTTATTTATGAGTAACGGTCAATTAAGAATCGGTGTTATTTTTGGGGGAATAAGCGCGGAAAAAGAGGTTTCCCTGGCGACCGGCCGGTATATCTACTCTTTACTTGACCCGCAGAAGTTTTGCGGTATACCGTTTTATCTCGACCACCAGAGCCGTCTTTGGCAGATTCCCGACAAACTGGTAATTCAAAATACCACCACCGATGTTGAGGGCCGAATTGAGAAAGAGGCTACCCGCCTCCGTTTTGAAGACCTGCCAAAAGCAGTCGACCTGGTTTTTAACGCCCTTTTGGGTAAGTACGGCGAAGACGGCTGTATTCAGGGAATTTTAGAACTTCTGCGAATTCCTTATACCGGTTCCGGGATTCTAGCTTCGGCTCTGGGAATGGATAAAAAGATGCATAAAAAATTATTGTTGTCACAAGGCTACAACGTTGCCCGCGATTTGTTGCTGACGGCATCGGACTATACCAATCCGCAGGAAATTTCATCCGGCCAGCTGGCGGATCAAATTTCAAATTCATTAGGCTATCCGTGTGTAGTTAAGCCGACGAGGGAGGGTTCGAGTATGGGTGTTTCCGTTGTTAAAAACGAAACCGGCCTCGACGTGGCTTTGGAATACGCCTTTAAGTACGACAACGAAGTTTTAATCGAAGAGTATCTGCGCGGTTTGGAGTTTACCTGTGTGGTTTGGGGAAACCGTGAACCAAAAGCCATGCTGCCCACGGAAATTGTTTTTGAAGGTGATTTTTTTACTTACGAAGGCAAGTACATGCCGGGGCGAACGCAGACGATTACGCCAGCAAGAGTCCGTCCGGAAGTTATAAAAGAGATTCAGAGAATTTCGGTGGGAGTTTACGAGCTTATTGGCTGTACCGGTTATGGCAGGGTTGATGGTTTTGTCGTGCCCAGTCCGTCAGGCGGGCAACCGACTCCGGGAGTCGGACGTGACAACTACAGTCTTCCGAAGCCGGATTGTTCCAATCTGTCTCTTGATGAAGTTAAGATTTTTGTAACCGAGCCGCACACGGGTACGATTATGGTTCCTTCCTCTTTTGTTTTTCAGCAGGCCTCACAATTTGAAATAAAACTTGATGACCGGTTTACCGGCAAGAAGATTTCCACACCTCTCACGCCGCGAATGTTGGTTACCAAAATTATTGAGATGGCTCTTACGGCTCATGAAACCAAGAAAGGACTTTTATAATATATGGAAAAACTAAAAATTGGTTTGTTTATCGGCGGGTCGTCGTCGGAAAAAGAAATCTCGCTCGAATCGGGGCGGCACGTCTACAACAATTTGGACCGGGAAAAGTATGAAGTTCTTCCCATTTTTGTGGACGGTCGACATCATTTTTGGGAAATTCCCGAATCCCTCCTGTGGAAAAATACTACCAAAGATATAGAAGGGTCAATTGATGCTCTTTCACGCTTGCCCCTCGAAGCGTCAGGGAAGTGGGGCGAAACGGAGAATAAGGATAGATCGGGTGCGGCCGAGTGTATCTGGTGGGAGGATTTGAAGGAGCTAATCGACTTTGCTTTCATTTGCCTGCACGGCAAGTTTGGCGAGGATGCTATTTTGGGGCTTTTTGAAATTTTAAGTATTCCCAACAATGGGGCGTCTGTTTTGGGCGGGGCCTTGTCTATGGATAAGTACCGTCAGCGCTTAGTCCTTCGGGCAGACGGTATTGAGGTTCCGCGATTTGTTCCGATTAGCATATCTGAATTTAGAACCCCGGAACAAATTGAAAGTTGTAAATTGAAAATTGAAAATTATCTTGGCTACCCATTTATGGTTAAACCTTCGAGGGAGGGAAGTTCTACCGCTTTGCATAAGGTCCATAATCGTCAGGAAATTGATGGAGCCTTCGAGGACGCTTTTAAATTTGACAACGTCATCTTAGTTGAAGAAGTTTTGAAAGGTATGGAACTAACAACCGCCGTCTACGGAATTGGCAACGATGTTAAAGCTTTGCCGCCGTCACAAATGTATCGGCATGGTGATTTCCTGACGGCCGAAGAAAAATTCCTGCCGGGAGGCGCGCAAATGGTCACGCCGCCGCCTCTGCCCAAAGAATTGGTTGAGAAGATTCAGGCGGAATCGATTAAGACTTTTAGGTCTTTAGGACTTAAGGTCTATAGTCGGATTGATTCATTTTTGGTGGGGGATTCTAAGACGATCGAAGGTTCAAAAGTTGTTATTCTCGAGCCTAATAACCCGCCGGCCATGACACCCTCCACCGCTCTTTGGCTCCAGGCGGCCGAAGCTGGCCTGAACGCATCCCAGTTTTTGGACGTGATAATTAAAATTTCGCTCAAAGCCCATTCCGAAAAACTCGGTCCCCTATAATTTGTGAGAATAATTATCGATAAATGTCCGGCAGGTCATTTTCCAGAAGTATTAGCGAGCCGGGTTTGGTGATTTTGGGAAAAAACAACTGCAAGGCCTCATTAAGGCTTTCGGCCGTAAAAATTATTTTGTCCTTAATCACTTCCGGGTTGGCCTCTGACCAGAATGTTTGGTCAGACGCGTACTCATAGCGGTAATCGGTCCAGCCTTCACGCCTAAATCCTTCGAGCAGCGGTTCTCTATTTTCCAAATTGACAACAATCGCATAGTCGAATACCCGCGCAGCCGTTTGAGCCAGTCGCACATTTTCGTCAAACCGATTTTTTCCCTGTTCAGTAAGACCCGGGGTAACAATGACTTTGGGATAAATGGCCATTTCTTTAATAGTCTCAAAGGCAGCTTTGTAACCCTCAATGTTACTGCTGTAGGCATCATCAATAATGATTGACCCGTTAGCGCCTCTAATTAACTCCAGTCGATGAGGAATAGGTTTGAGGCCGCCAATACACCGGAGTATTTCTTCTTCTCTGAGTCCCAAGTCTTTAGCCAAGATTGACGCCCCGGTAATATTCAAGGCGTTCTGCCTGCCAATAAGCGTTGTCTCAACCGTCCGGCCGAAGAGTTCAAACCGGGTAACGGCCGGCAGGGTTTCTACCCGATTGCCTTTAAGGCTGTAGCCCAATTTCTTAAGGCGGCATTTTTCAAAGAGTTCCCTAGAACCATCGCTGTCTAAATTAAAGAGGGCCAATCCGTCTTCTGGTAGACTCTCAATAAGCTCATACTTGGCTTTTTTTATGTTTTCTAAAGTTTCAAAGCGGGCTAAATGCTGACTGGTAATACCTGTAACGACGCCGACTTTAGGTCTAGCAAGCCGGCAAAGTGACGCAATTTCGCCGCGACGGTAAGCACCCATTTCCACAATCAGAATTTGCGTTTCCGGTTTAACTTCACGGACAACGGTGCGTGCAACGCTGACAATTTTGTTGTGGCTCTCCCTGGTGGCCGCAACTTTGAATTTTACGGAGAGCATCTGGAAAAGAATTTCTTTGACCGAGGTTTTTCCGAAACTGCCAGTGATACCAACGACCGTAAGATTCCGATTTTCCTTAAGTTTTTTTTGCGCGGTTCTAATCAGTAAAAATTTTTCTAAAGCCTCCGCTGGTTTCAATATTAAGGTGGAGAGGGTTAGGGAAAAGGCCGGAAAGAGCAGGAGAACCGCCAAAGTAACCGAGAATACCGCGAGGGGGATTAACCAGTAATAACCGACCGGATATCCGATTATTTTATTTTCATATACGGATACCGGCAGACTAATTAACGCCGGTATTATTAACTGGATCAGCATGGAAAGAGCAAAGATGAACCTTGCCTTCGGACTCCAGCCCAGCCGACCCTTAATCTCTTTAGGGTAGAAGAATGGGTTCTTGGCCAACCACCGCCAAAATTCGCCCAAATCGTATTCCAAAAGCTGTAGGGCGTAAAGGTGTGATTTAAGATTTGAAAAAATCATAAAAACTCCGTTACCAGCTCCACAAACTTTTCCGGGCACTCGATATGGGGAAAGTGGTCACATCCCGGTATGATAACAAGCTTTGACCCTTTAATTCCCTGGTTTAGGACGGCTGCCTCTTTGGGGGTTGTTGTTTTGTCGTCTTGGCCCCAGATAATCAGGGTGGGTTGTTTTATTTCCGCAAGCCTATCGCTTAAATCTTCACCAACTAGTTTGACGAGGGAGGGACGCATGCCCCCGGCGTTTCTATAGTCGGTGGACCCAAAAATATGTTTTAAGTGCTGTTGATAAGAGGGCAGGACGAAAAGCTTCAAGGTTTTGACAATATAAATTTTTGACATCGTCCAAAGACTTTTCTTTCTAATTCCGGCGCTGTCCTCAAGTATTATTTTCTTTGCCCTCCGATGAGTTAGAATGTAAGCTAAAGCTATAGCCCCGCCCATAGAGTGTCCCAGCAAGAAAGTTTCCTTTATATCCAAATAGTCGAGAAATGCCTCAATAAAGTTAGCGTAGTCGAAGACGCCGTAGGCTGACGCGGGTGCTTGGCTTTGTCCAAAGCCCGGCAAGTCAACGGTAATCACCTGAAAATGTTGGGAAAGTAGCGGCGTTACTTTTTCAAAGCTGTGAAGATTTGTGGCCCAGCCGTGAAGTAAAAGCAGTCGGTCGCCCTGCCCGAAAACCTCATAATTAACACGTTGTCCTAAAATATTGACCATCATAGGCACACCCCATTTTATCTCATTTTAGTGATATACTAAACGGAAGCTATCTATGGTTAAACTCCTGCTGTTTGCTCTGGGTTCTTTCTTTTTTTCCTTCGCTTGGGCGCCGGTTTTAATTAAGCTCCTCTATCGCTTTCAGATTCGTGAGGAGATTCGGCGCTCCGGCCCGTCGACTCATCTGGTTAAACAGGGGACCCCCACCATGGCCGGGCTATTGATAGTTCTTTCGGCCATAGTAATAAGTCTTTTATTTAATCTTTCGCGTGCCGAAACCTATCTGCCGATTTTCGCCCTTTTAACGGCCGGGATTTTGGGTGTTCTTGAAGACGGTTCTAAAATTTATTACAAATCGCTTATCCGCGAAGGTAGAGATGAGACGAGCGTGCCATTTTACCGCGGTTTCGCTTATTATTTAAACCTTAAAAATTTTCTTAAACTGCCGTGGGATCTGTTCCGCGAGTTTTTCCGGGTTTTGGGTTCCTACGATTCCATCGGCCTGCGCGGTTACCAAAAATACCTTTTGCAGATATTGATCGGATTATTTTTTGCCGCCTGGTTTTATTTTAAACTCGGTTGGGATACATACTGGCTGCCGCTTTTAGGCTATCTCCCCTTAGCCGTTTTCTACATTCCGTTAACGGTTTTTCTCTTTACTCTTTTTATTAACAGTGTGGCCATTACCGACGGCCTGGACGGCCTTGCCGGAGGTCTTCTGGCCCAGCTTTTTGGCGTCTTAGCCATTGTCGCTTTTTTTCAGAATCAGCTCGGTTTAGCCCTTTTTTGCGCCACGGTTGTAGGCAGTCTTCTGGCCTTTCTTTATTTTAATTTTTATCCGGCCCGGGTTTTTATGGGCAATGTGGGTTCTCATGCCCTAGGGGCGGCCGCTTTTGTGGTGGGCTGCCTGCTCCATAAGGAGGTTCTTCTTTTTCTCATGGGCGGTATCTTTATGATGGAAATTGCCTCCGATGTGATTCAGGTCGCCTCTAAACGCATGGGGCGCGGCAAAGTTTTTTTAATGGCGCCTATTCACCACCACTTTGAACTGTCCGGTTGGCCGGAAACAAAAGTGACCATGAGGTTCTGGCTTCTGGGAACCGTTTTTAGCCTGTTGGGTCTTCTGTTATCCTTTATTTAAATGAGAAGTAAAAGAATAAAGTTGGGGCCTCCCGATTGGGGGCTTTTGGCGGTTGTTTTAAGCCTGGTTTTTCTGGGAGTTGTTCTCGTTTTCGACGCTTCGGTCGTGCGGGCCAATGACGCCTTCGGCGGCAAGTACTATTTTCTTATTCTCCAGTCGGCTTGGGCGTTTGGCGGGATTATAGTTCTTTATTTCCTTATGAATTTTAATTACCAAAGAATTCTCGAATTTTCACCGAAGCTGATTCTTTTGAGCCTGATTTTTTTAACAGTTACGGCCTTGCCGCGTTTTTTACCCGGCGGAATGAGAGCCACGATTGAACTTTTTGTGCCTTTAATCAACGGTTCTCACCGCTGGATTATGATTAATCCTTCCCCGCTGCCCTCCCTGCCTTTAGTCGGACGACAGGGGTTTCAGCCTTCGGAGCTGGCCAAAATCAGCCTCGTTCTTTATCTGGCTTACCTGCTTAAGGCCAAAAGGAGCAACACCGAAACTTTCAAAGCTCTTTTGGCCGTGGTTTTTTTAAGCGGGCTCATTCTCTGGCAGCCGGATTTTGGCACGGCTTTAATTGTTTCTCTAACCGGATTGTCTGTTTATTTTCTCTCCGGACCGCCGGTAAGGAACTTTATTTTTTTAATCGCAATTCTTTTTGTACTAAGTTTGATTTTTGTTTTAGGTTCGTCATACCGGCGTCAACGCCTCTTCTCGTACATTCAGCCCTCGAGCGAACAAAATCTTTCTTCCCGCTACCAGATTAATCAAGTGTTAATTGCTCTGGGTTCCGGAGGTTTTTGGGGTTTGGGTTTGGGGCAATCACGCCAAAAATACGACTATGTGCCAGAAGTGAACACAGATTCCATTTTTTCAATTCTTGGAGAAGAGCTGGGCTTGGTCGGCGTGACCTCTTTGCTTCTACTTTTCTTTTTCCTATTTTATAAAGGTTTTGTCATTGCCTCTGTGTCGGAAAGTTTAAGCGGGTCGCTTTTGGCTTCGGGTATTGTGAGTTTTCTTGCGCTACAGACTTTAATAAATCTTGCCGGCATGGTGCACCTTTTGCCGCTTACCGGCGTGCCCTTGCCGCTTATTAGCTATGGCGGCTCGTCGCTTGTTTCTAATATGGCCGCCTTGGGTATTCTTTTAAACATTTCGCGCTCGGTACGGAGTTAAATTTAAGTAGTTTTATATTTCGGTTCTCGGTACGGTTTTTTCGCGGCCGCTATCCCCGCCAGGAAAGACACTGGCGGGGCGCTATGCCTCGCTCACGCTGCGGAATGCCGCGATAAAAACCTTCCCTGCGAACCGGTCGGGGAAGTCAACAAAACTCTTACTTATGAGCGATTTTGACAGGAATAACAAAATAAAACTTCTTTTTGTTGGGGGGCACCACACGCCGGCTTTGGCCGTTATCGATAGACTTAAGGAGATAGCCGGTGACGGTAATTTGGAAATAGTTTGGGTTGGGCATCGGCATTCCATGGAGAGGGACCAGAGCGACAGCTGGGAGTATAAAGAAGTAACTAGTGGCGGTTGGAAGTTTTATGATCTTAAAACTCCCAAATTTTACCGCCGCCTTACCCCATTTTTTTGGTTGGTTCTGCTTAAAGGAATTTTGTCGGCTGCTATTATTTTAATTCGGGAAAAGCCGCGTCTGGTTATGTCCTTCGGCGGTTATTTGAGTGTGCCGGTGACCCTCTCGGCCTATTTTTTATCGGTTCCCGTTTTGACTCACGAACAAACTTCACAAGCTGGTTTTGCCAACCGAGCTATTGCCCGTTTCTGCCGTAGTATCTTTATTAGTTTTGAGTCCTCCCGAAAATTTTTTCCAAAGAGTAAGGTTGAGTTTAGCGGCAATCCTCTCCGTCGGCAGATTTTCGAGGACCGCGGCCTCTTTATGTTTCCAAAAGACCGAAAAACGGTTTACATTACCGGCGGTAAGCAGGGGGCTCACCGCATTAACTTGAAGATAGCCAAGATTCTGCCGCAACTTCTAATGCATTACAACGTAATTCACCAGTGCGGTTCCAATTCCGTTTATAACGATTATCGGGCCCTTGTTGATTTGATCTCTAAACTACCGGAACCGAACCGCCGTGCCTATATTTTGAAAGAGTATTTTGATGCAGGCGAAATCGGTTCGGTTTACGCTAGAGCCGATTTGGTGATTGGTCGTTCGGGAGCCAATACCGTTTATGAACTGGGCGCTTTAAAAAAGAAATGCCTTTTAATTCCTCTGCCGAAATCTTCCTATAACGAACAGCAGGAAAACGCTAGGCTTCTGGCCTCATTTGGTTTGGCGAAGGTTTTAGAAGAAGAGAACTTTGACGAGGCACGATTTCATTCAGAGATCGTTCAACTGCTTGAAGACGATCCAAAGCAGCAGACAGAGTTGATTAAGAAAGAATCAGTAGAAAAAGTTTTTCCGCTCCAAGCCGCCGGTTTTCTGGCCGACCGTATTCTAGAAGTAGTTAAATATGAAGCCGCCGCACCGCGCCCTTAAGAAACGGTTCCTAATTTTAGTACTGTTTGTTTTAATTTTGACTGCGGCCTTTTTGCTCAAAGGCGGTTTTTTTAGGGTGGTTTCGGTCCAGATTGTTTGGGATAACCCTCAGTTTGAGGAAGAGGCTTTAAACTTGGAGATTAAGAATGAGCTTTACGGGCAGAATATTTTCTTTGCCCGCATTAAAAATGCCAATTCTCTTAAAGAAAAATTTCCGGCGGTGGAAAACTTTGACTTAAGCAAACAATTCCCGGCCGTGGTTAGTCTAAAAATAATCACCCGCCGGCCGATTATCGCCGTCATCAATGATTTTATGACCGACCCAAGACTCTCGTCTCTGCGGCAGGCGTCGGATTCCTCGGTTTTAAAAACCAATTTTAGCGCCGTTTGGCAAGACACTCAGAGCCTTTCCGCGTCCCCGTCGGCTTATCTTTTGGATAAAACCGGTATTGTATTTAAAGAAGCGGCTTTAAGACAATTTAAGTCCTTACCCCGCTTGTTTCTTTTAAGCGGCGTTGATTCCTTGTTACCTTTTGGAAAACTTAAAAGCCGCAACGACCCTGACTTTTTTAGCTCGGTACTTAGCCTTTTTTCGGGTTTGGTAAGCAAGACAGCCGTGACTGGTGGACAGCCAGATTTACCCTTGACCGTTGAGTATATTTTGTATCGAGCGACGGGCGACTTGGCCATTAAGTTTTCCGCCGGATTTTACGCTTTTTTGCCCGAGGAACGGGATTATCAGCGCACACTGGAAATCCTTAATCTAATTGTGGGTAAATACTCAACCGAGGGCAAAAATCTTAAAAAAATTGATTTGCGCTTTAAAAACCCTGTGGTAGAATATTAAAACCGCAGATCTCACGGACGGATCTAGTAATCAGATGGTCGAAAGTATGTAAATTCGACTTTACTTCGACATGGTTTGATATCAATCTGCGTTCGAGATCCGCTATAGAGATCAGCTGTGTTACCACCTCTTATAAGAAATGCCTAAAGACAGAATTGTTGCCGGTATCGATATTGGCTCCCATAAAATCTGCACGATTATTTCCCAGGTTTCCGAAAACAAAATTTCCGTCATTGGCGTTTCTTCCACCCCTTCCAAGGGAATAAAAAAAGGAGTTGTGGTTGACATTGACCAGGCCGTGGCGGCCATTTCCCAAAGCCTCGAGGCCAGCGAACGCATGGCCGGCTATGCGGTAACCAGTGCTTTTATTGGTGTGGACGGTTCACACATAAGCTCGCTTAATTCCAAGGGGGTGGTGGCTGTTTCCAGTTCCGATGGGGAAATCAGCGAGGAGGACGTAGCCCGGGCCACCGAGGCCGCCCAGGCTATTTCCATTCCCACCTCACAGGAAATAATTCATGTGATTCCCCGAGATTTTATTGTTGACAGCCAGGAGGGCGTTAAAAATCCGGTAGGCATGAGCGGCATCCGCTTGGAGGTGGAAACCAACATTATTTACGGTTCAGCCACTTCTTTGCGCAATCTTACCAAATGCGTCGCCCAGGTAGGAGTAGATGTGAGCGACCTGGTGTTTTCTGGTATCGCCGCCTCCCAAAGTGTTTTAACCGATACGGAAAAGGAATTGGGCACGGTTTTGGTGGATGTGGGCGCCGGTACCACCAAAATCTGCATTTTTGAAGGTGGTAGTCCTTATTATAGCTCGGTATTGCCCATCGGCGGCCAAAATATTACTAATGATTTGGCCATTGGTTTAAGAACATCTATCGAGACGGCCGAGAAAGCAAAGATAAAACTTTCGCAGATGTCTCGTGAGGAAAACGGCGAAGAGATAACGATACCCGGTTTGGGAGCCGATGGGGCCACGGAATCGGTTTCCCGTAAAAATTTAGAGGAAATTGTCCGTGTGCGTCTTTCGGAAATTTTTAGTTTGGTGGGAGCCGAAGTAAAGAAAAGCGGACTTTTGGGCAAGGTGGCCGGCGGTTTAGTTTTGACCGGCGGCGGTAGTGAAACCCGGGGGGCGGCGGAGGTAGCCCGGTCGGTTTTAAAAATGCCGGTCAGACTCGGGGCTCCAACCGGCGTAACCGGTTTAATTGACGAAATTGTGGGCCCGGCCTACAGCGGTTCGGTGGGTTTAGTTATCTATGGTTCTAAGGCTCAGCCTGTGAGCTCCTTTGGTTTTTTGGGTCGCGGAGGTTTGGCCAGTCCTTTTAGCCGCGCCCTAGGTTGGTTTAAATCTTTCCTGCCCTAAATCTATTATTAATTTGTGAGTTAGGCTCGGGTAAGTCTCACGACTCGCTCAAGGTGTCCCCCGTCAAAGTCGTAGATTTGACGGTACCTCCTCAACGCTCGCTGTGAGCCTTACCTCTCGCCTTTATCTGTGGTAGTCTATGTAGGAAACCTGTCAGTTGGCAGTTAAGTGTGTGGTATTGGTTCAACTAATATGCTGATTAAACCGGAAGTGGAAAAATTTGCCCGGATCAAGGTGGTGGGGATTGGCGGCGGCGGCTGCAACGCCGTTTCCTCCATGGTAGCCCGCAACGTAATTTCAGGAGTGGATTTTGTGGGAATTAATACCGATAAACAGGCGTTGGACAATTCAGCCTGTCCGACCAAAGTTCAAATTGGAGAGGATTTAACTAAGGGTTTGGGCAGCGGCGCCAATCCCGAAATCGGACGCAAGGCGGCCGAGGAGTCGGCGGAAAAAATAAAGGCGGCCGTGGCCGGCTCGGATATGGTTTTTTTGACGGCCGGACTTGGCGGCGGCACAGGCACCGGCGCAAGCCCCATTGTGGCTAAAATCGCCAAGAGCCTGGGCGCCCTGACCATTGGCGTGGTCACCAAACCTTTCTCGTTTGAAGGCAACAAGCGCTCCCTGGTGGCGCAGGACGGAGCCGAAGCCCTGCGCGGCGAGGTGGATGCTCTCATTACTATTCCCAACCAAAGGTTACTGGAAATTGTGGACAAAAAGATGACGATTTTAGAGGCCTTCGATCTGGCCGATTCAGTTTTATCCCAAGGAGTGCAGGGGATTTCTGATTTAATTATTTTGCCCGGTTTGGTGAACGTTGATTTTGCCGATGTTAAAACGATTATGACCGATGCCGGTTCGGCCCTAATGGGTGTGGGGACGGCTTCGGGGGAGGACCGGGCACTGGTCGCGGCCAAGCAGGCTATTTCTTCTCCGCTTTTGGAAGTTACTATTGACGGCGCCAAAGGGATTCTTTTTAATGTGACCGGCGGCAAAGATTTGACCATGAACGAGGTGGACGAAGCGGCCAGAGTGGTCAGCGACGCGGCGGATAGCGAAGCCAATATTATTTTTGGCGCGGCCATTGACGAGTCGCTTTCGGACAGTATTAAGATTACGGTGGTGGCCACCGGCTTTGACTCCCGACGTCGTCAAACCGGCCGCATTAAAGATGAGAGTGTTCCGGAAACATTTCCCGATTCCGCTTCTGGCGACCGCTTCGACATCCCCGCCTACCTTCGGGCCGGTAAGGGGATTTAACCGCTAATCTCACTGGCTCTTACACCCCCTCGACAATTATAGGTTGTTTGTGTTAATATATCCCTAACATTAAAAACCCTGTCCTACGGGCAAAACACACCCTGGCCAAATTGGGATTCCCGTAGGACAAACTGTAAGTCTCCCAGAAAGGAGGAGAGAGTGAGCACTTTGACGCAGACAACGCTCAAGTTAAGAGTTGATTACGACCAATCGGTCGAGGTGGTGGTCAAGGCGGGGAAGTTTGACTACGCCAACAGCGATGTCACTTCCAAGAATTTTCCGTCCCAGCGGAAGGGACAGGCGAACCTCGAAGCAGTCCTCGTCCAATTCGATCGCTACATGGAGTCAGATGAAGTCCTCGCCGAACTCGACAAGATGGGAATGCGGGCTGGGACTTTGGCAGAACTTCTCGCTTTGGGTGCCCAACATCCCAATCAACAGCGCGAATATCCTATCGTGGCTCTTGGCTCGGTTTGGCGTGCTTCTGTTGGCAATCGCAGCGTTCCGTACCTGTGGGGCCACAGTTCTCACCGGGGCCTCTACCTCCCGTGGTTTGACGACAGATGGCATCAGGGCTATCGCTTCTTGGCCTTCCGCAAGTAGCGCTTTGACCCTTGGCCACTTAGCTCTTTGCCCTTGGTTCTTCTGTCCTTAAGCTCTCAGGCCGGTTCTTTCCGTCTGGGAGCTTATTTTTTTCTCTAGCATAAAGACAATCGAGCCTCTTTTTAATTTTGTAGGCGTTGCCGTGCTTTAGAAGCCCTAAGTAAGATTGTCGGGTTGATTCCTTGGGGTTCTCGGCAATCCTTTTGTACATCCGTTTTTTAGTAGCTGTCCGCAGGATGCGGTGGCTGTGGAAATGAACCCAGCCTAAAAAATCCACGCCCGAAGTAATAATTTTTAGACGGATTTTCTGCGGGTGGGGAAGGGAATTTAACGTTACCTTATTGTTTAAAACGTTCGAGTATTTCCAGATTGTCACGAGCCTGTTCTAGTGTGCAGAAGTTAGGGTTCGGTTTATTATCCGAAATCGATTCAATTAGGGCCTTAGCCATATATTTCATAGATTTTGTCAAAATCGAGTTGCCCAATTTAATTTCTGGTAACGGGTCCACCCACTCAACTGTCTGCAACGGTTCATTGTTAGAATAAGTAATTTTGAGCCCGGTAAGGTCGCTGTAAATCACGGTACCATTGCTGCCAATCACATCAATTGTGAAGTTTTTATACCCGAAGCAATAAGTATCGTTGAAAAGTTGGATACTGGTTTTATTTTCAGTCAGGAAATGTGCGGAAAATTGGGTTTCCGTTTCGGCTGGTGGGTGAATGCGCGGCCCGCTGAAAATCCTGGTTTGTACCGACCCGGATTTAATCTTGGGCATTCCTAAGACGAATCTGGCCAGATCAATTTGATGAGTACCCAATGATAATAGCTGTCCGCCACCGAATTTCTTCAGATCATTCCAAGTTCCTTTGTATTCTGGATTGGTATACCAGTTTAAATAGGCTCCAATTCTCGCAGTTAAAATCTCTCCCAGCCTGCCCTGGGCGACCAGATCTTTGATGTAAGAAACCACTGGATGGAAACGGCCTTCGTGGTTAACCACGGCTAATTCTCCGGTCTCACATCTCATCATCGCGGCCATGTCTTTAGTAGTAACGGCAGCCGGTTTTTCAATCAGGGCTGCTTTTTTGTTTTTGGCCACGAATTCAAACATTTCCTTATGCAGATAGCTGGGGCTGGCAATAACAACTAGGTCGATTCCTGGACTTTGGACCAGTTCCTGCCAAGTGTCAAAAGTTCCTTGGCATCCGGTCTCTCGACAAGCTGTTTTGGCCTTTTCTTTGTCCCGTGAGAAGAAATAAATCTGACACAAGGGATCCACAGCTTTAAAGTTCAGACCAATCATTTTGCCAAAGCCAGTGCCAATTATTCCGATTTTCATAATTTTCTCATAATAGATTATCTTTGGGTTCTTTGAAAGTAAAACATTATGACGCCAACAAATTATTTGCTAAAATCCTTAATCTGTTTGGCGAAGTCTTTAAGGCTTTCGAATTCCAGAAAAACGCTGGCGAACCTTAAGTAAGCCACGCGGTCAATCTTTTTGAGCCTCGTTAAAACCATCTGCCCAATATCCGAAGCCGAAATCTGTTTTGACTGACGTTTAAGAATCCTTTGTTCAATGTCGTCGATTACTTCCTCAATCTGCTCTTCCGTTACCGGTCTTTTTTCCACGGCTTTCACAAGCCCGGCTTTAAGCTTTTCCCGCACGTAGTCTTCCACCCGGCCGTCTTTCTTTACGACTTTCAAATCAATCCGCTCGACTTTTTCATAAGTGGTAAAACGCTTGCCGCATTTAAGGCATTCGCGCCGCCGCCTAGTTGAGGCCTCTTCGCTCAAATCTCTTTTATCAATAACCTTGGTTTCCGCACTTTGGCAATACGGACATTTCATAAGCGTAAACTTCAAGGGCCGACTCCCTCCGGCCGCTCACAAGAAATATTTAACTTCGATGTGTTAGCTCGTTCCCGCTTCTTGTGACACGTCTGCTCTGGTCCGGAAAGATAAAACTATTCAATTGTTGTAATCCGGCTTTCGGGTATCCAATCTTTTGACAGCAACTTGACAAGAGTATCCGAAGTTAAGGCTTCCATATCATGCGTCATCCGGCCGGTTTTCTTATCTCCCCACTCTGTTTTGTCAACAATAAAATAACCTCTTCCAAGAGAGTTTATAAAATCTATCGACTCCATGGGGTTTACTATTTCATCAATAGAATTTTCGGTATCGCCGTAAGGGACAACGGCTATAAGGGTTACGTCTTTTGGAATAATTGAGACGTTATCGTTGACAGCTTTATGCGCCTCTTCGAAAATATCAGTGTTTCTTTTATGGTCGCCCACCTGAACCCGTTCTCTTGCCCATTCCGTATTTAGATGGTCCTGCCAAACTTTCAGTATGGAGTTGTCATAGCTTCTTATTTTTCCAATGGACCCCGAGAGCGATACCACGCGGTATATTTTTCTTGATAACCTGGGTTCTTCTTCGACAAATCTTATTAGAGAATAGATTAATGCTAGTGGTCCAAACGAATGACCGCAGAGGACAACGTCGGAGAAATGCGGAACTAGTATTTTCATTGCGGTTAGTGGTTCAATAAGCCAGTCAGCAATGTTATATTCTTTTTTATTCCCAAGGACGCTCAAACCATTAACTCTGTTAGCTATTTCTAATTCTTGCCTTTCTGGGCAATTTAGATAGCGGCTCGAAAATTTACCATTGATTATTGTTCCTCCGTGCCGAGCTAAAAATACGGAATAACCTTTTTCAAGCGTTTTTCTCAACCACAGCTTCTCGAATTGAGTTGAGCCGCCTCCAGGAAATCCCGGTTCGAAAATCACTAATTTTGTTCTGCTGTTTTGTAAGAATAATTTGCCCTCAACCACGCTTGTTTTAGATTTAAGCATTACCCAGAAAGATTTTATTGACGGGTTTGGGCCAACTAACCTGATTACAAAATTCGGCTCGACTGAAATTTTGATTAGGTTATGAAGTTCTTGATAATCTTTGGTTTCCATCACGCATAATTATAACCTTTTTTATAGTTTTTTTATTCCTCTTTATCAAATCACCTCGTTCGCACAGAGTTTGTAGACCTTCTGGAGTATTTACATCTGGTTAATGAATTAGAGGGTTAGGTCGCAGGCGGCACCAAGGCAGGCAATTTCCTGGGCGGCGGTGGTTAAATCTTCTTCTTCGTAGCGGTAAATCTTGGAAAAATCGATTTCGGGAAAAGCGGCGAGTCTTTTCTCATACTCCCCACGCTCAATCTCTTCATAAGGCATTTGGTCGTATTGGGCGTCGGTAGAGGGCAAAAAGGTAATGCCGCCAATAATATCCTGATGCTCCCAGACCCATTTAATAATTTCAATAACTTCATCGTTGCGGTAGGTAATGGTGGCGCTGGGGTTGTGCTCCGTCCACTGCTTTTTGACCTGAAGCCAGTAGTCAAGCTGATTATGAAGTGCCCGGTCTTGCCGGGTGGCGGCCCCATCGGGTGATTTAATAGGGAAGTGAACCACCCAGGCATTGGCATCTTTGCGGCTTTGGCCGTTTTCGGGGTCCATGGGCACGCCGGCGTCACTTAAGACTTTATAAATCGGCGTGTGGGTGCCCACCCTAGCGTTGCGAATGTAATAGGGGGACCAGCGGGCGTGGACGCCGGACGAACAGTTTAAAAGTTGTGAGGAGTTACCCGAAGGCTTAACACAGGTAAGAGAGGCCGATTCGTTAATGCCTAAGTCACGGCTGACTCGGCGGTTCACCTCGCGCACCAACCCTTTTAATTTGGCTTGAACTTCCGCATTTTGTGAAACCGGGCTGTCCATCTGTCCGTTAATATCGACACCCAATAGTCTCTCCTCCTCACAGTTTCTTTTCCAATCGTCGCGCAGTCCCGGGAAGTTTGTGGCCAAAGATTGAATAGTGCCGATTATGGCGGCTACTTCCACCTTGTCTTTAAGACTTTCAAAGTCGTCTTCGGCGCGGGCTACGGCAATGGAAAGGTTGCAAAACTCATATGGGCGCAACACAATTTCCCCGCAGGGGTTAGTGCCGAACTCGGCCGGCTTGCGTCGTTCTGGAATGGAATTAAGAGCCGCCTGCCGGCTGAATATTCCCGGCTCGCCGCGGCCCGAGTCCACCATGTCCATAATAAAGTGGGCTACTTCAGTTTGGGTTAAGGGTCTTTCCGGCCAAACGGCGGAATTGTTGGCGTTCCAGCGCTGATTGTTGCTGCGCTCAAAATCGCCGGATTTGGAGAGACGCATCTCCGTGTCATCAAAGTCAAAGAGGGAAATCATGGCCGTGCGCCTGACACCTCCGGAAACGGCGGCGCTGCCCACGGCGCACATTAGGTCGTGTGCGTCAATCGGGCGCAGGAAACTGCCTTGCCGGGCGAGTATCCGCCCTCTCATAAAGTCGAACATCTTGCGCAGCGGTTCCGGTCCCGAAGCCCTCCCGCCTTTAGTTTTTAGGGGTGCCCCGGCCGGCCGCAGATGTGTTAAGTCAAACTCCACATCTTCGCCGTCGAACCAGGTTTTAAGACCGAATCTTAACGAATCGGCCCAGCCTTCGGTTGTATCGGCCACGGTGAATCTGGCCGGCGCTTTGCCTTTTTGCCTTTTAATTCGGGGAAAGTTCTCTACGTAACGCCGCTCCACCGAAAAACCCACCCCGCATCCGTTCATGGAAATTATTAGAGCCTCCACAAAGCTGTCCTCATCTTTTACGGGAAGATAAGAACAATTATAGATGGCAATATTGCTGCGTTTAGCCGCCGCTCCGGCCATGGCCAAAAGTCTCATGGAGGGCATTGATCTCATTTCCAAAATATTTTGGCGGATCTTTTCGTAAGTTTCCGTACGCAGCCTCGAACCGGCTAGGTCGTGGAGAAAGCTTACCGAGCGGTCAACCGTTTCCACCCAGGTTTCCCGCCGTCCTAATTCGTAATTAAATCTCGAATATTTGTCATAAAATTGAAATTTTTGAATGGGAGTGGGAAAGTAACGATCCGACTGGGCAAAGGCCCGGCGTACCTCTTCGGGTATGGGACGTTCCTGTCGTTTTCTAGCGTGCTCGGCGCGGTAGAGGATATAGTGTTTGGCGGCTTCAAATTCACCTACCGCCTGAAGAATAATTTCCACTGCGTCCTGCACGGCTTCCACAGTGGCTGTCTCTCCCTTGGCAACCACAATGTTCACGGCCTGACGGGACAATTCCTCCACTGGTGTGTTGGGAGTCTTTTCTAAACTTAAGAAACACTTATTGAGAGCATTTTCTATTCTTTTAATGTCAAAGGGGACCACCCGCCCGTCGCGTTTTACAATGACTGAGGGATAATTTAAAACCGGTTGTTGTAAGGCGGTCTTTTGATTGTTTAAGGCAGTGTCCCCCATAAAAGCAAAAACACAACTTCTTGTGTTATGGGAAATCCTGATACACAAAATGACTGCTGTCAAGGGGTTTTAAATTCTTTGTTCCAAAGCCGGTCTTTAAGGCCCGCTCTTTGATTTTCGAATCGGGCTAAAACAAATAGGAGGTCGGCCAAACGATTTAGGTAGGGTAAGAGGATTCTATTATCCTCTGTTACCAGTTTACGATTTTCCGCCACGGTTCTTTCGGCTCTTCGGCAGACGGATCGGGCTAAATGCAGATGCGCCGAACCTTTACTACCGCCGGGCAGAATAAAATTTCTTAGAGGTTTAAGTTCCCGTTCGATTTTGTCAATTTCTCTCTCCAGAAATCCTACATCGGGATGTTCAAGTTTCCGGAAGTTTTTTTGGTGCCCGGTAAGTTTGGCGCCCAGATTAAAAATGGAGTTTTGAACCGTTTTAAGGATTTTTGCCGTCCGCGTCGTTTTGGAGTAAGAGAGAACCAAGCCAAGACTCGAGTTAAGCTCGTCCAAATCGCCCAAAATTTTAACCAGTCCGTCAGCTTTTGACCGTCGCTTAAAACTGCCTACCGAGGTTGTTCCGATATCTCCGGTTCGTGTGTATATGGCCACTACCCAAACTTATCAGCTTGTATAGTTTTTGACAATTAAACCTAATTTGACCATAATTTAGCCAAATGAAACGGGAGCAGTCTTTTTACGCAGTTTTGGCGGTAGTTGCCTTGGCAGGCATTGTTCTAACAACTTTTCTTGTTTACAAAGCATCAAAACTGCCGGCGATCTATAATCCTTCCGGTAGCGAGAGACTGTCAACCTCATCGTCCATTATTAAAGAGGCAAGCCCCTCTTCCCCATCCTTCGTGATAAAATAATCAAGTTATGGCCCAAACGCTTCCGGAGGTAGAAGAAAAGGTAATCGATTTTTGGCAAAAAAACAGGATTTTTGAAAAGTCGGTGGAAAACCGACCGCAAGATCGTCATTACGTATTTTATGACGGCCCGCCCTTTGCCACGGGTCTGCCTCACTACGGCCATCTTCTAGGTTCTACTCTTAAAGACGTTATGCCGCGTTACTGGACGATGCGGGGCTTCCGGGTGGAGCGGGTTTGGGGTTGGGATTGCCACGGCCTGCCCATTGAAAATATTGTGGAAAAAGAATTGGCAATTACCGGGGGCAAAAAAGGTATTGAAGCCTTGGGGATAGATAAATTCAACGAAGCCTGCCGCTTAGCCGTTTTAAGGTTCGATAAAGAGTGGAAAAAATTTATTACCCGCATCGGAAGATTTGTTGACATGGAGCACTCCTACAAAACCATGGACAACACCTTTATGGAGTCGGTGTGGTGGGGGTTCAAGAAACTTTGGGAAAAAGGTTTGGTTTACGAAGGCCGCCGCGTGATTCTTTATTGCCCGCGTTGCGCTACGCCCCTTTCCGATTTTGAAATCGCCATGGACAAAAGTTACCGGGATGTGGAGGACGAGTCGGTCTATGTGAAGTTTAGAATCAAGAATAAAGAATCAAGAATCAAGGATGAGGGATATATACTCGCATGGACGACGACTCCTTGGACATTACCGGGAAATGTGGCTTTAGCTGTGGATGAAAAAGCTGATTACGTCAAAATCAGAATTAAGAAGAAAGAATTAAGAAGTAAGGACGAAGAACTATTGATTTTGGCTAAATCTCTAGCAGAAAAGGTTATTAAGGAACCTTATGAAGTCGTTGAAGAAATCAAGGGCAAAGATCTGGTCGGATTAGAATATGAACCTTTGTATGGGTTTCTTCCCATAGGTGACAGGAAGGCTTTTTATGTTGCGGGGGCGGATTTTGTGAGTATGGAAGAAGGTACCGGCGT
This sequence comes from Patescibacteria group bacterium, assembly GCA_023474425.1. Taxonomy (GTDB): domain Bacteria; phylum Patescibacteriota; class WWE3; order JAMCXX01; family JAMCXX01; genus JAMCXX01. The sequence goes on along the minus strand of JAMCXX010000004.1, from coordinate 46,981 downwards.
CGTTCACACAGCGGTAATGTATGGAGAAGACGATTATCGTCTGGGAATGGAATTGGGTCTTCCGGCTGTGCCCATGCTTTCGGACGAAGGAAAATTCTTGCCCTTCACCGGTTTTCTGGCCGGAAAGTTTTTTAAACAGGCTAACCCTTTGGTCATAGACGATCTTAAGTCGCGGGATTTACTTTACCGCGAAGAAAAAATAGTTCACCCCTATCCGTTTTGTTACCGTTGCGACACCCCGCTTTTTTACAATGCCGTACCGGCCTGGTTTATTAATATTCAAAAAATCAAAAAAGAACTGGTAGCCGCCAACGAACAGATTTCTTGGCACCCGCAGCATTTTAAGCACGGACAATTTAAGGACATCCTTGAGAATTCTCCGGACTGGAATATTAGCCGCAGCCGTTATTGGGGAAATCCAATGCCAATTTGGGTGTGTGAATCCTGTCAGACGAAGCAGATTATTGGTTCGGTTGAAGAATTGAAGTCGTTAGCTAAAAATAGTCAACCGTTGACCAATGACTTTGATCTGCACAGACCTTACATAGACGGAATCAGACTCAAATGTGAATGCGGGGGCGAGATGATGCGGATTCCCGATGTTTTTGACTGCTGGGTGGAAAGCGGCTCTATGTCTTTTGCCGCCAAGCATTATCCTTTTGAAAACAAAGAGTGGTTCGAAAAAAACTACCCGGCCGACTTTATTGGTGAATATGTGGCGCAGGTGCGGGCCTGGTTTAATGTTTTGCACAGAATTTCCGTGGCGGTGTTTGGTAAGCCCAGCTTTAAAAATGTTTCGGTGACGGGTACTTATCTTGGCACCGATGGTAAAAAAATGAGTAAATCGCGCGGTAATTTCCCCGATCCCATGATCGTGATCAACAAGTACGGCGTGGACTCTTTGAGGTTTTATATGATGGGCTCTTCCGTAATGAAGGCCGAGGATGTTATTTTTTCAGAGTCTGGTGTGGAGGAAGCCCGCAACCAGTTTATAAATCTTTACTTCAACTGTTTTAGGTTTTTGCGGTTGTATTCGCAGGATCAATTCAAGGACGAGTGGCCAAAAGGAAAGATGACGGTTTTGGACGAGTGGCTGATTATCAGAACGGACTGGCTAGTTAGGGAAGCGACCGGTTTTATGGATGATTATGATACGGTTAGTTCCTGCAAGTTAATGCGCGAATATGTTTCCGATTTGTCCACCTGGTACCTGCGGCGCAGCCGGGACGTTATTAAGGACAGTAGAACCGATTCACTCCAAGTTTTGGCAACAGCGCTTATCCGCTTTTCTAAAGTAGCGGCGCCTATTATTCCGTTTATCACCGAGTATGTTTACAAAGACTTAACCGGGGAAGAATCGGTGCATTTGGCGAATTGGCCCGCCCCCCGGAGTCGGGGCAGCGAAGCTGGGCAGACTTCGGGAGCCTCGGCATCCCTGATGGATGATATGGTTTTGGTGAGGAAGATTTGTGAGCTGGGGCACGCTCAAAGAAAAGAAAAGTCCATCAAGGTCCGTCAGCCTTTGGCCAAAGTTATAGTTAATTATAGTGGTAGTGCGGTCGGAAAAGACTTAGAACAATTAATTCTGGACGAAGTTAATATAAAAATGGTGGAGTGGAAAAAAGATACTACTGCTTCCGAGCCACAGGTGACTTTGGATACTGTTATCACACCGGAACTCAAAGCTGAAGGCGAAGCGCGAGATCTTGTTAGACAGATTCAGGATTTGCGCAAGGAAGCCGGTTGCAAAGTCACAGACAGAATTAGAATTTTTGCGCCCTCCTGGCCAAAAGAGTTTGAGGACTATATTAAAAAAGAGACATTAGCCGAGAGTGTCGCTTCAGCAAAAGATTTTAGGATAGAATTGATCTAGCCGCGTAAAACTAGAGGGAGGGATCAATGAACGGCTTAAAAGCTCTGGTTAGGGGTGCGATACCGCCGGATGTACCTTCAATATTGGAGTTGAACCGCTTGGGATACGAGGAGGGAGATTTACTGCTCTGCAAGGAAGACGAGATTAGGGCCTTGATTGGCTGCGGTTTTGTTGCCGTCCATGAAGAAAAGGTGATTGGCTGTCTGTTTGTCCGCATTTATGCCTCGGTGCTTAACGGTCGGGTGGTCGATAACGGCGGACGCTGGTGCGAGATTCGCACTTTCTATGTTCTGCCAGAGTTTCGTCGTATGGGAGTAGGTTCCGACCTGATTGGCTCCGGAGTGCAGTTTGCGCGCCGTCAAGGGATTGAAACAGTTATGACCGTTACCCGTAAACCGGAAGTCTTCGGAAGATTTGGCTTCAGCGAGCGTCTTAGGCCAGGTCAACAAATATTGTATCTTAGTCTCAAATCTCGGGAGTAAGACTTATGGGGGAGTGGACCAAAACCGTTCACTTCCCTAATTTTTTCCTAAAAGGGATTATAATTAAAACGTCTTAGTTATGGAGAACCTAAGAAAATTTGACTGGGGAATTTTTATTCCCATGATTTTTTTAATCTCATTTGGTGTTTTGGTGATTTACTCCACCGACCCGGGTTTGGCTGCCGAGCAGGCTGTTTTTGGGCTGTTTGGGTTAATTCTCTATTTTTTTGTAGCCTTTACGCAAACGGACTATTTTAAAATTTTTTCGCCTTTTTTTTATTTTTTAGCCCTTACTCTTCTTACGGCCACCTTATTTATCGGTATTCTCTCGCATGGAGCCGTGCGTTGGATCCCCCTTTTCTTAGGTGGAGTTACCCTGCAAACCTCGGAACTCGCCAAGTTTCTCTTGATTGTAGTTTTGGCGGCTTTCTTTTCTTCGCGTTTCTGGCGGGGTAATATAAGAAGCTTTCTTATTTGTCTGTTTATTATTACACCGCCGATTTTGCTTGTCTTTTGGCAGCCGGATTTAGGCACCACCCTGGTTATTTTTTCTATTTGGATGCTGATGCTTGTTGGCAGCGGTTTTAAAGTTAAATATCTGATTATCTTTGGTTTGGCGGCAATTCTTGTTTCCCCAATTCTCTGGCATTCGCTAAAAGCATACCAACGTCAAAGATTAACCACATTCTTAAGTCCCTCTGCGGACCCTTTGGGCGCCGGTTACCATATTCTCCAGTCCCGCATCGCCATTGGTAGCGGACAAATTTTTGGTCGGGGCTTTGGGCAGGGAACACAAAGCCGTCTGCGTTTTTTGCCCGAGTACCATAACGATTTTATTTTTGCCGCTTTATCCGAAGAATGGGGTCTTGTAGGCGATTTTCTTATTCTAATTATTTTTACATTTATGCTTTTTCGGATTTTGATTCTATATGACCGAGCCGTCCAACCTTTTAGCAAACTTCTGTGTTTGGGGGTTTTCTCCATGATTTTTTCGCAATTCGCCATTAATATCGGAATGAATCTTGGTTTGGCTCCGGTTACGGGCATTCCTCTGCCTCTCATTTCATCCGGCGGCAGCTCTCTGGTAACGACCGTCCTTTGCCTGGGCGTGGTCCAGTCAACCGTCTTGCACAAAGAGACATAATAAATTAAAATGCTTTCTTATGGTCACGAAAAAGATTGCGAAAATTAAAGAAAACCCTGACAACACGGCAAGGACGGGTAGTGTTTTGGCTGTCGTTGAACTGTCCGGACATCAATACCTGGTTAAGGAAGGGGAGGTTTTTACAATTGACCGCCGCGGCCTGGAAACCGGCGAGAGTTTTGAGATTAAACAGGTTTTACTTTTGTCGAAAGACGGTCAGGCGAAATTCGGCCGGCCTTATTTGGAAGGAGCTGGGGTTAAGCTGGAGATAGTGGAGAACTTGAAAGGGCCTAAGATTGATGTTTATAAGTATAAAGCCAAATCGCGGTACCGGAAGCACATTGGCTACAGATCAAGTTTGACTAAAGTAAGAGTTATTTCTATAAGTTCGTAATTTTATAAGGTATGGCGCATAAAAAAGCCGGGGGCAGCAAAGCCCGCCAGGGAGGAAATATCCGCGGTAAATCGCGGGGAATAAAAGTTTACGGCGGTCAAAAAGTTAAGGTCGGGACCGTTTTGGTTAAACAGTTGGGAACGGTGATTCACCCAGGTCTCAACGTGGGTATGGGCCGCGATTATACTATTTTTTCTATGATTGAAGGCGTTGTCGACTATTCCTTTCTAAAAAAAGGCAAGAAAAAAGTCTCCGTAATTCCCGCCAAACCTCAAAAATAACCCGTTTTTTCTAATTGACACCACGAACTTAATAGCCCATACTGTGATTAACCGAAAGTTTACCGAAACCGGAAAGTATGAACACAGCGGCTCCCTTGGCAGATAGAATCAGGCCCTCAACGCTTGGAGAGGTGGTCGGACAGAGCCATTTAATTGGTGTAGATAAACCGCTTTCCAAAATTGTTGAAACCGGCAATCTTTTCTCCATTATTTTTTGGGGGCCTCCGGGAATCGGCAAGACCACTTTGGCCAGGATTATTTCTTCCCAAACGGGCGCGCATTTTGTTGAGTACTCGGCCGTAGCGGCCAGAAAAGCCGATGTGATGGCGGTGGTTGGGGAAGCCCGGGAACGTCTTAAAACTTCCGGTCGGAGAACGATTCTGTTCATAGACGAAATACATCGGTTCACTAAAGCCCAGCAGGACGCTTTTCTGCCTTTTGTTGAAGACGGAACTATTGTTCTATTTGGCGCCACGACCGAAAATCCCAGTTTTGAGATAATTAGCCCGCTTTTGTCCCGTGCCCGCGTCTTTGTTTTGGAGCCGCTTTCAGCGGGCGACCTTTCCCGAATTTTAAAGAGGGGAGCCAAGGAAATTTCGGTGGAACTCGAGTGCGAAGCCGAGGATTTTTTGGTTGCTTTTGCCAACGGCGACGCCCGTAAGGCCTTAAACCTTATGGAAGAGACCGCCCGTTTGTACAAAGAAGTGAGTCAGAAAACTTTGGCGCAGGCACTGCAGAGCAAGTTTTTAAGGTATGACCGGGTGGGCGACGAACACTACGATACGATTAGTGCCTTTATTAAATCAATGAGAGCTTCCAACGCGGATGCGGCTCTTTATTATTTGGCCCGCATGGTAGCCGCCGGCGAAGACCCGCTGTTTATTGCAAGGCGTTTGGTTGTTTTTGCTTCGGAGGATGTGGGTATGGCTCAGTCAACGGCGCTGGTTGTGGCCAATGAGGTCTTTCGCGCCTGTGAAACAATCGGCTTGCCTGAATGCCAGGAAAATTTGGCCCACGGAGCGGTTTATCTGTCTAAAGCCCCCAAAGACCGCTCGGCGTACGATGCCTACATGAAAGCCCTGGCAGATGTCAAAGAATATGGGAACCTTCCTATTCCTCTTAAAATTAGAAACGCTCCCACGAGACTTATGAGGGACTTGGGTTACAGCAAAGGTTACGAAAAATATACTAGGGAAAGTTTTTTGCCGGATGTAATAAGGAACCACACTTATTTTACTAAAATTCATAAAGGAGCTAACTGTTAATTATGGAATCTGAAATTTTGTTAGATGAGATAAAGGTAATGTATGTTAAGTCGGAAGATGGACCCCAAGGGGCGGCGGCGGCGTTTAGTACGCTGGAGGGAAAACTTTCCACCTTAAAGGGGAGGAGATTCTATGGGATTATTTCTGACGAAGGGAAAACCTACCTTGCCGCTGTGGCGGTTGTAGCTGGGGAGGATCCTCGGGCTCTAGGATTCGGGGAAACATCAATTCCCGAAGGAAAATATGTTAAAACCAAGATCTGGGATTGGGGTGGTAAGATTGACCAGCTTTATCCAACTTTTAAGTCATTGGCCAGCAAATACCCAGAAGATATTTCCCGCCCACGGATTGAATTTTACCGGTCGCAAAAAGAGTTGATTATTATGGTGCCCATTTTGTAAGACTTGTTTATGAGCGGTCGATAACTTAAATATTATACAGCTCTTTAGTATTAATCGATTAAGTTTCTTTCCTTTAATCTGGGAGTTACTTCATGAGCGAATATTGAGCCTACTTTTATATCCTTTGGAATTTGAGAGTTTATCCAGAGTATCTCTGAGCCTTCTTCGCAGGCTTTAATTTCTCCCTGCCAGGACTTAACAATAAAGGTTTCCATCTTAACAACATAACCGGGTTTGGTGGCCGCCTCGGCAGAAAATGTTCCAAATTCTTCCAAATCATTACCGTCAATTACTATTCCAACCTCTTCTTTAAGTTCACGGGCAAGTGCTTCCGTTATTGTCTCGTTACCTTCTGGTTTACCTCCGGGTGCAACAAAGGTATCCTTACCGCCTCCTTTAAACAAAAGGAGTTTTCTGTCCTTAACAATTATTCCGGCCGCTTTTCGGATGACTCGGTTTCCTAATTCGAAAGTCATAGTTTAGATCCTTCACTCCGCTCAGGATGACGAGTCCGCGTCATTTAGATGTTATCACAACGCCAAAGGTGTCGGCGGCGTAGGCGCAGCCACCCTTGTAAATATCGGTGAATAAAGCCTTGTGACCAAGGGTATTAAAAAGACCGTCAACAGCATCTTTGGCCGTGGGGGCGCCATAGGTGAGAAATTCGTAAAGGTTAAGCTGATCTGCCTTCACTAAATCGTCATGATATTTATCAACGAGGGGCTTGAACCCGTTGTGGTCGTCCAAGCGTCCCAGGGTTCTAAGGTCGTTAAGCCTTATGGCCGCCAGGGTGCAAAGAATATCTACCACCGGTATTGGGCTTAAGCCTCCCTCGCGGCGTTTATCGGAGATCGCGTTCCAGAAATCCGGGCCGCTCCAATTGGGTTTGGGCGAAGTCGCAGAAGGTTTAATGGAAACCTGCACCGGAGCCGGCGACTCTTTAATAACCACTTGGGTGGAATTCATACCTTTAATGCTTTGAATAATTTGGCCGGCATACCGGGCAATTAAGTTTGCGTTGTTAAGAGTATAACCCAGAGAAAATGAAACGGACGCTGTTATAATTAATAATATCAATATAGAGAAGACAGTTTTAAGTTTCATTGCCTTCTTTTTCGAGCATCGACTTCTCCAAACGGTCTTTAAGCGCAGTTAGCTGAACGGTAATGCCTACGGCCAGAACGGTAACCAGGAGAGCGTAAATAAGAAGCGAAACCAAACCGGAGCCGTTTGGCAAAAAGGGTTTAATATAGGTATTAACCGCGTCCTGAACCACATTGTTCCAAGCCAGAGCGGCCACCAGCCCAAAGCCGTTGGTGGCCAGAACAATCATCTGTTTGGTGGTTTCCAGCTGCATCTTTAAGGCGCCTTTTGTCAGTTTATTAATACTTGTTGCCATAGCTACATTATAGACACAAGTTCAATAATGATAAAATAACATATACGGTTGTTATTCTGAGTTATATCATCCCCGTCTGGCTGTTTAGATCCTTCTTCGGCTGAGCCGGATCAGGATGACGTATAGGCTGATTATGGGAATTTTATATTTAGTAGCCACGCCGATTGGGAATTTGGAAGATGTCACCTTTAGAGGCCTTAAAGTTTTAAAGTCATCAGATTTGGTGGTTTGCGAGGACACTCGGGTGACAGGTAAACTGCTTTCTCATTACGAAATTTCCAAGCCTCTGGAAAGTTTTTTTGAACATAATGAATTGTCGAAGACGGCTAAAATAGTCAGCCAGATTTTATCCGGGGCCAATGTGGCTTTAGTTACCGATGCCGGTATGCCGGCGGTCTCCGACCCCGGTTACTCGTTAGTCAGGGCGGCGATTGCCCAGGGCGTAAAGGTGGTTCCTATTCCCGGTCCATCGGCCGCCGTTGCCGCCTTAGCCGCTTCCGGTCTGCCCACCGACCGGTTTGTCTTTGTTGGTTTTTTGCCGCAGAAACCGGGAAAAAGGCGCAACTTTTTGGAATCGTTAAAGTTGGAAGAAGGGACAATTGTCGTTTATGAATCTCCCCACCGTCTGCTTTTTACCCTCAAGGACATTTTGGAAGTTTTAGGGAACCGGCAAATCTGCGTGGCCCGCGAACTGACAAAAATTCACGAAGATTTCGTGCGGGGCGCGGTGTCGGAAGTTTTGGAAAAGTTTAAAGGCCGGCAAGTTAAGGGTGAAGTTACTCTAATTATCGCCGGTAAGTAGCCGTAAGATTTTTTACATATCTCTAATTCCGCCGAAGGCAATGCGGTCCAGGATTTTCTTGGACAGGCCAAAAGTGGTGCCGAAAGACACAGAAAAATTACCGTACTTGTTATTAATCTTGTCTAGCGTTTGGGCTAGGTGCCTTTTTTTGTCTTGGTCTTCGAAGAAGGTTTGTTGTTGGTATAGGGATTGAGATAGGTCAAAAACCCCGACGGCGAGGGTTCCAATAGAGTTAACCATCTTGAGACTCTCGCTCAAAATCCGCAAACCCTGTTGGTAGATTTCCGGGGTGGTAAATATCTTCTGGTGAAGTTTATGACTTTTGTGAAAACAGGTTCTACCCTTGTAGGAGCAGAAAAGGTAAACTCCTTGGGCTTCCAGGTTATTATTGCGTAAGCGCAGACCGACCTTTTCGCAAAGCCTAAAAAGTATTTTACCGAGCTCTCTTTCGTCGTTTGTGGCTTTGGGCAAAGCATAGGAATGCCCAATGCTTTTTCTCTCCGTAGACCAGTTGTCAACTTCGAACCCTCTTAAACGCATGTACCAGTGGTAGGAAGAGATGGAGCGAAAAACAGCGTTTAGCGTGTAGCGGTTAGCGTTGAGGAATTCTAAAGCCGAATAAATTCCGGCAGCATTGAGGCGGGACTTAAGGGCAACATTAATGCCACAAAGGTCCTCAACCTTCAGGCCGCTAAATATTCTATCCACGTTCATAAAGTTTATTTCTTCGAGACCGTCGGGTTTTTGAAGTCCGGCGGCCGTTTTGGCCATAAACCTGTTTGGTCCTATGCCGATGCTAACAGTAAGCCATTCCCCAATTTTTTCCTTAATGTCTTTTTTGATTTGTTTTCCTATGTTTCCGAGCTCGGGCATAGTTTGCGACTCACTCAAGGAGTCCTCCGTCAGACCGAATACTGACGGCTCCCCCTCAACGTTCGCTGCAAACCATGCCCTCCGCTCGGGCTTTCCAAATGTGAGAACAGCCTCGTCAATGCTTTTGGGGGTAACATTGCCGCAGTAGGCTTCGAATATTTTCATCATTTCTTTGTGGACGTGGCGGTATTTGGCCGGGTCTGGGATAAGAACGGCTACTTGCGGGCAGACTTTTTGTGCGTCCCTGACACGCCAGCCTGTTTTTATACCCAGTTTTTTGGCTTCAATGCTGGCCGCCAGCACACAGCCACCGCCGGTGGGGTAGGCGGCCACGACGGTAGGAATGCCGCGAAGCGTTGGATTGGCCTGCTGCTCTATTGAAGCAAAGCAGCTATTCAAATCAATGTGCATGACGTTTGAAGGGGAACAATTAAATTCGTGGGACTTCAGTTGTAAATTTGGTTCAGTCGCCATGTGAGCAGATTAGGATCAAAAGAAATCTTGAACGTTCCTCCTTGGTCAGTGGAAACCGAGTAAGCGTGAATAACATCCCGGCCGATGCGGAATTTATGATAAAGGTTGACTCGGCTGACCTTAAAGAATAGGTGCTGCCAGCGGAAGGCAAGAGGACTTGCCCGACCACCCTTGAAATGTGTGGCAACTTCTATGGGCTCGTTAATATCTTCGTACATACAATGAGGTCAGGAGGTCTGAAGTTAGAAAGTCAGAAGTCCTTGGAGCACCTAGATTTATTTACCTAGGACCTATTGCCTTCTGCCTTCCGACCCATTTATATTACCGAAAATATACCGAATATAAGTGGGGTTGTCAAGTCAGGAACGAATAATATTTTTTTTGAGGACTAGCTTTCGCAGTTCCGAAACAATAAAAACGGCTAGGGAAAGAAGAAAGACCAGACCCAAATCGGCAGGACTAATGGGGGTGAGTTCTAGAATTTTAGCGGAGAGCGGCAGGTAAGTAAGTATCGGTTGGAGTAGGAAGGGAAAGGCGAAGGCCAGAAGAAAGACTGGATTTTTAAGAAGATAAACGTTAATCCCGGATTTGTTGCGGCTCCAAACGTCCAAAAGAACGAAATGCTGGGCAAAAACGATGACGGTCAGCGCCAGGGTTCGGGCCGCCGATATATTTAATTGTAGTCCTAAATAGAAGGCCATAAGAGTTACGGCAGTGGTCAGGGAGGTAACTTCCGCGAACCATGGAAGGTCCCGGCCGGTTATAATCTCTTCACCCTTGCGCGGCTTTCTTTGCATAGTGTCGGTATGTTTTGGCGTTAGAGCCAGGGCAATTGCCGGCAGTCCGTCGGTAATCAGGTTGACGTAAAGAATTTGAATAGGGGTTAGAATTAGCGGCCAGCCAAAAATAATTCCCAAAAGTACGGCCAGGACTTCGCCGCTGTTGCAGCCGATTAGATACTTGACGGCGCTTTTAACATTTTCGAAAATCACGCGGCCTTCCTCCACCGCCCGTACAATGGAGGCAAAATTATCGTCGGTGATTACTAAGTCGGCCGCCTCTTTAGCTACATCGGTGCCGGTCCTTCCCATGGCCACGCCCACGTCGGCCTGTTTTAAGGCCAGAGCATCGTTAACCCCATCGCCGGTAACGGCCACCACTTCGCCGAGCTTTTGCAGGGATTTAACGATTCTAAACTTGTGTTCCGGGGTAGTGCGTGCAAATATTTTAACCTTGGGAAGAATTTTAATAAGGTCGTCGTCGGAGTAACTGTCCAGCTGGGACCCTGTGACGATATCTTCACCTTCCTCGATTATTCCCAGTTCGCTGCCTATGGCGTTGGCGGTGAGCTCGTTGTCTCCCGTTACCATGATGATCCGAATTCCGGCGTCTTTGCACTGACGAACGGCTGCCTTTGCCTCTTCCCTAGGCGGGTCGGCGATGCCTACGAATCCGGCAAAAACCATTTGTGATTCGGCTTCGTCCCTTTTTATTTCAACCGGGTTTCCCACCTCCGGATTTTTGAACGAGAAGGCAATCATGCGCAAGCCGGTGGCCGCCGATTGTTCAAAAGCTTTTGTTACAAGTTGCCTTTTGGATTCGGTAAGACTCTCCGGTTTTCCCATCCACAAAATTTGCGAAGATATTTTAAGAATTGATTCCGGAGCGCCCTTGGTTAGAATTTCGGTCTGTCCGGCGTGAGTGTAGACGGAGGTCATAGTTTTGGAGACGGTATTAAATGGGAGTTCGGCAACCATCGTCTCGGCCTCCTTTATTTGTTGAGGGTTCAGTCCTAAATTGTGGACAAATAGCAGGAGGGAGCCTTCGGTGGTGTCACCCAAGATACTAATACCGCCATCCTTTTTATAAACCAGGCTGGAGTTGTTGCAGATAGAGGAGATATGAATAATTTTTTCGAGCGATTCTTTGGGTTCTAAATTGTCGGATGAGTGAGAGGCACCGTCAAACCAGACTTCGCGAACCCGCATTTGGTTTTCGGTTAGAGTTCCGGTTTTGTCGGTGGCAATGGTGGAGGTAGAGCCCAAAGCTTCCACGGCCGTCATTTTGCGTACCACGGCTTTGGCCTTGGACATTCGCTGCACCCCCACGGCCAGGGTAATGGTAATAACCGCCGGCAGTCCTTCGGGAATGGCCGCCACCGAGAGGGAGATAGCCGTAAGAATTGAGTCAAAAATCGGCGTGCTCCGAACAATGGCCAGAATTAAGACCAGCAGGCTTGCGGCCACGCCCAGTATTCCAAGCTGCCGTCCGAGAGAGTTAATTTTTCTCTGCAGGGGAGTGGGTTCGCTGGGAATATTCTGGAGGCTTTCGGCAATTTTGCCGAAACGTGTGCGCATACCGGTTGCCACAACCAGTATTTGGCCGCGCCCGCCGGCTACAACCGTGCCGGAAAAAACAACCTTACCCGAATTTTCCGCCGATACGCTTTTTGCAACCGGCAGCGACTCTCCGGTAAGGCTTGACTCGTTGACCTCAAGATTGTAGGCGTTAAGAACTTTGCCGTCGGCGGGAATTTTGACGCCCTCTTCCACAAAGAAAACGTCTCCGGGGACAAGCATACGGCTGTCAACTTCCGTCTCCACACCGTCACGCAACACCCGGATTCGGGAAATGGTAATTTTTTTTAAGGCCTCAATGGCTTTTTCGGCCTTGACCTCCTGGGCAAAACCCAAGGCGCCGTTAAGAATTACGATAAGAAGAATAAAAATTCCGTCGGTGGCGTCGCCAAGGAAGAAGGAAAGCGCGGCGGCAATAATAAGGAGTATTACCAAAAAGTTGGCAAATTGGCCAAGGAAAATGGAAAGAGGTCCGTTTCTTTTTTTCTCGGCGATTTCGTTGGGTCCTAAATCTTTAAGCTTGCTTAAGGCCTCACTGCTCGTCAGTCCTTGAACGGGCATAACATTTTAATCTTAACATATTCATAATGGAGGCTTTCCACGAACTTTCTCCACGAACAGGTATGGACCTCACCCGTCATCTTGATCTCGACCTCTACGTCGGGAGAAGGATCTCAACAGTAGAGATTCTTCGGGACTCCGGCTGAGCCGGACTCGGAATGACGTTATGCGAGTATGTCAGCAGCAAGAGTTAAAGTTTAGGTACAAATTTAGTAGAATGGTGACAGTAAGCCGCCTTAGCTCAGTTGGTAGAGCGACTGTTTCGTAAACAGTAGGTCCTCGGTCCGATCCCGAGAGGCGGCTCCAGTAGTGGTTTATGCGTAAACACTAGGTTGGAGGTTCGATTTCTCTCTCCGGTTCCAGAAGTGACAGGAATGGGTATAAAGTTACTAATAAATTACATACATAAATTAACATGAAGATCAGTGAAATCTACGAAGAATACGGAATAACCCCCAATCTTCAAGACCACATGTTAAGAGTTTGCGGTATCGTTGAGTTTTTCCAAAAACATTGGCGGGGAAAAGAAATTATTGATTGGAATTTCACTAAAAAAATGGCATTACTTCACGATTTGGGAAATACGGTGAAATTTGATTTAGACAAACATCCGGAATTTCTTGGAGAGGAGGAATCAAATGTACAGCATTGGAAAAAGGTCCAGGGGAAAATTGTTAAAAGATACGGGTCGGATGATCACGAAGCTACAAAACAAATGCTCCTGGAGATTGGTGTAGAAGACGAGATGATAAAGGCAATTCTTCAAAAAAGTTTCGGTAGTTCGATTGAAACAAAAAATTCAAATAACTGGCCGCTGAAAATTTTGTACTATGCTGATTTAAGAACTCTCCCTTTCGGCATTGGGACGTTAGAGGAAAGAATTAATGACGTTAAAGACAGGATGCCTAAATATTCTGGTAGACCTGATTTTGAAAACTTAGTTCGTGCGTGTCGTAAAATAGAAGAACAGTTACAGCGAAATATTAATATCCACGTTAGTGAAATTAATGACAACACCGTTACAATTAAGAAGGCTTTACTGGGTTTATCACTCTGAAACTTTGAACATTAAGGTAATTTTTCAAGGTATTTAACTGAAAAATCAAACCGGAAGCGATATACTTTTATAGTTCGAGTTAATTACGCTCTTTTCAACTCCGGTTGGTGCTTGAGCGTAAACATGTAAATCTATATTCTCTAATTCGAACGAATAGTGGAATAAGAAAACAAATTTTTACAAAGGCTCAAGCTTAATCGCAGAGATTTGCAATTAGGCAAGAAAGGGTTTTAGAATTTAGGTAATGTACCTCTCCCTCAGATATTTTAAGCCTTTGGGTTTGTTGGCCACCTTTTGTGTTATCTTGCTCGCTACGCAAAGGCTAGCCTTTGGCGCGCCTGTTCCCCTTATCAATATTCAAAGCCCCACCGACGGCCAGGTGATAAATTCTTATGTAGTGACTCTTAATTTCAGCTTAAAGAACTTTACTCTTAAAGATTACCGTCAATTTCTTGGTAACAATCCAAATCAGGGCCACCTAGACCTCTGGTTGGATGCAGACAATCCTACTCATGACAACGCCATTAAATATGCTAAAACCGACCCCTATGTTTTTGCCGATGTACCCTCCGGCAAGCACACCTTAATCGTAGAACTCGTAGGCAACGACGACAAGAGTTTTGACCCGCAAATAATCCAGACGATTAAATTTGAAACCCGGGCACCGGCCGGGTCCGAAGAAACGCAGAAAGTTTCGCCGGGGACCATAACGCCTTCGATTCCTGCATCCGGCCAGACTAATGCGGCATCTTTGCTAATAAGCCGGCTGTCGTCCTTTTCCGGTCCGACAAAATATTTTGTATTGGGCGGATTTTTTCTTTTTCTGGGAATAGCCGGCTTTGTGATTTTGAGGCGCTAAACTTTTATTCTTGGTAGGTAAACCCCGAAATAATTGAAAGGGCCGAAGGCGGCCAATATCTTAAGAAAACCCGACCCACCAGGTTGGCCTTGGGTACAGGTCCCCATTCTCTAGAGTCCGAACTTTCCGAACGATTATCCCCCATAACCAAGTATTGGCCTTCGGGAACTTTAAATTTAACCCCGTCCGGTATAGCCGCCTTGCCTTGGGTGACGGTTCCTGCGGCCAAGTACGGCTCATTCAGAAGAAAGCCCTGCGGGTGTTGGGAGTTAAAGACCGTAATTTTTCCGTCCTTTATTTCCAGTTCTTCGCCGGGCAGGCCAATAATTCTTTTTATGTAGTCGTTAATTGGGGCTAAAGGGTAGCGAAAGACCACCACATCGCCCCGTTGCGGATCGTGAAATCGATAGCTGATTTTTTCGGTAAAAATCCTTTCTCCGGTATGAAAGTTTGGCAGCATGGAGTCGCCGCGGATAACGTGCGGCTGCATCACAAATGTGTCCACGAGAATAAAAATAATAAATGCGAGGACGATTGTTTCCAGAAAATCCAAAAGTTGTGAGGCAATCGATTTAATCATAAAAATAAGAAAATGGTAGCCGCTGCTGGTCTCGAACCAGCGACCTCTGCAATGTGAATGCAGCGCTCTACCAACTGAGCTAAGCGGCCGTATTCGAAAGGCTTGGGAATATAACTATTATAACAGTTATAATAGATTAACGATGATAAATCGGGAAGTTGGAAAAATTACTACCAATACCGCCGCCCAGCTTTTGGGCAAAGCTTTTTCTGCCGGCACCACGGTAATTACTACGGCCATTATTGCCCGCCGCTTCGGCGCGGCCGAGTTTGGCGCTTTTTTCTTAATGACCGGGTTTGCCACCTATTTCTACCTGTTAACCGATTTTGGGATTAACGCCATTGCCACCAGGGATTTATCGGCCGATTTTTCCAAAGCGCAAAAATATTTTAACAATCTTTTAACCCTGCGGCTTTTGGAAGCGCTCGTAATTTTTTTGGTCCTTTTTTTTCTGGTGCCGCTTATTCCCTTTAGGCTGGCCGATCCCAATGTTATCCGTTTTGGAATCCTAATTGGGCTCTTGACCATTTTTTCCCAAAGCGTCTATAACTGCGCCACCATTATTTTTCAGACAACGCTTTCTTATGAGAAGTTAGTGGTTTCTTCGATTATCGGCAATCTCACTTTTCTGGCCTTGGTTTTGTGGCTCGTGGAAAAAGGTTTTGGCCTTTTGCCTCTTGTGGCGGCTAACACTTTTGGCGCGATCATTGTGGCGGCGGTTTCTCTTTATTTGGCCGGACAGGTGACGGGGCAAGTTTCTCTGGATTTCGATTTTGCTTTTTGGAAGAAAATAATCACGACTTCATTACCGCTTGGCGCCGGCATTGTTTTAACAGTGGTCGTGGCCAAATCGGATCAATTTTTGCTTTCGGTTCTTAGACTTTCTCCCTCCCTTGAGATGACTAATGATGTGGCTTTGGGCAACTACGGTTTGGCCTATAAGGTTTTTGAAAACATTCTGGTTTTCCCCACCTATTTTGTGAATGCCGTTTACCCCCTTATGGTTAAAAATTACGCTGTTGATGCGCCCAAATTTCGTAGGATTTTCTGGTCATCACTGGTTTTTATGGTTGGCGCGTCCATTGCGGTTGGCGCTCTGGGTATTTATTTTTCGCCGCTGATAATCGAAATTATTGGCGGCCGCGGTTTTGTTTTGGCGCCAACAGCACTAAGGGTTCTGCTTTTTGGTCTGCCATTTTTTTTTAGTTCGGCTCTTTTTCTTTTTTTAATGATTACTCAAAATCAGCAAAAAATTATTCCCTTTATTTATCTAATCGCGGCCGTTTTTAATTTCTGTTCCAATTATCTTTTAATTCCAAAGTTCGGTTTTATGGCCAGTGCTTGGCTGACCGGCGCCACGGAGTTGCTTATTCTCGTTTTAGTGGCTTATTTCGGGTTAAAAGGTTTTCGATCATCTGAATCGTAATTTTCAATTTGAAATGAAATAACAGAACCCCAATTTTAAATGTTTGAAACTTTAAATCAATTAAAATTCATTGAAAATTTCAAAGTTCAAATTTTAAATTCGCGGATATGACCTTCTCCATTATAGTTGTCGTTTCCCGTGGGGTTGAAAACAAAGATAGAAGAGCGGTTTTTGCTGAATGTTTTGCCACGCTCTGCCGTCAGGATTTCCCCAAAGAGAATTTTGAAATCGTTATTGTAGACAGCGGTTCCGGGCTTAACAACGGGGATATAGACCATCTTTCACGTTTGGCCTCGCAAAGCGACGCAAATTTTACACTTCTTAAGCCGAACCTCGGTAATTTGGGCGCAGCCCGAGGGCGCAACTTTGGTCTTAGAGCGGTTAACAGAGGTCAAACAAAAATATTGAGTTCCGTTCTGGTTTTTACCGATGACGATGTGGCAGTGCCGCCAAATTGGCTGATCGAATTTGACCGGGCTTTTAAAGATAATCCGGACGCGGTTGGGGCCGGCGGCTTAACTTTGCCGCCGCCGGATTTGGTCTCTAAAAATATCTTTGCCGCTTACGAGAGATCTGTTTATGAGAATTATCCCAAGGCGCAGCGGTGCTCGTTTTCAATAAACGAGCACCCGGTTTTTGGCGGCAACATCGCTTATCGCCGCGATATTCTTAACGAGGTCGGCGGTTTTGATGAAAGGTTTGTCCCCTCAATCTACGGTGAGGACGCCGATCTTAAGGAGCGGGTGGTCAGCCGGGGTTACTTTCTCGTTTTTCTGCCGATAATTAACCGCCATCTCTCGAGTTATAATTTTCGCCGTTTCCTGGCTCAAAATTTAAGCCTCGGCGGCAGTATTTTGCAGTTCAAGCTGAATCACGGCCAAACTTCGCCGGGTTATATTTGGCTCACCGCAGGACTTTTAACCTCGCCGGTTATTTTTCTTTTAAATCTTGCCCGCGGCCGCGAGCGAGGCAGGGTTGCTTTCCTTGACGGCTTGGCCAATTTTTTTAGACAGTTGGGGAAAATTAAATATCGAGCTCAAGTTATAGAGTGTTTTTCGAGTCAAATGGAAAGTAAGACCAGACGGATTAGGATACTTTTTGCCGACCATACCCCGTTCGTTGGCGGGGCCCAGTTGGCACTTCTGCGTCACTTAAAATTTTTGGATAGGCAAAAGTTTTGGCCGGTTATGGTTTTGTCAGGCAGCACCCCAGATCTGACGCGGCGCTTTGAGGAGGTTTTTGGTCTGACAGTAAAAATTCTTCGGTTTCCGCGCTTAAAATCTC
The DNA here is from genome assembly GCA_023474425.1 of Patescibacteria group bacterium. Classification (GTDB taxonomy): domain Bacteria; phylum Patescibacteriota; class WWE3; order JAMCXX01; family JAMCXX01; genus JAMCXX01. The sequence continues at coordinate 29,469 of JAMCXX010000004.1, read as the reverse complement.
TGCAGCCGCAAGCTTCTCTTTATTTTCTGGCGGATTTTTTAGACCTTATTAGCTTGGTTAACCGCGAAGGCATAGAAATACTCACGGCCAATACCGAACGGGCTTATTACCTGTGTTTTCTGGTTTCGTTAGTCTTGAGAAAAAAACTTATTCTTATTTTGAGGGACTTTGAGTATTCCCGAATTCTTTTGCGGCTGACCGCTTTTAAGGTCGGCCGGTATGTTTGCGTTTCGAAAAGTGTTCAAGATTTCTACGGTCTCGAAAAACGCGCCACAGTGGTTTACGTAGGTTCAGATTTCGAGAAGAGATTATCCCAAGTCAGCGATTTAGACATCGACATAGCCGCCGTGTCGTTGGGTTTGCCGAATACCAGAGGAATTTTGACCATCGGCTTTGTGGGCCGTCTGGTCTTTTGGAAAGGACCTTTTTTGCTATTAGACGCCTTTACCTCTTTGGTCAAGGAGGGAAGGGAGGCCCGTCTGGTTTTTGTTGGCGAGGGGGTGGAGCGGGAAAGGCTTGCAGCAAAGGTAAGCCAGAGCGGACTTTCCGACCGCGTTTTTTTTACCGGCTTTTGCGAAGAGCCGGCTGTTTGGTATAAGATTTTTGATATTTTTGTTCAGGCCTCGATTGAGCCGGAGCCTTTTGCCACGGCCGTAATTGAGGCAGGGTTGGCCGGTCTGCCGATAGCGGCAACCAATACCGGCGGTACTAAAGAGTTTGTGGAAGATGGGGTGACGGGGCTCTTGGTAACACCTTCAGCTGACTCTCTGACAAACGCCTTAGAAAAGCTTGCTAATAATGAATCCCTTAGAGAAAGATTAGGTAAAAATGCTTTAAAAAAAGCCTTAAATTCTTTTGGGGAAGAAAAAATAACCGGAGAGCTTATGGAAATTTATTCGTCCGTTTAAGTGGAATATCTAATTTATCTTACAATTTTTTCCGGGCTTTTTGGTCAGTTGATTAAACTGCCCTTTGGCTCGGGTAATTTTTACCCGCAGGATATTCTGGTTATTATCGTTGGAGTTGTTTTTGTTTTTGACAGGCTTTTGTCCAATGATAAAAAAATTGATTTGCCCGGTTTTTGGCCGTTTCTATTCTTTTTCTGTTTTTGGGCTCTTATTTCACTGATTCACGGCGCCCGAGACTTGCCTCCCTCCGATTTTATTGACGGGGCCGCCTATCTTATCCGTTTTGCCGCTTACGCCTTTCTGGCGTTGGTCGTATTCGACCTCAAGAGAAGCTCACCAAAATTCTTTGGGCGTGTTTTGTGGGCTCTTATTATAAGCGGGTTGGTTCTCGCCGTGGCCGGTTTCGTTCAGTTGATTGTTTATCCAGATTTGGCTCGGTTGGCGGCGGAGTTTGGCTATGACCCTCACAAGAACCGACTGGTTTCCACTTTTCTTGACCCGAATTTTACTGCCGCCTATTTGGTTTTGAGTTTGACGCTACTCTTGTGTATGAGTGAAAGGGTTTCCGACCGCTTCACTACGTTACTACATAGTAACGTAGTAAGAGCTTTTCTTGGTACGGTTTTGGTCTTGGCTATTTTTTTAACCTTTTCGCGCTCGGGCTGGTTACTGCTGGCGGCGGTTTTATTTCTCTACAGTCTTTTAAGGTCACCCCGTTTAATCTTTCTGGCGGGTATTATAGGATTTCTGGCCTACTTTGCCGTGCCGCGGGTTCAGACCCGCCTGGCCGGAATCACCGATCCTAACGACAGCGCCCAATTGCGTCTTGTTTCCTGGTCTCACGCCCTGGCTGTCTGGCGTTCGTCGCCGATTGCCGGGGTGGGTTTTAATCTTTATCGGACGTCACAAGAGGATTTTGGTTTTTTTGGTCCCCGGCTTAATTCAACGCTTGTTGTTGGCGGCCACGCCGGCGCCGGCTCCGATTCCAGCCTGCTTCTGGTTCTGGCAACCACCGGGGTTGTTGGTTTAATTCTGTTTCTTTTGTTGGCGTTAAGAATACTTTTTCTTTCCACAAGCAACATTCGGGCGCCCGCCGGCCTGGCCATAACCCTTTCTCTCTTCGGATTACTGTTTGAGAGTCAGTTTATAAACTCGCTTTTTTTTCCCCAGATTATGCTTTGGTTGTGGATTCTTTTGGGCCTTCTTTAAGACTGCTGTTGTTGGGTAAAGTTAATGATTTTCTTAATGGTAGTCGTGTTGCCGGCGGTGTCCGTGGCCTGGATAGTGATTTGGTTTTGGCCTTTATTAAGAGTTAAGGGGTAGCTAAAATTGCCGTCAGGGTCCACGAAAACCTGGAAGCCGTTAACGGTGATGGTGGCTTGAGGGTCGCTTTTGCCTACCAGATTAAAAACGTTGGAGGCCTGTTTAACGTCGTTAACGTCCGAACCAAGATTATTCACGTCCAAAAACGGCGGTTTCTTAATGTAGCTCACCGTGATGGTTTGAGATGGAGAACTTTCGTTACGTTGAGAGTCAACCGCCTTGGCGTAGATTTGGTTGTCGCCTTCTTTAAGATTAATGCTATCAAAGGAAAACTGCCCGCCTTTGTCGGCTCGAACGCTTGCCTCAAGACTGCCGTTTACATAAATCCTTACCTCCACCCCCTCTTGGGCGTAGCCGGAAACGGCTATTTTAGGGTCCTTAACGGCCGGCGGCAGCGGTTGAATATGGGGCGGAAGAACAGGATTATCGGTGCTTTGGCTCAAGGTTACGGTATTTGATGGCGTAAAGATCTTCCAGAAGTTAGCGATGTTGTAGACGATAGCCGCCCCCCAAAAGTAAATAATAAGAGGGATAGCAATAATCAGGCCGATTTTTGGTATCAGTTTTAAGAAGAGTTCTCCTGGTTTCATAATTATTTAAATGGTAGATGTTTGGGTCTCATTAGTAAAGTTCTTGTCAGAAGACCTCGTTTTAAGCTAGTCTTAAAGGGTTATATGGAACAGCACCGCACGGAGTTTCGCCTAACTGATATTATTTTGGGGGGTCAGGACGGATTGGTTAACGTTTTGGGTGTGATTTTGGGGGTTGCCGCCGCCTCGCAGTCGCCGCGTCTGGTAATCGCCGCCGGGTTGTCCGCTACTTTTGCCGAAAGTATTTCCATGGCCGCCGTGGCCTATACCAGTAAAAGGGCTCGGGCAGATTTCTACGAATCGGAGGTAAATCGCGAGACGCGTGAAATGAAGGACGTACCCTCACAGGAGGTAGAAGAAATTCGTCAGATTTATCGCGAACGCGGTTTTGACGGACCGCTTTTGGAGGAAGTGGTGGCAAAAATTGTGAGTAATCCAAAAGTCTGGTTGGAGGTTATGATGAGAGAGGAGCTAAAACTGGAACCGGTGGCTAAAAGCACTCTTTTGGCCTCTTCCGTGCTGGTCGGAGCTTCGGCAGTGGTCGGTTCTTTAATTCCCCTTCTGCCGTTTATTTTTCTGCCTCTCCGTCTTTCTCTTTTTGTCTCCGTTTTTTTGGCGGCGCTCACTTTACTCTTGGTCGGCGCCTATAAAGCGCGGCAAACGGTCGGAAAACCTTTGAAGAGCGGTTTAGAGATGGCGGTTATTGGTACGGTCTCGGCTCTGGCCGGCTATTTGGTCGGGATTATTTTTAAAGTCTCTTAAAGTTAACAATCTGCTACAATTGCGGTAATATATTTGTCCGCAGAAATTATGACCAAGTTTAAGAATACCCAAAAGATTTCGGAGTACGTGCCGCCTGTCGTGCCTTTGGCTACGGTTACACCCGACCCGGCCGAAAATAAGAAAAATGTTTTACCGAAATTAAAAGCTCAAGCGGAGAATTCGGGAGTTTCTCGGGCAAAGGCAGCCGTGGCGGTTTCGGAAGCGTCGGGCAGACCGGCCGTACAGGAATTTGTTAAGAACTATGCTGCGCCGGAAATTCCGGCGGCGCCCTCTAAGCCTTCAAAATATGCAAAAACATCTAAGTCGGCAACACCGCCTAAAAAGTTGGAGGAGCGGGAGACAAAGAAGCTCGAACCGGCAGTATCGAGCCCGGCCAGGTTGGGCAAATTTGTGGTCATTCTTTCGGTTTTGGTAACATTGCAGATTGTTCTTTTAATCTCCCTTCTTTATTTAAGCCCCGGTCTCACTCACTAGATTAGGTCAGAAGGTACAAAGTAGCTAGGTTTTTAGTCGGCCCAATGTCATTTCCGGGCTAACTCATGCCTTTGGCCCTTGAAGTCTTTGTAGGATTTAAAGTTTACTTCCCATGCGTTGCCTTCGGGTACGGCCACCTTGCCAAAGCCAAAAGGCGTGTCAATCACCAGCCGCGCCGTGGCGGCCACACCGGAAAGTTTTGGTCTTAGGCTTTGCCAAATTTTTATGGCTCTTTTGGGAGGCACGGTAAAGTGGGACGCCCAGTAAACGGGGTCATTCTGATAGATATAGTATGGTCTGATTCCCTCCGCCGCCATTTTCACAAAAAGGTCGTGGAGAGTTTGCACATTGTCGTTGATCCCTTTTAAAAGAACCGATTGGCTCATCACCACAGCTTGGGCAATTCTTCTAAAATTATTAAGCACGTTTAAAGTTTGAGGGGTGAGTTCAAACGGGTGATTAATGTGAACCATTAAATAAGGGTTTTGAATTAGCCTTAAAAGTTCATAATGCCAGTTTTGGACGGCCGGGGGGTTGTGAACCGGCAGGCGGGTGCCCAGACGAATAATGTCTATGTGACCCTCTTTCTGGAGTTTGGAGAGTCCCTCAAAAACCTTAGTAAGGTAGTTTTGGGGGCAGGTCAAAGGGTCTCCGCCCGATAAAATCACCTCATTAATCTCTTTACGATCACGAAGAAAATTGAAAACCTGTTCGATTTCGTTATCATCCAAATACGGTTTGCGGGAAATGGTAGAGTGGTTGTAGCCCTTTACGTTTGGCGGAATGCCAACCTCTCGGCCGCGGGTGCAAAAACGGCAGTATGTTGAGCAAAAACGGGTGATTGTCCACAAAACGCGTCCGTGAGTAACAACATGTTTGTTTTTGTTAAGCTTGCCGCGGTATTTGTAAACAAGGCCCGGGGCCACCTCGTGCTCGTCTTCGATTAATGGGTCCAGCGCCTTAATTTGATAATATTTTTTTTCCAGTTCCGGCTGGGCAAGGAATTGAAGCCCCAAAGGTCCTTTTCGGCCGCCGGTTTTTTCAATTAATTCCAAAAGGTAAAGGGAGACGGATTCGGGCAGTCCGCCGTGGGGAAGCATGGCCCTAACGCCGCGGGGAATAATTTTTTCCGCCCTTTGCGACGGGGTTATAGTTGTTTCAACGATAGTGTGGGGTTTGTCTCTTTCCGGTTCCATAAAATCTTTATGATATGGAGTTGTAGCACACCCCCAAAGTCTGTCAAGAAGATTTTTTTACCAAGGTAGAATTTGTGTAAATTCTGGCAAAGAATTTTTGGGGAAATTATTGGAGGTCAAGAATTATTTTTCTTTTCGCTTTTTATACCAACATTCTCAAGTTTTTATGGATGTTATTTTCCGATGTCAGACAGACTTTCCGGTTGGGTTGGGAATTGAGATAGAGAAGTAAAGAATGCCGTCCTGGTATTGGAAGTTAAAACTAACGGGTAGGGAAAAATTATTGGCCACATAAAGATTTTGGTTGGCGCTAATGTTTGGTAAAAGAGGGTTAGAGTAAATAGAAACACCGTAATCCCGCGGTATGCCGTTGATTCTTGCAAAGTTATGGTTGGTTGGAGCTACGGTTTCAAGACCGGCATCTTTGGCAGTCCAGTAAATAAGCGAAGCCAGATGGCAAACCCCGTCGCCAAAAAGGTAGCCGTCGCTTTTAAAACCTTCTTCACCGCTAAAATGAGACTCGGTAGTTTTAACCACCCTGTTTTTAAACTCCGGCAGGATTGAGTCGTGGAAAGCAAATACTTGGCCGGGGTTTAGCGTGAAACTAAAATCTTTGGACTGTATGACTTCATTCCAGACGACTTTTTCCGCCCGGCTTTCGGTGCCGCCCTCCAAATTATTAAGAGTTAAAAGAATGTTGTCTTTAAAAACGAGATTGACCGAGGATACCGAATAACGGTTATTAAGGTCCATTTTATGACCGGCCAGAATTTTTTCCGGTGTGGCATTGAAGCCCAGCAAACCCGGTATTAAGAGTAGGGAAGCTATAGCTTGGCTGGAAAAAGAATATATTGTCATAACAACAAAAAATAGCCCCTTGGGCTATCTAGACATAATTATATTATAGGTCAATGGGACAATTTTGTCAAACGGTGGACGGTACAGGATAATTTGGTTTGAGGATTGTTTCTGGAGGGAACTCGAACTATAATTGTTTTTAAGATTTTAATTTTTAGGTCGAATTAGGTATGAGAAACGGTTCCAATAAGATTCTTTTAGCTATTTTCCTGTTAAGCGTTTTTTCACTTTCGGTTTTTGCTATTTTACCCGGTCTCAATCGTCTTTCAAAGAAAAATGCCGGCACCGTTTGCGCCAATTCCCTAAGCTGTTTAGGGAACCTTACGGGCAAGTATGAAGCGTCACCGAAAGAGGGAGTTTTTGAAGGCATCGAGGTGGACGTGCCTAAAGAAATAGCCGCCGTCAAACCGCCGCCGGTTTTGGGGGAAAGTTCGGCGCCTAACAAACATATTTATGTGGATTTAACCCACCAAATGCTTTATGCCAAGGAGGGGGACAGGGAAGTTTTTTCTTTTCCTATTTCTTCGGGCAAGTGGTACCCAACACCCACCGGCGATTTTAGAATTTGGATTAAACTGCGCTACACGCGGATGACCGGAGGCAATCCGGCCATTCACACCTATTACGACCTGCCCAATGTGCCTTTTACCATGTATTTTTACAATGACGAAATTTCCAAGTGGCGCGGATTCGGCTTGCACGGGGCCTACTGGCACAATAATTTTGGTCATCCCATGAGCCACGGCTGTATTAATATAAGCATTCCTAACGCCGAGAAGCTTTACAATTGGGCCGACCCGCCAACTGCCGGCAACGTAACTTACGCCGCGGATAATAATCTCGGCACGCCTCTAACCATTTACGGCGTCACGCCAAGGGAATAACCGTTTTTAGACGCACTCTTTTTTCTTTGTAATCCGGGCAGAAACGGGCGACCGTTTGCCAAAACTTACGGGAATGGTTTGGCTCAAGAGTGTGGGCCAGTTCGTGAATAATCACATAGTCAATAACCTCGGGCGGCGCGGCAACGAGCCTCCAGCTAAAGTTTAGGTTGCCTTTGCGGCCGCAGGAGCCCCAGCGAGTTTTGGCGCCGGTAATTTTCACAGAGCGATAGGATAATCCAAATTTAGACGAAACGGCTTTTAATCTCTCCAAAATTACTTTTTTGGATTCGCTGCGGTACCAGCCGGTAATTAAAACCCGCAACTTATAAACGTGGGTTCTGGAAAGGTAAAAACTGTTGTCAATTAATTGTAGTGGCGGGTATTGTGGGCCAACGATTCGCACCGCCATTTTTTGTCCAAGATAGAAAAGTCCGGGAAAGTTTGATTGAGGCACGGATTAATTTTTAATTCAGATTATGGATTTTGGCAAATTGATCAAGCCGGTCGAAACAGCGGTTAATGTAGTCGGATTTGGCCGCAAAAGACATTCTTAAGTGATTGACTCCGGCCGGTCCCATGGCCGTTCCGGGGATGGTAATAACGCGGACTTCGTCAACAAGGTGCCTGGCAAACTCCAAAGCGGTAAGGTCAAAATTAAGATATTTAGGAAAAACGTAATAGGCGCCGGCAGGTTTTTGGTACGAAAAAAGCTTGGGCAGCCGGTCGAGCCTTTGGCAGATAGTTTCCCGGCTTTCTCTAAATTCTTTAATAAAACCGGCCTTGGCCTCGAGGCCGCGCGGGTTGGAGAGGGCAGCAATGGCGGCAACGATAGATGGCGTAGCCGGGCTAATACTAAAGTAGGTGTGTACATCGTTTAGCTTCTTAATTATTTCCGGATTTGCATAAGCGTAGCCAATTCTCCAGCCAGTCATGGCAAATTCTTTGGAAAAACTTTTACAAAGGATTACATTATTTCTAATCTCCTGCATTTTCATGGGACTATAGAGCTCCTTACCATAAGTTAAAAAGTCGTAGGCCTCGTCAAGAATCAAAATAAGATTATTTTCCAGAATTATTTTTGCAATTTCTTCAACCTCTTCTTTGGAAAGTACCGTACCTGTAGGGTTATTGGGATTTGTTAGTATAATTGCTTTAGTGTTCTTAGTGACACTATTCTTGAGTCTTTCAAGATCCAACGCCCAGCCGGATTCCTCTTTATAGGAAACAAAGACGGGTTTGGCTTCCGTCAGATGAATTTGGGAAAGGTGCAAAGGGTAGCTTGGGTCAAAATAAATAACCTCGTCGCCTTTTTGCACAAGGGCCATCATGGCGGAGTAGAGCGCACCAATACCGCCAGTCGTCAGGGTCAGGTTGTCTAACATCGGCTTAAAACCATAGAGCTGTTCCATCTCTTTTATAATCAGTTCCTTGAGCCCGTTTTCTATTTTGGGGCTACTGTACATACCAACGGAAGGGTCGGATTTGGCTCTTTCATGAACATAGTCGTAAATAAATTGGGGCGTAGGAAAGATGGGCGTGCCCTGGCCCAAAGACAGAACATCGGCGTATTTGGCGCCGTAATTCATCATGGCACCAATGCCGGAAACGGGAACATTTGTGTCTCGGTCCGCGAATTTATATTCGGTCATTTATTCAATCGTCATTCCGGGCCTGACCCGGAATCTGTAGTCCCGGATCCCGAACAGGTGTTCGGAGATACCAATACTCAACTAATTTTATCAGAGTTAGCTGATTAACATTAGCGGGAGTTTAAAACTTAGTTTGCCTATCTCAACCCTTACTTTACTTGCCATTTCCTTAAGTAAATTCGTGTCGACAACTTTTTTTAGATTTTTAAGATCTTCAAGCACCTGGTTGTTCTTTACTTTTACAACTTTGCCCCAGGTGGTAAAGCCGATGCTGCAAATACAATATAGGGCTTCGGGAGTGGCGGCTTTAAAACTTAAACCCTGAAAAGCGGTTTCGCTGATAAAGGATTCCGGAACCCGGAACCTAAGTCCGGGGTAAAGTTCAATACAGATTTTATCTCCAAATTTGTTAAACGGCGTGGTCAAGAGTTCCAGGGCGTGTCCCTCCTTTTGGAATCGGTAGTACTTGCTTTTGGCCAAGCGCATTAAGGTTTTGTAAAAAGGCATACGTTTGTCGACGAAAGTTCCTTGCCCGTAACCGAGGGAGATAAGTTTATTGGCAATTTGGGAAAATCCTTCCGCTTGGCAAATAACGTCAATATCGTGAATTTCGCGCTCGTAGCCTATTTTTTGGGTGTATGAGAGGAGGGCCACGGAGCCAATAACCGAATATTCATAGTTTACTGGCAAAGAGTTGAGGAATTCTTTTAGGTACACACCGACCCAGTGATTATTGAAAGATTTATTCATATCTAGGTTATTATATAAATGGTTGTGTACTAACAACGGTCAACAGAATAGATTCGATTGACTCCGGACCGGTTGATGCTTTGCTTTAATACTTATCATTGTAGCAATTGGTTTGGTATTTGGTCGGGAGCAGGAAGAACTAGGTATTTTTTAAGACGGTTCTTTGTTCGGGTTCGGGAAGGGAACGGACTACTGCCCTTAAGAACTTATCTTTCTGAATCTGATATTCCCGTTTGGAGTAGGCGAACTTCTTCTTGATATTCCCGTACTCTTTTAAAGCCTGCGGATGCGTTTTTAGGTAATTGGTAAGGGCCAAGTCAACTTTCGCTGAATCCCCGTTCTGTAATATGATTTCCACCTCAAAACCGCCGCTTCGCGTGTTGAATCGGACATAGTCAGATTCAACGTTTTGCGGGTTCCCAAAATGCACTCTGACCGCTTCAACGGTTGCCTTCCAGTCATCCGCCGACGGATAAACGCCGATTTCAATATCGCCTTTGCCGGCAATGCCAAAAGCGGTTGAGCCGCGGTGAATGATTTTTACGGAGTAATTTTTAAGAATTTCTTGCAGGTTATTAATTATTTTATCGGAGATCTGTTTAGACTTTGGATCGTACGGCTTAAGGATAACGGGCTTAGTGCTGAATTTTTGGAAATAACCTCGGGGAAACGGCGGCAAGTTTTTCATAACAACTTTTCATTCAATTAGAGCTTGGGACGGTACTCAGCTCAAACCTATTTAGCCAGGACGAGTATATCAAACAGTATCTACTCGATCCCGATTTATCTCTAATCTCTAAAATTAAAATCGGTCTTCGATATTACATTACAGATCAGTCTGAGTTGATTTTACAACTTACTGTTTTTAAAGGCTACTTGGAGAAAGTTAACCCATTTCTATTTTTTGAAGTTTTCGGCAAATATAGAAAAGACGGCAAAAAGTGGTAATATTTGGGTACCGAATGACCTCTACGACGAACGTACCTTACTTTTAGGGAACTGATGGCACAATCGTGATACACCTTAGCCGCAGAGACCGAAATTTGATATGAATATACTTAAACCAAACCGGCTTATTAGTGGTGACACAATTGGAGTCGTCGCAACTTCTTTTCCCTTTCCCACCGATCAAAACAGTGATTATTTTAACCAGTATCGTAAGGGCGTAAACGAGCTTGAAAGTCTCGGATTTAAAACAAAAGAGGCAAAAAATCTCAAGCGAACTAAGTGGTGGTTTGCAGGAACTCCAGAAGAAAGAGCAAGTGACATCAACACAATGTTCATTGACCCTGAGGTGAAAGCAATCATTGTTCATGAAGGAGGCCAATCAGCTATCGCCACGTTGGAACACATAGATTATGAAGCTGTAAAAGCAAATCCGAAACCGTTTATCGGATTTAGCGATATTACTAATATTCATTGTGCCTTACACACCAAAACTGGTCTTATTGGTTTTCACGGGCCACTCTTAACTTATAGCTTAGGAAGAGTTTGGGAGCAGTTTTTGCCAGAAAAAAAAGAAGAAGGTAAAAGATTGTTATTCAATATCCTCACCTCAACTACTCCTTTGGGTCAAATACAACCATTAACCAAATGGGAGTGTTGGCGAGTAGGAAAAGCTAGTGGCAGATTATTCGGTGGAAATTTAAGCATATTATCTTCTCTGGTTGGAACAGAATATTTCCCACAACCAGAAGAATTAAAAGGAAGGATTTTGTTTTGGGAAATTGACAATACATCATCTTACAGAATTGAAAAAGGGTTATATCAATTAAAGTATTCTGGAATATTAGGGGTAATTTCTGGAATGTTAATCGGAAAATTACCAGATGTAAAAAGAACGTCTTGGGAAGGACTCGAAGAACCTTCACCAAAAGAAATAGCTATGGAAGTATTGAAAGATTTTAAATTCCCGATTATCGGAGCAGTTGATTTTGGCCATAAAACGGTGGATATTCCTATGCCAATTGGTTTGAATGTAGCCATGGACGCTGATCAACTCTCATTGGAATTTAATGAAGCTGCAGTCGCTTGAAATAGGTCCGACTCTCGTCACCAGTAACTAATTTTTCCAGGCTAAGACAATTTTGCTAAAAAATTTGGCTCGAACTCGGGGAAAACTTGATTTTAAGGGGAGATTTTGAACCGCGCCAAAACCGTTCTCATATGGAGCCGGATAACGTAATTGGCTCGGACCTATTTAGCCAGGGCGAGTATATCAAACAGTATCTACTCGACCCCCACATCCCGCTTATTACTGCTGTTAAAATTGGTCTCCGCCATTACATTACAGCCGATTTGATTTTACAACTTCAGATGCTCAAAGACCATCTAGGTATCCCGAGTTTTAAGGATCTAAGACTATACAATCCTCGTTTGTAATCTCTTTAACTTCATTTTTAGCATGAGTCTTGTATTCACTTAACAAATCTTTATGCTCCTGTTCAGAGTAGTGAGGAAATACTTCAAAATTAACAATGTTAAGACCAGTTAAATCCTTCAACCCAACGTCGTTTTTGTCGTAATTAGGTAAATTACAAACCTCAATAGTAGGAGTTAATACCAACGCACCAGCACTAAACCCGGCTAACACAAACTCATTTCTGTTGGCAAATTCTTTTATTGCTTTATCTAGTCCAGATTTTCGAAGATTATCGAGGAGTTTAAAGGTATTTCCACCGGTAATAATTAAGATATTGGCTCCAAGTAATTTGTTAACCTCATCAACGGCGATTTCCTTGGAATTATCTATATATTTAAACTCAGCATCATATTTTTCAGCATAACTTTTCCATTCGTCTCTATATTTTTGTGGACAATTCGCTCCATCACTAGGCATGTATGCAAATGCCTTATGCTCCATTTCTTTTGGAAAGACGAGACTCAAAATCTTATCCAGATTGCCAGATGTTGGTGTGGAAAAAAGGATAATTCTTTTCATTTATTGTTATATTATGTATTTATCAAGCAGCTTTGTGTACTTTTATTTACGCAATTGTCCTATGGAGCGGGATACGGGAATCGGACCCGTCTCTCTGCCTTGGGAAGGCAGCATTGAGCCACTCAACTAATCCCGCCTGCGCTTAAGCTACAAGAATAATTATACACGGTGACTCCCGGCAGACTAAGGCAGGGCAAGTTCCTGTCCCACTTCAATTAAAGCCTGACTACCGTTGGGTAGAAAGCCAACCTTGTCTTTATTAGCCTTAAGAATCTTGTGCCACTCAAAGCCGCTGCCGTATTTGCCTTTGGCGATTTCCCAAAGCGTGTCGCCCTTTTGCACGGTGTAAGTGCTTTCCTTAATACTGTTGCGTTCAATCAGGCGTGCCTGCCAGGTAGTATTTTCTTTAATTTGGGTTTTGTTACCGGTTTGGGTTTCGGCGCCGGCTATGGAGCCGGTGGTTTGGACGTTTCCTTGAGGGCCAATAGCGCCCCCGGAAATGCTGCCTTCGCTTGACTGCCCCGACTCAATCTTTAGTGTTTCCGCGTTTTTTGGATTCTGCTCGCTGCGGTAAAAATTCGAATAGGCAAAAAATCCGGCAACAATCAGAAGAATTCCCACCAAAAGAACACTCAACCTCGGGTCGCGGCCGGAAAGAAGGTTATTTAAGCTTTTTTTAAATTCTTCGTAGTTTATACTCGGCAATTTTAGAGTTCACCTCCCATCACGCAAAAAAGGTTAGTGGGCAGGTAATTTTTAATTGGATGTTGTCCCACTTCGCGCAAGGCTTCGAGGGACAACTCCTAGCTCTACCTCGCCTCGCGTGGTTGTAGACCGCCCGAAGCTCGCAGAGCGTAGGGTGGCGGAGCTGACCGGACTTGAACCGGCGACCCTTCGCTTGACAAGCGAATGCTCTAACCGACTGAGCTACAGCTCCAAGAACAATTCAGATCTCAGAAATCAGAAATCAAAACGATTGTTTGTCATTTATAAGTTAACCTCTCCAGCCAAAACCGTCAAGGACAGCATTGTGAATGATATACTGGTTTAAGTATGGAAAATGGTAAATTTTCCAACGAACAGATTGTTAAGCTTCTCAAAGAAGTCGAGGCCGCCTACGAAGTTAAAGGCGAAGACCGTTTTCGCATCCGCGCCTATCAAAACGCCGCGGCTTCGGTGGAACACATGAGCGAAGACCTTCACAGCCTCTGGCAGGAAGGAAGGATTAAAGAAGTTGCCGGGATTGGAGAATCCCTCGCTTCCCATTTAAATGAGCTTTTTCTTAAGGGTAAGGCATCCCACTTTGAAGCAGTTAAAAAAGGTTTGCCGCCGGCCATGTTTGCTCTTTTGGGTATTCCCGGAATCGGCGCCAGGACGGCCTTGCGGTTGGCAAAGGATCTTAAGCTTAAGGAAAAAGACGCCGTTAACCAGCTTTATTTAGCGGCAAAATCAGGCAAAATAAGGAGCCTTGAGGGTTTTGGCGAAACTTCCGAAGAAGACATTTTAAAAGGCCTTGAGAAAGAGCGCAAAAGCGAAAACAGAATGTTGCTCTCCCAAGCTTTAGACCTCTCGCGCCGCCTCATTGACTATTTGCTTAAAGAGCCCAAAGTTTTGCGGGCGGAACCGTTGGGTTCTTTACGGCGCCGCGTTTCAACCGTGGGGGACGTAGATATTGCCGTGGCCACCAACGATCCGGCAGCGGTAGTTAAGCATTTTGTCGCCTATCCCGAGGCGGTAGAGGTACTTAACGAGGGTGGGGTTAAAGGGCGAATTATTCTTTTGAACGGACGCCAGGTAGATTTAATGACCCAAAAGCCGCAAGCCTTTGGGGCGCTTTTGCAGCATTTTACCGGCAGTAAAAGCCATAATATACATTTACGGGAATTGGCTAAGAGTAAGGGATTATCCCTCTCCGAATATGGCGTAAAAGGGAGGAGGGGTCGTGTAGAGGAATTTGCCGATGAGGAGAGTTTTTACGGCCGTATTGGTTTGGATTATATACAACCGGAATTAAGGGAGGATGGCGGAGAGATTGAGGCGGCGGCAGGCCATAATTTGCCGGACCTTGTAGAACTTAAAGACATCCGTGGGGATTTACAGATGCATACGGTTTGGAGCGACGGAAATAACACTGCGGAGGAAATGGTTAGGGCGGCAGTTAAAAAAGGTTACGAATACGTAGGTATAACCGACCACCAGTTAAGCATCGAGACAAGAGGTGAGATAGTAGTTAGAAACGAGATAAGAAAGCGTAAAAATCTTATTGATAAAATAAATTACTCAAATAAAAATATAAGAGTACTTAATGGTATCGAATTACTTATTCGGGCCGATGGAGAACTATCTTATCCGGATGGGTTACTCAAAGAATTTGACTACGTAATTGGGGCGATTCATAGTGGCTTTGAGCAGAACAAGGAAAGTGTTACCCGCCGTCTTATTAAAGCAATCGAAAATCCCTATATTACTTTTATTGCCCACCCCACCGGCCGCCTTCTGGATAAGCGCAAAGGAGTCGAGGCTGACTGGAGCGCAGTCTTTAATGCCTGTTTAAGAAATAAGAAGTATTTGGAGATAGACGCTTTGCCCGAAAGGCTTGATTTACCTGACCTTTTGGTGAGGGAAGCCAAAGAGTTAGGTTTAAAATTCTTGATTGATACCGATGCCCACCATGTTTCCCACATGGGGTTCATGGAATACGGTGTCAGCGTGGCACGGCGCGGTTGGCTAACTAAAAACGACGTGTTAAACTCCCTGCCGTTTGCTAAACTTAAAGAAGCGTTGAATCTGAAAGGCTGGTGATAAAAATGTCAATCGAATTAATTGTTTTGATTATTTTGGCGGCGGCTGTCTTATATGTTTTTTTCCTCTACAACGATTTGGTGACGGCTAGAGTCCGGGTTGACCAGAGTTTAAAAGACATTGACGTACAGCTAAAAAAGCGTTACGACCTTTTGCCAGATTTAGTGGAAACGGCTAGGAAAGCCACTAATTTAGATGAAAAGGTGTTTACCGAGGTTGCTCGCTTGCGTTCGCAGGCGATTGAGGCCCAAAATTCCGGCGCCAATGTGGCCAGCCGATCCCAGTTGGAGAATCAGCTTTCTTCAATGATGAGAGATATTAAAGTAAGTGTGGAAGCCTACCCGGATATTAAGTCCCACGGCGAGCTCTCATCTCTTATGGAATCGGTTACCGGTATTGAGGAAAAAATCGCCTATGCCCGCCAGTTCTATAACAGCAATGCAGCCGACTATAACACGAAGATTAAACTTTTTCCGGCGGTGGTTTTGGCTTCAAGTTTGGGCTTTAAGGAGGCGGAGTATTTTGCCGCTCCGGAGGAAGAAAAAGCTGACGTTAAGGTGCAGTTTTAGTTTAAGGCAGGCTTTTTCCACGAACTCCTTTGCGGAATCAGCGTGGATCGATATTGTCATCGCGAGCGTAGTGTGGCGATCTCTGATGCAGACTAGGATGTCGTTTGGGAAAGATTGCTTCAGGCCGAACGCTTCGCAATGACAGACTTCAGGTTTCGTGATAATTTGTGGGTGGTGTTCGTGGTGGAAATTCAATTTAAGTATGCCAACAATTTATAGAGAAATTGCCGAAAATAAGCGGAAAAGTATTTTGCTCGTAGCAGTTTTTATTTTTTTGATTACCGCTTTGGGTTACGTTTTTGGTTATGTTTTCGGCTACGGCCAGGGTTTAATAATCTTTGCCTTTGTTTTCTCGGTTTTGGCCTCGCTGGGAAGCTTTTATTACAGCGATAAGATTGTGCTGGCAGTGTCGGGCGCGCGGGAGGTTTTGCCACTGGAGAATCCCACTTTACATAATTTGGTGGAGGCGGTAGCCATTGGCGCCGGTCTGCCCAAGCCCCGTGTTTTTATGATTAACGACCCGGCTATGAATGCCTTTGCTACCGGCCGCGACCCGCAGCACGCCGTGGTTTGCTACACTTCGGGTATTGTGGAAAGGCTAGATCGGGTTGAACTTGAGGGTGTAACGGCGCACGAGCTTTCCCACATTAAAAATTACGATGTACGGTATATGGCTTTGGTGGCGGTGTTAGCGGGTATGATTACTCTGCTTTCGGATTGGTTTCTGCAGTCGCTTTGGTGGGGCGGTCGAAGGCGCGATGACCGCGAGGAGGGTCAGGCGGGCGCAGTCATCTTTTTAATTGCCGTGGTTTTAGCCCTGCTTTCACCGCTTTTTGCTACACTAATCCAGTTGGCCGTTTCCCGCAAAAGGGAGCTTTTGGCCGACGCCGACGGGGTTTTGGTAACCAGGTTTCCCGAAGGTTTAGCCTCGGCATTAGAAAAGCTTAAAGGTGACAGCCGCCCGCTTTCCGTGGCCAACAAAGCCACGGCCCACCTCTACATTGTTAATCCCTTTAAGGGCAAGAATTTGAGCGGATGGTTTGCCGGGCTTTTTGACACTCACCCGCCGCTGGAGGAGAGAATAAAGATACTTAGATCAATGTAAAGTCGGGCTCGTGTCAGTTTTGCGACTCGCTCAAGGAGTCCTCCCTCAGTCTGCGGACTGACGGCTCCCCCTCAACGCTCGCTGCAAAACCAACACTGCGCCCTAACATTAAGTAAAACATGGGATTTTTTGATTTTTTAAAACCCGGACGGATTGCTAGAAGACAGCTCTCTTCGTTGGACGAAAGGAAAGTTACCGATGAGTGGGTGCAGATTGAGTCTTTGGTTAAGCTGGCCAAACCCAGTTCTCTTAAAGAAGCCGTAAGCCGCGGCGATAAGCTCATGGATTTTGCTTTGTCTAAAATTGTTGACGGGCAGACCATGGGTGAGCGCCTAAAGAATGCATCCGATCGTTTTAGCCGGCCTGTTTACGACAGAGTATGGCAGGCGCACAAAGTACGCAACAGCCTGGTTCATGAGATTGACTACGACCCGCCGCATTTTATAACAACCGAAGCTGTGGAAAATTTTAAAGAGGGATTTAGGGATTTGGGAATAAGATTATGACTGAAATTTCCAAAGAAGAAGTAAAACACATCGCCGATTTGGCAAAACTCCCTTTGTCGGATGAAGAGACAGGGAAACTTGCCGTGGAACTTTCCGACACAATTTCCCATATTAATATTTTGTCAAAGCTTAATTTAAAAATAAAAAACTTGAGCGAAACGAGTCAGATTTCGGGGTTAAGAGATATTTTTAGGGAGGATGTGATTGATTCAAAAAGAATACTTCCTCAAAAAGAGGCGCTTTCTAATTGCAAGAATACGCATGGCGGATATTTTGTGGTTAAAAGGATACTGGGATGACGGGTCTTAATAATCTT
Organism: Patescibacteria group bacterium; assembly: GCA_023474425.1. Lineage (GTDB taxonomy): Bacteria > Patescibacteriota > WWE3 > JAMCXX01 > JAMCXX01 > JAMCXX01. Next base: position 11,815 of record JAMCXX010000004.1, on the reverse strand, counting down.
ACACTAAAAGAGGCATTGGAAGGAATAACCAATGGAGAATTTAGCGGCCGAGATGTTGTGGTGGACTGCCTTGCGGCCATTTCGCAAAGAGATTCTAAAGTTCGTGCTTATTTAAGTTCAGTAAGCTTAGACGAAATTAACAGTATTGAACCGCGTAGTGACTCGGTATTAAAGGACTTACCTCTAGCTCTAAAGGACAACATTCTCACCAAAGATTTTAAAACAACCGCATCTTCCAGCGTTTTGAAGGATTATAAACCTCAATACAACGCCACGATCGCGGAAAAGCTAATTAGAGCCGGGGCGTTTTTGTTGGGGAAAACTAATATGGACGCCTGGGCCCACGGCTCGTCCACGGAAACATCGGACTTTGGTCCGACCTTAAATCCCTGGGATTTGACGCGTTTGCCGGGCGGATCCTCCGGCGGGTCGGCGGCGGCCGTAGCCGCCGACTTGTGCTTGGCGGCGGTGGGCACGGAAACGGCCGGTTCCATTCGCCAGCCTGCCGGCTGGTGCGGGGTGGTTGGGTTTAAGCCCAGTTACGGGCGTGTTTCGCGCTACGGAATTGTGGCTATGGCTTCGTCCACCGACAGCCCCGGCCCGATTACCAAAACAGTTTGGGATGCGGCATTTCTCTTAAGCATTTTAGCCGGCCACGATGTTTATGACGCCACGTCTTTGCCGGACGAAGTTCCCGATTATACCGCCCGGCTCAATGATTCCGTCGGCGGATTAAAAATTGGAGTGCCGAAGGAATATTTTGAAGGGGTAGAAAACGGAGTTTCCCAAAAGGTTATGGAGGCTGTAAAGCAACTGGAGACGCTGGGTTGCTTGGTTAAAGAGATTTCCCTACTGGATCCCAAATATTCCATTGCCGTTTACACTATTATTCAACGTAGTGAGGTTTCCAGTAACTTGGCCAGATATGACGGAATACGGTATGGAGAAGGGCGCGAAGCGTTTGGTCCGGAGGCCAAAAGGCGGATTATGCTAGGAACTTACGCCCTTTCGGCCGGATACTATGACGCCTACTACAAAACGGCGGAAAAAGTAAGGACTTTAATTATTAATGATTTTAACCGGGCTTTTTCCGAAGTCGACCTCATAGCTGGCCCGGTTTCGCCGACGATAGCGTTGCCGGTGGGAGTAAGCCGGGGGCAGTCAATGTTTGGGGAAATGGCGGACGTTTTGGTGGAGCCGAGTTCCATTGCCGGTCTGGCAGGTATTTCCGTCCCGTGTGGTTTTAGTGAAGGAATGCCGGTGGGTTTAGACCTAATAGGTCCCAAGCTTTCGGAGGAATTGGTTTTGCGGGTGGCTTACCATTATGAACAATCAACTGAGTGGCATAAGGAAAGGCCGAATGGTTAGATCCTTCGGGTCGTAGACCTCAGGATGACGTTAGTTGGAGTCAGTTAAAATTATGCAGTTTGAACCGATTATCGGACTGGAAGTCCACGTGGAACTAAAAACAAAAAGCAAAATGTTTTGCGGCTGCCCGGCCGACCACTTTGGCAGAGAACCTAATTCCAACACCTGCCCGGTCTGTTTAGGGTTGCCGGGAGCCCTGCCAGTGCCCAATAAAAAGGCGGTTGAATGGTGCATAATGTTAGGATTAGCCCTCAACTGCCGGGTAAACGAAGATTCGTACTTTGAGAGGAAGAACTACTTTTACCCGGATTTACCAAAAGGGTACCAGATTAGTCAGTATGCCAAACCATTCTGCGTGAATGGCTCAATCGTCATTCTAGGGACGAGCAGGGCAAGGACTCCAGAATCTAAAGGGGCAGATGCTGGAGTCGCCCAGCATGACGAAGGGCAGGGTAGAGGTAAAACTATTCGAATTAACCGCGTGCATATGGAGGAGGATACAGGGAAACTTTTGCACTCCGACCAAATACCCAATTACCAAGGCCCTAAAGACGTATCTTTAGTGGATTTTAACCGCAGTGGGGTGCCGCTGGTGGAAATTGTGACCGAACCGGACTTTAAGTCAACCGAAGAAGTTGTTGATTATCTTAAGAAACTTCAGTTGATTGTGAGATACCTGGGTATTTCTGATGCGGACATGGAAAAGGGGTCAATGAGACTGGAGCCAACCATTAATTTGAAGGTCACGGAATCTGTTTCGTTGAGTCGGAGTGAGATAACCTCAGAGGGTGTCATGCCGGGGGATCCTGCCTTGCCGGCAGGCAGGTCCAGCATCGATTCTGGACAAGGGGTGCTGAGCGCCCAAGCCAGAATGACGGACGAAGGGCAGAATTATTGGAAGAGGAAGGAAGTTTCTTATACCCCGTTAGTTGAAATTAAGAACATTAATTCTTTCAAATTTGTTAAGCAGGCTTTGGAATACGAAATAAAAAGACAGTCCGAAGAATTCCTAAAGACGCGCGAGCAGAAAAAGGCCGGTAATAAGGCCACGATGGGGTATAACGAAGCCAAAAAAATGACGGTGCTTCAAAGGAGCAAAGAAGAAGCCCACGACTACCGCTATTTTCCCGAGCCTGACGTTCCCCCAATGCACTTTACGAAATCTCAAATCTCAAATCTCAAATCTCAAATCCCCGAATTGCCTGAGGCAAAAGTTGTGAGATACATTAGAGACTGGTCGATTAAGGAGACGGAGGCCGTAATAATTGTAGAGAATAAAAACTTGGCCGCTTATTTTGAGACGGCCGCTGCGGAAGCTCTGCAGAAAGATTATCCCGTGTCTAAACTGTCCGGTGTCCTGGTTAACAAAAGGCTTGACTTCGCGAACTTAAATCCTAAAGATCTGGTTCAAAAACTGGTTCAAGAAAAGGAGCAGGAAACGCTGAAACATGAGGAGTTGGCCGAGGTTTGCCGGGAAGCTGTCGAACAAAACGAGCGGGCAGTTTCGGAGTACCAAAACGGCAAGAAGGAAAGTCTGCAGTTTTTGGTAGGTCAGGTAATGAAAATCTCGCGCGGCCGGGCCGAACCGCAGTTAGCCGCTTCCGTCCTTAAAGACCTCCTCAAGTAAAATAGATTTTTCCCTTTAAATTTTTTTAAGGAGGGTCTATTCTCTATTAAGTTCCGTATAAGTTTCTTATGCCCATTGATATAAAGAACCCAAATTTTGAATACATCGAAACGCAGGAAGAGCTTAACAAGACCGCGGCAGTTCTTTCCCGCGAGGCAGTTTTGGCCGTGGATTTGGAAGCCGACGCACTGGATCCCTACACCTTAAAGGTACTTTTACTTCAGATCGGCACCGAGGACAAGGCCTATGTTTTTAACGGAAAACTCGACCTTACGCCGCTTAAAGAAATACTGCTCGACGAAAGAATTCTTAAACTTCTGCAAAACGGTAAATTTGATTATGAGGCCCTTAAAGCTTCGAAAGGTTTTAGCATTAACAACATCTATGACACAATGTTGGCCGAAAGAATTTTGACCACGGGTCTCATTCGCGAGAATTCCTTAGGGGCTATTGCCAAAAAATATTTAAACATAACCCTCGATAAAGACTACGAAAATTATAACTGGCAGGAGGTGGGTTTAACCGGCCGTATAACCCAAAAGCATCTTAAGTATGCGGCCTTGGATGTTTTGGTTCTTTTTCCGATTTTTAAAAAACAGTTCGAGGAAATAAAAAAACAGAAACTCATTGAGGTTTCCAAGCTGGAATTTAGGCTTCTGCCGGTGGTAGCCGAAATGGAGCTTCGGGGCACGCGCATTGACGTTAAAAAATGGCATCAAAATATTGAAGCCCTAAAGGCGCGGCGCGACGAAATTGTGGTACAGATTCAGCGCGAACTTAAACCTTACTATAAAATTCAGCAGGTTGATCTTTTTGGCTCAAGCGACAAAGTCCTTAATCTAAATTCGCCAATTCAAATCGTTGAAGCCTTTAGAAAACTGGGTATCGACCTGCCCTCCACCGGAGAGGCCGTTTTACGCAAAGTTAACCACCCAGTAGCCCAGCTTATGCTGCAATACCGGGAAGCGGAAAAATTGATTACCGCCTTCGGGGAAAATTTTTTGGAAAAAATTCACAAAAAGACCAAGCGGATTCACCCGGATTTTATGCAGATCGGTGCTGACACCGGCCGTTTCGCCTGCAGCAACCCCAATTTGCAGCAGATTCCCCAGGACTCGTCGTTTCGCGGCTGCTTTATTCCGGCCGAGGGCTACAAACTTGTGGTGGCCGACTACTCTCAAATTGAACTGCGGATTATGGCCGAGCTTTCCGGCGACAAAGTCTTTTTGGGCGCGTTCGATAAAGGTGAGGATTTGCATATGAAAACTGCCGTTAACATGTACAACGTTAAGGAAGAACAGGTGGATAAAAAAATGAGAACGGCAGCCAAGACCATAAATTTTGGTCTTATGTACGGGCGGGGAGCCGCCTCTATAGGCGCCCAGATTGGTGTGGGCCCGGACGAAGCACGGGTTCTTCTGGATAAGTATTTTAAAGCTTATGAGGGGGTTAAAGCTTGGTTAGATAAAGCCGGCAAGCAGGCGGTTAAGGACGGATACAGCCAGACTCTAAGCGGCCGCAAACGTTGGTATATTATGCCCGATAAAGGCGACCCCAATTACGAAAGACTTTTGGCCAACATCGAACGCCAGGGTAAGAATACGCCGATTCAGGGTAGCAGTGCCGATATAACTAAATATGCCCTTATTAACATCTATGATAGAATTAAAAAAGAAGGTTTGGATGCCTATATTACCCACACGGTGCACGACGAAATCGTGACCGAAGCAAAGGAAAGCGATGTTGCGGCCATGACCAAAGTGATTAGTGAAGAAATGGTTAATGCCGGCCGACAACTTTTAAAGAAGGTTAAGGTGGAGGTGGATGTTAAGGCGTCAGATTTTTGGGAACACTAGCCTCGCGACGCGAGGCGAGGAATGGTCAATTTTCAATTTTTATTTTTTTTGTAAATTGGTAATTGGTTAAATTTCACATAGTGGAGTATGGTTGTTTGTCAGCGTTGTGGGCGGCGTCCCGCAGTTATTCAATCACAACAAATTGGGCCCGACGGGCGGCCTATCTTTGTTAATCTTTGCGAAGTCTGTTTTCAGGAAATCCGCGAAGAAGCTTCTAAGACGTCTTTTCTAGACAAATACGGACGCGATTTAACCGCTCTGGCCCGTGAGGACCGCCTGGACCCGGTAATCGGGCGCAAAAGCGAAATTGAGCGCGTTGTTCACATTTTATCGCGCCGGACCAAAAACAATCCCGTGCTCATTGGCGACCCCGGTGTGGGCAAGACGGCCATTGTGGAGGGCCTGGCTCAAAAAATAGTGCAGGGAGCCGTGCCCGAAACGCTCAAGGGTAAACGGGTTGTATCAATAGATTTGCCTCTCATGCTCGCCGGTGCTTCCCACCGTGGTGAGTTCGAACAGCGTCTTAAAAAGACCATTGAGGAAGTTATTAACGCCAAGGGCCAGATTATCCTTTTTATCGACGAGCTTCATACGGTTATTGGTGCCGGCGCGGCCGAGGGAGCTATTGACGCCGCCAATATGCTTAAACCTGCCTTGGCCCGCGGGGAGCTTCAGGCCATTGGGGCCACAACTTTGGATGAATATCGCCAACATGTGGAGCGCGATGCCGCTTTGGAAAGGCGGTTCCAACCGGTTTTGATTGCCGAGCCGACGCTTAATGACACCATCGAAATTCTTAAGGGCCTGCGTCCTAAGTATGAAAAGCATCACCAGGTAAAAATTGATGATGGGGCCGTTGTGGCCGCAGTGGAGCTTTCCGACCGCTACATTGCCGACCGATTTCTGCCGGATAAGGCCATTGACTTAATTGATGAGGCCTGTGCCAAGGTAAGGCTGGCAGCGGTAAAGGAGCCGGAAAATTTGAAAAGAGTCGAGGAAGAATTACAGCAAACCAAGGCATCCCAGGTGAGGACCCAAAAAACGGCGGAGAAAGATAAGTTGCAGAGGCGAATTGACGAGTTGGAGAAGGTGCGGGCCGAGCTGACCGATTTATGGCTTAAAACCAAAATGGAAGAAGTGCCGGTGGTCCGCAAGGAGAACATTGCCGAGATCGTTTCGGGAATGACCGGGATTCCTCTTTCCGATCTTTCCGAAGAAGAGATGCACAAGCTCTTAAAACTTGAGGAGAGGTTGCACGAGCGGATTGTGGACCAGAACGAGGCCGTTAAGGTGGTAGCCGAGGCAATTAGGCGCTCCCGAGTGGGTCTTAAAGACCCGCGTCGTCCGATCGGCAGTTTTCTTTTCCTAGGTCCCACGGGAGTCGGCAAAACCGAGCTTACCAAAGCTTTGGCCGAGGTACTTTATGGTAGTGAGGACTTAATGGTGAGGCTTGACATGAGCGAATACATGGAGCGCCACACGGTGAGCCGTTTAATTGGAGCGCCTCCGGGTTACATTGGGTTTGAGCGCGGTGGCCAGCTAACCGAAATCGTGCGACGCAAGCCTTTTTCGGTGATTCTTTTGGATGAAATAGAAAAAGCCCACCCCGAGGTGTTTAATGTCCTTTTGCAAATAATGGAAGATGGGCGGCTCACCGACGGACACGGGCGCACGGTGGATTTTAAGAACGTGATTATTATAATGACCTCCAATGTGGGCAGCGAACTTTTATCTAAAGAATCAATCGGGTTTTCTTCGGGCGGAGGAGAGGTCCGTAACCCTGAAAACGATTCCTACCAAAAGCTCAAAGACAAAGTAATGGCTGCCCTCAAGCAAACTTTTAGACCGGAATTTCTTAACCGGATTGATGAGATTGTCGTTTTTCATCCTCTCGGCAGAAAGGAAGTTCGGCAAATTGCCGAGAGAATTTTAGAACAAACGGCCAATCTTTTAAGCCAAAAAGGAATAATATTAACCGTTTCCGAAAAGGCTAAAGATTACCTGGTTAAGGAGGGTTTTGACCCGGATTTTGGCGCCCGTCCGCTGCGACGCCTGATTCAGAAAGAGGTGGAAAACTTAATTTCCTCGAAAATGCTTACCCAGGAGATTGGCCCCGGCAAAAAAATTTTGGTGGATGCCGGTAAGAAAGGTTTGCAACTGTCCGTTCTTTCTAAGTAAGTAGTGTTTGTCAGAAAGGACTGGTAATGATAGTATCTTTTGTCTATGGATTTGAATTTTAAGGCCGGCGACACGATAAAAGTTTATTATAAAATTAAAGAAGGCGAACAAACGCGGACACAGGCTTTTGAAGGTGTCGTCTTGGCAGTAAAGGGCCAGGCCGGCGATAAGACTTTTACGGTTCGGCATATAGGTGCCGATAATGTAGGGGTGGAAAGGATTTTTCCCTTAAGCAGCCCTAATTTAGAGAAGGTTGAGCTTCTTCGCCAAGGTCGTGTAAGGCGCGCCAAAGTTTATTTTGTGAGGAATTTGTCTCCCAAAGAAGTTAGGAAAAAGTTGTCGTAATGGAGGGTTTAAGTGTCGGCCAAAGGGGCGAGGAAATCGCGGCCGATTATGTTTCTAAGCGGGGCTATAAAATCCTGGCCCGGAATTGGAAGAGTAAACGTTGGGGAGAGTTGGACATCGTCGCCAAGGATCACGAAGACCTAGTTTTTATTGAGGTTAAAACCCGTTCGGTCGGTTCTTTGGGTAAACCTTTCGAAGCCGTCAACTACTACAAGTTAAAATCACTCGTGCGCACGGCTAACAATTATCGAATGACCGGCGCCAATTCCTCCTTGCCTTTAAGAATTGATGTTGTTTCCATTGTTTTAACAGAGCCGCCGGAGATAGAATACTTTAAGAGTGTTTATACGGAGTCATGAATTTGAGAAGCGTCGAAGAGCTAAAAGATTTGGACGGTAAGAGGGTCTTTTTACGGGCCGATTTGGATGTGCCGTTAGTTGAGTCGGGCGGAGTATGGAGCGTTAGCGACCCTACCCGTTTAAAATCCTTTTCAAAGACTCTGGATTTCCTGGTTCGGAATAAAGCCAGGGTAGTTATTGGCGGGCATCTTGACCGTCCGGGTGGGGTGCCGGACCCAAGTAAGAGTTCCAGACCGGTTGCTGATTATTTAAAATCAATTTATCCGGCCGTTACCCTCAGCCAATACTGTGTGGGACCGCGGGTGGAAGCCGAAATCTCCGCGCTGGCCTCCGGCCAAATACTGGTTTTGGAGAATTTGAGATTTTTAGCCGACGAGCAGAAGGGAAGCGAGGACTTAGCCCGCGGTTATGCGGCTTTGGCCGATTATTATGTGAACGACTCGTTTGCCAATTCCCACCGTACCGACACCTCGATGGTGGCCGTTACTAAATTTCTGCCCTCATTTGCCGGCTTTCATTTACAGGACGAGGTGCGGGAGTTATCCTTGGTGCTCAAGACTCCGGCCAGGCCTTTGTATGTAGTAATTGGCGGGGCCAAGGTGGAAACCAAGGTTTTGGCAGTTAAGAATTTTGTGAATATTGCCGACAAAATTTTGGTTGGGGGATTGGTGGGTTGCCACGATGAGTTAAAGAATTTAGGACCAAAGATTGAGATTTCCTGCGGCGATCCGGATTTATCTTTTAACAAAGCTAAAGAATGGGCGACACAGATTTTGGAAGCTAAAATGATTGTTTGGAACGGGCCCATGGGCGACATTTCCAAAAATCAGCTGGTCGGCACCGATTTAATTGCTATGAGTATTGTTGAGGCAACCAAGAAAGGGGCCTGTTCTATTGTTGGCGGCGGCGATACCGAGGCTTATTTGCGTAAGAATAGTCTTGATACAGATATTTCTTTTATTTCCGTGGGCGGGGGCGCCATGTTAGAATTTTTATCCGGCCAACCCCTGCCGGCGCTTGTTCCACTGACTGTTTCCTGAAGATTTCACTGGTGGTGTTTGTTTGAAAAAGTCAGAACCCATTTTGCGGAAAATCCCAATGAATGAAATGGAAACAATGCGGACTCGGCGGGGCAAACTATTTTTCTGGGGGAATGGAATTGCCCCGCCTCGGCTTCCTTCCCGCCCGCAGGAGGGGTCTGGGGAGGAATGCGGGCGGGTTTTTGAACCTTTCCTTTTTCGCTTCCAAATTTCGTGCCAGTTGAAAACTGGCACGCCAACTTTTATATCTTTAATTTACCAGAAAACGGAAAAAATCAAAGTCGGATTTCTTTTTCTAACCAATCAATTTTTTTATGTTTCCTTTTCCAAAAAATATCTTCCCAAATGTAGTGAACCGCGAGCATTGAATAATCGCCATATTGTTTTTTAATGTCGTCTCGGATTTTGTTTGTCGGGACAAGCGGTTTTTTGTAAAAAAGTTGGGAATATATTTTTTGTTGCCACGGGGCAATATGGTCAAAAGTATTGTATTGGTGGCAAACTTCAAAAAGCAAAATGCGAGCGGTTTCCGGTCCAACTCCATACAATTTCGTTAATTCTTTTTTAGCATCCTCTTGATCAAGTTCTCTTAATTTAAGCTCGTCAATTTTGCCTTCGGCAAAATTTTGCGATAAACGCTTTATGAATTTTGCTCTATATCCAATTTTCAAATCTCGTAGTTCTTGTTCGGATACATTGTTAAGTTTTTCCGGCAACCAAATCGCAAAAATTTCTTTGCCGTCAAATTTAAGTTTTGTTCCGTAGTTATTAAGCAAGGCGTCCGTCATTTGCACAGTTCGTCGAACAGTCGCGTTTTGAAGAAGCACAGCGATTATGAGAAGTTCATACAAATTATGCGCGCTTGAGTTGCGCATACCCAACCATTTTTTGAAAATTGGATAAAAGCGTTTATCGCTTTTGGCGAGCTTGTTAAATTCTTTCAAATCAGCGTTCAGATCAAACCGCCAAATAATTTCTTCCTTGATTTTTCCAAGTTCGCTTTCGGAAATGTTTGTGTCATAGAAAATTGAAACTTTGATTTTTGGCTTTTGTGTTGCGCCTTTGTTTTCAATTTTCAAGCCAAAAAGTCGCTTGCCAATTCTAATTGCTTGCCAATACTTTCCAGCTTCCCAATCAGTCAATTTATCGGGATAATGCGAGGGTTTATGAAAAGTCCCGTCAAAATGAAATGGCGAGCTTGGAAATACAAAAAATTCCTTTTTGTTTTTCAAAACTAATGACTTCATATTCTAATTTATTTTGCCGAAACTTCCCAAATGTTTCCGTCTGGATCGTTGAAATAAGCAACAGTTTGACCCCACGGCGTGGTTTTTGGTCCTTCAAAAATCTCAATACCTTTTGTTTTTAGATCGTCGCAAGTCTTTTTGACATCATCAACTTGGAAAGCCAAAATCACTCCGCCGCCATTTCCCATAAATTTTTTAGGGAACATAGCCGTTGCCGCTTCTTTCTCAAAGATAGCCAAAGAAGTGCCTTCAAGCTTGAAATCGGCAAATTTGCCTTCAGTTGAATTTACCTCTAACCCTAAAATGTCTCGGTAAAAGGCAAGTGATTTTTCGAAGTCATTTACCAACAAACAGTTTGCAAATAATTTTTTAAGCATATTTTTATCACCTCCAATTATTATCTTTCCCACTCCTCGACCTCGGGGTGGAAATCCACTTGATATTCCGGTATGCCAAGCGAAATACCGTAGCGTTTCGCTTCGTCATATTGCTCTTTGCTTTTTCGGTCTATATAGAAAATTTTATCACGGAAAATTATGTAATGATGAGCATTGTTTTTATAATCCGCATACCAAGAACTATTATGCGAGTAATCAAGGGATTTACTTATTTCTTCGGCTACGCTTTGCGCTTCATTTTCAGGAATTTCAACAGCGTGTAAAGTCCATTGCGAAAGCCACGGCGTTTTGTGCTCGTCAGTTATCGGTTCAACTTTTGTAGAAATAATTTTTACTTTTTTGAGAACATCTTTATTTGCTAAAGATTCCTCAATAATAGTGCCGTTGTAATTATTCATAGTAATTCTTTCGGCTCAACGCCGATGGCTTTCGCCATTTTATTAATGGTTAATAAAGACGGGTTGCGTTTCCCGCGTTCAAGACCGCTGATATAACTCCTGTGAACACCTAATTTCTCGGCGATATCGCCCTGCGACATCTTCTTTTTTAAGCGGGCTTCGCGGAGACGCTTCCCAAAATTTGTAATCTCGTTTTTCATATTTTATCCACTTGCATTGATTGTATCAAATGTTATATGATTGGTCTATGGAGAGCAATTATATAACAGACAAAGGGAGTTCCTTAGCGTTGCCCGCGAATGGGTTGGGTAGGTCAAGGGCAACATCTCTTTTGGTGGCGCATTTTGCTTTGCAAAATACGAAATTTGGAAGCGAAAAAGGAAAGGTTCAAAAACCCGCCCGCATTCCTCCCCAGACCCCTCCTGCGGGCGGGAAGGAAGCCGAGGCGGGGCAATTCCATTCCCCCAGAAAAATAGTTTGCCCCGCCGAGTCCGCATTGTTTCCATTTCATTCATTGGGATTTTCCGCAAAATGGGTTCTGACTTTTTCAAACAAACACCACCATTTCGAATTTGCCGAAGAAATTGCCTCGGGGCTTCGCCCCTCGGCATTGGTTTCCGCCAAGAAATTCCAAGGGGTTTTGAATTCCGCCAAAAGAATTCCCGCCGAAATTCGGCGGTTCCCAAACAAAGTTTGGATTGTGCCAAAGGCACAAGAGCCGATGAGTGGAGATTTAGAAATTGTCGGTGTAATACAAAACCTTTTATCAATTTAATTCCCGAAGCTATGATCAAATATTATATTTATTGTAGAAAATCATCAGAGGATGAGGAACGCCAAGTTTTGTCTATTGAGGCTCAATTAACTGAGCTTCGGGAATTCGCCAAGCAAAATAATCTTTTTGTGGTAAAGGAATTTTACGAGAGCAAAACTGCTAAAGAGCCAGGACGAGAAATTTTTAATGAAATGCTTGGCGAAATTGAAAAAGGTTCTGCCTCG
>JAMCXX010000003.1 GCA_023474425.1 Patescibacteria group bacterium | reverse complement strand
AGCCCCGCCGCAGCGGGGCGACCTGTCCGCCGAAGTCCCGACGAACGAAGCGAGGCGGGACGAAGGCGGGGCCATCGACTTCCCCCCGTTCGTTTGGTGGGAACTTCTGGGTCGGTTGGATCTGGCAATGTTGGTGGGAACGTCACCGTTCCAAGCCAGACGATCGTCAGTCACGTCAGGCGTCATGGTTTGGTCGGCGGTTGGGTCACGAGTTACCGGTCGGCTTTTCACTTCCGGTAATTGGGTCAGCCCCCGCCTCGAGGCGTGGGCTGTCACGGCTGGAAAGCTGGGAAAGATCCAGCAGAACCATCAGAGCCCACCCCGGCCGGTGCTGGGTTGCTCGTGACGCTGTGGCCGCCGGCCGCCATGTCGCAAGTTAGAAAATTAAAAGTTAAGAATTGTCGCAATTCTTAAGAGGTATTTGTTAGCTATTTTTGATAAAATAGGTTCGAGCTGCCTTGTATAGGCAGACCAGATTGCGAATTGTCGCGGCGGCGCTGCGCGCCGCCCACTCTTTTCCTCCCTCCCCCGCGGTTCGTCAAAACAAAGTTTTCCTCAATTTGTTGCCAGCTTTTATTAATAAATTTCTTCTAAATTTATTCCTTTATCTTGGTAACACGTTCTAAATAATGGTCTAGTACAAACCAAGAACGTATCAAACATGTACTAGACACGTACTATTGAGCGCCTTGGTATAACGGTATGTAATTTTCTGTTTATTCATTCCAAGGAGAATCTAAACCCGATTGACAGAAAATTACCCAATTGTATATTTAAAGTGAGTTCAAACATTCTTTCGGATTAGGAGGCTGTCTTGGATACAGATCCGAAAGGGTTTGAACTCAACCAAGGCGGCCTTCTTTTTATATATGTTCTACTCTGCCCGAAGGAACTATAAGGGAAGTTACGAAACCAAAAGATATTTTCTTTATGCCCGCCGTTCCATGGATGACGACGACCACCAGCAACTTTCTATCCCCGCTCAAGTTGAAGAACTAAAGGAGTTTGCCCATAAAGAAAATATCAGCCTCGCCGATGTTCTAGTTGAAAGCAAAACAGCCAAGGAACCCGGCCGTGGAGTCTTCAATTCTATGCTTTCAAGAATAGAGGGTGGCGAGGCTGGGGGAATTTTAGCTTGGCATCCAGACAGACTGGCCAGAAATGCAGTTGACGCGGGGCATGTTATTCATTTGCTGGATAAAGGATTACTAACCGATCTAAAATTCCCCTCCTTTTGGTTTCAAAACACTTCCCAAGGGCTTTTTATGCTTTCCTTGGCCTTTGGTCAAAGCAAGTATTATGTGGACGCTCTATCAGAAAACACCAAAAGAGGATTAAGACAAAAAATCAGACGCGGAGAATTTCCCGGCGTCGCCCCGTTGGGTTATGCTAACGATACCGCTAGGAAAATAATAATCATCAACGAAAAAGAAGCTCCGGCCATCAAAGAGGTTTTCGGGGCCTACTCCCTTGGCAATAAAACATTAAACGATGTCCGAATTATCCTTTTTAAAGATGGCCTTAAAACCTCAAACGGAAACCCGCTTCACATTGACCGAGCCAAAGATATTCTTACAAACCCCTTTTATTACGGACACTTTAGATACGGCGGGGAAGTCTACGAAGGCAAACACACTCCGCTAATTTCCAAGAAACTTTTTGATGATGTGCAGGAAGTCTTAAAAAGAAGGGGTTGGAAACAGCCACAACAGCCACGCCGGCTGCCGTTTGCCGGTTTCATTAAATGCGGCTATTGTGACATGACTATTACCGGTGAGGTGCAAACTAAGAATTATGTTAGGACAGGAAGAACCGTAGACTACATTTACTACCGGTGCACAAAAAAGAACAAAAAAGTTAAGTGTTTCCAGCCCTTTTTAACACAGGAAAGATTAACCAACATTCTCAACCAACTCATCAAAAAGTACGAACTAAGAAAAGATTGGGCTGCTAAGTTCTCGAGGAAAATGGAAATAGAAAAAATAAATGCCACGCAAACATCCAGCGTTGAAAGGAGTGAAATCAAAACTCAGCTACAAGAATTAGAAGAAAAGTTGGAAAAGTTACTCGACGCCCATTTAGAAGGAGCTTTGACACGCCAGGAATACACCAGTAAAAAAGAAATATTTATGTCCCAAAAGAAGACTCTGGAGGAAAAACTGATAGCTCTCTCCAAGGACCCATTACCTTGGCTCGAACCTTTCCGCGAGTGGGTAAAAGTCTCGCAGGAAGTGCCTCAAATCGTAAAAGATAACACCAATCTGGAGAAGAAACGGGACTTTTTAAAATACCTCGGCTCGAACTTCATTTTAAGAGGAGAAAAAATAGATGGGGAGGGAGGAAAACAGTGGGCGGCGCGCAGCGCCGCCGCGACAATTCGCAATCTGGTCCAGCGGGTAGGAGTCGAACCTACTTGGCACAGTTTTACAGACTGTTGCATGACCGTTCTGCCACCGCTGGATAGAACCTCGTACAACTATTATAATAATGTTTACCGGGTTTATAAATTATAACATTTATGACTATTGACGAGCGGGTAAAACTCATTAAAGAAGTCGGCGAGGAAATCGTAACAGAAGAAGAACTTAAGAAACTTTTGGAAAGCGGGGAAGAGCTTATTGCCTACGACGGGTTTGAACCATCCGGCCGAATCCACATAGCCCAAGGACTCCTTCGCGCCATTAACATTAACAAAATGATTAAAGCCGGCGTCAAATTCAAAATGTGGATTGCCGATTGGCATGCCATGACCAATGACAAAATGGGCGGAGACTTAAACAAATTAAGAAGGGTGGGGGAGTACTTTATTGAAGTTTGGAAGGCCTGCGGAATGGATCTCAATAATGTGGAGTTCCTCTGGGCATCGGACATAGTTAAAGACAGCGATTACTGGAAGCTGGTTATTCAGGTGGGGCGCACAAATAAGCTGGGCCGCTTTATACGCGCGGCGGAATTCATGGGCCGCGAGGACTCGGCCGAGAAATTGACCGCAGCGCAGATTATGTACCCATGCATGCAAGTTGCCGATATTTTTATGCTCGGGGCTAAGATTACCCAACTAGGCATGGATCAAAGAAAGGTTAATATGCTGGCGCGCGAAATCGGCCCGCAATTGGGTTTTTGGAAACCGATTGTGGTAAGCCACCACATGCTTATGGGACTTGAGAAACCCTCTTCCACATCAGCCGATAAAGCCACCAGGACTATTGAAATAAAAATGTCTAAATCCAAACCCGACACGGCCGTCTTTATGACTGACACCATGGGAGACCTTCAAAGAAAAATCGGCAAAGCCTACTGCCCGCCGGGGGCCGCCGAGGAAAACCCGGTTCTTGAATATTTTAAATACATTGTCTTTGAAAAGTTCCCGTCGGTGGAAATAAAAAGAGAAATAAAACACGGCGGGGATTCGGTTTTTAACTCCTACATAGAATTTGAGGAGGCCTACAAAAATGGCGTACTTCACCCGCAGGATGTTAAGAACTCCCTAATTTACTATCTTAACGAACTTTTAAAACCCGTCCGTGAACACTTTGAAAACAGCCCGGAAGCCAGGAAACTAAAAGAAGAGGTGGAAGGTTACGCGGTCACAAGGTAAGGCCTAGGTTTGCGGGTGGCGAAACCGGAGGGAGTCCCGTTCTAATATGTACAACTCTAAAAAAATTAAAAAAATCTGGACCATAATCGTTATTATTTCTTCTTTGGCCATTGTGCTCACACCTTTTTTGGCCGTCATTATCCGCTAACCTTAACGGGAATATAATCAGTACAAAGTTATAATATCTATAATTATTGTATGAAACTGACCCTTAGAGATTCTGTCGAGAAAGTCCCTCTGGTCGGACCTTTGCAGGCCAAAAAACTCAAACGCCTAAACATCGAATCCGTTGACGATCTATTGAATCATTACCCGTTCCGCTACGACGACTTTACAAACATTAAAAAAATTTCCGAGCTGGTTTTTGGCGAAACGGCCACAGTTATAGGTACCGTTGTCAAAATAGAAAATGTCTATACCAAAAACCGCAAAAACATCGTTAAGGCGGTTATTGCCGATGAGACGGGCCGGATTGACGTTATCTGGTTCAATCAGCCGTATCTTGTTAAGAACTTAAAAACCGATACCCATGTTAGCCTCTCCGGCAAAGTTGACGAGTTTTCCCACCACCTGGCTCTAATCTCCCCGGAATACGAATTTTCAACTCTCAACTTTCAACCCTCAACTAATATTCACACCGGCCGTTTAGTTCCCGTTTATCCCGAAACTTATGGCTTAAGTTCCAAATGGCTTCGGTCCAGAATAAGCTCTATTCTCGAAAATGAACTTGAAATCGGGGAAGTTCTGCCACCAGAAATTCTTAAGGAAAACCGCCTTTTGGGACTCAAAGAGGCTCTCCTTAAAGTCCATTTTCCAAAAAATTTAGAAGAAGCCAAGGAGGCTAAACGGAGATTAGCGTTCGACGAGGTATTCGAAATAATTTATCTAGCCCAAAAACAAAGAAAAAAATGGCAAACCGAAAAGTCCTCTTTCCAACTTTCCACAACAACCCTAAAACCGAAACTCACCGAATTTATTAATCGGCTGCCGTTTGAACTGACGAACGATCAAAACAAGGCGATGGAAGAAATCCTTGACGATATGAAAAAAAAGACTCCTATGAACCGTCTTTTGCAGGGCGAGGTAGGTAGCGGCAAAACAGTCGTCGCCGCTGTGTCCGCCCTGGCTACCGTTCTTTCGGGATACAAAGTTTTGTATATGGCCCCGACGGAAATTCTATCTAACCAACACTATCAAACTTTTCAGAAACTATTCCATGGATACAACACTAAAATCAACCTAATAACTTCCTCAAGCCGTCGGAATCAGAATTTTCAAATTTCATCCGCCGGCCGGTCGGATCAAATTTTGGTCGGGACGCACGCCCTTCTGTATCAAATCGGCCAAATTGAAAAAGTCGGTTTGGTGATTATTGACGAGCAACACAAATTTGGTGTCGGCCAGAGAGCCAAGCTCCTCGATTTGGGACGGGAAGATAACGGAAAACTGCCGCATTTTCTCACCATGACGGCCACGCCCATTCCACGCACGCTACAACTCACACTGCTCGGCGACCTAAATATCTCCAGCATTGAAAACCTCCCTAACGAGAGAAAAAAGATTAAAACCTGGCTTGTGCCAAAATATAAGAGAACCGACGCCTACCACTGGATTAAAAACCAGGTTGCAGAAGCAGGCGCACAGGCTTACATTATTTGTCCGTTTATTGACGAGTCCGAGAGCGAAACTTTAAAGTCGGTAAAGGCCGCCAAAAAAGAGTTTGAATCCCTGCAAAAGATGTTCCACCCTCTCAACGTGGGTCTTTTGCACGGAAAAATGAAATCCGGCGAAAAAGAGGAAATAATGAATAAATTTAGGGATGATGAGGTTAAAATTCTTGTTTGCACGCCGGTCGTGGAGGTTGGTATCGACAACCCTTTAGCAACAATCATTCTTATTGAAGGCGCAGAGAGGTTTGGTTTGGCCTCGTTACACCAACTACGCGGGCGGGTGGGTCGTGGTAATAAACAGGCTTACTGTTTTCTATTTACCGATAGCGAATCGCCCGAAACGCAGGTCCGGCTTAAATCGCTGGAGAAAATAAAATCGGGTCTAAAATTGGCCGAGGCCGACCTTAAAAACCGCGGTTCGGGGACGATTTTTGGGTCTCAGCAAAGCGGTCCATTCAAAACAAAAATCGCTGACTTTTCAGACTTAGAGTTAGTTATTCAGGCCGGCCGGGCCGTTGCGCGATTCATCACCAAATATAGTGAGTCGGATTATGAGAGGAGGCTAATTGATCACGCATCCGAAGGTAATAAAGAAATTCATGGAGACTGATAAGTCTTTCCATCCTACTGGTCTTGACAAACCGGTGTATTAGATATATAATATAATAGAATGCCAGTTTATCGGCATGCACTTTTCAACAAGGAAAACCCTCGACTTTAGGTCGGGGGTTTTTCTATGCCTAACACCCAAGGATTATGTCTCGCCTAACGACGAGGTATCCTATTACAAATTAATAATTGACTAATAGCCCGTCAATACCGTAACATCTTATTAGTTTTATTCTATGTCCGAGCCAAAACGAAAACACAGCAAGGGGCGCCGCAACCGTCGTCGCTGGCAACAGAAGGCGGAAATTAAGGATAGCGTTCGTTGCCGGTTCTGCAAAGCAGAAAAACTAAATCATCGAATTTGCCCGAATTGCGGGAAATATTAAGTCGTGGCCCAAGAAATCGGTTCTTCCGTGACGTCAAAAATCGACCCGAGACACACAGCCAGACAGTTAGCCTTGGCTGCGCTTTTTGAGTGGTCCTTCGATAAAAATAATCCGCCTCCTAGCTTACAACATGCCGTGGAAGCTTTGGAGCCGGGGTCGTTTGAAGAGAATTTAGCCCAAAGTATTGTCGACGGGGTTCAGAAAAACCTGGAGAGTATAGATAAAATAATTGAAGCCTCGGCCCCCGCCTGGCCGACCGACCAAATTGCCGGTGTTGATTTAATGTGTTTACGCATCGCCGTCTACGAGCTTTATTTCGGCAAAAATATACCTTATAAAGTGGCTATTAACGAAGCAATAGATTTAGCTAAGGAATTTGGCGGTGAACACTCTGGGAAATTTGTGAACGGAGTTTTGGGCACCGTAGTTAAAACTCTCTTGCCTTAAAAAACTTTGATGTGTTACCCTCTCCTTTATGGATACCAAGACTGAACTCTGGAATTTAATTTCCGAAAGAACGGCCCGGCCGGTTGAGAAAATAAGTGAGAATTTGGACTTTGAAACTGATCTTAATCTAAGCCGCGATGAGCTAATTGAATTTATTGCTCACGTAGAACAAAGCTTTGGAATTCAGCTTAACGATGAAAATTTATCGGAAGTAAGAACCGTAGGGGATCTTCATGAGTTTGTTTTGGACCATCTGGACGAAATTTAATGGAAAAAATTGAAAAACTGGAAGAAGAAATAGGCCTCAATTTCAACGACAAGGAACTTTTAAAAACCGCCCTGACCCACCGATCGTACCTTAACGAACATCGGGAAGTAAAATGCTCTAACGAACGGATGGAGTTCTTAGGCGACGCCGTGCTTCAGTTCCTATCGTCTCGTTTTCTCTACGAAAAATTCCCGGACTCACCCGAAGGAGATTTGACTAACTTTCGCGCGGCCTTAGTTTGCGCGCCTTCTTTAGCCAAAGTTTCTATCGAACTGGAGCTGGGCAGTTACCTATTCCTCTCAAAAGGCGAGGAGGACTCGGGTGGACGATTACGTGAGTACATTCTGGCGAATACCTTTGAAGCTCTTTTAGGCGCCGTCTTTCTTGATCGGGGAATAGAGGCTTGCGGTAGGATTGTGGAAAGATATCTTTTCCCCGGCATTGACGAAATCCTAAAAAACCACACCTATAAAGATTACAAAAGCCTGTTTCAGGAACTCTCGCAGGAGAAATATAACCAAACTCCTGAATATAAGGAGCTTTCTGCCTGGGGTCCAGACCATAATAAGACTTTTAAAATGGGCGTTTATCTTAGCGCAAAGCTTTTTGGAGAAGGGGAGGGCTCAAGCAAACAAAAAGCCGAACAATCGGCGGCCCGTGATGCTCTTGCCAAGCTTTCCTCCCTATGATAAAACGTATACCGAACCTTTTTTTATATGTTAAGTATTAGACTCAGTAAAATTGGTAAGAGCAACCGCGCTGCTTATCGTATTGTTGTGGCCAATAAAAGAAGCGGCCGGAACGGCAGATTTGTGGAAACGTTGGGCTATTTTGACCCAAACCAGAAAAGAAAATTAAATTTTAATCGTGAGCGGTTTTCGTATTGGATAAACAACGGGGCTCAGCAAACCCAATCGGTTGTAAAACTCTTAAAAGGCTTATGAAAACAAACACGGAATTCCTTGATTACATACTAAAATCCCTGGTAACTTCCCCGAATGATGTCAAAATCACCGAGAATGAAAGTCTAATGGAAATTTCGGCTAATAACAGCGATTTGGGGTCAATTATCGGCAAAGAAGGCAAAACAATACGCGCGCTGCGAAATCTGGTAAATCTTAAAACTGCTAAGGACGGAACACCGCGAGTAGACCTAAAAATTGTTGAGGCATGAAAATTGACCTCTTAACTCTTTTTCCCGCCGCCTTCGAGCCCTTTTTTTCTCAAAGCATAATTGCTCAAGCACGGAAAAAAAGATATCTTAAAGTCAAAATTCATAATCTTCGAAACTGGACCCAAGACAAAAGAAAAACCGTTGACGATAGGCCGTTTGGCGGCGGTCCGGGTATGGTTCTCAAAGTGGAACCCGTTGCCAAAGCTGTTAAAGCTTTAAAAGAACCCAAAAGCCGTACAGTTCTTTTATCGGCCTCAGGCCAACTTTTAAACCAAGACAAACTGCGCAGGCTGTCGAAATTTAAGCACCTAATTATCGTCTGCGGTCATTACGAAGGTGTTGACGAGAGGGTTGCCAAATTCTACTGCGACGAAGAAATATCGGTAGGCAGTTATGTTCTCTCCGGCGGAGAGTCAGCGGCGGCGGTGCTTGTTGACGGGTTGGCCCGACTCATTCCCGGCGTTTTGGGAAACCGCAAATCTTTGGAAGAGGAGTCGTTTAAGGCGAGCCGTCTCGAAGCCGGCCAGTACACCCGACCATCGGACTTCGAAGGACACCGAGTACCAAAAATTCTTTTGAGCGGCAATCATTTAAAAATTCGTCAATGGAGAGATAAAGCTTCATTAGCTAAGACTTTAAGGAACCGGCCGGACTTACTGAAAGGGGTTTGACTTGCCTACGTCGACCGAGGTCGTCTGGGGGGTATAGGGCGTTAAATTTTTTAAGAAATTAAGAACTTTTTGAGTGGCCGGGCTTTGGAAATCTAGGGTCGCTTGGTCCACAGCGGGGCTAACAGCGACCGGCAAATAATAGGCGGTTATTACAAAAGTTGAGGAAACGTCGTTAGGGTCTTTTTGAGCGTCAAAAGAAATACTACTAACGCCGATGAGGCGTGATGTTGACTCCAAATTCTTAAGAAGACTTGAAATTCCGGCGTAGCTACCTTCAAAAACTGCCTGGAGGGAAATAGTTTGGAAAGAGCCTTTTGAGCCTCCGGTTGAGCCTCCAAATTGTAGAGATCTTAAAGTAACCGCGGAACCGGAGGCAATCGACTGTATTTGAGTCATTAAATCTGGAATATTCCCCGCATCTGGCAGAGCTTGGTCAACCAACGTGGCTGTGGACTTGAGCGGTTGCTGCAAGGAAACATAATTGTTTATTTTCTGACTCTGTGATTTAAGGTCGGCCAAAGTATTTTTGTCATTCGATAACTGATTAAATGTAGGCGCTAGGGCCCCAACGGTCGGCAGAAAAACAAGAACTAATAGCAGGAGTCCGCCGCCCAAACCTGCTAAAATTTTGCTGTTCTCGAGAGCGACCGCCTTAAATCTGCCTAAATCAAAATTTTTGTTCATTTGCTTTAGCTCAATCCCCCTTCTTTCACATGAATGGTGATTGAAAATCGAATTTTACCCGAAACGGTATCGAGACTCGCCGAAGTAATATCTACCGAGCTAAAAATCTTTCCGCCGCCAAGACTGGGATCCAAAAGAGAAGTAATAAACTTTGACAGCACCTGATAACTTAAGGAGGTACCGGAAAGAGAAACATTGTTATCACCGTACGTGGAAAGACTGGTAACGGAAATATCCACCGGCGAGGCTTTGGCGAGAGTTTCCAGAAGAAGTGAGTAGTGTTTTTGACTGCCGATAATAGTGCTTAGAGCCGCAATCTTAAGTTGGGTACGATTGGCCGCATTTTGAATTGAGGATAGGTCGTTGATCTTCTGAGTTTCCGTTGTGATAGATGATTTTACGGAGGCTTCGCTAACCTTAAGCTGTATTAGAATTCCCGAAGAAATAACCGAAAGAAGAACGGACAGCCCTAAAAAAGCGAGGGCGAGGTTACCGACGGAAGACTTAACTTCTTCCTTTTTCTTTATTTCCTTAAGCTCTTCGGGTAGTAAATTAATTTCCGATTCAGGCATCTTTTCTTGGCGGGCAAACTAAATTTCCTTTAGGGCCAAGCCGGCCGCTACGGCATAACTGGGCCCGGACTCCTCAAGCTCTTTCTGAGAAAACTTCGCCGGTATATATATTCTAGACCAGGAATTGCCCAAAATCACTTCCAAATCCAGCGAGGAAGCCATGTAAATTAGTATACCAGGTAAAGAGGCGGTCCCGCCACAGACCACCACCCGTTTGACTTTGTCCTCTTTGTGGTGAGTGTTGTAAAAAGCCGTGGAGCGCTTTATTTCATCAATAACCACATCAAAAATAGGTTTAATAGCCTGGGTAATTTTACCCTCGAGCTGGCTGGAATCCAAACCATAGGTGCGCTTATACTCCTCGGCCTGGTTAAGGTCAAAACCGAGAGACTGGGAAATAGCCCGGGCCAGGGAAGTGCCGCCGGTGGAAATACTGCGGGTAAAACGAATGGTGGCTCCAGAAACAACCGAGAGGTCCGTGGTCAGGGCACCGATGTTAACCACAAGCGAACAGGGAGTTTTGGCGTCGGCAATAAGAGAACGGGCCACAGCCATAGTCTCTGTTTCTAGAGCTGCCACCTCTAAAGAGGAGTCTTTTAAGACCTTAAGATATTTGGAAACAAGCGTCTTAGGCGCGGCAATAACTAAAATCTCCATCTGTTCAGCGGAGGTCGGCGAGTCGCTAATCATTTGATAATCAAGTGAAACTTCGGAAAGGGAAACGGGAATATATTGTTGGGCTTCGTATTGCATGGCTTTGGCGAGTTCCTTTTCCGGCATTTTCGGCAAAGAAACAACGCGGGTAAAAATTTGCGATTCCGGCAAGGCGACCACCACTTTATTAGAAGAAAGAGAGTAAGAGTCTACAAACTCACGGATAACCGAGGAAAGCTCCTTTAAGTCTTCTGGGCCGTCGACGGCTAAATTTACCGGATGCGAAAGAGAACTGCTCCCGTAAAGACTTAAAACCTTGCCCTTAGAACGGTCTATCTTTACTTCGACCAATTTCAGCGAGGAATTGCCTATATCCAAACCAAAAAAATTCATGGACAGAAAACTAAATCGCCAATGTATTATTAGTTTGTCAAAAGCCATAGGAACTGTCAATGTCCTGCTAACTTATATTGACTTTATTGACAACGAACCGTAAAGATACCAAAATAAATAGGTGGAAAAAATTCTAGTCGTTGAAGACGATCAGTTTCTCTGCGACCTTTACAAATCGGAACTGGAGAAGTTAGGCTACGAAGTCGTTCAGGCCTATGACGGCCTTGAGGCGTTGAGCAAAATATCTTCCGAAAATCCCGATCTAATGATTCTTGACCTTGTAATTCCCGAATACTCCGGTATTGAAGTTCTCAAGCAATTGAAAATCAAGGGTGGAAAGTTTAAGAACCCGATAGTTGTCCTCTCAAATATGAGAGATGAAAAAATAATCGAAGAAGCAACCTCTTTGGGAGCGGTGGGTTATGTTATTAAATCACGCGTAACTCCGGAAACTATTGGTGACGAAGTTAAGAAATATCTACCCAAACAAAAATAAATATTACTTCCAACAATCACTGGCTAACTTCCCTCCAGGTATAGGTTGCCTGTGAGGCGGAGGTGAGTTGAGTGAGAATATACGGATTGTAGCTCACAATAACCGCCGGTTGAAGGTTATTCGTCAGAGAGTAGTTGAAGCTCAAACCGTTCTTTGCATATAACCCGCCCGAGACATAAAGAGCATTGGTTCCGGCCGCACCGCCAACCGTCAAAGTACCGCGGGCCACCAAGAAAGCATTAATATCCGGATTGTTGGGATTGTTGTTATTGGCTACCTGGGAAGCATCAATAGTAATATCGCCGTTAACAACCACCACCTTCTGAAAGTACTGGTGTCCAACTCCATTGCGAAAATCCTGCTTGTTAGAATTATTAACGGTCAGACTACCACTTAAGTAACAGACGGAATCGTTGGCGTTGCAGCCGCCCGAGGCGAGGTTATCAACTACGGCCGGCCAGGGAACAGCCGAGGCATAGTTTGGCAAAAGGTAACCGGCTTGGGAACAGGCTCCCATACCCGTGGGACAGGCAATCGGAGTTAAAGCCTGGGCAATGCCGCCTTGATTTCCCCCTCCGGCAATAAAATAGGGGCTAGAGGCATTAGAGTTAACGTGAATAAGAATACCGGGATTGGTGGCCGAGCAGTGAGAGGTGTCACAGTTGCTGTAAACATCGCCGCCTTGAGATTGAATCCAGGGAGCGGAGTTGTTGGTAACCAGAAAGTCAATAATCATGTCCGTTCCCGAAAGATTAACGGAGCAAGAAGGGCCAGCGCAGGCGGTGCCGGTGAATGGGTTGGGATTACTAGCCGGACGCACATCTGCCCGGTTAACCGTGCTGTAGGGAGCGCTGCCGCCGGTATCGTAACCAATGGTGTAGTTGGTGCCCTGGGGCAGAGTGTAGGATGTTGTGCCGTTTGATACGGTTGTGGAGACGGGGCAGTTGACTCCGGAGGGACTGCAGGTAAGCTTGACCGAGGCGTTAAGTAAACCTTCACCGTTATTCAATTGGCTGTCTCCGTTGGCGTCATAGTAAATATTAACCGTCACGCTGTTGGTGGGCAGGTTTTTAGTCCCAAGTTGAACATTAATCGTACTGCCCGAAGCTACGTTAACGGGAAACTGGTTGGCCCCTTGCTGGGTTGTATATCGACCGTTGCTTAAAACATAACCGTAGGCGGAACTATTCAAGCTCCACTGACTGCCAACCTTAAGAACGAAAGAGGAGAGGTCTATCTCAAGCCGGTAGTTCCCCGGGTCAAGATTACTAAAACTAACGTTGCCGCCGGCATTTGTATTTTGCGGGCCAATATAGCTGGATCCGTTAGCCGTAGCGTAAACCGGAACTCCGGCCAGTCCCGACTCCCCTCCGTCCTGGATTCCGTTGCCGTTGGTATCGTTAAAAACCGAACCGTTGAGGGTGCCCACATAGAGAAAGAAGGCGGCGCTAATGGTGTGGCTGGCGGTGACACTGGAGAAAGTATAACTGCCCACAGCGCCTGCGGAAGACCCATCAACTACCACATTGCTAATGTGATATCCTGAGCTGGGTGTAATGGTAAAGGTTCGACTGCCGCCATAATTAACACTAACCGTTCCGGAAGGACTGATTGTTCCTCCGGAGCCGGACGAGGCGGTAATGGTATAGGTGTTAATGGCGAAGGTGGCCGCTACCGTACAGTTAGAGTAGATGGCTGCGGTGGTGTAGGTATTGCCGGAAAGAGAGCCGCTGCAACCCGTGACAGAAACAATATGATAACCGGTGTTGGGTGTTACCGTAAAACTTGCTGTGGCGCCGGAACTGACTGTGCTCGAAGTGGGGCTAATTGATCCCCCGGAACCGGCCGAGGTGCTGACGGTATAACTGGAGGCGGTGTAAGTTCCGGTAACGGAAGTTGTCTGGTTTGCATAGACGGTGGCACTTTGGTTGGCGGGAGTATTGTAGTTCGTTACCGCCCCGAAGCTTACCGTGTAAGTTCCTGGAGACAGAGTGCTGCTGGCCGAGCCGGTACCCCAGTAACCGCCGTTGACATATATGGCCCCGGAAACAGGAGTGGTATTAATGGTTAAAGTTCCATTTTGGACGGTGTAAGTTCCGGTAACGGAAGTTGTCTGGCCGTTGTTAACAGTGACCGACTGTGCTCCGGGGGTGTTGTAGCCCCCCACCGCCCCGAAGCTCACCGTGTGACTGCTGGTATAGTAGCTGCCGCTCCAACTGCCGCTGGCTACATACGACCCGTCAACATAGATTCCTCCGGAAACAGGAGTGGTGGAAATAGAGAGGGTGCCAGGAACAGCCGGAGTTACAAACCAATTCCAACCAGTACCGTAACCACCACCGGCACAACCCGGCTTACATCCATAAATTAACCACGCCATGGTATTGCTGGCAGGCATAGCGACGGTAGAGGTAAACGACCGGGCCGAAGTTGACGGGCCAAAGACACAGGGACCGCTTGAATAAGTACCGTAGTCATAAAGACAGATGTTGTTGTAGGAAATACCCGAGGTGTCCGCATTTGTTTGCCAAGTAAATGTTGGGTACAAGCTTGACACTGAAGCGTAGCCAACCGGGGATACCGCGGTATAAAAGGGGGCTTGGGGCGGCGGGGGAGAACCACACCTTTCTGGGTCCCGCCAAGTTACATAATCAAGCAGCTGACCACCATTAAAAACATCAATCTGAACTTTACAAACCCAATCATTCTGGGTAACTCCGGAAGTCTGCAGCGGCCAGACATACTTGCCGATTTCATAGTAACCGTTGCTTAGCATGGCGTTCCAGGTCGGGGTGCCATTAAACTGCCAGTTGTCATTACAATGGGTGGGGTCGTTTCCGTTGTCCGCCCCACAGGCATAAGCATACATAGTGTAATTAATGCTGCCTTGCTTACAGCGACCAAGACTGTAAGCCCCACCACCGTCACATAAGCCCCAAGCACTTTGAAGATTAGTGATACCCCCGGCAGAAGCGGCAAAGACCGGAGTTTCAGAACCGCCGGATGATCTAACCAATAATAAAAACAGAACAACCAAACCCACCCTTAAAAATATTTTAGTTAGGAACCTTTTATAAATCATCATAGATTCATTAGAAAGTCAGAACGCTGTCCGGAATTATGACCTCCCCGTCATTCCGGCTGTAAAAAACCGAAATCTCCTGCCAAACTTTAAGACTGGAAAAATCCTTAACCGGTTTAAGTTTGCCGGGCCGTTCAACCCCTCCTACTTTTTCGTACATTGGCCCCATTAAAACAGTGCCGTCAACCCTTAAAGTGTAAGTCCCACTTTCGGTAGAGTACATAGTCATGGTGGTTCCGGAAATAGAACTCACAATACCGTGCAAGAAAGCCGGCTGCGGCGGAATATCTTCTTTTGCCGATGTATTTTCTAGGGATAAAATTTTATAAGGGGAGGCCTCGCCGGAATAAGTGACTTTGAGTATATCTCCAATACGGACATTCCCAAACGAAGTTGTAAAACTATCTTTTGAGGCGGAGTCGGTCGCCTGCGATACTGCGGTACCGGAACTTTCCTTTTTGACGCTAAAAGACTTGGTAATTCTGCTGGCCGCCGATGTAGCCTCCAAATCCATAAGATCCAGAATATAATTTTCTTCGCTCGGCGAAATTCTTAAAACCCGTCCGGAAAAGTTCTGTACACCGGAACTCTTAACCGCGGTCTTGTTAAACGTCGCTGGAAATTTAAAACTAAGAATACCAACTAAACTGAGCGCCAAAAAGATAAAGGCGAGCGAAATTATTAACTTAAAAACTCTCATACTCTGTCCCAAGCTATTTTGCTTTGGCACTAGGAAGTATTAGGAAAACGGACTTGGCTACAAAATCCCCGTTGGGCTGCATCTCCATAAAAACGGTAACTTGATTACCTACTGGAATAATGCCAAAGTCGCGGAAAGTCTTGGGCGCAACGGCTGCGCTGGGCGTTCCTTCGGAACCGGGCGTTGAGGATGGCAACGTCTGGGCCGTAATGTTAACTTCTAAAGCCATTTGAACATTAATTTTTTGCCCGCCGGCTTCTACCGTCATGGATTTTCCCTCCACTTTTATAGCCTTGCCGACTACCATTTTGCTGATGGAAACAACAGGGCCACCAACCAAATTTCCGGCCGAACCAAGCCCCTTGGTAACCAATGTATATTTGTAGTCAACGGCGAAACCCAAAACAAAGGCGGAAACTATTAAAAGCAAAGTTAACAGGAGATCCTTTAGGAAAGTTAAATTGGGACGTACGGGTATATTAGGCTGAAAATAGGCAGTCATAAAACTTACTAACACCTAAAGGCTAGCAAACCTAATTGTTACCGTCAACTCCATTCGACTTAGAAAGAAGGACGAAACAAACAATATGTTTCTAATATGTATCTTATAGCGACTTGCGGTTCACAACGTTTTGTGGTTAGCTCTTATCAAGAAGAAAGAGTTCGTCTAATAAAAGGAGGAAAGATGAAAGCACTCAAAGTTTTGGCGCTCATATTGTTTGTGTTAATAGCGGCGACCGAGGCGACCCAAGCCGCCACAAAGCAATCGGGCGTAACCGTGAGAATTATTGACCCCTCAATGGTCAAAATTCTAACCGTGGAAACGGATTTGACGCCCACTCTGACCTTTGACATCCCGGGACAGCCGCGGCAGGTGGTCAACGCCTGGGGATGGGCTTACCCCGAAAAAGAGAGCTGCTGGAACTCAAACGGGAAAGTTAATGTCTTTCCCTTCGGCGCGCTGGTTGAAGGGAATCAAATTTCCGGTTGGAACTGGGACGGTTTAGGCATACCGCAAGATTTGCAAACCTGGACTGTCCAAACCGATACGCCGCCGGAACCGCCGGACTTCGTCAACAGCCCAGAAACCTGGCGGGCAAGCCAAGCGTTTGACCAAAAACTGCAGACGCAGGGCGTCCATATTTTCAATATCGTTGATAATCGTGTCGTGCGCGCCTTGGTGTGGATTTACCAGAGATCTGACCAAACCTGCACCCGAACTTACCAGGTTGCGGTAGGGGAATTGGTTCCGGCCGGAGTCCAGTACACAGACCGAACATTGCCGAATACGACCGCAAAGCCGCCGACTTCGGCAACATTAAAGGTTGCGGACGTCTTTCTAACCAGAAGCTCGTCGCAGACGGCATCCAACGGGATTACGACTTCCGTCTGGGACACAAAAGTTTGGAGCTGGAACGACGGATATGGAAATATTTACAATTTTCGTGCCGGGATCTTTCGAATGGCAGAATTGAATCCTTCGCTTCCCGGGGAGTACTACAGCAAGTACGACTTCTGGAATCCGGCAAGAATCATTGGCCTGCCTGTTTGCTACGCCACCAGAATGTACCGATCGACGCCGGACCTGACATCCTGGTTCGGCCTGACCGAGTGGGGCATTTGCAGCAAAGCTAGCTGAATATCAAAAAACCGAGCGTCCTCAAAGACTCTCGGTTTTTACTTTCCAAACTTCCGATACATCACAGATGCACATCTCATAGCAATTTGACTCCGGGGAATTTTCGTGCTTAACTAACTCTAACAAAAAAAGATCTAAGGAGGGCAAAATGGCACTTTATCATATTGCCGTCCCACAGAGCCACTCCCAATCTTGGGACTGGTTGAAAAAACTCTGGACGGTGTATCTAACATGGCTTGATGGCGTAACAGTTATGGCCACGGCGGCGCTCATTGCCGTTACAATCATTGACGCCGTTTCGACCCGAATCGTCCTGGCCCAACCCAACTACGGGGAAGTAAGCGCCATACCGGGCCTGGCGATTAATCTCTTCGGACAAGCGAACGGAATCCTGGTTTGGTTTCTTGGCTCCGTCGCTTTCTTTCTCGTAGTCGAAACATCGACTATGTGGCTCTCGCGGGTGACAGGGTTGATACTGCCTCGAGACGAGAACGACGTCATTGAGCTTGCCCGCGGTTTGGTCTTTCGTCCGGCCTGGCTCATGTTCGTTCTCTATGTTGGCGTCGAACATATAATAATTTTACCGCAGATCCGCGACGCCATGAGAATCACCCTGGGGTTTTAGAAGCCACCAAAATCAACCTTGGTGGCTTCAACTTAAATCGTCGACTTCACCACTACATTGTGGTGAAGTATAAACCAAAGGAGACAAGAGAAGTGAAAAATCAAAAGCACCTTAAGTTCGCCATTCTTCTGATTCTTGCGGCTTTGGCGCTGTCTTGCCGCACGGTCAACACCGTTGCTTATTTTAGAGCTACGCCAACGCAACCGCCAACCCGAACTGCCGCACCGACCTTTACACCTCTGCCCACAAGTACTTTGACGCCAACTCCTGCTCCAACAAATACTGCCACACCGACGAAAGCACCCACCAGGAAACCGGCAGCGACAAAAACACGAACACCAGTACCGGTTCAACCCACAGCTGTAGTAGCGGTGCCAACCGCATCTCCGTATTCGTTCCGGGTAGATAGCGTTCGCTGCTACCATTCAGGGCTGTCCTTCGTGGAAGGGCTCGTATTGGAAAATTCCGACCCTCACGGTGGGATTGACGGACTGAAGGTCAGAATGTCCGCCGACCCCAATGGCGCGCCCGCCGGGCCGGATTACGAAACGCAGGATCACTACCTTAAAGATGCGCGGTTTGACGGAACCTATTCGGGTTATTTCTCGTTCATCGTCAACGCCTTCGGGTCAGCCGCTGGCCAAGTAAGATATGTTTGGGTAGTTGACAACACTGGAAAACCGCTTTCGGATCCAAACTCTGGCAAGGCGGCTTTCAACAACCAACAGGGGGATGAAAATCCGAACGCCTGCTGGAATGTTCAAATCATTTTCGTCAAATTCCAGTAGGGAAGCCTACCTGCAAAAAAAACAGAACCGGCGCTTGACCCAAGCGACCGGTTTTTTATTTTGTTGTTTTTTTCTCCACCACTCCCATACTACAGTGTATGGGAGCGATAAATACGGACAGCTATTTCAAACTCAACTCAGCTGCAAAGCGCTTCAAATTTTCCAGGCTAAAGGCTCCCTGATTCTCGCCCTTTTGATTTCCGTAAAGCTTGTCGTGGTACTCCCAGAATTTTCCCTGCTCATTAGCACAACTGGCCGCCAGAGCCGCGTTGGTTGACTCCAGCCCCAAAAAGGCCAGATCGCGAAAGGCAAATTCCACCTTTCCGGTGTCAATAAAGTCCTTTTTAAGCTGGGGGAAAACAGAACTGTAAAACTGTTCGCAGTAGGGACACTGGTAATCGCCGAATTCCACCACTTTAACAGAAGCCGAAGGATTGCCTAAGGGCAGGTTTCCACCTAAATCAACTTTTTTGACGGGCACGACCGCCAAGTCCTTGGGCAAGGTAACTTTCTCTCCGTTTGCCTTCTTGAGCTCTAATTCAATAAACGACTTGAGGGACGCGTAATCATACCAGTTGGAAAAAACAATACCGTCAACAAAAATTGTGGGTGTAGCATTCACCCCTAAGGCTGCAGCGGCGCTTGATTCACTTTGAAGCTGCGGGACATATTTCTTTTGCGCCATACACTGGTCAAACTTAGGCGTTTGGCTTACCGGCCCCGTTGCCGCTTGACGGTTAGCGGTGTTTTTAAAAAGTAAAAAATCCGGAAGGATTACTTTATCGCTGGTAAAAATAATGGCAGTGGCAATAATCAACCCGGCAATAATAATGGATAGGGGAGTCAAAAATTTCGTCATTTGGACTACCTCGAAATAGGCTGGGTAGCGCTGCCGCTAAAAAGCCCGTAATCAAACATGCCGGGCAGAGCCGGCAACGACTTGGTTACGCGAACCTTTTTAACAACGGAGCCGTCGCTTGTCTGTCCGGTGGATAAAATCTGATAAGCCTCGGCGGGAAAACTCTTGCCGGAAACGGAATTATCAGCGACGGCGGTAAAGTTACTGAAAAACGCCTTAAGTCGGAATAATTTGGCATTGCTGCCGCCAGAAGTGGTCGCTGTAAAAGTTACACAATGGCTAAAGCTCACACTGGCACCACTAGAGGGAAAATTAACAGTTGCCCCGCCGCCAGCAACGGCAAAACCATCCGGCGAAGAAGGGGCCGTACCGTTGTATGCGTACTTGGCCATATGGCCGGCGTCATCGGCATAAATTATCTCCAGAGCGTTCGTCGTTTCGCTGCCGTCCGCCGAAGAATTCCACCAACAAACCCGGACCGGTTGATTATTGAAAGTGTTATTAAGCTTCACCTCCTGGGTTTGGTCTTTGGCCAGATCCATGAGATAGGGGTCGCTATTGGAACCGCCCACAGAGCTAACCGCATATTTATATTGGGTGGAAGAATCGGTAAGGATAATCCAGCCGTTCACATTGCCAGGGTCGTCAGCACTCGTGCAATTGCCGGCGTTGGCTCCCGAACCGCAGGTGTTATTTTTCAATCTATCCAGAGCTACTTCGGCTCCCGCTTCGGCCGCAGCTAACGAAGCTTGCGCTCTCGTCGAAGTAGTTGTTTGCTTTAAGGAACTGATTGTTCTTATGGAAACGGCCAGAGCCACGGTCAAAGCCACAGAGGTGCTTAAAAGTATTATTACCAATGTCTGTCCGCGGTATAAAGGCTGGGCAAGTTTCATCTTTCTAAAACAATCCTAATGATTAAAAAGTACCAAGTCAACTCGAGTCACAGAATTAAGCAGCAAGTTTGCAAAGAACTAATTTTCCAAACTTAATTCTTACCAACTTATAACTTACTTGCTTTCTAGTAATTTCTAACTTCAATACTCTTGTAGAAAGTGGAGCCGGCCTGGTAATCAATGCGTGACGAGGCGTTGGGTGCCTGGCGAAGGCGTAGCACTACCTGGATTAAAGGCCTCTTGGCCGTACAGCTTAAGGGATTATCTGAAAGTACATTAAAGGAAGACGCGCTTCTATCAACATCTACACCGCCGACCAAATCGGTGTTGGTCAGAGCCGCCGGCGTCCCGACCCCAGCCTGCTTAAAAACGCTGGAACCAGACCCGTTGGGATTTGGGCCGAAGCTAAAGATATTTACCTGATTAAATTGGTCAACAATCACCAAATTGCCGCTGCTCATATAGGCGCATTTGCCATTACGGGCGGTAGACTCAATACTGTTTAAGACAAAATCCGCGTTCTGGCTAATTTCGTTTAATATGTTGGATTTGTTCGAAGATCTTAAAACAGAAACGAGAACATCACCGGCAACGGCAAAAATAATCACGGTTACAAAAATAGCGATAAGAAGCTCAATTAAGGTAAACCCTTTCATAAATTATTGCCAGGCGGTGAATTTGGTTACCAAAACTTGCGTGTGGGTTCCAGACGAATCGGTCCAGCCGACGCTTGATTTAGCTTGAATGGTATCGGACGAGATAGCGGAGCCGCTTATGGAAACGGTAAAAGTTGTGCCTACATCGTTGGCCGTAACGGTTTTAACCCCCGAAGAGTAAAGGGTGCAGCTGGCGGAGTTACAAGAGGTGTAGCAGGTTGAGGTGCAGATTCCACTCACGAACTGATTATAAAAAGAGGACCAGGTTGGGCTTGAATCGCGGGCATTGCGTACGTTTTCCAACTCTTTATATGCCAGCTGTGAAGCAACGGCCTGATTACGGGAAAGGGTAGCACTGCGCACGCTGACGATGGAAACGGAGAGCAGGGAAGCAACGAGTACAATAACTACAGCTAGGGCCACAACTGTTTCAATAAGAGTCTGACCGGAAAAATTTAGAATTGACAATTTAGAATTGACAATTGAATGTCGGCCTCCGGTCACCTTAACTTTCCATTTTCCCTTTTCCCGGCCAAAGGCTTGTCCGCCCCAGACGGAAATTTTTAACCTCATACTTTTAATTTTCCACTTTACATTTTCAATTTTCAACTTCCTCAATCGGAAATCCCGCCTTGAGGAGTAATAGTAATAGTTTGGGGCGAACTACCTCCGGAGGAATAGTCCAGTGTAATAATAACGTTCGAAGAAATCGAAGCCCCGTTTACTACAATGGCACCGTTCTGGGAATCAAAAACTACGTCCAGGGGATTTGCGGAGAGCGTCAATATTTTTACATTAGCACCCAAATTGACAGTTTTGTTATACCCCCCAACAGATGTACAGGCCAAAAAATTATATTGGTAATATTGGCTAACCGTTGCCACCGGGTCACAACTAAAAAGACTGTAGGTTAGACTCCCTTGAGTTAGGTGTACGCCCCAGGCTTGGGCGGTGGGCACACCGCCCTTGGCAACAGCCGCACCGGAAAGAGAACGACTTTGAGCCACTCTTAAATCCGATTTTAAGTTCTTAAAACTTTGAATCAGGGCTTGTGACCTTGTAAATCCGCTAAATGAGGGAATAGCTCCGGCGGTGAGGATGGCAATTATAGAAATAACCACCAAAAGTTCAATTAGCGTAAAGGCGGAGGAAATTGAGAATTGAGAATTGAGAATTGATAAATTATCCGAACGACCAGTTCCTTTGTGATACAAGCAGGTGTGTTGGGAGCTATTGATGATTTCTCGCATTTTTTACAATTGCAGAATAAATAGCGCAAAGTTGATTACTTTCCTCAATCAATAACATTAATTCGTCTCCTCTCAATAAACCTGACTACTGAATAATACTCAACCAATACTTAGACTCTCGGCACTCTCTCAGGGCAATACTCATCTTATTAATAAAGTCTTTTCTCGATGAGGCATCTTGTGCTTCAACGGTGTTCGCACCAACTGAAGTCCCACATCCGATAAGTTGTTCGGCAATCACAAACCCGGCGGGAGTTCTTGGCAAGTGTCCCGACAATTTAATTATCTTAATGGCAAAACGCTTTGACCTTTCGAGGATGTCTTTACCCCGTTCACTCACAAGTTAATTGTCAATTGTGCATTGTCCATTGTCAATTCTAGTTCCCCAAAATAGTTAAATCCGTGCCTTTTTCCAATCTATTATCGCTGTTGCCGCCGTCGCCGCCCGGGGCGCTGTCTAACATTAAATTGGTGTAGTATTCCAGACCTGCGTCGAGTTCGTAGTTTCCGCCGACCCGTTCGTAACGATAGACGTAAGAACCGGCGTTCAGAGGGTCGACCGGCAATTTATCCAACCAGCTGGAGAGGTCTACGCCCAGCCAACCGCTGCCGTCGGAACGGGAAGGGTTGGAACCGGAACTAACCGGCACATTGCTGACTCTCACCAAACCGCTCACGTCCGGCGGCACCCCGTGGTCGGAGATATAAGCTTCAATAACCGACTGCAGGCGACCCAAATCGGCAAGGCGCTGCGCGTCCCGGACTCTTTTTTTCTGAACATCCGGCTGAAGAACGCCAATGGAAATGGCGTAAAGAACGCCTATGACGGCAATGACAACGAGAAGTTCAATGAGGGTGAACGCGGCGGAAAAATTGAAAGTTGAAAATTTTTTACCCACTCTTTAACTATCCACTTTCCACTCTCAACTTTCAACTTCAGAAGGGGTTGGTGAGACAGCCGTTAAAATTAGCGCCACAGGCGACGGGAGAGCTGAAGCCAGATGGGACGGGACCCTCGAACTTTGAGCAGAGCTCATAATTGGGAGAATTATAGTTGTAACAATAGTTGGTGTTGCCATTGGGGTCCTTGGGCACGCTTCTTAGGTAGGTAACTCCATTATAGGTCCAGCTCGAGCCGGCTAAGGGAGTCGCCGACGGGTAGCTGTTGTTATTGGCATAGTACTGCTCTAAAGCCGTTTGAATGAGTTTAAGGTCGGATTGGCGACGTGAGTCTCGGCTACGACTTAAGAAATCCTGCGGTCGTATTACCGCAAAAAGGGAACCAACCAAAATAGTAATAATTGAAATAACAACAACGAGCTCGATTAGAGTAAAACCAAGTAATTTTCTTTGCTCTAGTTTGTTCATGAGTATTGATCAGAAATAAAAGAACTAGGGACAGGAGTTTGGAACGGTTGATTGGCTTTGAACCAATCCAGTATTAGTCTGATAAACCCAGTAGTTGGCCGGATTGGTGCTACCCTGCTCGTAAAAACAAACATTGGTATTACTAATGCTGGTTAAGAAAATAATATTGCTCGGCGGCGCCGCCCTAGTGAAGGGGGACCCTGGGGTGGTGCTTCCCGGCGCCAGCTTAGAACCGGGACTGCAGTTTGTATTCGGGTCATTAGAGTTGGCCGTATTGGTCGCGGGGTTTACATAAGACATACAAGATTCCACCGCCGACGCAATGGCCCGCACATCTTGCTTGGCCCGGGCGTCCTGCGCGTCTTGAAGTCTTTTAGTGGGATTAATACCTACAATCAGTGCCCCAGACACAATTACAATAATGGCGATGGTCACGAGCATCTCTATAAGGGTGAAACCACGAATAAGTTGAAAGTTGAAAGTTGAAAGTTGAAGGTTAGACTTCGTCATCGCTCTGATTAATTGTCAAATGTAAAATGTCAAATGTCAAATGCTTTAAGGACAATTCGGCGGGTCGCCGCTTCCCACCAGAACCTTATTGTTGTAACTTTGAAATTGAGCGTAATAACTGCCGCTAATACCGTTAATACAACCGGTAACATTAATCACACCGGCTCCTGTCAAAATAAAGTTACCCGTGCTGGGCGGAGATTTCAAAAAAGGGGCGCCCGGGGCGGTCGTGGTTAAGTTGTTAATAAACGTGGAGTTCGGCGAACCGGTGAAACCGCAATCAGCTGGTGAGTTTTGCACCGCCGGCACCGCCTGCGTGTCAACATAATTTAAACAGAGTTCGTAAATAGAACCCAAAGCGGAAGTCTGAGCGGAAATGGCTGCTTTTTGGGCATCTCCGACCCTTTGGGCGGGGTTTAGGGTAATAATTACCACCACCACCAGAATTCCGACGATGGCAATAACCACCATAAGCTCTATGAGAGTAAAACCTTCTTTCATTTTCTATAGTACTTATATGCGCTACCCTAAAAGATAACGCAGATAAAAGTTAATTAAAACATTACCCCAAAACAAAGCAAGCAGAGACGAGAGGGTAAGAAACGGACCAAAGGGAACCGTCTGGCCAATTTTCTTTTTACCAAGTAGAAGTAAAAAGATTGACGCTAGACCACCTAAAAAGAAACTTAAGAAAATCATAACCAGAGAAAGAGGAAAACCCAGAAAAAGGGAAAGCGCCAAAACCAAAAGAATATCGCCCAAACCCATGCCCCGACCCCGCGTCATTAAGATTAAGAATAAGAAAAACAAGGCGAGAATAAAGCCGGAAACCGCCGTTAGCTCCATTTGGGCAAGGCTGAGCTCGCGACGGTATAAAAGGTAAAGTAGGCAAGAAACGGTAAAAAAAATATTTAAAGAGAAAACCGCCGAAGAAACCAAACCGTACTTAAGGTCCATAAAAAAATAGATAATTAAAAAGTAGCCGTTTACGGCATAAAAAACAAAGTGAGGGAGAGGAAAAATAAGATAGAAAATCAAAGTCAAAATCGCCGCTGATGCCTCAACTAAGGGATAATAAAAAGAAAGATGATGGTTACAATATCGGCACCTTCCTCTCGAAAACATAAAACTTAAGATGGGAATTAAATCCCAAACACCCAAAGTTCGCGCGCAACAATCCGACCGAGAGCGTCCAAGAATTGATTGGCCAGCCGGAAAACGGTCAATCACCACGTTTAAAAAAGAGCCGACACAGGCACCGAAGGCAAGAACTAAGCAATAAGTTAATAAGCTTGTAAGCTCGAAATTTGAAAAAAAGTGGTACATAAAAACATGACTAATGTGTCTTGTCATCGCGAGGTGTCACGACCCGTGGCGATCTCTGACCTCGTGTCAGCCCCGCATTCTCGGGAGATTGCTTCAGCCGTATATTCGCAATGACTGGATTTGAAATAGAGAATACATAACTTAATTCTTTACTACTGAATCCTTAATCCGTTCAAAAGATATTCAACTTCGTACCAACCTCATAAGAAGTGTTATCCGTCCCGCCGTCGCTGGAATAACGGTCGGTATTCGATGATGATTCAAAGTGAGCTTTAATTTCGAAGTCCGAGCCGCTCTCGGCGAAAAGATAGGCTGAAGGTACAGTGGCTCCCGTACCATCAACAAAAGTGTTGTGTGAGGAAAGAGGGTCGGCGGGCAGTTGGGTTAGGTATCCGGGCAGAGGCAAATCCACATAACCCGAACCGTCTACATTTAATCCGCCCGCAAGACTGTTGCAAGGGCTTGCGGCCGTACATCTTCCGGTAAATGTTCCTCCGTTTTGCAAAGCTAAAATAATCACCGATTTCAAGGTATTTAGGTCCCGAAGCCGCACCGAATCCCTAGCCTTTTGCTGATAAGAAACCGGATTAATTACCGTCACCAGGATTGAGGCCAAAACGGCAATGCCGGCGATAGTTATCATCAGCTCAATTAAGGTAACGCCGGCCACACCAAAGCGGCGATTTCCAAGAATATCGATTCTCATAAATTAGTAGTGACCCGACACCGGGAAGGCGGGTGGGCCAAAGCCCACCCGACCTTCCCATCTTAAAATAACGCCTAACCAATATAGGTTAATCCGTAACCGGGGTATCGGCGGGGGTTGGCGTTGAGGAAGAACAGATCTTGCCAACCTGACCGGTACCTGAAGTCCAGCCCCAGAACGCATTGCCGGTGGTACAAGGATTGTTGGGGTATTCGTAGGAATCGTAAATAACCGCCGCTGTACAATCTTTACCGGCAGTGGTACAACCGGCCGGAGTCACCGCGTAGTTGAAGGAGGCGCCGGTTGGTCCAACCGGAATTGTTTTAAGCTCTCCCTGTGACTGAAGATCAGACAGCGCCGCCGGATATGACGTTTTCTGGGTATAATAACTTACTAGGGCCGTTACAATTTGGCCAATTCCGGTTTTGCGTGAAGCGTCGCGTGACTGGCCAAGCTTTTTAGCTGGGTCAATAGCCACAACCACCACAGCTGCCAAAATACCGATAACGGCAATCACCACTAGAAGTTCGATTAGCGTAAAACCTTTTTTCACTTCTCCTCACCCCCTCTCACAGTTAAAATTCTTTTAAATTGGCTAGAAAGCCGAAGTTAACTGATAGATCGGCATAATAATTGATATAACCAAGAGGGCCACAAGAATTCCCAAAACAATCATAATGGCTGGCTCCAGAGCAACGGTCAGCGCCTTAAGTGCGTTTTCCGTTTCATTTTCAAAAAAAGATGAAACTTTTAAAAGCACCTCATCCAGCTTGCCGGTTTCTTCGCCCACGGCAATCATTTGTGAAAGGAGCGGCGGAAAATTATCGTTAGCCTTAAGATAGTTGGAAAGGGGGGCGCCCCTTTCAACCTGCGCGGACGCTTCCTTAAGAGCCTCACGGTAAACAGGGTCGTTAATCGCTTCGGAAACAATACTCAAGGCATCTAGAATTGGTATTCCGGCCGAAACCAATAAACTTAACGTTCTGGCGAACTCGGTGAGTTCCGACTGCTTTTTGAGATTTCCAAAAATTGGGATCTTAAATGCGAGTCTCGAAGTTTCACGAATGCCATAATCACTCTGAGAGAAATAACGATAACCGATTACCGCAGCAATAACAAAACCTAACGGCAGATAAAATCGTTTGGTAAAGAGGTCGGAAATCCAGATCAAGATTTTAGTCGGTAATGGCAAAGCGGTACCCAGATCACGATACATAAGCACAAGCTTTGGGACGACAAAAACCATCATCACCACAAAAACTACTGCCATTACAAAAAGAACAATTACCGGATAAACAAAGGCTCCTTTCACTTTACCGGTAAATTCGTTCATCTTTTCTTCATTTTCCGCCAACCGGTTTAAAACTTTATCTAAACTTCCCGAAGCCTCGCCGGCTTTAACTAAATTTACGTAAACTCGGCTAAAAACCTCCGGATACTTGGCCATACTCTGATTAAGGGTGCTGCCGGCCTCCACATCGTGAAAAATCTGCTCCACGACCTCGCCCAAACGCGTTCCTGCTGATTGTTTATACAAAATCTCTAATGACTGGGTTAGAGGTAAGCCCGCGTTTACCATTGTTGCTAGTTGACGGGTAAAAACCGTCCGCTTGGTGCTTGATATCCCGCTACCAAATAATCTAACCGGTCCAAGAAATCCTGACCGGCTGCCTTTCTGCAAAATTAAAGTCGGTATCCAGCCCCGCTGAGAAATAACCGAGGCGGCAATGTTTTCGTTCCCGGCCTCAACCGTCCCGGTAATTACTTTACCCTCTTTGTCCCGCGCCCGGTAATCAAAAGTAGGCATAACCGCAATTAAAAATTGAGAGTTGAGAATTTAGAATTTTTTTCATATCCCTCTTAAATACCTCATTAAATCTTCGGGGCGGACCGTGTGTTGTTTGGCCACGTTCGCCTCTACTTTGCCGGACTTTACTAAGTCGGCCAAGGAACGTTCGAGAGAAACCATACCCACTTCAAAGGAAGTAGAAATAATATTATCGAGTTGATGGGTTTTTCCCTCTCTTATAACCGAACGCACCGCCGGAGTAGGCAACATAATTTCCACGGCCGGAACCCGACCGCCGTTTAAGGCAGGTATTAGCCTCTGAGAAATAACACCCTCGAGAATTGAGGCGAGTTGGACCCTAATCTGCTGTTGCTGATACTCGGGAAAAACATCAATTATCCGATCAATCGACTGCGAGGAGCTGTTTGTGTGAATGGAGGCAAAAACCAAATGCCCTGTTTCGGCAATGGTTACGGCCGCAGCCATCGTTTCCGGGTCCCGCATCTCTCCGACCATGACCACATCGGGATCCTCCCGCAAAACACTGCGCAGGGCCACCCCCCAACTTTTGGTATCCAAATTAATTTCCCGCTGATCAACAATCGACTTTTTATGGGGAAAAACGTACTCAATCGGGTCTTCAATACTAATAATATGAACCTGACGCGTTTCGTTAATATAATTAATAAGAGCGGCCATGGTCGTGGACTTTCCCTGGCCGGCCGGTCCGGTAACCAGTACAAACCCTTGCGGCAGAGAACAAAATGAATAAAGGGAACGGGGCAGGTTAAGTTCGTCGAGCGTTGGCACGGAAAGAGGAATTAGCCTCATAACAGCGGCCAGGTAACCACGCTGATGAAAGACGTTGGTACGAAAGCGAGCCTCGTCGGAGAAAGCAAAGGAGAGGTCAATCTCACGGTTTTTTTCAAGCGCCTCTACCTGCTCGTCGTTAAGAACCTCCTTCACCAAATCTTCCACGTGGGTTGAATTAAGAGGTTCCAAATCGGTTTGAAAAAAGAGTTTACCGTCAATCCGAATGGCCGGAGGCGCTCCCACGGT
This sequence comes from Patescibacteria group bacterium, assembly GCA_023474425.1. Lineage (GTDB taxonomy): Bacteria > Patescibacteriota > WWE3 > JAMCXX01 > JAMCXX01 > JAMCXX01. The sequence goes on along the minus strand of JAMCXX010000003.1, from coordinate 67,283 downwards.
TAGATGCAAATCCGAACCGCCGGTATCGATTACTTTTTGCAAAAGCTCGTTAACCTTCATTGTTTATTCCTCGGCCACACGCAAAACCTCCTCGAGAGTCGTTTGACCGTCAAGAACTTTCATAAATCCATCCTGGAGGAGGGTAACCATGCCTTCCTCAATTGCCTGCGCGTCTAACTCGGAACTGGGACGGTGGTTAAGCGTCAACTGCCCAAGCTTCTCGCTCATTTCCAAAACTTCAAAAATTCCCGTTCGACCGGAATAGCCGGTGTGTTCACACTGTTCACAGCCTTTGCCTTTGGCTAGACTCAACTTTCCCCCGAGCGCCTTAACCTTCTGGTCGTAGAGGGGACCCAAAACCTGCTTCATCTTCTCACTTACTTCTTTGGGCATTTCCACCGAAACCTTGCATGATTTGCAAACAAGTCTCACCAGTCTCTGCGCAATAACAGCGTTTATTGTGGAAATAAGCAAATAAGCCTCAACCTCCATATCCAAAAGCCGAGGCAGGGCGGAGGCGGCGTTGTTGGTGTGCAGAGTAGAAAAAACTAGATGTCCGGTTAAAGCCGCTTGAATGGAAAGCTCGGCCGTTTCCCGGTCCCTAATTTCTCCAACCATAATAATGTTGGGGTCCTGACGCAAAATAGAACGAAGACCGGAAGCAAAAGTTAAACCGGCTTGAGGATTAATCTGGACCTGATTTGTACCGGGAATTTGGATTTCTACAGGGTCTTCGAGAGTGATAATGTTAACCTTGTTTGTGGAAATTTGTGTTAAACAGGAAGCCAGAGTTACCGTTTTTCCTGAACCGGTTGGGCCGGTAACAAGCATCACCCCGTAAGGCTTGCTTAGATTATTTTCTACTCTTTTAAAAGAAATTCCGGTCAAACCCAACTGCTGGAGAGTCATAACCCGGCCCTTTTCCTTAAGTAGACGAATAACCACTTTCTCGCCGAAGACGGTGGGGAGTGTAGAAACCCTAAGATCTACTTCGTTGTCCGTCAAGATTATTTTAAACCTGCCGTCCTGTGGCAACCGATGCTCGTCGATTTTCAAATCGGATAGAATTTTAATCCGTGAAACAATGCTGTTGTGGACTTTGGTGGGAATACTTAGTCTCTCCTGAAGAACGCCGTCAATCCGGTAACGCACCCGGGTACGGTCACCCATCGGTTCAATGTGAATGTCTGAAGCCCGGGCTTTAACGGCATACTCCAGAAGAGTAGAAACAATTCGCGAAACCGGCGCGTCTCTCAAGGTTTCGTTAGCCGTCTCAATATTTTTTAACTGCTCATCGATTTTTGTTTTGGTGACTCCGGCCTCTTCCAAAGCGGCGGTTACGTCGGTGCCCAGGCTTTTAGCATACTGTTCTCCGATAGCTTTATCGATATCTTCGGGCACGGCCAGATATGGCTCAACCGATGTCCCGGCCCGCTTTTCAATAAACTCAATCACCTGTAAATCCAGCGGGTCAACCATAGCCACCTGAAGCTTTCCGCCATCCTTGGCAAAAGGAATGAGCCGGTATTTTTGAGCCACCGGTTGGGGAACAAGATCTAAAATCTGGGTAGGAATAGAACGGGAACCAACTTCAACAAAAGGAATGTTTAAAATCTCGGCGCGGGCTTTGGCCAGTTCGTCGGGGCCCACATAACCCCGTTCTTGAATTATGGCTTCCCCGGTCTTGCCGGTATTCACCCGCTCAAACTTAACAGCGGAAACCTGCTCTGGGGTTAAAAGCCCTTTCTCCGCTAAAATATCTTCTACATTCTTTCGATTCTCGGTTTTCATGGACAGATTATAATGATAGTTTCGCAAACCGGACCTAAACTGTCAATCAATCAAGCTTGATTAAAATGGATGCGAATAACTAATATTAATAATGATGCACAGTTTTCTTATATATGGTGGCACGCAAGATTCACGTCTCGACGCGGCTTTAAACCTTGCCCAGAACATCTTAAACCGTAATTCTAGTATCGAGTCGGAGCCGGATTTTTTCAAGCTTGAAATTGAAAACAAGACGTCTTTCGGCATTGAAGAAATACGGCAGCTTCAAAGAGAGCTTAACCAGAAACCCTTTAATTCCAAGGCGAAGGTTGCTCTAATCCCTGAATCTTCACGACTGACTCCCGAGGCCCAAAACGCCCTCTTAAAAACTCTGGAAGAACCGCCCGGCCGCTCCTATATAATTCTTACTGCCAAAGATCCATCCCTGCTATTGCCGACAGTTGTCTCCCGGTGCGCACCAATCAGTCTGGCGTCAAGTTTTTACAAAGAGCTGACTTCTCAAGAAAAAAAGCTTATCAATGACTTGAGTCAGCTTCTCTCCCAAGGGTATCGCAAACGCCTTGACTACCTCGAAGAAAACAGAGAACTGTTTAGCGACCGAGAAGCGGCGCTGGTCTTACTGGACACCTGGCTTAAACTTTTCTCAAAAGACTTTTTTCTTAAAGAATCGTCGCACTTAAATCTACTTGAGACTGCCTGGAAACTCTTAAAAGTACGAAGTACGTGCGCCCAAACTACGGCCTCGCCCCGCAATCTTGTAGAAATCTTTTTTCTGGGAGTACCCGAGAATATCCTTGAAAAATAAAAACCCAGACGCTAAAATAGGGAAGTAACTTCCTGATTTTGGGAGGTAGTTTTTTGCGTCATATTTATGCCAGACAAGAATTCTTACTCCGGTAAAGATATACAAGTATTAGAAGGTCTTGAGCCGGTACGCAAGCGTCCGGGAATGTATATTGGAGCCACGGATATTAACGGTTTTCACCACCTCCTCACGGAAATTATTGATAACTCAGTGGACGAGGCGCTGGCCGGTTTTGGCCGAAATATCTGGATATATTTAAATGATGACGGTTCGGCCGCCGTCATAGACGAGGGACGGGGCATTCCGATAGACATTATGCCTCAGTATAAAAAGTCGGCCTTGGAAATTGTGATGACTAAACTCCACGCCGGCGGCAAGTTTGGCGGCAGCGCCTACAAAGTCTCCGGCGGCCTGCACGGCGTGGGGGCCTCGGTAGTTAACGCTCTGGCAGAAACCTGCATTGTCATTGTTAAGAAAAACAGAAAGTTTTATACACAAAGCTACGAACGCGGCAACACCAAAACTTTGGTCAGGGAGGTCAGGGTGGATAACCTAAAATTAAGCCCCGAACAAAAGGAAATTTTGCAAAAAATTGACTCCGGCACGATGACTATTTTCCGTCCTGATCGTGAGATTTTTAAAGATGTAAAGTTCGATTTAGGAAGAATCCTGCAACCGGTTAAGGAGCGGGCCTACCTCATTGCCGGCATCGCTTTCCATATTAAAGACGGCCGTACCGGCGACGAAGCTCATTACTATTTTGAAGGCGGTATTAAATCACTGGTGGACTCCCTCAATAAAAACAAACAGCCTCTACATAAGACCTTTTACGTGAGCAAAGAAATTAATGATTTAGCCATCGAGGTGGCTATGCAGTACAACGACAGCTTTAGCGAAAACATTGAAAGTTTTGCTAACGTTAAAAACACGGTTGACGGCGGCACCCACCTGACAGGATTTCGCATGGCCCTTACACGGGCGATTAACGACTACGCCAAAAAACAAAGCAACGGCAACGGTAAAGACAGCGCCGATTCAATTATCACCGGAGAGGACATGAAGGAGGGATTAACGGCGGTAGTCGTCGTTAAAATGCCTTCGGAAAGCCTACAGTTTGAAAGTCAGACCAAAACTAAGCTCAACAACCCTGAAGTCCAACCGGCTGTGGCCCAGGCGGTTAACGAGGCTCTGGATACCTTTTTTGAAGAAAATCCCGGTGACGCCCGGGCCATTGTGGAAAAAGTGGTTCTTGCCGCCAGAGCCAGGATTGCCGCCCGCGCCGCCCGCGACACCGTTATACGCAAAGGCGCTTTTGAGGGCGGGGGACTGCCGGGGAAGTTGGCCGACTGCCAGGAAAAAAACCCGGCCGCCTCGGAATTATTTTTGGTTGAAGGCGACAGCGCTGGAGGCTCGGCTAAACAGGCTCGCGACCGCAAAGCCCAGGCTATCTTCCCCTTGCGCGGAAAACTTCTAAACACGGAACGCAACCGACTTGACCGCGTCCTTAAATTCGAAGAACTGAAAGACTTGGTAATTGCCCTGGGTATGGGCATTGGTGAAGTTAAGGACGCCCAGAAACTGCGCTACCACAAGATAATTATTATGACTGATGCCGACGTGGACGGTCAGCATATTATGACGCTACTTTTAACCTTCTTTTACCGTCACTTGCCGGACGTGATTAACGGCGGTTTTCTCTACATTGCCCAGCCGCCGCTTTTTCGGATTCAGAAAGGGAAGGAAGTTAGTTATGTTTATACAGACGAGGAACGCGACCAAATAATTAGACAGATTGCCTCCGACGGTGAGAAAAGAAAAATGGAAAGTGGAAACCTGCCTGCCGGCAAGGCAGGGTTGAAAGTGGAAAGTGAAGAGGAAAATGGAAAGAACAGGCAACTCTCAACTTTCAACTCTCAACTTTCAACTCGTATCAACGTCCAGCGCTTCAAAGGTTTGGGCGAGATGAATCCGCAGCAGCTCTGGGAAACAACCATGAACCCGCAAACAAGAATTTTAAAGCAGGTAAATGTGGAAGATGCCCAGAAAGCGGACGAGGTTTTTACGATGCTTATGGGCGAGGAAGTGCCGCCGCGTAAAAGGTTTATTCAAACGCACGCCAAAAAAGCGGAGCTGGATATTTGATTGACATTAAGTATTGTGTAATAAGTATTGTGTAAAAAGATAATATAAACTTATGAACCTGAGTCTTTTTTTATTCTCCGAGCGGCGTTTGACTGTGGCGTCTATGGTATTAGCGCTCTTGGCCATACTTTACGCCCTCTGGCAAATTTCCCGGGTTTTAAGATCGCCCGTCTTAAACGAAAGGGTTAAGGAAATTCAGACCGCTATCAAAGAAGGCGCCGACGCCTATTTGCGCCGCCAGTACACCGTGGTAGCCGCGGCGGCAATAATTGTTTTCCTGGTCCTCACCAAATTCTTGGGCCTAACAACCGGTTTGGGCTTCCTTTTGGGAGGCCTGGCTTCAGCCGTCTGCGGGTTCTTGGGTATGAACGTTTCCGTACGCAGCAACGCCAGAGTTGCAGAAATTTCCGAAAGAGGCCTTGGACCGGCTCTGGAATTGGCCTTCCGTGGCGGCTCGGTAACCGGATTTCTGGTTGTGGGGCTGGCCCTTCTGACCGTTTCCGTTTTCTACTTTTTCGTTGGTCCTAAATACGGGCTTATGCCCCTGGCCGGTTTAGCCTTTGGTAGTTCTCTGATTTCTGTCTTTGCCCGGCTGGGCGGCGGTATCTACACCAAAGCGGCCGATGTGGGCACGGACATGGTGGGCAAAATTGAGGCCGGCATCCCCGAAGATGACCCGCGCAATCCTGGCGTTATTGCCGATAATGTAGGGGACAATGTGGGTGACTGCGCCGGCATGGCCGCCGACCTCTTTGAAACTTACGCCGTGACTCTTGTTTCCACCATGATTTTGGGCTCGCTAACTTTCCCCAACCATTGGCCGGCCGTTTCCCTGCCCCTAGCCCTGGGCGGGGCGGCCATTGTGGCCTCAATATTGGGCAGTTTTTTTGTAAAGCTTGGCCGCCGCAAAGACATTATGCAGGCTTTATACCGAGGGCTTTTGGCCTCGGTCGCGATTGCCGCCATTCTTTTTTATCCGACGGTCAAATTTGTAGCCGTGGCTAATACCAATGAAATCTATCTTTGTTCTCTCATCGGCTTAGCGGTCACCATGCTCCTCGTTTTTATTACCGATTTCTACACGGCTAAAAAATATGGTTCGGTTAAAGAAATTGCCCAAGCCTCAACTTCCGGCCACGGCACCAATATTATTGCCGGATTGAGTGTTTCTATGAAATCCACCTTTTTGCCGGTTATGGTTCTTTCCCTTGCCGCGCTTGCAAGCTACAGTCTCTTTGGCACCTACGGTGTTGCCATTGCCGCCGTCGGTATGCTCTCACTTACGGGAATAATTATTGCCATAGATTCCTTTGGTCCGATCACCGATAATGCCGGGGGCATCGCCGAAATGGCCGGACTGTCAGAAGATGTACGCCGGGTAACTGACAGCCTGGATGCCGTAGGCAACACCACCAAAGCCGTGACCAAGGGGTATGCTATTGGCTCAGCCGTGCTTTCGGCCCTGGTCATTTTTTCCGCCTTCACGCAGGAACTCTTGGCCAAAGGAGCGACCGTCAATTTTGACCTGGCCAACCCCAAGGTTCTCGTCGGATTGTTCATCGGCGGCTCTCTGCCTTACTTATTTTCCGCCATCACCATGCAGGCGGTGGGAGCGGCCGCGGCCAGCATTGTCACAGAAATTCGCCGTCAGTTTCATGAAATCACCGGTATTATGGAAGGTACGGCCAAACCGCAATACGGCCGGGCTGTGGACATTGTAACTCAAGCCGCGCTTAGAAAGATGGTCATACCTGCTCTCATTCCCGTGATTTCCCCGATTCTGGTGGGGTTTTTACTCGGCCCCCAAGCTCTCGGCGGCATGATTTTGGGCACAATTATTACCGGTGTCTTTGTGGCCATCTCCATGACTACCGGCGGAGCCGCTTGGGACAACGCCAAAAAATATATTGAGGACGGTAATTTTGGCGGCAAGAAGAGCCTAGCCCACCAGGCTGCCGTGACCGGAGACACAGTGGGGGACCCGTATAAAGACACGGCCGGACCGGCCATTAATCCGATGATCAAAATTATCAATATTGTGGCCTTGCTGATTGTTAGGTTCATTATTTAGAACAAACTAATAGGTAGCCAATGTTATCGCAAGACTAGATACGATTCGGGTTGATAATTCGACAACATTAGAGACTTGTTGTTCACAATTTTTCTATGAACGAGACATCTGACCAACAAAAAGGCGGAAGAATAGTCCCGGCTCCCATAACCTCCGAGATGGAAAAGGCGTATTTGGACTATGCCATGAGCGTCATTGTCGCCCGGGCCCTGCCCGATGTACGCGACGGATTAAAGCCCGTACATCGCCGAATTATCTACGCCATGAAAGAGCAGGGAATTGACGCCAACTCCCGCTATCAAAAATCAGCCGCTGTAGTCGGCGAGGTCCTAAAAAAATATCATCCCCACGGCGACGCCGCCCTTTACGAAGCTCTAGTGAGAATGGCCCAAACGTTTTCCCTGCGCTACACCCTCATTCAAGGGCAGGGGAACTTCGGCTCCATTGATGGCGATTCGCCGGCCGCCATGAGGTACACCGAATGCCGACTATCGCGCCTCTCCGACGAGTTGCTCAAAGACATTGAAAAAGAAACGGTCAAATTCGTAGATAACTATTCGGGTACCGATAAGGAACCGACCATTCTGCCTTCCGCCTTGCCTAATCTTCTTTTAAACGGCGCCTCGGGCATTGCCGTGGGCCTGGCTACCAATATTCCTACGCACAATTTGGGCGAGGTAATTGACGCCTCACTCGAATTAATCAAGCAAAGCGAAACCAAGATAAAGGAAACAAAAACTTTGGAGGTGCCGCCGGACTACCCATTCCGCTATAAGCGCCCGGAGTACCACACTCTAGACTTTAAGAGCGAAGCAACGATCGAAGACCTTACCCAATACATTAAAGGTCCGGACTTTCCTACCGGCGGCATTATTTACGACTGGAATGAAATTGTAAACGCCTACGCCACAGGCCGGGGCAGTATTATTACCCGGGCTAAGGCTAAGATTGAAGAAGACCCCGCTGGGCGGGGCAAGCAAGAGCGCTTTAGCATCATCGTTTCCGAATTGCCTTACCAAGTCAATAAAGCTCTGCTCGTCGCCAAAATTGCCGAGCTGGCCAAGGATAAAAAGATTGAGGGCATTGCCGATTTAAGGGATGAGTCCGACCGGCAGGGTTTAAGAGTCGTTGTGGAGCTTAAACGCGACGCCCGGCCCCAGCAAATCCTTAACAACCTCTACAAACACACGGAGATGCAAAAAGTTTTCCATGTCAACATGGTGGCTCTCATCAACGGCGAGCCCCGGCTTCTAACGCTCAAAAATATTTTAGAGGAGTTCGTTTCCTTCAGAATTGAGATCGTTACCCGCCGCACCTTATTCCTCCTCAAAAAATCCCGCGAACGTGAGCACATACTCGAGGGCTTAAAGATTGCCCTAGACCACTTGGATGCCATTATTAAGACCATCCGCCAAAGCCGCGACGGAGACGAAGCCAAGGAAAACCTGGTTAAAAAGTTTGACCTGACCCCAATCCAAGCCCAGGCAATACTTGACATGCAGCTGCGCCGCTTGGCCGCTCTAGAGCGACAAAAGGTGGAGGACGAACTTAGGGAAACGATTAAAACCATTAAAAGCCTTGAGGCTATCCTTGCCGAGCCGAAACTGGTCCTGGCCGAGGTGCAGAAGGAACTTTTAAACCTCAAAGAGAAATACCATGACGAAAGATTAACCAAGGTGCTTAAGGGCGGGGTCGGAGAGATGACCGATGAAGACCTGATCAAAGAAGAAGAGGTCCTTCTAACCCTCACAGATTCGGGCTACATTAAAAGACTGCCTTTGGACACCTACCGCTCACAGGGCCGAGGCGGGCGCGGCGTGATTGGCGCCAGCCTTAAAGAAGGCGACACCATCCACGAGATGCACGCCGTTTCTACCCACGACGAACTGCTTCTCTTTACCAATAGAGGAAGGGTTTACAAAATGCGCGTTTGGGACATACCCGAGGCCGGACGCCAAGCCAAGGGCACGGCGGTGGTTAACGTTATTGACCTCATGCCCGAAGAAACGGTCAGTGCTCTCGTACCACTTACCAAAAACGATGGTGGGATTAAATTCCTGTTTATGGCCACAAGAGCCGGCACGGTCAAAAAAACCGCCCTCGATCAGTTCGAGAATATCCGCAAAACGGGCATTATTGCTATTAAGCTGGACGCGGACGACAGCCTGGCCTGGGTTAAACCCTCGGGCGGGCGCGACCAAATTATGCTTGTGACCGAATCGGGCAAGTCAATCCGCTTTAAAGAATCGCAAATCCGGGAAATGGGACGCAACGCAGCCGGGGTCCGCGGCATTAAGATGGGTAGGGGAGACCGCGTTATTTCTCTGGATGTTTTGGCAGAAAAAACCAAAAACAATGAGCAGCTTCTGGTTGTCTGCCGCAACGGCTTCGGCAAGCGCACCAAAATTTCCCAGTACCGCCTGCAAAACCGGGGCGGTTCGGGCATTATTACGGCCAAAGTAACCAAAAAAACCGGCCCCATTGTGAGCGCGCAAATCATTGATGACCGGTTCGCGGAACTGGTTTTAACCTCAATCCAAGGCCAGGTAATCCGCATGAAAATAAACGATATTTCCTCGGTTGGCCGGGCCACCCAGGGCGTTAGAGTTATGAGACTCGAGGACGGCGACGGCGTGGCAGCGGCCAGTATTATTGAGGAGGAACCAACCGAAGAGACCAAAGAGACCAATGGCAAGAAGAAGTAAACTCCTCCCGGTTCATTTAATTATATCGTTGCCGTCGGTCAAAACCAGCCCATTTTGATGTAACACCACCAACCTTGACCCTCTAGAAAAATAGATTATAATTCCTCTAATAAGGATATTAAAAATGTATGTTAATTAAATTTCCGCAGGAGATTTTTTCGCCAAAAGAGTTGCTTGATTTCAAGCGTCGGGTAAGAGTATCTGAATTCTTAAAAAGCGGAAAAACCTGGAATGAAATTCGTCAAAAAACCGGAGCCCATCTGCAAACTATCTCGCTTGTTTCCAAAAGACTTAAAGCCGCCAAGAGCAGCAGACCGGGCGGAAGTATACCCAAAACAAATCAGAGAACTCGTCGCGGCCGAACCATTTTTGTTTTTGGCCAACCTGAATAAATACCAAGCCCTAACGATTACCCCGATGAAACTTCTTGTGAACGGCTTTAAGTTGGGGGTTGGTAACATGGGTATAAATTTGCGTCGTGGCCACGTTCTTATGCCCCAAAAGCTCCTGTACCGAACGCAAATCAGCCCCCGCCGAAAGTAAATCGGTGGCGAAAGAATGGCGGAGGGTGTGGGGTGTGGGGTTGCTCATAATCCCGGCAACTGTAGAGTACTTTTTAACTATATTTTCGACGCTTCTATCACTCAAGCGTAGATCCTCGCCAAGACTGCTCGGATCCGCCGTTTTTCCGCCGTAGCGAATAAACAAGGGACGAAAAGCGTCGTCGCGCTTGGCCAAATACATCTTTAAGGCCCAGGCAGCTTTCTCCGAAATAAAAGCGACGCGAATATAACCCCCTTTACCCCGGATTGAAAATTCCCTGGTCTTAAGATTAATCTGGTCACGATTAAGGCTGGTTAACTCCGAAACCCTAAGACCCGAAGAAAATAAAAGTTCAAGAATAGCCCGGTCCCGCCGTCCAAATTTGGACGTAAGACTCGGCGAAGCTAAAAGCCGTTCCAGATCGGCTTCGTTAAGGGTTCTTATTGCCCTCTCGTCCTTGTCCAAAAGTTCCACTTTATCCGAAGCCATTGCCGGTAGGTCCTCAACTCTCAAGCAGTACTTAAGAAAGTTGCGGATAGCAATTAGGTGATAATTAATCGTTACCTTTTTTAGGGGGCGTTTGTCGCGAGTTAGGTAGCGGTTTAAATAAAGTTTAAACCGGCGAATGGAAAGGGGAGTCACATCTTCAATTTTTTGGAATTGTCCGAAATTTAAGAAACGGTTTAAGTAAAAAGAGTAGTTAGCAATCGTCTTAACCGATTTGTTTTTTTCCAATTCCAAATATTCCAAATATTTTAAAATTAAGTCCTTAAACATAGCGGGGAGTAGTTACAGTCCCATTTTACCATACTTCGCACAATGTAGATTATACGAAGTTATTAAGCTGGAAGTCAAGCCTGCGGGAATTTTAGCCACTCCGGACCTTTATTTGAAAATCCAAGTTTTTAAAAGGATCTTCAGTCGGGTAGAAAACCCTTTACGTTAAGCTTTAATACACTTAAGTAAAAAACTTTCCCGCCCGCCGCCCAAAATATAAATCGGGCCTAATTGTAAAATCTCTAGACGGGCAAACGGTCACCCAAACCATAAAAACGATTTCTGAAGCATCCTGGAAGCCCCTTTTTTGTGGTCTAAATCTTTAAGACGAGGAAAGGCCGCTGTTACGCCAAAAACCCGCCAATTGGAAGGTTATCCACAAAAACACAATCAGATTAATAAACCCGGTATATCAATGAATAGTTAACTTTTTGTATTATATTAGATCTTATAGTTTTGACATCGGTGTTATCAATCAAAAAGTTTAAATGATAAATTATCTAATTTATACTACAGGGTGATATTATTAGTTATGGGGTATCGAACTTTTTTTTGTTAATCATACTCCCCTCTTCCCTGTTCCAGCATCAAAAAATTAATCGGTAAAATATTCGTAAACACTTTTGGAAATTTGGGCAATTCTTTCTTCGGCCAATGTCGGATAATCAGTCTGTGATAAAATAACAATAATGTAGTCGCCCTTGGGCGCGTACACAATACCGCCGTCATTCATAAATAGGTCTATATCGCCGGTTTTATTGGCAACCTGAGAGGGATCCGGCAGATACTTTGGCAGGCCGTCGTTGAGTTCTTTTTTTTTAAGAAGGGCAATCATTTTGCTACCAGAACTTTCGCTCGAAAGCTCCCCTCGGTACAACTTTTTAAAAAATAAGGCGATGTCTGCGGCCGTCGTGGTTGGCGGCCCTCCGGTAATTCCCACGGCCGACTCCCTAAAGCCGTAGTCGTTAAGAAATTGCGCCACCGAAGAAAGGCCTATTTTTTCGGACAAAAGCAAAGCCGGATAGTTAGCGGAAACGGTAATCATTTGAGTTAGCGCATCATCAACGGAAACGCTAATACTGCCCTCGGTTTGTTCGGCAAATCCGGGATCGATCCAAAACTCCTGGTTGAGAGTGGCGATATCCTGGCTTAAAATCTGGCTTTCGCTTAAAATTCCTGAGTCAATCTTTTGATAAACCACAGCCATAACCCAAAGCTTGTACAAGCTACCGACCTCAAAGGCGGTATGCTCGTTGCGGTAGAAAGTCTCACCGGTTTTTAGGTTTTCAACAGCAAGACCATAGGTGCCGTCGGCGCCCTCTAAAGCCTGATTCATAACTTCGTCTAACGATTGGCCCTCCGGCGGGGACGAAGGTGGTTTTGAAGGAAAGGACATTAATGATTGCGGCACCGCTACTGATTCGTTCTTTGGCGACGAATTCACAACAGTATTCGTTGCATTAAACCTCTTTTGGCGCGACCAAACGATAAGAAAGGAAATCAATAAAATAAAAAAGATAACAAAGGCTTTTGAAAAAGACTTACGGCGCCGATGGTTCATGACTCTTAAATCTTAATGTAAAAATAATGCAAGTTACACCTTAAAATTATCTGGGAAACAAAAAAAGCCCCGAAATCTTGCGACTCCGGAGTTTTACATTTGGTATCGCGACGACTATAAATGGAATCCGTCCCGATATCAAACTATAGTGCCTAATATGGTGTACAAAAATGCTCCACGGCCGCACTACGAAAATGCTCAAACGAAAAAAACTAGTAGAGGAAAACACCCAGTACAACGAGAATTCCCACTAAAAAATACTCCGCCACATTGCGTAGGGTCAAAGTTTTTTTAAGATGCTGGTGGGCAAATCCCAAATAAATATAAAAAAAGGCCGAAAGGGTAAGCGAACGAAAAAAAGTTTCCAGAGGAAAAAAGGAGAAAACAATAGATGTTTCGGTAAGAATTAAAGCCACAATCAGGGAGCTTACAAAAACCATCCGATTTTCCTCGCGCGGCAAAAAAACCGTCCAGAGAGACTGAAAACTTAAAATAAAAGCGACGGCAAAGATTACTAGACTGTCCCAGAGAAGACCCCAATAAAATTTGTAAAGAACGGTAAAAAGCGGCAGGGTGCAAAAAACCGTGACCAAAAAAGCCGCCGTGTAGGCCGCCCGCAAAAGCGGGATCGGCTGCTCGTTGGCCACATTAAAAATATTCATCGATAAAATGGTTGTGTAATAGAGAACAAAGAAAATACCGTAAAAAACAATCCTAAATGCGAGACTAAAGTTGGGAAAATGGAGTAAGGTGGCACCCATTCCCAGAGTCAAAAGACCGGCCATGGCTAAAAGCGTGAAAAACTCAATGCCCTCCAAAAACTCGAATAGATTTAAAAGAGCAAATAAGACAGCCGTTACGGCAAGTGCTATGACGGCCGGAAACTGCCAAACCTTTGGCGCTATCGGAACCAAGGTCAAAAGAAAAGTGAGAACAATGGTAAAGAGAAGGAAACGGTTACGCTTGGACATTTAATTTTCACCGGCCAGTTTGTTTAAAATCGACTCTTCGATGTCAAAATTGGCAAAGACTTTATGCACGTCGTCTAAATCTTCTAGGGCTTCGGACATGGCTAAAACTCTGCGGGCTTCGTTTTCGTCGGACAAGGGAACCGTAAATGAAGGGTTTGCCGGGTCGGCGCCAAAAATGTAGGCAGCGCTACCGGGCTGACCAAGGTTGCCGCCCGAGCGGGAAAAAACGCCGCGCACCTCACTTAAGGTTCGGTTGCGATTATCGGTTACGGCTTCGATTAAAAAGGCCACGCCGGATGGGCCGTAACCCTCCAAAGTCAGCTCTTCTAAAAGCATTCCCTCTCCACTACCAGTGCCCTTAGCGATAGCCCGCTCAATGTTATCCTTGGGCATGTTTTGGGCCCGGGCGTCGTCCACGGCTTTACGCAAAAAAGGATTGGAGTTCGGGTCGCCGCCGGCTTTGCGCGCAGCCATAGTAACAGCCCGAGCCAGCTTGGTAAAAATCTGCGCTCGTTTAACGTCGTTAACTCCTTTAGTTCTTTTAATATTGGCCCATTTGGAATGTCCGCTCATAAAACCATAAGACCTGCCTGCGCAAGCAGATTTACTTTACAGATTAACACATATAGAAAGACCCGAAAAGGAACGGGTCTCTCCCGACGAAGAAAAATCCCCGCTTAATTTTAAATCTAAAGACTGCTTTCTGACAACCGACTTAATCCCTCTTGACAGCGGGCGTAACGAATTTTAATCTTTTTCCTATGCCCAATATTTCTACCTCTCTTTTTATAAAGGAACCCGGACGCACCAAAAATTTAATTCTTCTGGGCGAGAATTTAAGCCGTGAAGTCAAAAACCTTAAGCGGGGCAACCTGCTTCAGGTAAAATCCGAGAACGGTAAGGTTCGTTTATATAGCGGTAAGGCTCTGGTGGGAGAGGTTGCAGACGCCAGGCTTTCGCAAAAAATAAAATACGTTATTTCGCAAAAGGCCGAAGTTTTGGCCATTTTTGTAAGTCTAATTAAAGCCCCCAAACAAGCCAAACAAGGAGGTCGTGACAAGATGGGCTGGCAGGCAGCTTTCCTGCTTAAAGCCTCGCTGCCCGTCTTTGCCGATGAGCCAATGGGACTTGACCTTAAACCGTTTCTTCGCAGCAGCGAATTTTCCGCCGAAGACGGCGAACAACCAGCAGACGGCGGAGACGAAGCTGCCGAAAGTGATAAAGAAGAGAATCTCCCCGAAGAAGAAACCAATCCCCTCTTTGGCCTGCGCGTTCTGGAAGGAGATAGCGAAGAAGAATTATCTTAAGTCCTCATCACCAATCGCCGGACTTGAGGTTTTTGTCTCTTCTTTCTCCGTCTTCGTTTTAACCAAATCGTTATCGGGTTCCTTCCCAACTTTCATCGACTTCAACTCTTTCGATTCCGTCTTGACACTGCGGACCGGCTTTATTTTCGCCTTAACTTTCTCTGTGACTTTTGGTTCCGCGGCCGCGGCCTTCTTGACTTCGACCGTATCCGCCGTTGCCGCCTGTCCTTTAACCGTCCCGCTTTCGAATTTAGTCAACGGCGGTTCCAGAGCGGCAAACGGCGCTTTAAGATTTTCACGCGGCAAAAGCCCGAAAACCTCCTGGCCCTCGCCGTATTTAAAATAGTTGACGGCCACTTCCAAAACCTTGTGGGAACCGTCGGAAGTCGCCAAGAACCACTGACCCGTCTTACGGCTTAAAATGCCCGAGACCCGCTGGCGTTTGACTCGTTCAATCTGTTTAAAGATTTTACCTCCCTCCGCCTCTGTCATTTTGAGTTTATCGCCAAAAACCAAACCGCTTTTGGAGGCGTAATTAACCGGCACGGCGTATTTCTTCCCGTCGGCGGCAACCATATTCTCGCCATCAAAGGTGCCTATAACACCCGGCAAATCGGCATTAACCGGCTTATTTACGGCCGTTTGTTTCTTGGCCGGCGGCAGAAGCGGCTCACCCGAAATTTCGGCAAGAAAACCCCGGGCCAGTTCTAAACTTGCCTGGGCGGCCGCGAGAGATTGGGTAATAAGCCTTATCTTTTGCTTTAAATCGTTATCCATAAGAAGCACCTCCTTTTTCTTCGCTCTCCAGACGACTCTGACTGTTTTGCGAATTTCCTCCTTCCGGTATGTCCGTGGAGTGACTACCCGCGGGATCTTCCGGAATTTCTACCGAAGGACTCCCCGGCTCTCTCATCTCTTCGGCTTTGGCCAGTCCTAGCGTGAACTGCCGCTCAACCCACTGATTAATTTTCCCTTCCACAACCATTCGGTCAACGCCGTACTTTGAGCGGGAAAGTTCAACCACCTTATCGCGGTTGCCGGTGGAAAGCTCCGACGGTACGGGCAGAGTCACCGCCGAAAACGGCGCGCTGGTCATGCTGTCAATCATAAGTTTGACATAAACGTGGTGGCGTTCCAGGGAAATTAAATCGTTTTCCGTAAACGGAGCAAATTCCAGGGCCAGAGCCTTGGCGTCGGGCGCGCCCAGGGCGAAAGCCATCATGGTCCCCACGTTGCCAAAAATTGCTTCGAGCATCGGTTTGGGCAGTTGGGCCGTGTACTGGTGGGTTAAATTAAGACAAAGTTTGTATTTACGCGCCTCGGAAAGAATACTGGCAAATGAACCGGAGGCAAAATTTTGGAACTCGTCGGCATAGACATAAAAATCGCGGCGCTTTTCTTCGGGTACTTTGACCCTCTGCATGGCCGTAAATTGAAGCCGGGAAATAATCAGAGAACCCAAAAGATTGCTGTTATCCTCGCCAATTCTGCCCTTGGCCAGATTCACAAATAGAATTTTTCCGCTGTTCATGATTTCCTCCAGATCAATGGTCGACTTAGCCTGCCCAACAATGTTGCGGATGGTTGAGGACGATAAAAACCGGCCGACCTTGTTCTGAATGGGGGCAATGGCTTCGGTAATCAGTTTTTGATTGCCCTTCATTTCGCGGAATTCCTTCTCCCAAAAAGCCTTAATTACCGGGTCTTTAACTTTATAAACAATATATTTCTGGTAATTATCGTCGGTTAAAAGGCGGGTAATGCCCAAGAGGGTGGTCCGCGGAACCTCAAGCAAAGTCAAAATAGAGTTATTTAAAATATATTCCAGACGCGGCCCCCAGGAATCAATAAAGTGTTTTTTAAAGGCGTCCACCAGGCCCGAGGCCATAAGATTCTTTTGCATCGGTTCGGAGATTTCCAACATGTTAAGGCTTGTCGGGTGGTCCACATCGGAAGGGTCAAGAATGACCACGTCGGAAAGCCTTTGCTCCGGCACAAAGTTGAGCATTTCCTCAATCAAATCCCCATGCGGGTCCAAAACGCATAAGCCCTCCCCGTTTCGCATATCCTGAATAATCATATTTTTAAAAACGGTGGTCTTGCCCGAACCGGTTTTGCCTACCACGTAAAAATGGCGCGTGCGATCTTCCCTTTTAATTCCGAATTTAATCATTGATTCGCGAAAAGTGGTCTTGCCCAAATAAGTACAATTTTGAGTGGGCAGATTTGAAGGCGGCTCGGCCCTTTTTGCCGGCGTCCAGGCAATGGCCGGCGTTTCCACCGAAACCGACGGCAGGTGAAAAACCGAGGCCAGCTCTTCGGTGGTCAAAACGTACGAATTAACATTGTCAAAGAGCCGGCGCGAATAGTCGGATAAAACATTGGGCCCCTCCCCAGCTGCTAGCGGCATAAAACTGTTAAGATTGGCCGTGGAAAATTGTTTGAATGATGCCAAAACGCCGCGCAAGCGGTTCTCGGCCTGCTCACGGCTCTCCCCCCGAACTAAAACCCGCAAATTAGTTTCAAATCCCAACTTAGAAAGTTTTAAATCAATTGATTTTATTGCTAGCTCATCACCGGAGGAGGTACGAACCGGTGCGGCTTTGTCTGGCAGAGGGTGCGGCGTGCCCGGACTTAAAATAGCCTTAAAAAAATGGTAAGGCAGAGATTTAATCTCTTTGGAAACGGTGCCGCCTAAATCGCTTAAGCCAATGTTAACCGCCCTTGCGCCGCTGCGCACTAAATTCACATAATCGTGCCCTTCCTGCTGCCAGACATCTGGTACGGGACGGATTAAAAGCTGAAGCCAAACCTGTTCTTTTTCGTGGAGCTTAGAAATGGCGCCGGTAATGCCCGAGAGCGGGTCAACCTCAAATTCCTTGAAGGTGCGTATGGGAAAGAACGACGGCTTGGAAAGGACCAAAAGGCTGTGGGCGAAAACCCCGGCCTCGGCATCCTCGCCTGCCACTGTGTAGTCAGGCACTTCGGTAAGCTCGGCGTTCGGGTACTGGGCATAAACCTGGCTCTCCACAAAATCTTTTAACCCTTTGGGACAGACGGCAAAAAAGTTAATGCCGGCGCTGCTCGCCGTAATTTCAAAACCGATGTGCTCCTGGAACTCCGGCGTGAGCCGCAAAAGTCCGTGCAACGAAGAAAACATCTGCTCGGCGGCCAGGGCGTCTTTTTCATTTTCTTTAGGCACCCGAATACGCAGAACGATGTTTTCAAAAGAACTGCCGAAACCCGACGGCTTTTTATAACCGCGGACGGCCAGCCAAACGGAGACAACAAGAACAACTAAAATAAGGGCAACTATCATAAAAGCTCTCCCTCTCTTAGTATTATACCACTGCAACCAAAAACCCCCCGGCTAATTTTGGCCGAGGGGCGAAGAAAGGAGAGAGACTGTGTACTTTATACCACAAGACAATGTTGCTGTCAAATCCGGTGAGGAAAACCAATCACCTATTCAGCTGGTCGGCGCCGAGGACGAGAACGATATCCGCCCGCAAAAGGCGCCCAAAATCGGGGTCGGAGGCTAAATCTGCGGCGCGCCGCAAATCCTCGATGCCAAAAATTTCCGCCAAGCGTCGGACCGAGTAGTAATTCTGGCTTTGAACAATCATAAAACTGCTTTGGTATAAACGTCCGCCTGGAGCGTTATCGGCCGACAAAAGATTTAAGCCCAGGTTAGAAACCAAGCGACCATAATCCCCGGCCAGCCCGGCCTTTGAAGTACCGTTAAGGACAATAACACTCAAACCCTCGGCTTGAACCTGCGGGTCGGAGAAATTACTTTTGAGCAAAAGGTCGAGACGTCCCGGATCTCCCAAAACATCACTAACCTGGTAAGAACTGACGACGGCGGGAAAATCAAATTCAAGGAATTTGGCCAAACTTAAAATCGAAGGCAAACTGAGGTCGGTCCGAACTCCGGTTCCTAATGAAGCCAGAAGCCGCGCCAGCAATGACGCGTTGGTTAATACATTTTTTCCCTGCCCTAAAGAATCGGGATTAAGGTTTAGCCAGCGGCTAATCTCTTTAAAACCCCCATCATCGGTATAGACAGCGCCGTCAATCGGCATACCCAGGGCTTTTGAAAACGAGGCTCGCAGAGTGGGCGCGCGGCCCATACCCGCGGCTAAATTGGAAAGACCGTATTCAGCGGAAAATTGGGAAGCAGGCAAAATCAATATATTTAGAGCGCCGCCCTTAACCTGAAAATTTAGGACGGCGGCAAAATCAACGGACGCAGTAGGATTCTTAAATGAAGAAACTTTAAAAACTAGAAGGTTAAAATTTTTAGAAACGTTAAGATTTTGACTCACCGGGTAATCTCCCGCTCCGGCCCGGGCCAGCCCCGACTGTAAAAGCTGGTAAGTGTAGACGGAGACCAATACAATAACCACGGCCGCCGCCAGTCCAACTGAGATAAGTAAAATCTTTAGTCTTTTTCTAATGAAGTTAAAAAGAGAAGAATTTTTAGTGTGTTTTGGGGCTCGGCTCTGTCTTTTACTTTTTCTTCTCTTATACATATAGGCAGTTTTACTAAAGCCGCAAACGAAGACTTGTCAGTTCTTATTAGTATCAAACACAGAATACCTTTCCGACGATTAGGATTCAACAACTTATAAGTTTGCTATAATCGGGGTTCAGGATTATGAACGCGCAAGACTATATCGACATTTATTCCCAAAAAGCCGCGCCTTACCTCAATCTCTTTTTTCGTGAAGAAATTAAAAAGGCGGCGGCCGTCTCGCCTATTGCCAAGGGACTTGTGCAAACCTACGCCCGCTTTATGGGCGGCAAAAACCTGCGCGGCGCTCTCACCTACTACAGCTACCAAATGTTCGGCGGCAAGAACGAAAAAGACATTCTTCAAATTTCGCTCCTCGTGCAAATCACCCACGCCTTCCTTTTAATGCACGACGATATTATGGACGAAGACGCGCTTCGGCGCGGCGCGCCCACCGTCCATAAACAGTATGAAGATTTATTCAAACGTTTATCCTCCCGTTCCCGAAAAAATGCGGCTCATTTTGGCCAAAGCCTGGCCGTGGACATTGGTGATCTGGGACCGTATTTTTCCAATCTGGTTCTCCTGCGGACCAAATTTAATCCGGGAATAAAATTAAATTTCTTAGAACTTTTTAGTCAAACAATAATTAAAACCGCCTACGGTCAGGCCCTGGATATTTTTTATGAGTCCGACCCCAAACTATCCTTAAAAAAAATCCTCAAGGTTCATTTATACAAAACGGCCAACTACACCATTACCGGACCGCTTGAATACGGCGCCGTTTTGGCCGGGCTTTCACCAAAGTCAAACCGCTTTAAGGCGCTAACAGGCTACGGCACGCCGGTGGGCCTGGCTTTTCAGCTTCGCGACGACGAGCTGGGCATGTTTGCCGACGAAGAAACTTTGGGAAAGAGTGTTGACTCCGACCTTAAAGAAGGCAAAAACACGCTCCTTTTTGAGAAGGCGTTTGAAAACGCCTCCCCCAAAGAGGTAAAATTTCTAAAACACGCCCACGGCAATCCCCAAATAAAACCGGACGAGGTTCTGGAGGTCCGCCGGATTATAGTTGACTGCGGCGCTCTAAGTTATTCTCAAGATTTATCGCGTAAATTGGTTAATCGCGGCAAGCGGTTTGTTAACCGCATTACCGACGACAAGAAATATCGCGAACTTTTGTCCTTGGCCGCCGATTATGTGATTGAACGGAATCATTAATTACTTATGACAACTCAAAGGACAGACAAGAAAATTCCCGCCCATGTAGCCATTATTATGGACGGCAACCGCCGTTGGGCCAAAGCCCGGGGACTTAAAGAAATCGAAGGCCACAAACGGGGTGTGGAAAGAATTAAAGAGCTGGTAAAATTTGCCGCCAAAACCGGCATTAAATCGGTAACTTTCTGGGCCTTCTCCACCGAAAACTGGAGCCGCAGCAAAAGTTTTCTTAGAGACATTCTTTGGCTATTTCGCCATGTATTAAACGAACGGCAGGACTTTTTCGAGGAACTTACTCAAAGCGGCGGCGAGGTTCACATTTTGGGCGACATCTCCAAATTTCCCAAAGACATTGTTAAGAAAATAAATTTCTACCTTAGAGAGCCCGGACCGAAAGATAAAATTATAGATGTAAACATTGCCCTAAACTACGGCGGCCGCGACGAACTTCTGCGCGCCTTTAAAAAAATTGTGGCCAAAGGCTACAACGCTTCGCAGATCACGGTTGACCTTATTAACCGCTATCTGGACACAGCCGGTCAGCCCGATGTGGATTTAATGATTAGAACCGGCGGCGAGCGGCGTACCTCCGGCTATCTTTTGTGGCAGCTCAATTACGCTGAACTTTACTTCACCAAAACGTATTTTCCCGACTTCGGAACAAAAGAGTTTAAAAAAGCACTTAAGGATTACGCCGGACGGGACCGCCGCTTCGGCGGAGATTCAAAACGGCAAAAAGAAACCCCAAAATAATAAACACATCCGCCAAGTTAAAAAACCTCACGAAGTTTTCCGGCCAAAATGGCATAACCGTCTTCCAATCTAAATAGTCAGCCACGTAGCCCCGCGTCATGCGATCAAGAAAGTTACTTACGGATCCGGCCAAAAATAAATGTAACCCCACGGGCAAAGTGTCATGCCGGGCCGAGACCCGGCATTCAGGCTCGTCGAGGTTCCGGATTCCGGCTCTGGGGTCGGAATGACATTTGTTTAGATGCTGAAACAAGTTCAGCATGACAATAATTAAAATAGCGCTAATAAACAAAACAGAAATTACGGGACTTTTAAAATTTACAAGCCCGAAAAGAAAACCGTAGTTTTTGTAGTAATTTAAGTCCTGCGAGATGACAAAATATTTAATGAGCTGGTCGGACAATAATAACAGTAAAAAGGGTATAGAGGCACGGACAAATTTAGACACTGTTTTCCTTTTGTTTCTCTTTCTCCTCTTCTTTAGGCTCATGCTCCAAGCAAAATCTGGCTTCCGGATAGGCTAGGAGACGGGCCTTGTCAATGGGTTTGCGGCAGCTTTCGCAAAGCCCGTAGTTGCCGTCTTTAATTTTACGCAGGGCCAAAACTACTTCATTCTTGCGGGCGCGAATAAATTCCAGCATGGAACCGGTGCGGTCCTCTTCCTCTGCCACTAAAGCCCGGTCCTCCTCTTCCACATCTTCTGTCTTTTCGGCGTCCAAGGACTTGCCCTCCAATTTGAGGGCTCGTTCTTCCGCCTCCAGGTCGGCCTGTTTCTTAAGCAGTTTTTCTTCGAGACCCTTTAACAACTCTTTGGGTAAGGTAAATTTAAGCAGTTCCATAGACTCACGGTAAACTTTATTTCTTAATCCTAACACACCCCACAAAAACAAAACAACCGCCAAGACTAAATTCGGCGTCAGCCAGCGATGATGCTCAACGTAAGTCAATAAACCAAAAAATGGGCCGAATAAGACCAGGAAGCTTAAAAAAATAAAACTGGACTTAACTTTAATCTGCCCAACTTTGCGGATTAAATAAAAAATAACCAAGGCAAAAAGGTTAAACAGAGGGCTTTGAAAATAAGGAAAGAAAACGGCGGCCAAAGTTAAGCTTTCCGAGAAAATATCACCCAGTCTCTGGGCCGACCAGGTTTCGCGGCGTCCCCAAAAATAGACAAAAGCCAGAAATCCCAAAAAGAAAAAACTCTCCGAGTCAAGCCGGATTGACGAAGCAAATTTGAAGGCTAAAACCCCCGCGGCCGGGGCAAAAATAGCCAAATCCAAAATTTTGGTGCGGTTAAATCCCTGCTTAACTCCAAGCCGGAAGGTCCAAAAAAGATACAGGAGAAAGGAGAGTGTTAGTAGTACTTTCTGAATCAACAAAATAATAAACCCTAAATTCATATTGAAAACTAATCGTGAAATAATTCCCTCTCAATTAAAGGTTGTGGTATGGTGCCACCGGCCAAGAACAAGTCGTGAAATTTCTTAAGGCTAAATTTTGGCCCCCACTTCCTTTGGGCTTCCCTCCTCATCTTAAGAATTAAAAACTTGCCCACCAAATAACTCATGGGCTGGGTGGGGCTTAAGGTGTAACGTTTGACTTCGGCTTCGGCTTGCGAAGGGGCCAGCTTTACTTCGTCCACAAGCATTTTGACCGCCTCATTAACACTCATATTAAAACAGTGGAGACCGGCGTCAATCATTACCCGGGCCGCCCGCCAAAGCTCGTCTTTAAGCGCAAAAAGTTTTGACCGCGGGTCCTTATAGTACCCCACCTCGCCCATCATTTGCTCGCAGTAGAGAGCCCAGCCCTCGCAAAGAAGGCTCGACTGCCCGTGCTTGCGCACAAACGACGGGTTGCGGTTGGATAGAGCAAATTGAAGGTGATGTCCGGGATAAGACTCGTGCAGAGTGGTAATCATAAAACTCAACAAAGAGTGTTCGCGCAGCTGTTCGCGCTGGCCCTCGGCCGACGATTTCGTATCAATAGGCGTCACCCAAAAATTGCCGGTCTGATTTTTGTCAAAAGGCGGGGGCGGCATGTAGGCGGCGTATGGCACGGTGGGTCTTTCAAAATCCGGGGTTAAGGAAACCCGGCATTTCTCTTTGGGAAAGGAAACTAAATCTTTATCTTTTAAAAATTCAACCAGCCGCAAAACCTCTTTCCGGTAAAGACTCAAAAGCTCACCCGGCACGGGCACCTCGTTTTTATACTCGTCAACCAACTCCTGCCAGCTTTTCTTTTTATCCAAGCTTTTAGCCGTCCGCGTCAACTCTTTTTGAATACGGGCGAACTCCTGCTTGCCAAACTCGTAAAGCTCCCGGGCCGAAAGGTCCAAAAAGTGTTCCGTTTTTAACCTTTTTTCAAAGAGCCGGGTGCCTAAGGCAAATTGGCGGGTCGAACGCTTAAGTAAATCACGGCGCAGAAACTCCTCAAACCGGTTTAAGGAAGCGATGACGCGCTCAACCTGACTTGCGAGAATTTTTTTCTTGTTTTCCTCAAGTTTTTCTTGCGCGTCAAGCTCCCCGGGTAGATTTTTAACAAAAGCCTTGGCGCCGATTACGGTTTCCAGAGCAATTTCCACAAAAATCCGCGGCGTCTTTTTAAGGTTATTTTGCCCCTGCTTTAGAACCTTAGGGTATTGCGAAAGACGGGCAATAACCGACTTTAATTTTTCCTGCTGTCTAAGTCCGTCGTGGGAAACAATTAAAAAGACGCCCATAAGCGGCATTTCCACGTAAAGATTGGGATTCTTTTGCCAGTCTTTAACCTTATTTAAAGAGATTAAATTAAGTTCGATGTCCGCCGCCACCAACCGATAGTCGGTTTGGTCTTTAAGTTCAAAATTCTTAATTGAAGGCTTAAGCCGCCCCAACTCCTTTTTAAATTGGCTAAATTTCTTAGCTTCGTTCCTGATGGCCGAAACGGAATAATCGCCTAAAAGTTGGTCATACTTATGAATGCCTAAGTAAGTGGCCGTGACCGGTGAAATCCGGTAGATATAAGCGTAATATTTTTGGGCAAATTTTTTAAACTCTTTTAGCCCTTTAACCATACCTTCCACAAAAATGGGATTCCCGGTTCGTCACAAAGAGGACCCAATTTAACTTAACGAGCCGGTCGTAACCAATTTATTGTTGATATTACAACAAATCTACCATTTTCCTCCCTTTCGGTCAACGGTTTCGGGAGATTGACAAACTATGGGCTTTATGGTATAATTATGGGATAAACGGGCACGTAAAAAAATTTTTCACGGAATCTTCAAAAAGGAGGAAAAGAATGATTCCAACGGCACTTCAAAACTTGTCGAGAATTTTGCTCGCAGTCGTAGTCGGCCTCATGGCGCTCAACTCCCCCGGTCAAGCGGCGTCCATCGTCGACACGAACAGCAAGCAACTGGCGGTTGGTCAAGTTGACACCAACGGCCAGCTGATTGTCACCGTTCCGGCGGTCAATGAATCAGCCGCACAGCCGGAAAAACTGGTCGTTCGCGGCGGAGCCGGTGAGAGCGTAGAACTGCCTACGGAAGACGGCCGTGTTTTGAAGGCGTCCAACGGTTGCGTCTTCGAGTTGATCGACGGCACCGATGCCACCAATCGAGCCGATCCGACACAAATGACAGCGGCAATCGAGCACGCCTGCGACGGCGTCAAGGTCACAGTCACCGGTACGAAAGTTATGACCCCGACGGCTAATATCTCAATCACCGTCCCGGTCACGGTGACCAACACAACCCCGGCGCCGGACGTGACGGACGCGACCCCGCCGATCATCGAGTACCGAATTCCGGGCACCCCGTATTCGCTCAAAGCTGAATATTGGGGACACGTGATCGCGCTGGAGAACCATTCCAGCACCGCGGTCATGGGACTCGACGAGCGCTGGGTTGTGGAGCTTGTATCGTCATTTGAGGATGCATGGATTGAAGGTCGGGTGATTCATATCACCTATGTGAATCCGACCGGTCAATACATCCTCTACGACTACACCCTGCCCGGCAACTGGCCAGACGCCGTCATGCCCTAAGAACCCAAGCACGAACTCTGGAACAATTCAAGGTTCGTGCTTCCCTCAAGGAAATTTAAAAAAGTTTCTTTAAGGGAAGTCGATAAACTAAAATAATAAAGGAGGTGGTGCTCAAAGCATCACAAAAAAAACAAAAGCACTTTTCATCGTCTATCCAAATTCCATTCAAAGTTCCCAAAATGATGGCCGATCGGCTCACATTTTGGGACAAAGAAAGGAGAGATCGTGAACTACAAACAGTTGTTGCGGTCGTTGCCATTCAAGATCGCGGTGTTTCTTATCATTGTCATTCCGTGGATAGCAACAATCACCGCGTTCTCGCGTGCAAACCCGGTCGACGTACATTTCTGGGATAGCCTCGTCGGCTGGATTATCTTCATTGTGGCAGTCTTGCGAGCCGCCAGAACGGACGTGTACAGCACCTGGAAATGGTACCTGTACACGGTGCTGTTTTTCTCGTTGCCCACGCCTCTGGCACCAGCGGGCTTCCTGATTGAATTGGCTTATTGTGCTAACCGCGCAATAGACAGTTTCGTCAAAGCCGTCGTTCACGGAGGTCGGTATGAAAGGACTTAAGATTCCTTTGGCGGTCCTGGCGATATGCGTCATCGTTCTGGTCCTCCTCGAAACGGCACCGGGAGGGCAAATAAGCGTGGTGCAACCCCCAACGGACGGACCGCAGATGAAGTTCATTGTCGTGGACCAGTACGGTTTCCCGATCAGTGATGTCCAAGTGGACATGTTGAAAACTGATTGGGAAGATAACTTGCCCGTCCATAATGGCATCAGGTGTCAAACTGACCAGCATGGCACTTGCCAAACCGGCCCGCTCTGGTACGGCACGTACCTCGTCCAAGTCTACAAAGAAAATGACGGGTACCTGCCAAGCTCCCAGTTCATGAAAATTAGCATGTCCGGCACATTGAACGTCATCCTGCCGGACCAATGGAAGAGGCACAAGGGCTGGCAGAGGAATTAGAAAATAAACACGAACCGCAGCAAAAGTTACGGTTCGTGTTTAACTTAAGTTTCCAATTATCACCGCGTCATCCTGAGCGAAGCGAAGGATCTAGATCCTTCATGACGGACACTTCAGGATGACGGGAAGCAGATTTGGAAATTTGGGTTAGATTTAAATATCACTTAAATATCATCGAGTTCCCAAAACAGTAGCCGATCGGCGCACGTTTTGGGACAGCTCAAAAACTCAGAATTTAAGCAGTTTAAGAAGCTCCGCCTTTTTCTCCTCTTTATAAGGCCCAATAATGGCCAGGTTAAGATTCCGCTTATCAAGCAAATCATTGGCCAATCCGCGAACGTCCTTTGGTGTTACGGCCGTCAACGATTTTAGATATTCTTCCTCGGTTTCAATTTCTCCCTTCATTACTTCCTGTTTGCCATACCAGTCCCCCACCGCCGCTGGGTCCTCAAGTTCAAAATAAAGAGGACCTTTAATTTTTTCCAAAGCCTTTTTAAGCTCCTCTTCCCCAACCTGCTCTTCCTTAAGCCTTTTAAGCTCTCCCATAACCGCCGCCAAAGCCTCATTAATCCGGCTAACACTAAAGCCGGCAAAAACGTAGAGAGCACCGGTATCAACTAGAAGATCCGGAAGGCTTCCCACCGAGTAGGCCAAACCTTTTTCGCGGATATTCAAAAAAAGCCGGCTGCTCATGCCCGCGCCCAAGATGCTGTTAAGGACCGCCAGCGCATAGCGCCGCTCATCAAAAAGACTTAACCCCCGAAGGCTTAGGCAAAAATGGGCCTGCTCTGTTTCTTTTTTCTCCAAAAAAACCTGCGGCTCTAGCTGAACTGCAAAAAATTTATTCAACGGCGAAGAACTATTCTTAGTCAAGGAAGAGAATTTATTCTCAAACATGGTTACCGCCCTGTCCTCGCTAATATTACCGGCAATGCTTACCACCGTATTTTGGCTCACATAGTTTTCCGCCCGGTAGTCCAAAAAGTCTTTCTGACTTAGAGACCTAATAACTTCCGAACTGCCCAAAGTCGGCCGGCCCAAGGGATGATTGGGAAAAGTGAGCCGGGCAATATGTTCAAAAACTTTGTCCTGCGGGTCGTCCTCCTTGCGGTTGATTTCTTCAATAATGACCCCTTTTTCGGCATCAATGTCTTTAGGTCTTAAGAGAGGTTCTAGAACCAGCGAGGCTACCACTCTGAACGCTTCCTCAAAATGTGGCGGTGTCACCCTTGCGTGAAAATTGGTAAGAGAGTCGCTGGTATAGGCGTTAATCATGCCGCCCAGGCCCTCGATTGATTCCGAGATAATCCGGGAATTTTCATATTTTTTTGTACCCTTAAAAACCAAGTGCTCCAGAAAATGGGAAATGCCGTTAATTTGCGCCGCTTCATTGCGCGAACCGGTGCCTACAAAAACGTTAACCCCCACCGAGAGGGATTGGGGCATGGGGGTAAATATTAAACGCACGCCGTTGGCAAGAGTTTGCCTAATATATTTCATATTATAAGGATAGCAGATACATCAAACTTAATTTTCAATTTGAACTTTTAAATTTGAAATTAACATCAAATGATTCAATATTTCAAACATTTTAAATTGAGTCATTGAAAATTCAATTCAAATTGTAAATTTAAAACTTCAAATTACGTCTTATGTTAGGGAGTTATTTAGAATTTATACTTGGCGTCCGGGATGTGGATTCTCTACGGAGTTTCTCCAATTCCAAAGTAATCACTTCCTCTTCCATTTCCGCCCGCTTTTGCTCATCCAAAGTCAGAGGCGGCCGCAAAAGAAGATAGAGAAAAAGACCGGGAAAACTAAAAATGAGAACAAGAATCATGTATGCCTGACGGCGCGACCCCTCAATACCACGCCTCAAAGCATCTTGCCCCACCCAGCGCACCAGAAAAACCCACAAAAAAACAAGATAGGAAAGGAAAAATAAATTAAAAAGGTAAAAAGGCAAGCCGCCAAAAAAATCGGCAACAATGCTTCCTACGGCAATTCCTGAAGGTGTGGCTGAGGCCGTTGCGAAGACAACATTCATGGTTTAGCGGGCGCGGGGCTCTAGGCCCTCTCAACATATTCGCCCGTGCGTGTATCTATTTTAACCGATTCGCCTTCATTAATAAAGTTGGGAACCTGCACCTCTAACCCCGTTTCCAGTTTAGCCGGCTTCATCATATTGGTTACCGAGTTTCCCTTAAAACCCGAACCCGTTTCCGCAATTTTTAAAACGACGCTCAGCGGCAACTCTAAACTTACCGGCCCGCCTTCAAACTTTAAAAGTTGGCAAGGCTCACCTTCTTTAAGATAATTAACATCGTCGCCAATAAAGCTTCTCGAAAGTTCAATGGTTTCAAAGGTCTGGCTGTCCATAAAAGAGTAGGTTTCGCCACTCTTGTAAAGGTACTGCACTTTGATTTTTTCCACGTCGGCCTCTTCCACGGAACTTCCGGAAAGAAATGACTTTTCCAAAACGGCACCCGTTTTTAGGTTTTTGGCCTTAATTTTAATAACGGCATTGCCGCGGCCCATTTTAACGTGGCTGTATTTAACAACAACAAAGGGCTGGCCGTTTTCTTTAAAAACTTCGCCTTTGCGTAAATCGTTAACGGGAATGTTGGACATAATTAAAACAATATAAATATGTCATTCCGTGGTTTTTCCGTCAAATTCATCGTCCTTATCTGCCAGGGCATCGGCTCTGGTTTTGTGAATAACCCCGTCGCGGTGTTCCGCAGGGCTGTAAACGGTATAAAGTTTCATGTCCTTTTGAACCGAAGAATTAATAATGTTGTGCCTGGTTCCGGCAGGAATTACAATAGCAGAACCGTCGGATATTTGGTGTTCTATTCCGTCCAAAATTGCAAGACCTTCTCCGAACTCTATGCGGATGAACTGGTCAAGATGGTGGATTTCCTCACCGATTTCTTCTTTGGGTTTAAGAGACATTAAAACCAGTTGGCTGTGCTTTGCAGTATAAAGAACCTTTCGGAAGAACTTATTTTCCAGGGAAGATTTTTCTATGTTTACGATGTAACCGTTCATAAACTACCACCTCCTTTTGTGGAAACTAAAATTATTTCAACCCCCTGCACACATTATAGTCCAAAAAACTTTTGGAAGTTTTGTAAAAAAAGTTTTCCGGCAAGAAATAGGAGTTTATTTATAATCTTTTATTTGAATAGTCATATTATCGGGATAGGTATGCAAAATGCCGGAACTAAGCCATTTCCAAGTTCAAATTATATAACGCTATGTAGCGTTGTATATTTTAATGTGCATAACAAATAGGATCTTATTCTGCAAAAGACGGTGCCTTCTCACAATTTTTTGGAAAAAGAAAAAACAGTTTGTCAACTATAGGGCTTATTGGTGCGCCCAGGGCGACTCGAACCTGCCTGCGGCAGGCAGGCGCCCAACCGCTCCGACTATGGTATGCCTGGGGAGATTCGAACTCCCGACCTTGCGCTCCGGAGGCGCACGCTCTATCCCCTGAGCTACAGGCACAAGAAGATCAACTCCGGAATCCGGCTGAGCCGGATCTATCCAATTAAGCTACGGGTGCAAAGATTTCTAGGTGTCTCACTTAACTAAACAACATGTAAACGTAGTGTCACATAACACACACAGATTGGAATTCCCGGGGTCGTCATGCTGGGCGGCTCCAGCATCGATCCTGGACTCGGCCAGGATGACGAATTCCGATCTGAAAATGGTTTCTCTATACTTTTCGTTCATCTACTTATATAAAAACCTGGCCAAGTCAGACTTGGCTCACCTCGCCATCGAGTCTAACTAGATGACTCGGTGGTGCCGATGGTCGGAGTCGAACCGACACGAGCTTTTAAGGCTCACACGATTTTGAGTCGTGCGTGTCTACCAGTTCCACCACATCGGCCGTTTGACACCCTCTATTATAACGGATAAAATCTAAAAAACTTAAACGGGTCCAAAAAAGGAGAAAAGACATGGACGGACTGCAGCAAAAGATTTTGGAACTTTTGAAATCCCACCCCGGCGGACTAACAAGCGGCGACTTTACCCGGCTTCTTCAAGCGGAGTGGCCGGTTATTTGGCAGGTTCTGGAACCCATAACCGGCGGCGAACAGTTCAACACCGATCGCCCGATTGTCAGTAAAATCATCGAAGGGAGAGATGTTTATAAACTTAGACAACGCTAACCGGAAAACCGCACAGACCGCGTCAAGAAAAACGATTCTGATGCGGTCTTTTTTATTCCACCTTCAATTTTTCCGTTTCAAAGAATTTGGTACGCTCGCCCCTAAAGTATAAATCAATCTCTCCGGTGGGCCCGTTGCGGTGCTTGGAAATGGAAAGACGCACCTCGGAACGATTTTCGTCGTCCTCACGATAAAGAAAAATCACCACATCGGCGTCCTGCTCAAGACTCCCCGACTCCCGCAAATCCGAAAGCTGAGGCCGCCTCTCCCCGCGGCTTTCAATGGAACGGTTAAGCTGGGAAAGGGCCAGAACCGGCACATGCAGTTCCCGGGCTAAATTCTTGAGTGATTGGGACACCTCGGAAACTTCCTGCACGCGGTTTTCGGTGTTTTGCCCGTGAGCCAACTGCAAATAATCCACCACCACAAGCTTTATTCCCTGCTCCATTTGAAGCCTTCGCGCTTTGGTGCGGATTTCCAAAACGTTTATGCCCGGCGTGTCGTCAATAAAAATAGGCGCCTCGGAAAGCTCGCCCATAGCCTCGCCGATTTTACGGAAGTCCTCCTCCTCAAGCCTCCCCGTGGTAATGCGCCAGCCGTCCACATCGGCCTGGGCCGAAAGAAGCCTGTCCACAAGCTGTTCCCGCGAAGTTTCCAAAGAAAAAACGGCCACGGGAATTTTTTTCTCCACGGCCGCGTGCTGGGCAATGTTTAAGGCCAGCGAAGTTTTTCCCACCGATGGCCGCGCCGCAAGGATAATAAGATTACTCTCCTGCAAACCCGAAAGTTTCTCGTCTAAGCTTTTAAGACCGGTGGGAACTCCCCGTATGCTGGATCCGCTTTTGTGCAAAGCCTCGAGCCTGTCAAACGAGGTTTCCAAAACTTCTTTAACCGAAACAAAATACTGATGCAAATATTCCTGCGAAATGGAAAAAAGGGAGCGCTCGGCTTTGTCCAAGAGGTCGCGGCTTTGGGTATTGCTGTCAAAAGCCGATTCGGAAATCTTGGCGCTGGCGGCAATTAATTGGCGTTTTACGAAGGCGTCGCGCACAATGTTGGCGTAGTACTCCACGTTGGCGCTCGAGGGCACCTTGGCCACGAGCGAAGAAAGATAGGTTAGGCCCCCCACCGACTCCAGCTTCTTTTTTTTGCTAAGCTCGTTGGGCACGGTCACAAGGTCTGCCGGCTCACGCCTCTCGTAAAGACTTAAAATGGCGGCATAAATTTCCCCGTTGGCGTCGCGATAAAAATGGGCCGGCGACAAAAGTGCCGCCACCCTAATAATTGAATCTTTGTCAATCAAAAGCGCCCCCAAAACCGACTCTTCGGCATCGGTATTCTGGGGCGGTAACCTTTCAGCCATAACACTAAGCAAAATAGAACCACAACATTAAGTGTGGGGGCAGATAAGACAACGAAATCAAGATTAATTTCTACGAGGATTTTTCAAGAACAATCACTTCCATCTCCAAAGGCAGGCTGTCTTTGGCAACTTTTAAGACGGTCTCGCTTTTGACCGACTGGCCAAACTCCTTGGTAAAATCGGAAACCGGCGCCAAAACCTTTTGAAGATTGGCCGAAAGCTCCGTCCTTTTGTAGTGCATGGGCACAACCACGAGGGGCTCCAATTGGTTAACCACCTCAATGGCCTTCTTGGCGTCAATGGTGTAAAAACCGCCCACCGGCACAAAAAGCACATCAACTTTGCCGATTTCGTTTATTTGGTTGTCGGAAAGCACTTGGCCCAAATCACCCAAATGGCAAAAACTCACCCCGCCCATAAGCCAACTGTAAATCGTGTTTAGACCGCGCTGCTTGCCCTCCTGCTCATCGTGAAAACTTTTGACGCCGGTGACCTTAACCCCCTTCACCTCGTATTCCCCCGGGCCGGCAATAACAAAGGGACTGCCCGAAACCGCCGAAACAAAATTGTGATCGCCGTGGCTGTGTGTTACCAAAACCAAGTCGGCCGTCAAGCCCTTTTTAAGGCCAAAACCCACCATGCCGGCATCGTACGGGTCAACGATTAAAGAAACCGAGCCGTTTTGCCCGCGGCGTTCATCAACCTTAAAACAGGAATGGCCTAAATAAGTAACTTCCATCACAACAAACTTAACACCAAACATCCCGGCTTGACAAGAAGGAAACAAATCTTTTAACCTGTAGAGGCGATGGCTAAAAACGACGCGATGAACAAATCGGAAAAACCGCTTCTAATTATTTTGTCCCTCATTTCCCTGGGACTTTTAATCGCCATTATTTACGTTTGGTACAACGCTCTTTCCAACCGCAGCCAAAATCCGCCCAATCAGGGAATTCTAACACCGCCGCAAAATGAACAAAGCCAATCGCAATCCACTCCATCGGCCGGCACACCGGAATCAACGGGTGTTGTATTAAATATCAATACGCCGCAGATGCAGGATGTGGTTGCTTCCCCGACTCTAACCATAGAAGGAACAACCGGTCCAAAGGCCTCGGTGGCTCTGTCCGACGCCTCCGATGAAACGATTGCGACCGCCGACGTCTCCGGCGCTTTTTCGGCAACTCTG
Organism: Patescibacteria group bacterium; assembly: GCA_023474425.1. Taxonomy (GTDB): domain Bacteria; phylum Patescibacteriota; class WWE3; order JAMCXX01; family JAMCXX01; genus JAMCXX01. The sequence continues at coordinate 34,373 of JAMCXX010000003.1, read as the reverse complement.
GCTCTGGACATGGGAGAAAATCAGATTACGGTTACCGCTTTTGATTCCAAGGGACAATCAAAATCGGAAGTATTGAACGTTGTTTACATGCCTTAAGTCAATTATGAAGCTTTTAAAAACCCGCAAAAATTTACTGTTGTTGGCCGTTTTACCGGTACTCATAACTATCGTTTCTGCTCGTGTAACGGCTCAAAGCGATACGGGTAATCCCGCTGTGACCTCAACGCCGCCGGTCTCGACTTCCGAGCAAAAAACCGTCAACCTCTTTGCCGGCAAAGTTCTTCTGGGCGACTTGCAAAGTATTTCCGGCAAGGTTTTGGTGGTAAATACCGACGACGGAGCGGCCGTCAGCGTTACCGCTACCGAAGTCACCAAATTTTATCGCGGCGGGCGTTTGGCCTATCTCTCCCAACTAACCGTTGGTGACCGCGTAGCTATCGCCGGCGCCGCCGCCACCGATGGCACCTTCCTCGCCCGTGAGGTAGTAGCCAAATCCAAAGTCCTCAAGATCATTAACAAAGTAGCCCTAATGGGAGTCGTCAACCAGATTTCTGCCACTTCTTTTACTATTAGTTCGAACAACCAGACCTATGAAATAAACTTTAATAGCCAGACGGCTTTCGAACAAAACGGCCGAAAAGTAACCTCCGCCCAGCTTTTAAGCGGGGCAACCGTCGCGGCCGTGGCTATTAAAGAGGATACCGGAGTTTTAACAGGACGGCTGGTGGCAATTATGCCACAAACGGCAGCTACGCCCCAGGCTACGCCTGCCGCTAAGCCAACCCCTTGACGGAGAAATTAATTTATGCTTAGAATTAAAGATATGGTTAATAAGGCCGCCAACAAAAAAATGAATTGTTATTGGTCCCAAATGATTGAGGCCCGCCTTTTTGTCCTTATTATTAAGGAGGGTTGGAAGTTGCGGTGAATCTTTAACCGTTTTTCGCAGCTTTCAACCCCGCCAAAAGGCGGGGTTTTTTTATGGTTGCTTGATGAGCGTTCGACCGAATCTAGCAACCATCAATCCCGCCGAAGCTTCAGCGAAGGCGGATTAAGGGAAGGGTTACATTGTTGAAAAGTGGACCCGGATAAACTTGCAGGAAAGATAGAGACAGCACACAAAAAAAACGGCGGCAGAAATCGGATCCGGAGGAGGCGGAACCAACAACAATTTTTCCGGATCCGCTGCCTGCCACCGTTTACAAAAATCCAAATCTCATAAAGGAGGGTACGTGTCGAGCCATTCGCAAGCGGCGATCTATCTGCTTAGATCGCACAGAACTGCTACGACGACCAGCAACACCCGCTGGGCTACTACCTGCGGCGCCATGCCCTGCGGGCGGCGTTGTCAAAAAATTAAAGGCAACGGAAATTGCCCGGATTCCAAGTGTTTAGGACACGACACCGAACTCATCCACCAAACCGCCCAGGGGTTTGAGGCAACCCGCACCGGCATTCAGACCTAAGGCAACACCTAAAGAAGGAGGGTTAAAAATGCTTGTATCAAATTTGCTTTCATGTCTTGGGTGGAAGCAAAACAGTACCTGGCAGGTCAATATAAGCTCCAAAACTTTCCAATTGCCGCACTGGGCGATTGAAGAGGGGTTAGGAGTTATCCGACGATGGCAGAACAGATTTCCATACGAGGCCACTTGGGCCCGCACCCAGCTGGGAATTCCTTCACTCATCGTCCGACTGGACATGGCTCCTAACGGACACCGGTTGAATCTTTACGAAATCGAAGAGCGTCCGGCGGGTATTGGCATCTCGTACAGGCACAACCCACAATTCAAGCGGTTACTGGAAGAAGTCCGGAAATCGTGGCCGAAGGTCAGCGTAATCGCTTCGCCGCAGAGACACTCTATTGATGACCACTTGTGGACCAGAGTTCTTAAACTCGGGCGTCACGGCGACGAGCTGGTTCTAATAAGGGCGGAGCCGGACGAAAGTGAGTTCCACGGTCTAGAGTCGTACTCCGTGAGCTCCTTAAAAGAGAAGGGCAACAAGAGCTACGGACTCAACATGAAACTCTGGCAGTTGGTCGCCGCCGGAGATGAATTGCCCTGGGACGAGGCCTTTGTTCTCAAGCCGGTTCAGGGTAGCAAATGCCGCGATATTGAGTTTTGGATTCCAAAAGGACACCCACTCTACGGAACCAGAGGGTCGTCCACCCGCACGGCCGTCGGTAAGACTCTGAGCCGTTGTGGGCAGATGTATCTCCAACCGTTTGTGGAACCCGTGAATTTAAACGGCGACGGTAAAATGAAAATGATTTACCGCGTCTTTTTTGGCTTTGACTTACGGCGAACACAGTGGAAATGTCTGGGAGGCATGTGGAACGCAAGGCCAAACCTTCGCATCCACGGTGCCAGCGACTCCCTTTTCGGGTCGGTGACAATTTGAAGTTACGAGAAAGGAATGGGCAGGATTCAAACCAAAGTTTAGTCCTGCCCAAGTTTTTTTGCTGTTATAATTTAGTCTATGGAAAATCTACTCCGAAAACTTATTTCGTTTAAAACCTTGTCCGAAAATCATCGGGAAAATTTACGCGCCTTTAAATGGATTAAAAGCCAGCTCCGCGGCCTGCCGTTAGTAATTAAGGAATTTTCATCAAACGGCTATCCTTCCTTAGTTATTCTATCCCGCGACACAAAATTTCCACACCTTATTCTCCAATGCCATATGGACGTTGTTTCCGGGTCCCCGGAAGTTTTTAAGCCTAAAATAAAAAACGGAATACTCTATGGACGTGGATCTTTTGATATGAAATTCTCCCTGGCCTGCTACCTCCGTCTACTTAAGGAGCTAAAAATGGAACTCAAAAATCTTAACCTGGCCGTAATGATTACCACCGACGAAGAAATTGGCGGAGAAAACGGCGTTAAACACCTGCTTAACAAAGGTTATCGTTCCAAAGTCTGCTTCCTTCCCGACGGCGGCCAGAACTGGGAAATACAAAAAGCGGCTAAAGGTGTTTTGCATTTAAAAATTGGGGCGGGGGGAAAATCGGCCCACGGTTCCCGCCCGTGGTTGGGAGTCAACGCTATTGACGAGCTTATGGAATTTTTGGGCAAGATTAAGAATTTATTTCCCAAGGAACCCTGCGGCGATAAAGACCACTTCCACTCGACTGTAAATATCGGACGGATTGAGGGCGGCAAAGCTGTCAACCAAATACCCGATTGGGCGCAGGCTTTGGTGGATATTCGGCTTATTCCTGAAGACCAAATTAGAATTCCTAAGGAAATAAAGAAAATTAGCCATAACTTTAAACAAATTAAAACAGAGGTCCTGGCTTCGGGGCAGAGCTTCAAAATCGATCTGGACAATCCATACTTAAAACTATTCACAAAAATTGCCGAATCTGAAACGAAAAAGAAGACCGTATTTATTACCTCCCACGGCTCCTCAGACGCCAGATACTTCGCTCAAAGAAAAATTCCGGTTATTGCCACAAGACCGTCCGGCGGAGGACACCACAGCGAGAACGAGTGGATCGACCTTAAAGATTTAGAGAGATTTTACCGGGTGCTAAAACGGTTCGTACTCGCGGCCGGAAAATAAAAAACAGGCTTTAGATTTTTTACTAAAGCCTGTTGAATAGATTTTCAAAAACCGGGCAAATCGTCAGGCCGCACAAGCAACTGCGTAGGTTCTGGCTCTTCCTCCTCGCAAACGCACCACCAAAAGACGACGCTCGTAACAAGCCAGATCACAAAGACCGTCGGCCCAAAGGCAACAATTTCCCGCGCGCTAAGGTAGTTGATAGCTAGACCGAGAACCATAACGACAAGACCCAAAACTGCCGAAGCGACGACAAGTAAGAATTGCGCAACAGCGATTATTACAGCGTCAACGGCCCGGCCAATAAAATCGGCGTAGCCGGGAAATTTGTAGGGCTTCACCCAAAACTCGACCCAAAGATACAAAAGCCAAACGATACCCAGAACGAGCGGCCAGGGCCAGCCCGTAGCCGAACCGAAGATCCAAGCGTAGACGGCGGCCACGGGAATCGAAAGCAAAAGCGCCCACAAAACCGAAACCAGCTTTTGCCTATTGACTTTGGGTAACATCCTTGCCTCCTCTCTTATTTGAAAGAGATTATACCGACCGTCTTAAAGTCCGTCAAAGTAGTTTGGTTTTAAGCCTTATGTTATTCTTTAAAGGTGAATAAACTTGAGACTCTTCCCTACCGCGGGGCGCGGGATTTTTACCCCAAGGATCAAAAAATCCTCAACTATATATTTAACATCTGGCGCGAGGCAGCCTTGGAATCCGGCTTCGAGGAATACAACGGCCCGTTTTTGGAACCGTTTGATCTTTACGCCGCCAAATCCGGCGAGGAGCTGGTAAAAGAACAGCTCTACAGTTTTGAAGACCGCGGCGGGCGCAAGCTGGCGATACGTCCAGAAATGACGCCGACGGTTGCCCGAATGATTGCCGCCAAATCCAAGTCAATGATTAAACCCATTAAATGGTTTTCCATTGCCGATTTTTGGCGCTACGAAAAGCCGCAAAGGGGACGAGGGCGTGAATTTTTCCAGCTCAACGCCGATATTTTTGGCGAAAATTCGGTGCTTTCGGACTTTGAAGTCTTCACCTTGGGCGCGCGGATTATGGAACACCTCAAAGCCAAACCTAATATGTACGAAATCCGCGTCAACAACCGCCTCTTTATGGACTTTGCCCTAGAAAAAATCGTCGGATTCTCTTCCGACCGGAAATCGATTGTCATGAGACTTATAGACAAAAAAAATAAAATGGCGCCGGGAGAGTTTGAAAAAGCTTTGGTTGACAGCGCAAAAGCAACCGGAACACAGGTACAAAAACTGAACGAACTTTTAAAATTCGACCTGAATAATGTTCGAAAATTAGCCGATGAAAATAGAGGCGCCAAGGAGTTGACCGATTTTTTTGAATTGGCAAAAAAGAGCGACTACGCTGAAATATTTGTCTATGACCCGCAAATTGTGCGCGGCCTGGACTACTACACCGGCTTGGTTATAGAACAGTGGGACAAAAATCCCAAAAATAACCGCTCCATGTACGGCGGCGGCCGCTACGACGGCTTGACCGATCTTTTTGCCGGGGCCGAGCCGCTTCCCGCCACCGGTTTTGCCATGGGTGATTTAACCCTCATAAATTTCCTGGAGAGTTGGCAGCTTTTGCCGCAATTCAAAAATGAAACAGCCGCTCTGGTCACGGTCTTGGCCGGTTTTACTCAAAATTCCGTAAGCATTTCCGAAACTTTAAGAAAATCGGGAATTAAGACGGAGCTTTATTTGAACGACGGCGACGGACTCGACAAACAAATCGGCTACGCCAATCGCAAGGAAATCCCGTTTGTTCTCATTATCGGCGAGAAAGAGGCCAAGGATGGCAAGGTTATGGTGAAAAACATGGCCACCGGAGAACAAACAGCTTGTGGCTTGACCGAGATGAATCAGATTCTGGACACGCTTTGGAAAGCCTGACTCTCCTTCGCTTGCCAGAATAACGAGGATAGAAATCAACTCAGCGTCATATTGATATGAACCTGCCCATTTTGGCCCTAATCTTTGCCTCGATTATTTGGGGCGCGGCCGCGCCTATTTTTAAGTGGTCCATTGAGAACATCCCTATCTTCCCCCTGGTTTTTGTCCGGTTTTTTATTGCTTCGATTTTCCTGATTCCGTTTCTTAAATCAACCAGAATTGAGCTGCGGGATGTAGGCTGGATTATTCTTTTGGGGCTTTTGGGTATTTCCGGCAACGTCGCTTTTTTCTTCCTGGGCATTTCCCTGACCTCGGCTATTAACGCCGGAATTATAGCCGGTGCCGGGCCGGTTTTTACCATCCTTGGCGCCCGGCTATTTTTGCGCGAAAAACAGAGCTTTAATCTGCTTTTAGGCTCGGTCGTCGGCCTTTTGGGAGTTCTTTTAATCACCCTGCAGTCGGTCTGGCGCTACGGTCTCTCCAAAGACTTATTGGGCAACAGCCTGCTCATTTTAAGCATTTTAAGTCTGGTCGGCTACGAAATTATCGTCAAAAAAGTCCAAAAAAGATACGACCCGGTCCTTTTGACTTACAGCATGTTTCTCACGGGCGCCCTCACTTTTATTATCCCGGCCTACTGGCAGTTAAGCCGCCGCCCGGAATTCCTGCTTCAACTGGACGTCCGCGGCCTTTCAGGGATTATCTTCGGCATTTTTTTCTCTTCCCTTTTGGCCTATTTTCTTTGGACCTGGGGGCTTTCTAAGCTTACCGTTTCGCGCGTGGGCATGTTTCTCTATGCCGACCCCATTGCCGCAGCGGCCATTGCCGTGCCTCTTTTACACGAAAAGATCAGCGGCGCCGATGTTTTGGGTACAATCTTAATTTTTGCCGGCATTTATATTGCCGAAAAGCGGATTCACCACTATCTGGCTCAAATCCGCATCCACCGCAACGACCATCTGGTGATTGACCTCAAAATATAGCCGGGGTGGCAGGGTTGACGAAATTCAGTCAATCGGGTTTAATTAATCGGCGGGATTCGTTAAGATAACCTTATACCCCGCTCATTTTATATGAAACAAGGAATTCACCCAACCTGGTACCCAAAGGCCGTAGTTACCTGCAGCTGCGGCAATACCTTTACCACCGGCTCCACCAAGCCGGAGCTCCGCGTGGCCATTTGCGCCGCCTGCCACCCTGTTTTTACCGGGCAGGAAAAACTGGTGGACACCGAAGGCCTGGTACAGAAGTTCCAAAAACGCCAAGCGACGGCTAACAAACTTAAAGAGAATCGTAAAACTAAGAAAGAAACCGAAAAACAGGTCCAAAAAGAACGGGAGGAACAGCCCAGAAGCCTCAAAGAAATGCTCGCTTACGCAAAAAAGCATCCCACACTCTAGAATTAAGAAGTGAGAAGTAAGAATTAAGAAAGAAGCAAGAAGAATGGTTAATTCCGTCATAATTGAAATTAGAGCTGGCGTGGGCGGTGACGAAGCCGGTCTTTTTGCCGCCGATCTTTACCGAATGTACGCTAGGTTTGCCCAAAGCCGCGGTTTAAAGGTGGCCGAAATTTCGCGTTCCGAAGGCAGCTTAGGCAATCTCAAGGAAGTCGTTTTTGAAATCTCTGCGCCCAACTATCAACTATCAACTATCAACTCTCACCTCAAAAATCTCTATGAGATTTTTGTTGAGGAAGCGGGTGTCCACCGTGTGCAAAGAGTCCCCAAAACCGAGAAATCCGGGCGCATTCACACTTCGACGGCAAGCGTGGTCGTTTTACCTTCCGTGCCGCCGGTCCAAATCAACCTGCGCCCCGACGACATAAAATTTGAAGCCTACCGCGCCTCGTCCCAAGGCGGCCAGAATGTGCAAAAAGTTTCCACGGCTGTAAGGCTTACCCACCTGCCTACCGGCATTGTGGTGACTTGCCAGGAAGAACGGCTTCAGCACCAAAACCGTGAGAGAGCCATGAAACTTTTGCAAAGTAAACTCTACCAGTTGATGCAGGAACAGAGGACCGATTCCATTAATAGTCTAAAACGCGATCAGGTTGGATCGGTTGAGCGGAGCGATAAAATTAAAACCTACAATTTTCCACAGGACCGGCTTACCGACCACCGCACGGGCCAAACCCGGCACAACTTAGAATCTATACTTAACGGAAACTTGGACAAAGTTTTTGGCCTCTGATAGCCTTTTATTACATGGCCGAGTTTGAGTCCTCTTTTGAAAATAGCAACGATGCAACTGATGCCTTAAAAGCCGACACCGCCTGGGCCAAGGATAAAGAAATCGACCGGCGGGAAGAAAGCGTGGGCCTGCGCGAGCAGATTAACCCCCGCGGCCTTGACGCCTACAAACTTCTGGAGGCTCTGGAAGACCGGGCCCGCGACGTCTACGACCGCGAAAGCGGTAATCTTATAAAACTGGTTGACTACCGTGAGATCGGCGAGCCCGGCGGAAAAGCTCGCGAAGTCATTTTTAAAATGCGCCAGGAGGCCTACAAGGAGAATCTTTACCACGCTTACGAGAGAGTGGAAAAACTAGAAGAAAAAAACCACCACCTCTTACACCTAAAAAAGGGCGCTTCGCTAACTTTGGGCTCGGCTCAAAACCACGGCGGGCTATCCGGAGATATACCGGCGGAGGCTGCCTCAATCGAGTTTGGCGCTGACGGCAAACTTAGCTTCACGGCCTTAACCGACCAAAAAGAAGTTACCGTTTTCTATCGGCAAAAATCGGACGGGCGTTTAACCTATCTCTCCTTGCCACAGGAAGTCGGCGGACATTTAACGAAAGAGCAGGTTGATCAATTTAATCGCGAAGCCCTGCCGGGCCAAACCCACCTCTATATTCTGGATGAAAACGGCAACGGCGTGGAGTTAAGAGAATTTAACGTGGTTCTCGGCCAAAATCTTAAAGAATTTTTGACCGATCAGCCTAAAAATATTAAGGAGTTGCGCTGGACCTGGCGGGAAATTAAAATGACTCCCGACACGGCCAACAACGCGCCAAAACCGGCCGGGCAAAATTCGCCGGCGGAAACCTTTATTCGATCCCCCAAAACCGGACTCACCTACGCTCTCGCCAGCTCTTCGGCCGACACTTTAGAAGAAGATTTGAATCCAGCGAATTTGGAACCTTCTTCTCCGCTCCAATCCGGACGAGATCAATTGGCATCTAAATCCCCCGAACTCCAGCCAGCCATATCAGAAAAAGTTGACCAGGAAGTTCACGACGTTGACCTTAATCACCCCATCGAAGTTTCTACTCGAGGCAATCGCCGGATCACCCTTGGCGGAAACGTTGAAAATTCAACCTACTTTGAATTTGAAGCCGAACTGGCCGACGCCAAGAATAATCTTTATTTAAATTTCGACCGGGTTCAAGGCAGGCTCCCCGACGCCGCGGTGCAGATTGGGGTTGAGGAAAACGAATTGCGAATCTCTCCTCTTTCGCCGCGGCGGGTTCTTTTTCACTACCGCCCCTCGGAAAAAGAGGGTTGGCAGCTTCTTGTTGTCCGCGGGGCCAATGATGATGGTTACGAAACTCAACAAAGACTAATCGGAAAGCTCACGCAGCAGATAACGCCGGAAAATTTTTGGATAGAAATGGAAGCGGATAACCCCAAGAGTCCCGGTTTCGAACTGCATTTTGAACGGCTTGACCGTCAAAACGGACGGATTGAAACCTTAAACTTTAACCTTTCGGAGAGAAAAACGGGGAAATAATTAAGGAATCACTGCTTGGATTCGGTTAAGGTCACTGAAGTCGTGTGGGTTGAGCCGTCGCGGTAATATTCCACCGCAATGGTATCGCCCACCTTGTGACCGGCAATTATATTGGCCAAACTGCTCTGACTGTTAATCGCCTGGCCGTCAATCTTGGTAATAATATCGTCTGCTTTAAGCCCGCCCTTATCGGCCGAGGAGCCTGGAACAACATTCATAATGTAAGCTCCTTGCGGTACGCCGTTTAAGAGAGCCGTCTTCTGGTCAATCAGGCGGTACTCCACTCCCAAGAAAGCGCGGTTAAACTGTCCGGTTTCGTTAAAGTTCTGAATGACGTTTTTAACGACATTAATGGGAATGGCAAAGCCGATGTTCTGACCTTGAGTGGAAACGGCCGTATTAATGCCAATAACCTGACCGGAGGAGTTGAGCAGGGGACCGCCGGAGTTGCCCGGATTAATGGCGGCATCCGTTTGAATAACGTTGTCCAGCTGTTCCACCGAACCGGCCAGAGGGTCGCCGGCGGTAATGCCCCGTCCGAGTCCTGAAACCACTCCGGTCGTCACCGTGCTCCTAAACTCCCCCAAGGCCGTGCCAATGGCAATGGCCATCTGTCCCACCTGAAGTTTGCTTGAGTCTCCCATTTCCACCGCCGGCAGTTGAACTCCCGCGGGAGGACTAATTTTTAAGATGGCCAAATCGTTGCCCGGATCCCTGTAAATTTTCTGCACGTCGTAGGTTTTATTATCGGCGGTAATAATTTGGTATCCGGCCTGGGTATCGGAAACCACATGTTTGCTGGTAACCACCAGACCGTCGGCGGAAATAATGAACCCGGAGCCAATGTCCTCCTGAACATTCTGCGGCGATGACTGCGGAGGTGTCTGAAAATTATTAAAAAACCCAAAAGGATCAAAAAGAGGACCCAGGTCGGAAAGCGGCGAGGGGGAAACCGTTTTTTTAATACTCACTGTCACCACCGACGGCGTCACCTTTTTAACCACATCAATAACCACTGACTCTTCTGTCACCACTTTAACTGCCCCGGACTGACTGTTACCGGCGGAATTTGAAGTCGAAGACTTTTGCAAAGATAGGAATTTTAAACCTGGCACAAAGTTAGCCAAGTTGGGGCCAAAATAAGCGGCTAAACCAAAAACGATTAAAGCTAAAAGTAAAATTACGGAAGTCAATTTTTTCATAAAGTTTACAAATTTTTAATCACCAAAAGCGCCTTGTCAAGTTGCGGGTCCAAATTCTTGTTAATTTCGTCGGCGGTCAAATCTACCGCGTAATCCGGTTTTATGCCCGAACCGTTAATATTGTAACCGTTAGGCGTGAGCCAACGGGCAATGGTAATGTGAACGCCGCTGCCGTCGGGCAGATTCTCGGCGTCCTGCACCGTGCCTTTACCGAACGACTTCTCCCCTACCACCTTAAAACCGCGACGGTCGCGAAGGGCTCCGGTCACAATTTCCGAAGCCGAAGCCGAACCGCCGTTAATCAGGACAACACCCGGCACGTTGAGGAATAAACCGACGTGGTCCACCGCGTAATCCTGCTTCACCCCGTTGGCAAATCCTTGAGAAGAAACGGTACCCGACGCAATGAATTCCGAGGCCACGTGAATGGCTGCCTGAAAATATCCGCCGGGGTTGGAACGTAAATCGAGCACTACCCCTTTGAGATTTGGTATGGTCGATTTAATTTCGGCCACGGCTTTGTCCCATTCGGCATCGGTAGTGTCGCCAAAACTCGAAATACGGATGTAGGCAATGCCGCCGCCTTTGTTTTCCCATTTAAGGCTTGGTACCTTAAGCTCCGCACGCACAATTGTAATGTCCACCCCGTTTTGCTTGGGAGCGGCCGAAGACGTAGCCGATGTTGAAGATGCCGCGTGCCTAATTGTCAACGTCACTCTAGAGCCGGCCGGGCCGCGGATTTTGGAAACAGCTTCCGAAAGAGTCATGCCCAGAGTGTCCTTGCCGTCAATTTTAAGAATTAGGTCACCCGGCAAAATGCCGGCGGCTTTAGCCGGAGAATCGTCCAGAGGCGCCACTACTGTTAGCTGACCATCCTTCATCCCCAGTTCGGCGCCAATCCCCTGGTACTGGCCGTTAAGGCTGGAATTTACCTCGCTATTTTCCTGCGGGGGCAGAAAAACCGTGTACGGGTCGCCAACCGATTGGTAAAGCCCCTGCGCAGCGCCGTACATAAGTTTTTGGGCGTCGAGCGGCCGGTCAATATATTTCTGATTTAAAAGAGCGTAAACATTCCAAAACTCGGAAAAATCAACCGTCTGGTCCGCCGGTTTTTGGTTCAGAATCAAAAACCTTGGCAAATTATTCTTGATTTCCAGGCTATAACCCTGACGCCCCAGAGAATAAGAGCCGTAGGCAATTACAAGGAGCAGCAGGAATCCCAATAAATAATTTCGCAATTGAGCCTGATTCATTTATAAATTATACAACGATACTAAACTGAATTTCCGCTTAAAATTAAAACGTTGACCGCCGGCACCCAAACTTCCTCTTTATTTTCCAGAGTCACAGATAAAGCCGGCTCAATTAAGCCCGATTCAAATTTGTAACTTTCTAAGATTTCGCTCACCCGCCCAACTTGCCCAAAATAAGGCCAGTTTAAAATCTGAACACGGCTACCCTTAACAATTTCTGCTCGGGCCGGATACTCCTCGTCTAAAACCGAGCGGTCAAGAGCAAGCCCCGGCACCAAAAGCTGGCGTCTTTGGGGAGAAATAACGGCCGTGCGAACGGCGACTGTTGCCAAAAAATCAGCAAGTTCTTTGGTCATGAAAGCCGTTCCAAAACCCTCGGTCAAAAGCAAGTTAGTTTGGCAGGATTTGGAGCCAGATTCCACCGAAGCGCAGACAATACCAGCCACTCCCACCATCTTAGCTTTCTTCAAAACGGCGTCACTTAAAGCCCCGGGGAAAACAAGAATCTTTCCAAAATCATCGGCACTCAAATCGGAGGTGCGCAGCTCTTCGTTAGTCGCCTTAAGAATCTTAACCTCGCCCGCCTTTTCCTGTCCGCAGGCCCACACCCCGCGCACCACGGTGGCCTCGGATTTAAGCAGTACGGAAAGCCGCGGCACAATTTTAACTGCTTCCGCTTCGATACCGGAAATAAGATTATATTTTTCCGGCTCGGAGATAATCTCTAACTCCGCTTTGCTCAAAAGGTTAACCGTGCCCGGTATCGGTGACTTAATCTCGTGTGAACCTAAGAAACGGCGAATTTTTACGAGTGGTTGATTGTAGCTTACCTTCTCGCCCTCGGCCACCAAAATCTTTCCGTCTTTTGGCACGGAAAGCCTTTGGCGGGTAAGACTAACGTAGGTAAACCCCAAAACATCAAACGGTTTTACCCTGTCGCCTACCTTCACCAGAATCTCGCCCTCTTTGGGCAAGGTTTTCTCCAAGAACACCCGTGGATTATAAAAAACCTGTTTCTTTACAAAAGCTTCCATAATCAGCCAAAATGCCCCAAGCGCCCGGTGGCCCCCAAAGACCTCTCCCATTCTTTAAGCTCGTTCTGGCGGGTCTTGGCGTCATTGGGAAGAACCAGCTGCCCATTCTCCAAATCCCGCTCCCGCCCGTCAAAAACGGCGCCTAAGCTGCCGCCGGTTAAATCAAAGCTTTCGTCTTTTAATCCCCGTGCCGAAACCGAAACTTTAGCCGTCTCGCCAGGGCTTAAAGGAAAATTAAAAATACGGCCTCTCTCCACCTTGACCAAAAGCGGTTTCGAGAGTCCTAAGCTAATACTAAGGGTTACCTCGCGGTCAAAGCGCAAAAAAGAACCCAGAAATTCCGGCACAAAAAGCGGCGCCGCTTTTTCAAAAACCTCCGTTTCAAACATCCTCAACAGACCTAAAGGGACGCTGAAACCGGTTTTATCCATATAAACATCAATCTTTTTAAAGTTGCCCGATAAACTATCCATTAGTAAGAGCAACGACTGCGAAGGGTAGGGGCTGGCACAAAAGATGCCTCCCGAAAGAGTTATTTCCAAAGGCGCCTCTAAGGCATACTTATTGAAAAATTGGATAACTTTCTCGCGGGCAATCGCCTGTTCAAAGTACAAATCACGGGGAAAAATCGGCAAAACATGACTATATATGCGGCGGTTTTCCAGGTAATTCTCTAACTCGGTGAGAGTGCTTTTAAACGGCAGCCACTTAAGCGCTTCCGAGGATTCAAACGAAGCCGGGTTACAAGCTTTAGAAAAGCTAATATATTTAAAACCAACATCCAACACCGCCGCTGTCTGCCCGGCGGCTACTTCCTTTGTAGAAACTACTTTAGTGGCCAGCTCTCCGGGTTCGAATTGATTGGTCAAAGGCAGAGAAGTAGCCACATAAATTTTGTCCAAAGGTTTGTTGAGCGCGCCCAAAAGAGAGTGTCCGGACAAGTTTTCTACCATTTTAACTGCTTCCCACAGGCTGCGGCGCGTAAACTTCTGTTCCGTGTAGCTTAGGCTAAACTTGAAATTCTTAAATTCCCCTTCGTTAAAAACAAGCGCTTTATTTAGGACCGAACCAAAATCTATGGCCGCAATCATAGTTCTCAACCAATAATAACATGAATTGAGTAACTCAAAGATGTAGATTAATCTATGAATCGTATTCAATTAAAATTAAACCTCGTAGTTTTAACGCGGTTCTTATATTTGAGTTCTGAATTCTGAATTGCCGTTAGACAAGGGCGTGTGTTTGGGTGAAAGGTAAGAGAGAAAGAGCGCGGGCACGTTTAATGGCTTTGCCCAAAGCCCGCTGGTGGCGGGCGCAGGTCCCCGAGTAAATACGTCCAATTATCTTACCGCGCGACGTTATAAAACGGGAAATCACCGCTACATTGCGGTAATCTAAGTTTTCTTTGGGATTTTCACAAAAAAAACAGGGCAAGTTTTTCTTGCGGAATCTTTTAACTTTAGAAGGGGATCTCTTCAACATCAACGTTTTCCTCCTCCGACTTTAACTCCGGCTCGGGCGGTTCCCCCTGTGCGACTGGTGAACTGGGCTCGCCGCCGGTATCTTTTTCGGCATTCTTAATACTTTTCTCTTTTGCTGTTTCGCCAATCTCGCCAAGGCCTTCACCTCTATCTTTCTTAGAATCTAAAATCACCATATCTTCGGCCACAATTTCCGTGCGGTACTTTTTAACACCGCTTTGGTCCTCCCAGCTACGGGTCTGAATGCGTCCCTGAATGTAAACCTTGCGTCCCTTGCTCAAGAACTGATTGCAAAGCTCGGCCAATTTGTTCCAGGCCACAACATTATGGTAGTCCACCTCGTCGTGCGTCTGTCCTTCGGAAACCCAGGAGCGGTTGGTAGCCACGCTAAAGCTGGTAACGGCGTGCCCGCCGGGGGTATAGCGCATCTCCGGGTCCCGAGTTAAGTTGCCTACAATAATAGCTAAATTCACTGACCGCGTCATAAAGATTTCGTCAAAAGGTATCTTAACACATTGGTCCGACGATTAAGAGAGGCCGTAATTTCCCCGATCGCAGCCGTCTCGGCTTCAAACTTTAAATGAAGCTCGTGCCCCTCGGTCAAACCTTTAACGACGTAGGCCAGTTTTCTTTTGCCTAGGTCTTCCACCTCAACCTGGGGCAGAAGCTCTTTGAGTTGTTTAATTTCTTTTTTGTGCTCATCGGCAGTTAAGTCGGGCTTGAGCCAAATAAAAATCTCGTACTTCATAAAAGTAGATGTAATTTAGCAGAATTACGCAACTTTGACAAGGGATTTTAAAGGGTTGTTGATCCGGAGCCTTGGTTTATATATGGTCCTAAATCTAGGTTTTTTAATTCAGACGGCATCTTGTACGGATTGTAGAGGTTGTAAAGCTCGGGCAGGGTGAACGTCTTAGACAAATTCAACAGGGCTGAGATTACAAAGTAAATCCCCACGGAGAGGAGAATCCAGCCAACTATCGAAAGAATCAGCCAAAAGGCCGGCGCCTTAGACTCAACCCCGGTCTCGCAATTTTTATAAAGTTCGTAAGTAAACGAAATAAGAAACGGTTGTACCAAAAACGTAAGGGCCGCATAAACCAGAGATTCCAAAAAGCCGGCGCGGCTCAACGAAACAACTAGAAATACTAAATAAACTGCCAGGTAAATAAGAGTTATCCGTCCGGCCACGGGCCAAAATCGGCGGTTAATTAAAGCCCGTCCGGTCCAAAGAACCGAAAGTCCGCGCTTCCCTTTTTCCAAATAGACAAAAACGCTAAAGGAGTTCCAAAAACCCCAAAGCAGGAAAATTATTCCCAAAGAAAAAAGTCCGAACGGCGCCAAACCAACGGTAAAAAGAGAACAGAGGAAAAGAAACCAAACAAAACCCCAGATAAGCGGTCGGGTCTGACGGTATGAGTCCAGCGCTTTAACCTTAGATGGATCAATCAAGACTTTGGTTAAGGAAAGATTGGCCCAGGCCGAAACGTAAAAACAGACGGAAGCCAAAATTCCAACAATAACGAGTAAAAGTAAAACGGTAATCAGCCAAAACTTAAAGACGGCGGAAACGATAACGATAATAATTAGTGAGAGAAGCGCGGCTAAGGCTAAGGCAAGGTAGAGACCTAGGCTTAAAATGGCAGCAAAAAAATAGCTGACAAAACGCTCTTTGGTACGGGCTAGAGCAGCTCTAAAAAGGGATTCCATCTGCCAATCCGGCCCCGCGGCCGAAACCGGCGGCATAAGGTTTCCCTGAGCCGATGCCCCGTTCGCCGAATTCAGGTCTATCTCATCTACCATTAAGAATAATTTATAGGCCCGCCTCTGCCATGTCAAGAACTCCGCTTCCGCATTCAACCTCACGCGTATCTTCGGCGGTACTTGCGGCTGTGTTTTTTAAGCCGGAGTGCAATCTTTAGGCCAATATTCTTAGTCGTAAAGTCGTCCAGCCGTTTTTTAAATTCCGGGTCCATTATTGTTTTCGCCTCCTGTTATAACAGCGTTATAACATAGGCGAATAGGCTGTCAACTCGGGTTAAAAGCACCAGAAGAGAAAGCAGAATCGGGGCAGGGATAAACCGAACGGGACTCTTTGCTGCGGACCGGAAGCCGACGAACCGGAATCCGGCTGTCTGACTGCCGCCTGGCTCTGAGGCCGACTTGAAACCGCGCCGGATTTATTCTCTTGAGTGTTGGAACCGGTCGGCTTTAAATATACCGGTAAAAGAGAAACAATCCGCCCGTTCACAATGTCTTCGAATCGGCCCAAAGTTGTGTAGCCGTTGATTCTAAACCGGGGCACGGTAAATCCCAAAGAGTAGGCGCGGCTGTCGCCCTCCACAAAGGCGCCGACGTAACCTAAACTTTTGGCAGTCTCTATAACCTGACCGCTCACCGCACCGTAGGGGTAGGCCAAATAAGAAACCGGCTGCCCGGTTTCCCTTTCCAAAACACTTTTACTCTCGCCAAGCTCAAAACGGATTTGGTCGCCGCTGGCTGCGGCAAGGTTAACGTGGTTCACCGTATGGTCCTCGAATTCCACCAATCCTGACTGCCGAATTTCTTTTATTTGTTCCCAAGTCAAATAATAACTACCATTCATTTTGCCGGTAGGAATAAACGAAACGGCGTGAAAACCGAATTTTTTAAGAATGGGGAAAGCGTTAAAGTAAAAATCCATATAGCCGTCGTCAAAGGTTAAGAGCACCGGCTTTTTGCCGCTCAAAGACTGCCGGCCTTCAAAAACGTAGGGAAGATATCCCAGTGTTACCGGCTCAAAACCATTGGCCTGCAAATAATTCATTTGGGCTTCAAAATCTTGCAGCGTTACCGAAAGGGCTTTGCGGGCACTGTCCCCCGGATTGTCTAAAGGGCCAACGTAGTGGTACAAAAGAATGGGCAGTCCGCCGTCTTTGGCCAAAACCTTTGACGGATTCAGCCGCCATAATGACGCCATTACCGTCAGAAACAAAAAGAGGAAAAGAGAAAGGCGAAAAAATCTCATTATAAATTCAGCATAACACCTCCCCACCTGCCCGCCTACTTTTTGGAAACGAAGGGGCTGTTCTTTATATAAAACCTCCATAGTTTGTCTTTGTACTCCCCGGCATAATCCACACCGACCCGCTTACTTTTAACGACCCGATTCGGGCTGACCATACTACCCCGATCTTCGACCCAAATTCTTTTGGAATCAATTAAATCTTCGCCGTTAAATGAACCGTCGATGCCCAGAGCTTTAGTAAGTTTTGCAGGGCCGTTGGAAATCGAAAGTTGATAGTTGATAGTTGAAGTTTCTGAGGAATAGGGTTTATTAACTCCCCGCCTGTTCTTCCACATCTGATCTTCACCGGCCACCGGCTCTAAGGCGCGGACCAAAACGGCGGACGGATAATTGTCTTTTTCGGTGACGAAATTAATAAGCCAATGTAGCCCGTAGGTAAGGTACACGTAAAGGCGCCCGGGCGGACCCCACAACACTTCGCAGCTTTGACGTTTTCGCCAATAAGCGTGGCAGGCTTTGTCAAAAGGCCCAATATAGGCCTCGGTTTCGACGATTCGTCCCGCCAGTACGGGAAACCGATGACCGGCAACCGACGACCGATTTCTGACAACCAGGAATTTCCCCAAAAGTTCCCGTGCTACTTTAAGCGTTGGCCGGGCAAAAAAATCCCGTTTAAGTTTTTTTCGGGCAAAATTACTCATTCTCCTTGGCGCGGGGGCTTTTTGGGTGTCCTTCCTTAATTTTGAGTTCACCCATAATCTCCGGAAATCCTCGGTGGTATAAACCCCAGGAAACTAAAACCAGAAACCCGGTTATGTAGCTTGTAGACATATAGAAAGCGGTTGGCAGTAGAAAAATGGAAACGTTGGTTCTTATAACAAGCGAGGCCGCCGCCAAAACTAGGACGACGTTAAGCGGGATTATAACCCGGTAGCCGCTGCCCTCAATGACACTCAAACCGCAGGCCAGGCCAAAAACCGTCCCGGCCAGACCTATGGAAATTACCTGAAAGATATTCATAAAAACGACTCCCGGGTGATTAAGCTCGAACATTAAAAAAACAAAAGTGGCCAGCTCCAAGGGCAGGTAGACCATGAGGTGCGAAAAACCGTGATGAAAAAAGTCGACCACCCGAATTAAGGCTTTCTCGTCCTCTTCGAGTCCGTCCAAATTTTGAGCTTTGTAGTCAATGGAGAGCCCGGCCACATGCATGCCGTTGCCCACCGACCCCAAAGCCACAAGGCAAAAAATAAAAAAAAGATAAGCTTCGTCGCTTATGGGAAGGCTCGAAACCAAAGGGTTGCGCTCAATCAGACGGTACAGCTGGAAGACGGGCAAAAGCATAATCGGCGGGGCCACCACTCCCAAAAGAAACTGCAAAATAGGCAGACGTCCCTTAAAAAGCATGCGCTCGGAAAAAGAGAGACGATAAAAAAGAACGGAGAGAAGCAGGGCTCCTAAAGTAAAAAATATTAAAACCGAAATCACCGGATTATCCATAAAATTACATTCTAACAATTTTCGGACCCTTGGGTGTATCTTCAACCGTAAATCCCAAATCTTCAATCTTGCCCCGCAATTCATCGGCCCGGGCAAATTCTTTGTTGTTCCGGGAATTCTCCCTCTCTTCCACGAGCTGCAAAACGCCGGACGGAACTTCTTCCGGCTTTTCCGAAGTTTCTTTAAGCCGCAAGCCCAAAACCTTGTCAAACTTAAAAAGCGAGGCCTTCTTGGCAGAAAGCGGATAATCGCTTTTGACCAAATCCCAAACGACGGCTAGGGCTTTGGGCATATTTAAATCGTCATTGACCGCCTCCAAAAATCTCTGCTCATACTCGGCACAGCCAATGAGAACCTGTTCTTTTGCGTAGCTTGGATCCGAATGCTGTATAGGCGCGGGCCCCGACTTCACTAATTGATAAATCTTGTCCAAAGCCTTCTGTGAAGCCGCAAGAGAATCCCAGGTAAAGTTCATTTTCGAGCGGTAATAAGAGGTCATCGTCAAATACCGGAAGGACAATGGATCAAAACCCCGATCGACCAAATCCTGAACCAAAAAAACGTTGCCGCGGCGGCGGGCCATTTTTTCGCCCTCTACCGTCAGGTGGCCGCCGTGAAGCCAAATATTCACAAACTTCTGCCCCGTAAAAGATTCCGATTGCGCGATCTCATCCTCGTGATGGGGAAAAATGTTGTCCTCCCCGCCGGTGTGCAAATCAATCGTCAGATGAATCCGGTTATCCGGCAATCGATCACTGAAAACCGACGTCAAATACTTAAGACTCATGGCCGTGCATTCAATGTGCCAACCGGGAGTACCCAGCCCCCATGGCGAATCCCACTTCATGAGATACTGCGGATCAACTCTTTTCCAAAGGACGAAGTCGGCGCTGTCAGTTTTGTCGGTTTCCGAGGCCACCCGCACGGCCTCCAAAAGTTTTTCCATCTTGGTAAGAGTGTTACCAGAAAGCTCTCCGTAATCCTTAAATTTTTTAACGTCAAAATAGATGTTTTCGCCGCTATCGTAGGCAAAACCTTTGTTCAAGAGTTCTTTAACGACCTCAATAATTTCCTCAATGTGATCGGAAGCTTTTGGGTAAACATCCGCGGGTTGAATATTGAGACGCTCATTATCCGCCAAAAATTGTTCCGTATAAGACTGCGTTATTTCCAAAGGTTTCCGGCCTGATTCAAGAGCCGCCATAATCACTGGGTCGAACGCCTCGGGGTTGGTTTCGTTTCTTCTCATATGCCCAACGTCGGTGATGTTTTGGATTTTTTTGACCCTGTAGCCGTTATATTCCAGAACCCTCCGGGCAAAATCGGCCATAAGGTAGGTGCGGTAGTTGCCAATGTGCACATCGCGGTAGACGGTGGGGCCGCAGGTGTACATCCGCACAAGGTTCGGGTCCACCGGCACAAATTTTTCTTTTTGGCGGGTTAAGGTGTTGTAGATATAGATATCCATAATTATGAGCTCTCAATTTGAATTTTGAAATTCTGAAATTTGAAATTAATTTTCAATGATTTAATTTTCAATTTTTAAATATTCGCTAAATTCAAATTGTAAATTTCAAATTAATACTCCTGCCTACCTTCCATCGCCCGCGTCAACGTGACGTCGTCGGCGTACTCCAAATCAGCGCCCACCGGCAGTCCCCGGCCAATACGGGTAACTCTTAAATTAGGGTACGCGCTCTTTAAAAGTTTTGACAAATACATGGCCGTGGCCTCGCCCTCCAGTGATGCGTTGGTGGCCAAAACAACCTCGCGAACAGCGATTAGCGGATAGCGATTAGCGTTTAGTGATTTCGGGTTTTCTTCCTCTCTGCGCTTGACGCTTGACGCTAAACGCTCGACGAGTCCGTCAATGTACAACTCCTCCGGTCCAATGCTGTTGAGAGGCGAAATAACCCCGCCCAAAACGTGGTATAAACCGCGATATTTGCCCGATTTTTCCAAAGCCAATATATCTGTGGGACGCTCCACCACGCAAATAACCGAAGTGTCACGACTGGAGTCGGTGCAGATTGAGCAGGGATCGGCTTCGTCAATATTGCGGCAAACGGAGCAGATTTTAGTGTTTTCCTTAAGCTCCTCCAGGGCCTGGGCAAACTTTTTTGCCTCGGTCTCGGGCGCCTGCAATAGATAATAGGAAAGCCTGGTGGCCGTCTTGGGGCCAATGCCCGGCAGGCGTTCAAACGCTTCCGCCAAATTGCGGATGGCTTTGGGAAGATTCATATTCTAAAGGAAAGAATACCACAGACCTGCCTGCGCAGACAGGTTTCCTGCACAGATTGACACAGATAACGAGGGTTTGGGCAAAGGCGAGCGTTGAGGCGGGACCGTCCCCGCCGGTCAAGTGCGGAAGATGCGAGGGACTCCTTGAGCGAGTCTTTGCACAAACCCGAGATAGTCTTATGCAAGTTACTTTACGAACCGAACGCTTCTAAGGCTGCTGTCACAATATCTTCATTGCCCCGCTCGGGTTCGGTCTCGCGCAGGGGAACTTTTTTCTCACCTAAAATGAAGCTCACCTTAGCCCCGGGCCCAAAAACAGAGTCAAAAACTTTCTCCACAATCTCGCGGTTGCGCGGTTCCGAGAGCCGGTCTTTATGGAACTTGTAAAAAACTTCCACCACCAAATTTTTTCCGCCTTCCGTCTCCTTGGGACGGGCCGAGCGCAGGAGTGCTTCAAGCGAGTGGTTAAACGGACGGATTTCCTTAAGCACCGACTCCCATTTGGCTGTAATCTCCTCCAAAGTCAGATCCCCTTCCTGCTGCGGTGCACTCTTTTTAGACTCCGGGATTTCTTCCTTTTTTATCTTCCCCCCCGACGGCTCCAATAAATCTGCCGGTATTTCCTTAGACTCCGCCCTATCCGATGGAACGGCCCCGGTCTCCGCGCAGATGTCAAAAACGGCCAGCTCCAAAGGCAGTGACGGAATAGGCGCGAAACGGCCCAAGTCGGCCGCCGCCAAAAACTTGGTTAGCGCAAAAATTAATCTCTCCCGCCCCAAACTTTGGGCCTGCCGGCTCATCCGCTTGTAACTCTCCTCGTCCACCGCCAGGACTTCGGCGCCCACTCCGCCAAGAATTAAAAGAAGACTGCGCAAATAGAGAATCAACCGCTGGGAAAAAACCGAAAGGTTTTCACCGTCTTCAAAAATCCGGTTAAGATACTCCAGGGCGCCGCGCCGGTCGTTGCCAACCAGGTTCTCGGTAAAATCCGCCACGGAAAAATCCGCCCGGCTTAAATCGAGCCCGCCAACCACAACCTGTTCCAAAAGTGTTTCCGCGTTTCTAAAACCGCCTTCAGAGAGAGAAATGATTTTTTCAATATCCGAGGGCGAAACTTGGACCCCTTCTTCGCGGCAAATAAGCTCCAATTTCTTGGCTAAATCCTCTTTTTTGCCCCTTTTAAAATGTAGAATCTGACAGCGCGACTTAATGGTCTCGGGAATTTTTTGAAGCTCCGTGGTCGCCAAAATAAAGTAGGCGTGGGCGGGCGGCTCCTCCAAAGTTTTTAAAAGAGCGTTAAAAGCCTCGGCCGTTAACATGTGGACTTCGTCAATAATATAGACCTTGGCTTTGCCGGCGGTGGGCGCCAGTTTAATTTTCTCCCGCAGCTGCCGGATGTCATCAATGCCGCGGTGGCTGGCGCCGTCAATTTCAATCAAATCCAAAAAGCGCCCTTCATTAACGGCCCGGCAGTGTCCGCATTCGTTGCACGGCTCTTCACCTTTCGGGTTTTCGCAGTTTAAAGTCTTGGCCAGAATTCTGGCGGTGGTCGTTTTGCCCGAGCCCTTAGGACCGGTAAAAATGTAGGCGTGAGCAACCTGATTTTTTTTTAGGGCGTTTTTTAAAGCCGCGGCAACATCTTCCAAACCGAAGAGCTTAGAAAAATCTTTAGGGCGATACTTTAAATAATACATGGCAGAAACAAACGGCACGGAAACTATCTAAGACTAGTTCTAAGCGGCTGCTTTTTCAATAGCCAGTTTTTGATTTCCGGTACAATCCTCCCCTCAATCAGACCAGCAAGAATTTCCCTTTCTTTTCGGGTGAAATTAGCCAGCACATAGTCCTCGCCCTTAATTCTTATTTCTGAATTCTTAATTCTACCCTCCACGCCGACTCTCAATCTCCAAAAATCCTTCGTACTAAGCTCCCGCTCGACCGAAAGCACGCCGTTGTGGAGTTTAGGACCTTTGCCAAACTGCAGTTTGTAAGAACCTAAAGAAATGTCCAAGTCATCGTGAATTACTAAAACGTCAGAATTATTTAACTCCGGATGGTTCTTTTTTGCATATTGCACAGAAAAGCCCGACTCATTCATAAACGTTTGGGGTTTAAGAAGCTCAATCTTATTTTCATTAATTTCTGCCCAAGCGTAATCCGCCTTTCCTTTCTTGCTTGATCCATAATTCTTAATTCCAAAGTCACTCGCTATTTTGTCAACAACCATAAAACCCACGTTGTGACGCGTGTTTTCATATTTTTCTCCCGGATTCCCCAACCCCACAATCAGCTTCATAGATACTTCATTATAGCAAGTGGAAAAGAGCCGCGACGACTCACGTAGTCTGGACGTACCCCCATTCCCCCGCTCATCGTATTTTCTCACATTACCCCACCATCCCCCCTTCCCTTCCATTCCCTCGCATTACCTCCCATACCTTCCCACCATCTCTTCCCATTACCAACCATCCCTTCCCATTTCCTACCAAACTCATTTCCAGAATCTTGTGTCTTTTTAATACGCGACAGCGTAGCATAAAAGCATGACATTATGTGTCTTTTACCTACTCTATAGCGTAAGTAAAGAGCATTGACAATAATAGAATAAATTAGTAACTTCAGGATGATGGGAAAAAATAAATTTAAAAAAACCACCAAGCAAGCGGTTGAAAAATCCAGTAGTAAGAGTAGTCTTCCGCTCTTCGCCGGGTGGAACACAAAAGAATCTGCCTGGTTTCATGCCCTGCTGCTGTCTTTAGACGCAACACCTACTTCTAAAGCCCTGATATCTTCGATGATCAAATTTTCACAGATGTATAATCCCCTAGTCGCTAGCCCGTTTCACGTAGATTTCACCAACAACTTGGAATACAAAAACGAAGAAAGGGCGGGACGTCGGGCCAGAGCCTATCTCTACCGTAAAGACTTACTTAAATCGGTTGATAAGAACGGCAATAAAAGTCTAGTTCTAACTACTAGAGCCCACAAAATATTTTACCAGGAATATCCTTTATCCAAGCTTAGGAGTGAAAAATGGGACGGGTATTGGACAGTAGTTATGTATGATTTTCCGGAAAACAAAAAAACGACTCGAGATTACTTTAGAAGAAAAATAAAACATCTGGGGTTTGGGCCGGCACAGGAAAGCGTTTTTGTGAGCCCGCTAAAACTTCCTGAAGCTATTCAAAGCCTTATTGAAGGCGAGGAAATTGAACCGCAGGTGTGGGTGCTCCGCTGTAAAAGAGTCTTTGGTCTTACCAACCGCGAGGTTGCCGGTATTGCTTGGAATCTTGAGCAGATTAACCATTTATATAAATTGTTACTTTATATATTGCCAAAGATTAAAAAACAAAGAAGAGATCTTCTGGGTGAGTGGAAGAAATATTTTCTGGCCTTAAACCTGGATGACCCTTACCTACCCAAAGAACTTTTGCCAACCGATTGGCTGGGTGAAAAATGCCAAAAAGAATACATAAAATTGAGCCCGCTGGGATTTATTAAAGATCTTCTCCATTTATTAAAGTAGTTTCCCTATACTAAAATGTCTAAGAATATATGCGTTTTACCTACGCTATAGCGGAGCAAGAAGACACAAGTAATATTACGCGTGCTTTTAATTTTTTAGCCTGAATAGCTCTTAGCCTGAGCAGGAAAACTTTTACGGAAAGCAGGACACGCTCGAAAGTTATGGTCCCATCAGCCGTAAAAGATCTCCTAAAACGTAAAACGGCCTCGGCTATTCACATCATCGGGGCTGTTCGTCTTTCCGCTAGACTTCGTGATTGACACCCAAAAGGTGCATTACCCCGTGGGCAACCAAAAAAGCCACCTCCTCCTCAAAAGAATGGCCAAGTCTTTTGGCCTGTTTGGCCGCATAGTCTTTTGACACCACCACCTCTCCAACCCACTCGCCCCCAGGCAATTTCTCTTTAAGCTCGAAAGAAAGGACGTCGGTAGAATGGTTTAACCCCCGATGCTTGCGGTTAAGTTCTTTCATCTGTTCGTCGCGGACGATGGATACCGTAAAATTCAACCTTTTGTTGCTTTTATTCACAAGAAAATTATAGCAGGATTGCCAACCAAAGGGTTAAGTGTTCTAGTAACTTTGGAAAAAATTTAGAACGTCGGCGGCGGCTCTTCCCCAGGCTCCGGCCATATTATGATCGGCCCCGGCGTAAACTTTGTAGTCAACGGCAACTTTATTGTCCTTCAAACTCTTAGACAACTCTTCCGACCAGCCGGGCGGCACAATTTGGTCGGCCTTCCCCTGCTGTAGCAAAATCGGCGCTTTAATCAGGTTTAGATAGTTAGTCAGAGAAAAAAGATTTGCGTCGTAATGATTCTCAAAACGCGAAACCAAAGTTCTTAAACCTAAACCGTTATCTACCGCGTCGTCGGTGAAATATAGAATTGAATACGGAAAAGGCTTGGAAACCGGCGCCCAAAGAGCCGTAGGAATAGAATCTCCGGTAATTTCCAGAAAGGTTAAGGCAATTTGGCCGCCGTTGCTGTGGGCCCAAAGGTATATCATTTGACAACTTACCTGCGTCATTTGACATTGACCGCCTGACTGGGCCGAAACCAGACCGTATAAATCAAGCAAAGCGGTGTAGGTCTCAAAACGCTCCTCCAAGGGATCAGAGGACGGATTGCTTGACCCTCCGTAACCCAAAAAATCCGGAGCCAGAGTCAAAAAACCGCGATCTGACAGATAATTGGCCATCGGCGCCGTACCCACCCCGGTTGAGTAGCTTTTAGCTTCAACATAACCGCGTACCATTAAGACCACCGGAAAAGGTCCCGTTCCTTTAGGTATATTTTCCATTCCCGTCACTTTTTTGCCTTTGGTTTTAAACGAAAAGAGGTAGGAGGTGTGGCCGGAATTTTCGCCAAGAACTTTTTCAACTCTAAAATCCGAGCCAAAAAATCCTCTGCGTGAAAGGTTATTAACGGTGTACTGGTCCAGGTAATTAGGACCCAGATAGGTAACGGCGCCGTGGGAAACGGAATAGTTGGCCCGTTCAAAAATATATTTCGCCGATTGATAGACAAAAAAAGCGGCGGCCAAAAATAGAATCAGTGCGGGCAAAACGGGGAGGTTTCTAATTTTCACGGGCGTCTTTAAGAATTTTGGTCCACCACAGAATCTCGTCCAAAAAAGCGTCGGCCCTTTCTTCCAGAGGCATAAAGGGGTTGGCCTCGCCTTGACGGGCCGCCAAAAAAACTTCGCGCGGAATCTGCAGTGAAAGTTTGGAGGGCACCATCCCCAGTTCAATAACCACCAACCGCAGCTGCTCAATGGCCCGCGCCCCCAGGGAACTGCCGTAGCTTAAAAATCCCACCGGCTTTTTTTGCCACGGACCCCACACCCAATCCAGAGCGTTTTTTAAAACGGCCGGAAAACTGTGGTTGTATTCGGGACTGACAATAATGTATCCATCACCCTCGGATACCTTCTGCGTCCACTTAATGACCGGAGGATCGGTGTAATCTTCCTTGGCCATGGACGGCGAAACCGGCGCGCTAAAAAACGGCAGGGGGTAGTCGCGCAAATCCAAAAGCTCAAACTCGGCGCCGCCTCTTGACTGACCTTTCTTTAAAAGCCACTGCGCCGGTTTCTCGGCAAACCTCCCTTCCCTCGTACTGCCCACAATAATCTGTGTTTTCATAACTAATTTAGTATAACAAATAAAGAGACGCCTGCGGACAAAAAGTCGGCAAGCGTCATGGAGTTCAAATCCGACAGAGATAATAAGTTTCCCCCTTGATAAGAGGTTTAGGATGTCTCCTTTCGCTTAGGGCCAAAGCTCCCGGAGAGTTGGTAATATAATACTCTTCGGCGGTCAAATTGTTTCGCCCGGCCATTTGCGCCGCCAATAAAATTATCTTGTTACTCCAGGTATTGGTCTGATTCGGCAGGGTCCAAACAAACCGGATAACATCGTCTTGACCCTCTTCAACATAACGGGCGAAGGCCTTGAGCACATCATCTTCCCCAAGCCGTCCGGACCGGGTGGTAATTATAGCGAAGCCGAGATAACCCAGATTCCGAGGATCTTCGAGCCTGATGTCCAGTAGCTCTTTGGGCCACACGAAGCCAGGGCCGGACTCGGGCAAGCTTTCAATCAACCGGCGCAGTTTTCGGGCGCTCGGATTGTAGCGCACGGTGATTGAATGTCCGCCACAGGCCGTCACGTAGACCAAAAACTTTTGGGTTGCCATCTCACTCCTCCTTAGGATTGTTTTGGCATGATTATATACTCAATGGCGGAAGATGTCAAAAAATATAGGGTATTAAATTTTCTAAAGAGGACAACGGGTTCTAAGCGGATAGAACATTTTCCACAACCGATTTGACTAACTGGCCTTCGGCCCGGCCTTTAAAAAGAGGCATGACCACTTTCATAACTGAACCTAAATCGGGAGTTTGGCCAGACGATTTAATCTTACTAATTTCCCCGCGGACGGTGTCGGCAATTTCGTCTTCGCTCAATTGCTTTGGCAAATACGACTCAAGAATCTTAAGCTCGGCCGTTTCTTTTTCCGCCAGATCCGGCCGACTGCCCTTAGTGTAAGCCTCAATCGACTCCTTGTGTGTCTTAACCTGTTTGGCAATAACTTCAATTGTTTCTTCGTCGTTAAGTTCCGACTTTTTATCCACCTCTCTGTACTTAATCGCCGAAAGGAGAAACCGCAAAGTTGAAACGCGGCCTGAGTCTTTAGATTTAATGGCCAAAACAAGGTCTCGTTCGACCTTTGTCCTTAATTCATGATTCATGATTCACTATTCTGGTTTTTTGAGTCCCTCGCCGGCTTTACTTCCGGCACGTAAACCTGGTCTTTATCTCTGCCCTTGCGCTTTAACTGCGCCTCGCGTTTGCGCGCTTGGGAGGGCCGCTCGTAAAACTCACGGCGACGAAGCTCCTGAATAATACCCTCGCGGGCCACTTCGCGGTTAAACCGCCGCAGTGCCTGATCAATGGACTCGTCTTTTTTAATTACAATTTTTACCATAAAAAACTACAACCCCCTTCCAAAATCAGAATCAAGTATCAAGAAGCAGGTATTGTGGAATGGTCAAAAGCGCGCCTAACGAAAACCCTTGATACTTAATACTTGATACTATCCTACGTCCGACCGCCCGGCTCCTCCTTAGAACCACCCAAAATATGCACGTGTTCATGTTCAAAATGATTGTAACCGGCGCCGTTGTTGACCAATTTGTAACCGGTTTTATTGAGTCCCAACTTGACCAGAGCCGAGTTCACGGCGTCCATCATTCTGTCCCAGTAACCAAGGTGTTTACCGGAGATCGTTTCCTTTTTTTCGCGATGCTTTTTGTCCAAAACCAAAACATGGACCGGAGAGACCGGGTACTTATTTTTTATGACTAAAAACTCTTCGGTTTCCAGAACCTTAACCGACGGCGCGCGTCCGGCAACAATTTCACAAAACAGACATTGGGCCATACTTTAAAGACCTCTCCTAGATTCTACTCCAAATTGCTAATTATTCAAAAAAGAAGTCGGGCGTGGTTGTGAAATTTAATGACCCAAAAGGAATCGGGCTTTAACTACGCTACTATGTGGTAACGTAGTAATAGCGGGATGCCAAAAGCGCTTTTATCTTAAAAGAAAGTTGAGCAGCTGGTCTTGGCTGACTATTTTTGATTCGGCTTGATTTCTTTTTTTAACCTCCACGCCGCCTCCGGCCAAAGATTTTTCGGAGATGACGACCCGCCAGGGAATGCCTATGAGATCTGAATCGGCGAATTTTTGCCCGGCCGAAACGTCCTCGCGGTCATCCCACAAAACTTCCTCTCGGGCCTTCGTCAACTTCTCGTAAAGTTCCTCCGTCTTCTCCATGATTCTTGATTCTTGATTCTTGATTCCTAAAAGGTGGATATTAAACGGTGACACTGCTTCCGGCCAAATAATACCTTTTTCGTCATGGTACTCCTCAACAATTGTGCCCATGACCCGCGTTGGCCCAATGCCGTAACTGCCAAACCAAATAGGCTTTCTAGCGCCATTCTTATCGGTAAAAAAGGCCTGCATCTTTTCGCTGTACATCGTGCCCAAAGGGAAAATGTTGCCCACCTCAATAGCTCTTCCTTCCTTGATTAGACTGCTCTGACACGTTGGGCAGCGTCCGCCGGCCGCAACGACGGCCACTTCTTTATTCTGACTAAATCCGCAATTTTTATTCTCACAATAAAAAACCGTATCCTCCCCCACCGGACTTAGAACCTGAAACTCGTGGGTATGGGCTTTAGTAAAAACGCCGCCGGCCGCTTCGGTCACCAAAACCTTAAGACCGAGACGATTAAAAATTTTAAGGTAAGCCTCCTTGACCGTTTCGTAATAAGCCATTAAGTCCGCCTCGCTCACATGGGCGCTGTACAGGTCTTTCATTAAAAACTCGCGCCCGCGCAAAATACCGCCGGTGGCGCGAGGCTCGTTTCTGAATTTTGTAGAAAATTGATAAACATAGAGAGGCAAATCTTTATACGAAGAAATTTTTTTGCGGATTAAATCCATGACAATTTCCTCGTGGGTAAAAGAAAGGGCGTACTCCCGCCCGCGTGCGTCAGAAAGCTGGTACATGACTTCTCTGGCCGCGTCCCATCTTTCCGTCTCATTCCAGATTTCTTTGGGGTGCAAGAGGGGCAGGGAAAGTTCCTGACCGCCGATGGCGTTCATTTCCTCACGGATAATTTGATTGATTTTGCCAATAACTCTTTGGCCCAAAGGCAGGATTGACCAACTGCCGCTCATGAGCTGATCAATGAATCCGCCACGCACCAAAAATTTATGGTTGGCGCTCTGCGCGTCTTTGGGGTCCTCTTTTACGGTTTTGGGAAACAAAACACTTTGCCGCATAGATAAACTCTAACATTTTGAATAATAAAAGTTCAACATCGCCCCCGGATTGCCCAGGCAATGGTTGCGGGCGGGAATCAGAAGCGGCGGATGTCGCGGATGGTAACGAGGACAAAAAGGGTTAAAAGCAGGGCCAGACCGACGTTGTTAATTAAGGCGGCGGCGCGGGGGTTAACCTTGCGGCGGGTAAACGCTTCCCAGACAATAAAGACCAGTCTTCCTCCGTCAAGAGCGGGAATGGGCAAAAGATTAAAAACAAAAAGATTCAGCGAAATTAGGGCCACGAACTGCAGGAAGACCCTTAACCCCACGGCGTAAGCCTCGCTGGTCAGTTTGTAAATCCCCACCGGCCCGGCTACATCCTGGGGCACTCTTCCCACAAAAATTTGCGAAACCAAAGTACCAAGACCCACAAAAATCTGGCCGATGCCGTTGATTAGCTCCTGCCCGCCCCTCACCGGCGCAAGCCAAAGGGAATCTTTTTCGTACACCAAGCCGCCTTCAAAGCCAAGACGCACGCCCAGAGCTCCCTCACCTTTGGGCGGGCTTGCCCGCGGCGTAATTTCCTTAAAAATCGTCGAGCCGTTTCTTAAAATCCCGAGGGTAATTAAATGCCCTTTAAACCCGTTCACACGGTTAATCATGGTCTCAGGATTGTCAATTTTAACGCCGTTAACACTGACCACGCGGTCGCTGGGCTGAATTCCTACCGCCTCGGCCGGAGAATTCTTAGCCACGCCGTCAATAATTACCGCCCCGGAAATTTTGGGGTAACCCACCAAAAAGAGAAGGGTCAGAATAAAATAGGCTAAAAGCAGATTGCCCAAAACCCCCGCAACCACGATTAGAAAACGTGACCGGTGCGCAACTTTCGAAAAACTTCCGGAGTCCCCGAATCCTAAAACTTCGCTTTCGTCCTCGCCTTTAAGCTTTACAAATCCGCCTATGGGCAAAAGATTTATTGAGTACAAAGTCCCGCCTACTTTGCGGCCAAAAAGTCTTGGCGGCAAACCAAAACCAAACTCTTCCACGCTAACGCCGCTTTTTTTAGCGGCCAAAAAATGCCCAAACTCGTGGACGAAAACCAGGACCGATAGGGTGATTAGAAACACAACGACGGACATAAGATTAAGCGTATCACAGGTATTAAATCAGATAGGTAAGGATTTAATTTGAATTTTGAAATTTGAAATTTGAAAATTCAATTCAAATTGTAAAGTTCAAATTGTAAATTACACGCGAAGGATTTCAGCTTCTTTTTCCCGGCCAATCTGTTCGACCTCAACCGTTTTTTCCCTGACGATTTTTTCCACCTCTTCCCTCTGCCTAAATCGCTCATCCTGGGAGATCACGCCATTCTCCTCCATCTCATCGAGCGACCGCATTTCGTCCTGGCGAATGCGCCGGATTTCTACTTTAACCTCCTCAACTTTCCCCGAAACAACCTTGGTAAGCTCCTGCCGGCGCTCCTGTGACAGCGGAGGCAGGTTAATACGAATAAGGTCATCGTAAGCTGACGGGTTAAGTCCCCCGGGAGCGTTTCTTAAAGCTTTTTCTATTTTGGGAAGAATGGAAAGATCCCAGGGTTTTATGGTAATGGTCGCGGCGTCAGAGAGACCAACCGTGGCCAGCTCTTTTATTGGGAGGGGCGCCGAGCCCTCATAAGCATCAACACGAATCTCTTCGACCAGAGACGGGTTGGCCCGCCCGGTGCGGATGCTTGAAAGCTCCTGCTTAAGATAATGCAGACGCTCATCTATCTTTTCTTTCAGTTCGTGAATCTTCATGTGGAGCCACAACCCAAAATACCAAATTCTTCAAACTTTTGAATTTATTTGAATTTGTTTTGAGCTTCGAGATTAGGATTTCGAAATTTAATTTGGACAACCTTTTATATCTCCAGAACGCGGAAATCCTTGACCACAATATTCTCTCCCACCTTCGCTGAAATTTCAATAAGGAGGTCCCGGACTTTTTTGGAGGTATCACGAATGTAGACCTGGTCGAGAAGCTCCTCAACCGACTGCGGTTTCATGGCCGCCGCCTGCATTGCTATTTCGCGTGCCAATTTTTTAAAGTCATCGGTGCGGGCCACAAAATCAGTTTCGCAGGCCAGGGAAACAACGGCGCCAACGCGTCCGGTGGCGTGAAGATAGGCGTCCACGAGGCCCGCCTTAACCTCGCGGTCAGCTTTCTTGGCGGCTTTCTCGACCCCCAATGCTTTCAAGTGTTCCCGGGCTTGAGCTACATCGCCGCCAAACTGTTCCAGCGCTCTTTGGCAATCCATAACCCCGGCCCCGGTTTCTTCCCGCAACTTCTTCAACAAAACCAAATCAGTCATAATCCGATACTTTGCCTTCAATACTTAATACAGAATACTTAGCTCTTTTTAGGACGGCCGCGCTTTTTCTTCTCCTTTTTTTCGGACTTTTCCAAACTTTCTTTGACCTCTTTTTTTGTTTCTTTTTCCATCTTCGGCGCAGCGGTTTCTGTCTTCTCACCCTTCTCGCCGGCGTGGGCCTGCCAAACTTCGCGGCCGGCGGCTACGGCCCGGGAAAGAGCTTTTGTAATAACTTCAATGGAACCGCCGGCGTCATCGTTGCCGGGAATAGGATAGGCAACGAGAGTTGGATCGCAGTTGCTGTCCACCAGGGCCACGACATCCACTCCGCGCGCGATCGCCTCACTCACGGCCGTGGATTCTTTTTTAATATCCACCACAAAAAGGGCGTCGGGCACCCGCTCCAAATTCCGCACGCCGCCCACTTCTTTTTCTAACTTCTTTGCCTGACGCTCCAAGTCCAATCTTTCTTTTTTGGTATAAGATTCGTACTGACCGCCTTTGGCCAAACCGAGCTCAATTTCCTTAAGACGGCGCATTTTGTTTCGCACATGGTCAAAATTGGTAATCATGCCGCCCGTCCAGCGCTCATTCACGTAAAGAGCGCCGCAGTTTACGGCTTCGTTCTTAATTATTTCCGAGGCCTGTTTTTTGGTGCCTAAAAAACAAATAATTTTGCCCTCGCCGGCTAAATTGTACAAAAATTCAGCGGCCTCTTTTAGTTTTTCGTAGGTTTTTAAAAGATCAAAAATGTGAACTTTGTTTTGCTCTTTGTAGAGATAGGGGGCAATTTTTGGGTTCCAGCGGCGGCTCTGATGGCCAAAATGCACTCCGGCTTCAAGGAGCTCTTCCAGAGTTGGCAGAAAATATTTTTCACTTTTGACGTTTGATGTTTGATTTTTCATCTTCTTTTAACCTCCCCGGTTCCGCCCCGACGAATGGCGGGAAGAAGAAACGAACCGGGTGCGAATTACAACCGGTTTAGATTACCACATCACAACTTACCAATCAACATAAAAATAGAGAACCCCGTCCTTTTTTGCGTAACAAACAAAGAACGGGGTTCAAAGCTTAGGCGGCGATCGGATGCTTGTCTTCGTTGCCGGAGGTTCCCAAAACACCGCTGACCCCTTCCCCCTTCATCATTGATGTCAAATCGCTGCCCGCCGAAAAGCAAGTCTGCCCCGCCGTAGCAATAACACAGCCGCATTTGGGGCAAACCAAAGGGCTTCCGCTCAACCACACGAACTGGAAACCACATTCCCGACATTGGGCATCTGTCCGCATAATCCCGCCTCCTTTTTTAAAAGTTACACATTTATAGCACATTTGAACCTTTTTCGCCAGTTCTCGCCGTGAATCATGTCAGCAAGACCGAGTTTCCAAAAAAAGCTCCTCACGAGTAAAATAAATGCGTGAACACGGAGGTGGAAATCCGAGGGCCGTTGACGGAAACAAAATATAAATCTCTTTTGAACCTTCTTAAAAAGAAGGGAAAACTCGTTAAAGAGTCCGACCAGCTAGCCATCTTCTTTAAAACCCCGGCTCACAACTTGAGTCTTAAAGGCGACCATAGCCGTGAAAAGCTGGTTTTAAAATTCGGCGGCTGGCAAAAAGGCGCCCGGCGGGAAATTGAAGTCTTTTTAGAAAAAGGACAGTTTGGCAATGCCCTGGAACTTTTAAAATCCCTGGGCTACACCAAGGGTCACAAAGCTCCCGCCTTCCGCCAGGATTTTTTGTACCGAGACGTTCAAATTTCCCTTAAAACTAAAGCAGTTATTGGCCCGCATTTTGAAATGGAAACAGCGTCCGGAAACGAAAAATCCCACAAAAAGGAGCAGGCAAAGTTAAGAAAAATCGCCAAGTCCTTAGGACTTAAAGTCTGGACGGAAAGGCAGTACAGGATTCATACAACCAAAATGTGGGAGGCTTTCCACCCCGGCCCGGAAGACCTCTAAAAAATAATCTGCTACAATGGCAAAAAAATAGGAAAGGAGAAAAACATGAACGGAGGCATTGTTCATGACCTCTTTGGCCCGGGTTCGGACATGGATCGCCGCTACATTAAAGACTACGCGGGCCTTAAAGAAACGGTTGACGCCTGCCGCCGCTTGGGTCTTAAGATTGTGGCCACTTCCGGCACTTACGACCTTTTGCACATTGGCCACGGCCGCTATCTGGAGTTGGCCAAATCCAAGGGCGATATTCTTATAGTGGGGGCGTGCGG
>JAMCXX010000002.1 GCA_023474425.1 Patescibacteria group bacterium | reverse complement strand
TTCAGTTGTTA
This sequence comes from Patescibacteria group bacterium, assembly GCA_023474425.1. Taxonomy (GTDB): domain Bacteria; phylum Patescibacteriota; class WWE3; order JAMCXX01; family JAMCXX01; genus JAMCXX01. Next base: position 278,820 of record JAMCXX010000002.1, on the reverse strand, counting down.
AAGTTCCCGTTTGTTTTAGAAACCAACAAACGGCCAAGTTCAAGAGAGAAATAATCTTTCCTAAACCTGACCGTTTCTTTAGGTCAAACTCTCTCAAGCTTTTATAATAGGTAGGTATTATGGTAGGTGCCCGAAAGAACTTATTCAGTTTTACTTCTTCATTATATCATAACCCGTAGTTATTGTCAATACCATTTATTTCTCTTAACTACAGGCATCCTGCTCCTTTGTCAATTCTTCCTGCAATATCGAGCTATATTCAAAGCATCATATGAAGCTTTTGTCAATTTCCCACCCTTTAGTATTATCATATATCTCCTTATTTGTCAATCCTATAATTATGGATTTTTGTGGACTGGGGCTTCAACAATCACTACCCACAAACACCGCACAAACATTATCCTTACATTCTCAATTTTGTCAGTATGTTGTGTCTGGCGTTTTTCCGGACACAGGGCAATCAAACTAAACTTGACTAAAAAAGGGAACGGTTAACATACTAAAGCTATGCCAGAAAACGAAAGCCGCCCGGCAATTGTTCGCCTCCTCAAATCCGTCATGATTGCCGAAGTTCCCTCTTTTGCCAACAAAATTTTCTATTCGCTGGGCTTTCTTTCCATGGTAAGTCTTATCTGGCTGATTGCGACCGGCTCCATTATGGTTTTCTTTGGCCCCGACTGGTGGCTAACTAATAGCGCCGGCACATTCGTGCGCAGTCTGCACTTGTGGAGCGCGCAGGCTTTTATTTTTTTTATTATCCTTCACGCTTTCATAGTTTTTCTGACTTCGGGCTTCAGACTTTCGCGCCGTCTCACCTGGGTTTTTGGCGCCCTTATGTTTTTTGCGGCTCTAACCGAAGCCGAATTCGGCTACGCTCTGCGCCACGATTTTTCCTCGCAATGGCGGGCTTTGCAGGCGGCCGACTTGTACAACGGGGCTTACTTGGGCCGCTTTATTAACAACCTTAACTACGCCCAAATTTACGGCATCCACGTCATTCTTATTCCTTTTATAATCCTCTTCCTTCTTTTCCTGCATTACGGACTGGTCAGGCTTAAAGGCATTGCCCCACCCTACAAAGCGGGCATTGACTACCGCGTGGTAGCCGCCAATCATCGTTTGCTTTTTTGGCGCGGCGGGGTTCTAACATTGGTCATCTTTCTTCTGGCCGTAATTTTGCCCTCGCCGCTTACTGCCCCGGTCACGATTCAGAAAATCGCCCAAGACGACCCAAAACTTTTGGCCCAAACTCTCTTGGCGGAGTTCAATCATACTTCCGACACGGCCGAATATTTTGACACCATTAACCCCTACAACTTTGACACTAGGGAGGTTTATGTAGTTGCTCCCTTCCGCCAAATTGCTGTGACCCTGCCGCCCGGGCAGAATTATTTGACGCAATTCAGTTCCCAAAATCAGGCAAAGCAGGAGGACAGCTTTAACGAAGCCAAAACGTATTTTGAAGATTCGTTAAAGATTGACTGGAACGCGGGCAGCTTAAACCCGCTTATTATGACCATAAAAACTCTGGTCAAAATGGCCCAAAGCGGGCTCTACGAAAAATCGCTTTTAACCCAAAACGGCGGCACGGCAAACCCCACCGACCAACTGCGGCTTCTATCCGATACGGGAGTTTTGGAGGCGGAGGCCGGAACTCTTAAAATGACCACGGCCCAGTACGGCATGCTCCACGAGGAGAAAGGCGGGCTGCCCGGCGCCTGGTGGCTCGCTCCTTTGGGATTTTTGGACAACACCATTTTAAAAAACGACGCCAACCAGGACCGCGATGGGGCCATAATTTTGGGGCTTTTTGTTCTTCTTCTGGTTGCCTTTCCCTACATTCCCTACCTAAACCGCCTTCCGGATAAACTGGGAATTTACAAACTGATTTGGAAATCATCTTAAAAACCATGGACTATTCGGGCCTGACTTCAATTGATGCACAAAAAATTCTGGCTGACTACGGCAGGAATGAAATCGAACAAAAGCAAATAAGCCTGCTTACCAAAATTTTAAAATGGACTCTCTCCCCCATTTCCCTCATGCTCCTTGGTGCCGCCGTCCTCTCCTTAATCTCCGGCAAAGTTTTTGATTTTTACTTTATCCTCATTCTGCTTTTTTTGAACGCCGGAATTTCTTTGTGGCAAGAAGCCAAAGCCGACGACGCCATTAAAAAACTGGAAGAACACTTAGCCACCGCGGTTAAGGCTGAACGGGATGGTCTCTGGCAGACCATTGATTCCCGGCTTCTTGTGCCCGGCGACCTTATTGAGTTGAATTTGGGCAACATTGTTCCCGCCGACGGGAAAGTGCTGGAGGCCAAAAACGCCTCCGTCAATGAAGCGGCCCTAACCGGCGAATCGCTGCCTAAAGAAAAAGCCGCCGGCGACCCGGTCTATTCCGGTTCTTTTTTAACCACCGGCAAACTTTTTATTAAAATCACGGCCACCGGCTCTCACACCTACTTCGGCAAAACGCTCACCTCGGTGGAACGGGAGCGCGGCCAAAGTCTTTTGGAAAAAGATGTCTTGAGCATCTCCAGGTTTCTCTCCCTCCTAAGCCTCGTTGGTGTGGTCATTATGACTTTTTATTTTTTGATCTTAAAGACGGATTTTACCGAACTTTTAACGCTCGACTTAAGTTTGGTTATTGCCGGCATTCCCATAAGTCTGCCCACGGTCATGACCCTTATTATTGAGTTCGGTGTTTTGGCCCTGGCCCCCAAAAATGTGGTCGTCCGCCGCCTCTCGGCCCTGGAAGATTTGGCCAATGTCAATTTACTGTTGACCGACAAAACCGGCACCCTAACCCAAAACAAAATCAGCGTCGCCGAAATTGTGAGGTTTGGCGCCGATGAGCGGGAAATTTTACAACTGGCCAGGCTTTGCGCCCAAACCAACGAGGGTGATCCCATTAACCTGGCCCTTTTGGAAAAAGCCGGCGCCGAAGGGATCAACGATGGGGGCGGTTTTGAGGTTCTTGACTACATAGGCGCCGATTCGGTAAGAAAACGAACGACTTTAAAAATTAAAAAAGGCGGGGTCCAAATGTTTTTGAGCGTCGGCGCGCCGCAAATAGTGGCCGGTTTTTCCCGCATTCCAGAAGGCTTTGAAGAGACGGTTTGGCGGCTGGCCCAGGGCGGCTACCGCAGTCTGGCCGTGGCCGTCAATCGGACTGGTTTGACCGAAGAAAATCTGGAAATTTTGGGGCTTCTGGCCCTCTCCGACACTCTGCGTCCCGAAGCGGCGCAAACCCTTAACTTTATGGCCCAAAACAACATCACTGTTTCCATGCTCACTGGCGATAACCGGGCCATAGGACGCGAGGTGGCCCAAAAATTGGGGCTTAATACCGGGCAAATTATGAACCGCGAGGAACTCTCTAAAACGGACTATAACCAAATCGGTCCGGATTTTTTTACCGCTCATTCCGTTTACACCGAAATCCTGCCCGAAGACAAATTTAATTTAACCAAGGCCGCCAAAAAGTTTTTTGTGGTGGCTGTTAACGGCGACGGGGTTAACGACCTGCCGGCCGTCAAAGAGGCCAATGTGGGTTTTGCCGTCAAGAACGCCGTGGACGCTTTAAAAGCCGCGGCCGATATTGTTCTTCTGTCCGAAGGCATTGGCGTCATTAAAGACGCTATCCTTGAGAGCCGCAAGATTTTTCTGCGCCTCTACTCCTACTCGGTCTACCGTATTTCCGAAAGCTTCCGCCTCATTGTGACCATTGTCGTTTTGGGAATTTTTTACAAACTATACCCCTTAACGCCGCTGCAGTTAATTTTAATCGCTCTTTTAAACGACATTCCCATAATCTCCCTGGCTTTTGACAAAGTGGCCAAGACTCCCCGCCCGGCCAAAATCGATGTGCGGGAAAGAATGGCGGCGGCGTCCCTTTACGGACTGGCCGGAATTCTTAACAGCCTTATTCTCTTTTTTATTCTGACGCAGGTAATTCACTTGAACTGGCCCGCCGTTCAGACCATTTATTTTCTTAAACTAACAGTCTCGGGGCACATGCTTATTTATGTGGCCCACACCAAGGAACGCTGGTTCAAATTCCTGCCCAGCCGCGAGGTAATTTTGGCCACAACTTTAACACAGTTGGTAGCCAGTCTTTTGGCCTTGAGCGGATTTTTGATGCCGGGTAAAATTCCCCTTCTCTGGGTAATAATTGTTTGGCTCTGGTCGTTTTTCTGGATGCAGGCAAGCGAGCTTACCAAAGACCTTCGCCGGCTTCTAAAAATTACTTACTAGGAAGTTCCACGAACGGAATTACTCCAAGAGGCGGCTTAAAAGCCCAAGCTCCTTGGCTTTCTCGAAAACGGACTTAAAAGCCAAAAGCGATAAACAGAAGTAAACCGCGTCCAAAATAACTGACATCCAAAAATTGAAGGGTGGAAAATAGCCGGAATAAATTAAAGAGCGTAAACCCTCAAAAATGTAAGTTGAGGGCAGCATTAAAGCAATACTTTGGGCCCACTGGGGCAAAACTTTGAGCGGGTAAAAAATGCAGGAAAACGGCTGGGCCATAAACACGGCCGTCCAGGCCAAAGCTTCGAAGTCGCGGCCAAATCGCAAAATTAGAGTGTTAATTACAATACCAGCAATCCAGCCGAAAACGGCCAAACTGCCTACAAAAGGAATTAAATAAAACCCAAGACTCAAAATATTGTAAGCGTAAAGAAGGTAGGCCAGAATGGACATGGAAAAAAGCACGGCCAAAAGTTTTACGGCGCTCAAGAAAATTCCGGCGGTAATAAATTCCCAAATCGTTAAGGGAGAGCCGAAAAGATTAAGCAGGTTGCGGCTCCATATTTCCTCGGCCAGAACAAGGCTGATTTCGTATTGGGAGCGGTAGATTACCGTCCAAAAAATCAGTCCTGAAAGAAAAACCAATAAAAGATTGGCAAAAACTCCGCCGCCGAGTTTCTGTATAAAAATTGTGGTTAGGCCCCAAACAAAAAGGTCCATTAAGGGCCACCAGAAAGCGTCGGTTAGGCGGCTTAGCGAGCGCGACCAGATGTAGAGATGCTCTAAGACAATAGCGTAAATCCTTGTTAGGTTCATAAAGCATCACGGACCGAATTCCCGCACAATTTTTAAAAATACCTGCCCTAAGTCTGGTTCCTTTTCCTCCGAAGATATAATTTTTTGGGTCACCTCTAAGGGTGTGCCTTCCACCGCCACACGCCCATGATTAATAAAAATGACACGGTCGCACATTTCCTCCACCTCGGCCATGTTATGAGAAGTAAAAATCACGGTTGTTTGCTGACTTTTCACAATCTCTTTAATTAACGCCCGGGCCGAGTCGGCAATTTCCGGATCAAGACTGGCCGTGGGCTCGTCCAAAAGTAAAAGCTTGGGATGGTTAATAAACGCTTCACAGAGGTTAACTCGGGTGCGCTGGCCGGAGGAAAGACGATTGTAGCGGGTATTTCTTAACTCGGAGAGGCGAAAAAGGCCGATTAACTCTTCAATTCTTTTGTTTAAATTCTGTACGCCGAAAAGCAGACCAAAAACCCGAAGATTTTCGGCCACGGTTAATTTCCCGGGCATCTCCACATAGGTTGAGGAAAAATTAAGGCGGCGCATAATCCCTTCGCGGTCATCTTGAAATGTCTTGCCGAAGATCGTAATGGAACCGGCGGTGGGTTTTATAACATCGAGAATCATTTGAATGGTGGTCGTTTTGCCGGCGCCGTTGGGCCCCAAAAGTCCCAGAACCTCGCCTTCAAAGGCCTCAAAAGAAATGCCGTCCACGGCCGTAAATCCTCCGGAGAACGGGCCAAATTTCTTTGTTAAATTTTTCACCTCTAAAACCTTTTCTCTCACAACGCTCTTATTCTATAACACCCAAACCCCCACCCCCAAACTATTTGGAAAAATAAACTCGATTCCCAAGTGTAAATTATATAACGCTATGTAGCGTTGTATAATCCGCGGGCAGTCAAACAAAACTCAAAGCCTACCCGTGGGGAGTGCTCCTTCGCGAGACTAATCGAATAATGACTCAACAAATTTCTTGAATTCTTCTTGAAACCTCTCTTTGGAAAACCTTTGGGCGTTATCGATGCAGAGGTTGGGATCAAATTTGGATTCGTCAAAATTTTTAAGCGCCTCTTTAAGCTCATTAATGTCTTTAAAAAAAACCGCCGTTCTTCCCTCAACCATTGTTTCCAGCGGGCCGCCGCTTTTGTGGGCGATAACGGGAACGCCGTGAGCATTAGCCTCCACGGGAACAATGCCGAAATCCTCGTCCGGAGTAGGAAAGATGAGAGCTTTAGCGCCTTTGTAAAGTCCATCAATTTCTTCGTCTGACCTAAATCCCAAAAACTCAACCGTTGGACCCGCCGCCGCTTTGAGCCTCCCCTCTTCCCGTCCCGTCCCAACAATTTTCAGAGGTAGTTTAAGCTCATTGCAGGCCTTAATGGCCACATCAATCCCTTTATACGCCGCCAGGCGGGAGACGATGAGGAAATATTCGCCGCGTTTCCTCAAGGCCTCGCCTTGCGAATCAGCAAGGCGAGGCCTTATAGAACCAACGGGCGGATAAATGACCACTGAATTCCGTCTATAAAACTTTTTAACTCTCCTTTGTATCTCCTGACTTATAACAACTATCCGGCTCGGTTTCTGTGCGGCGTTAAAATCCCAAATTCTTAAGGCGTGATCTATCGCAGTTGTGAAAGGTCGGTAGTACCAGACATTTCTTTTGGCAGTTTCACTTGGGTACCCATAAAGAAACCGGGGCGGAGTCAGGCAGTAAAAGATGTGCTTTTGACCGGGCTGTGTTCTTACTCCCTTAGACCAAATCGTGCCAAGCGAAATGACAAGACCGTAGCCCGAAAGATCAAACCGCTCAAAGAAAAAAGGCATGGCAAAAGTGAGGTGTTTGGGGAAAATAGAAAGGATAAACCTAAAAATAGGGATTATCCCTATTTTAGGGATAATCCCTCTAAAATCCGGGGACGACCGAACTCGGGTTCCCCGAATTAGACTACCCTCCCTAAATTTTGACGGATCGTAAAGCGAAGTAAAAACCTCGGCTTGGGGGTATATTTCCAAAATAGCCTCCAGGGTCCGCTCTGCCCCGCCATAAACATTTAAATAATCGCAGACAATAGCTACCTTCATTAATCAAAGTATAAAGGTTGGAGGTTGAAGATGGAAATTATAGGGCGAAGTTAGGTTGTGTAGAGGAAACCAAAAATATTAAGATACCAGGGCTTAACAATAGAGATAGCTGAACCGGTCATAGCATTAATTCTGGTTTCAACTGGAGCGCTCACAGGAATAATACCCAGGAACTTCCGCAGTTGGGGTCCTTTGACATCGTAGTAAGCCTGCCCATTCTGCTCTCCCAAAACCGCTGACTGGACTGCGGTCGGCTTATCCGCAGCCGGCAAACCTTTAAGAGCCTGGGCGGGCAGCGTATTAATCACCGTCACCCCGCCGGGAGTCCTAATGGCAATCGTTTGGGATTTGGGGTCAACGACCACGGGATAATTTGTTTGAATGGTAATCCCGCCGTTCACCAAAGTAACAGCGCCGCTCCGACTAACACTCACGGAAATATTGCCTGCCTGACTGTTTTGGACATTAATTAAAGAGGCGTTTGATGCCGGAACCGTTTTTTCCGACGAGGAGCCGTCTGTTTTTTCCAGCTTTATCTTTCCTTCTGCGGAGGCCGACGATGTGGGCTGAACTTCCACTTTATTAACGCTTCTACTCTCTATTTCCTTTTGGACATCCTTCTGAATCTTCTCCGTTTCCTGCTCACTCTGCTTTTCCTGCTCGGGCGTATCTTTCGGCTCGGGAGACTCCGGCGACTCCGCCGCCGTCTCCTCGGATTTTTGGGCTGACCCTTCCGTTTGAGCCAGGGACCGCTTAACCCGCCCGCCAAAAAGTACAACTCCCGCTAGGGCGAAAAATAAGATGAACAATGGCAACCAGAGTTTTGATTTCATAGTCGCAGGATATTTTCCAGTTTGAAACTCTTTTTATTGCCTGTCAATAACTTATTTTTACAAAAGCGTAGGCTGCGCTTCGGAAGGCGAGGGATTCTTCTTTGACCGTTTGCGGGCCGGCTCCTCCACTGACACTAAATCCTCATGACCGAACCTTTTTAAAAGCGATTTAAAACCCAGCTCCTTGATTTTTAAAAGCCCCTCACGGTTTTCCAGGCCGTTAAACTTCAGATCAGTAAGAGCCAGGGTTAAGGGCGCGTCGGTCTGAATTTGGGCTAAATCGCGGCTCAAGACTGCCTGCTCGGCTCCTTCCATTAATTTTTTTGACACTGTATCCCCAAACTCTATTTTGACCTCGTCGAGTTTTTTATAAATTTTCTCCACCGACCCAAAGCGGTTAATTAAATCTTTGGCCGACTTTTCCCCAATACCAAAAACGCCGGGAATGCGGTCGCTTAAATCCCCACGCAGCCCCTTATAATCGGGAATCTGGGCGGCTTTAACGCCAAAAACCTGCGTCACGTTTTCTTCGTCGTAAATAATCGGCTCGGACAAACCTTTCTTGGGGCTGTAAACTTTAACCTTATCGTCAATTAATTGAAGCACATCCCGATCCCCGCTGACTATAAATATTTCCAATTGAGAATTGGCAATTGAGAATTGAGAATTTTTGGTTTTCTCTTTCTCTTTGTTTGTCAATTGTGCATTGTCAATTGTCAATTTATTGATGATGGTGGCAATTATATCCTCGCCCTCATACCCCGAAATCGAGTAAACGGGAATTTTAAAGGCGGAGAGCACCTCCCGCAGAATAGGGTTTTGGGCAACAAAATCCTCCTCCGGTTCCGGCCGGCCCTCTTTGTAGGTAACAAGATAAGCGTGGCGGAAGGTGGGTCCCTTTTCGTCAAAAGCCACGGCCAGAAAGTCCGGTTTTAAATCGGTGACAACCTTAAAAAGCATGGAGAGAAATCCGTAGACGGCGTTCACCGGGCGGCCTTTGGGATCGGTGAAAGTTTTAGGCAGGGCGTGGTAGGCCCGATACAAAAGTGAGTGCCCGTCTATGAGAACTAATCGTTTCATGAGTAAAGCTAATCTTACCAATATTACAAATACGACTTGGCTCAAATCTTACGAATATTGCGAATAATTGTTTACCCAAATTTCGCATCCGCCAATGAGTAGTCGGCATCCATGAGACTCGGGTTAATAACTCTAATAGGTTTCAACCGGATGTTCCGAAAGTTGAGTATTAGCGCCAGCGGCAGGTTTGTCTCCCTTAAATAATTTTCTACTTGGTCTAAATATTGGGAGGAGAAGAACTGTCTGCTTGCCTTTAATTCCAAGCCCAATAAATCCTCGACGACTAAGTCCAAGTAGTAGATTTCTTTTGTTACAGATCTTACGGGAAATTGTGACTTAAATGCCAAATTAGCAACCGTAAGTTCATTATTTAACGCCCTTTGGTATACGGACTCTTTTTTATTCCAACCCAATTCTCTATGAACCTTGTACGCAATTCCACAAACCTTATAACTCAGATTTGGTAAAATCAATTTCGTCATTAGCAATAAGCAATATTCGTAAGATTGGGCACCAAAGGAATTCGTAATATTCGCAAGATTAGTCTTACTTCAAACAAGACCGGGCACTGATAACGGTTCCTTATTAATTAGGCGTTCAAACTCGTCCGCCTCTAAAGTTTCCTTTTCCAAAAGAGCCTTAACAATGGCATCAAGCTTATCTCGGTTTTCGGCTAAAAGTTTCTTAGCGGTCACAAAAGCCTCATCAAGAATTTTTTTAACTTCCAAATCAATTCTTTTGGCCATCTCCTCGGAGTAGCCCTGCCCCTCGCCGCCCATGGCTAAAAGGTAGCGGGTGTCATCGTCAAAATTAAAGGAAATGGGGCCAAGCTCGCTCATGCCGTATTCCATAACCATGGCCCGGGCGACTCTACTGGCATTTTCAATGTCGCTCCCCGCCCCGGCTGTCATTTCGTTAAAAACAATTTCCTCGGCCGCCCGGCCGCCAAGCATCACGGCAATCTGCTCCAGAAAACGGGTTTTTGTTTCGTTGTATCTATCCTGACTGGGCGGAATCATGGTAAAGCCTAAGGCCAAACCCCGGCTGACAATAGAAATGCGGTGCACCGGGTCCATGTGGGGAAGAAGGCTGGAGACCAGAGCGTGGCCGGCCTCGTGGTAGGCCGTCATTTTTTTATCCTCGTCGCTCTGGAGACGCCGTTTCTCCGGGCCGAGTTTTACTTTAGTGGCCGCCTCTTCCAAATCACCCGCGTCAATTTCTTTTTTTCCGGCGCGGGCCGCGAGTATTGCCGCCTCGTTGAGCATGTTTTCCAAATCGGCGCCGGAAAACCCCACCGTACGCTTGGCCAATTTGTTAAGGTCCACAACGCTGTTTACGGGCTTGCCCTTCATGTGAATTTTTAGGATGTCTTTACGCCCTTCGATGTCCGGCAGGTCAATGCGGATTTGACGGTCAAAACGCCCCGGGCGGACTAAAGCCGGGTCCAAAAGATTGGGCCGGTTGGTAGCGGCAATCACGACCACCGAGGTATTGGGCTCAAAGCCGTCCATTTCCACCAAAATTTGGTTAAGGGTTTGCTCACGCTCGTCATGGCCGCCCATCATGCCCATGCCCCGCTGGCGGCCGATGGATTCAATTTCATCAATAAAAATTATGGCCGGAGCGTTCTTTTTAGCCGTTTCAAAAAGGTCGCGCACCCTGGAGGCGCCAACGCCCACAAGCATTTCCATAAACTCCGAGCCGGCCATGCTAAAAAACGGCACGCCGGCCTCCCCCGCCAAAGCTCTCGCCAAAAGAGTTTTGCCCACTCCGGCCGGACCTAAAAGGAGAACGCCCTTGGGCGTGCGCGCGCCCAGCCGCCGGAATTTTTCCGGCTCTTTTAAAAATTCCACCACTTCCGAAAGCTCCCGTTTGGCCTCGTCCACTCCGGCCACATTGGCAAAAGTCACCTCAGGCTTGTCTTTGCTAAAAAGTTTGGCCCGGGACTTGCCGAAGGAAAAAATAGAATCGGATGCGCCGCGCGCCTGACGCATAAGAAGCAGGAAAAAGCCGATCATAAGAACAATGGGCAAAAGACTTCCCAAAATATCGAACCAGCGGGAAGAGGTGGTGTCATCCTTGATTTCAATGTTGAGCCCGGCAGGGCTGATGCCCGCCTTCTGCAATTCGTCAACAAGAGATGAGCCGTCTTCTTTGCGCGAGGTATAGGTTTGGCCGCTATTTAGCGTTACCTCCAAATTGTTGCCGTTGACCGAGATTTTTTTAACCTCGCCTTTTTGCGCCTGGGAAAAGACCTGGGACAAAGGCTCGCTGGGCGTAGGATTGGGCGGGGCGGCGAAGGTAAAAATTATGGAAATAAGAATAAGGAAGACAGCCCCGTAAAGAATGAGGTTTTTAATTAAATCGCGGTTGTAACCCTGCGGCCTTTTAACACGGCGCATCATTTTAAACCCGTTTTTTCCGGCAGGTTTGGAGTTATTCATAGACAGGGAAAGTATAGCACACGGATTAACAATTAAGGCTGAATAAATCCTTTAAAATCCCTAAAATTACTAAAATAATATCCTGCCGGCAGGCAGGGAGTCGGGTGCTGATTTGGCGGCCTTGCGGGTTCAAGTCGTGAAGAGTTTTCTCCTATAGCGAGAATCGGGAGCGGAATCAATAAAAACTTCGGCAGATTAAAAGTAGTCTATTTTCATGGCCGAGCGGACCATTTTGAGGGTTTCTTGGGTTACCTGACGCGCTTTTTTTGTGCCTTCCAAAAGAATTTCGTCTAAGTATTTCGGACCTTTTGACTCATACTCACAGCGTTTCTCACGGATAGGGTCCAAAAATTCGTTGAGGGCCAACGCCAATCTTTCCTTGACTTCCACATCTCCCACTTTTCCTTTCTGATAACGCTCCTCTAAATCACGAACCTCGGCCTGATTTTTATTGAAGGCCTTGTGGTACTCAAAAACCGGGTTGCCCTCCACATGGCCCGGGTCATTGGGGTGAATTCGGGTGGGGTCGGTGTACATAGCCATAACTTTCGATTTGACCTCTTCGGCGTCATCGGACAAGTAAATCACATTACCCAAACTTTTACTCATTTTGGCGCCGCCGTCCGTGCCGGCAAGCCTTTTGACCTTACCCAAAAGGGCCTCCGGTTCGGGAAAAATATTCCCGCCATACACCCGATTAAACTCCCTCACAATTTCCCGCGTCTGCTCCACATGCGGGATTTGATCGGCCCCCACCGGCACCAAGTTAGCCCGCACCACGGCAATATCGGCCGCCTGCGAGACGGGATACATAAAAAACCCCAAGGGCAGGCTTTTGTTAAAGCCCCTTTGGGCTATTTCGTCTTTAACGGTCGGATTGCGCTCAAGGCGTGAAACGGTTACGAGGTTAGCAAAAAAGACCGTGAGCTCGGCCGTTTCCGGGATCATTGATTGAATGTGGAAGGTGGCTTTTTCGGGATCAATACCCACGGCTAAATTGTCCAAAAGGACCTCGCGCACATTTTCCCTGACTTTTTCCGGATGGGCAAAATTATCGGTTAAGGCCTGAACATCGGCAATTAGAATGTAGGTTTCGTACTCGTCCTGAAGTTTGGCGCGGTTTGCCAGCGATCCCACATAATGACCGAGATGCAATTTACCGGTGGGACGATCCCCGGTTAAGATCCGTTTTCTGATCATAAGTTTACTTTTTGCTTTAAGCGTGGTGCCAATGGCAGGAATCGAACCTGCGACCCAGCGCTTATGAAACGCTTGCTCTACCACTGAGCTACATTGGCCTAATTTAATATTAACAAAATTAAGAGAAGAAAGAACGATGGGGAAAACTTAGAAGAAATATTTTATGGTTGCGGGCCCGCGGACTCGCACCGCGGTTATGTCAGATTATGAGCCTGACGGGATGCTACACCCCCCGCCCGCATGTACGGGTACACTATACACCAGAAGCTATTCAAAAAACAACCGCCACCACTTCTGCCAGTTGGGAGTTTGGGGAACGGTGGGTGTTTGGTTATTACCGAAATTATCGCCCGACAGCGAAGAATTGTACTGGCTCGGCAAAATTACAATCCGCTCGCCTGGCATCACATAATTAAGCTCATCCCGCGCCTCCTTCTCCAGATAAGACAAACCTTGCCGCTGCTTAACTTCCTGTTCCAACGCCTGTTTCTGCTTGATTTCCGCGTTTACCTTATTCTGGATTTCTTTAAGCCTTTTTTGCCCTTCGGAAATTTTGCCGGCAATGTTTAAAAAACTTAGAACAAAGGCAAAGAGAACCAGAAGCACGAGAATGTGTTTCAGCTTCATAAACCAAGAATACCACGAAGTCTCCCCACTGATTTCCACCAATGCGATGGTAGGTCTCACAGCGAGCGTTGAGACGGGATGGAAGACTCCTTGCGGAATCATGGGACTTACCCGAGCAATAACAGAAAGGCAACGACAATAATACACATCTGGTACGTAACTATAGGGTTCCTCGGGAGAGGCTTGACATAACCCCTATAAGATAGTAGAATGCCTCTGCATTATGGTTCCGCTTAAAAAAGCCCACGAGGAATTCGTGGAACATCTTAAAAAAAGGGGCCGCTCCTCGGCCACCATACTCGCCTACGGCAAAGACATTGACCAACTGGTGCAGTTTTTAATGGAACTGCAAAAAAGTCATGTCCACGAGATTACCAAAGAAAATTTGGAAGCCTTTATGGCCAAACTGGCCTCAACCGGCTACACCCCCAAAAGCATTTCCCGCAAAACCAACTCTACCAAAACTTTCTTTAAGTTTCTTAAAGTTCAAGAATACATCTCCGACGACCCGGCCAGCCTTTTATCCCACCCCAAAGTGGAACTTAAGGCGCCGCGGATTCTTTCCAAAACCGAATACGCCGCTTTAAGGGACGCCTGCCGTCAGGACATTCGTACCTACGCCATTATTGAAATTCTTTTGCAGACGGGTGTGCGCATTGGGGAACTCGCCCGCATTAAGGTGGACGACTTAAAGTTTACCGACAGCGATAAACCCGGAGAGCTTGAAATTCACCCCATCGAGGGCCACGAAGGACGGATTATTCCCCTAAACCGCTCGGCCCAAAGCGCTGTTAAGGCCTATTTAAAAATCAGACCGGATGTTAAAGACAAAACCCTTTTTGTTACCAAAACGGGTAATCCTCTGCTTATCCGAAACATCCGTTCAACCATTGACCGCTACTTTAGATTAGCCGAAATCCCCAACGCCAAGGTCAACGACCTACGCCATACTTTCGTGGCCCACCACCTAAAGCGCGGCGCCTCGCTGGTTTTAGTTTCCAAAATTGCCGGCCACAAGAGGCTTTCCACCACGGAAAAATATTTGGCCTACATAGAACGCCCTAAAGAGGAGGTCCAGGAGCTGGCTGAACTCTAACACCACAGATCTATTGCACAGATTTCCACAGATAATAAAAAAAGGAGGTGAGATCGTGGTCATTGCCATTGCTTTCAAGGGCAATTTCGAAGTCATCGACACTTGGGGAGCCGGCTACAGCGTCAGTTCTCTCACGAGATGGGTCGGCGAGAAAGAAAAGAGGAAGAAAGAGGAAGGCTGTATAATTCTGTTCGTCCTCCTTCGCACCGGCAATCGGATCCAGGCAACCTATGACTTTCAGGAAGCGCTTCGGCACATCGGCGGCTGACGGTGACGGCATCAAACGATCAAACGGCTGGACGGGAATTGCCATTCAGCCGTTTTCTATTTGACAAATTACCAGAATGACGATAGATTTTATACCTTAATATCCCTAATGTCGTCCGCGGTAACCCACGCCGCCATGGAACCAAAACCTTTTTTGTTTATGTTAAAGGGGATTACTTTTTGCGGGTTTTTTAAGAAAATCAAAAGGCAATAATTTTTGTTTTTGAACAGATTGTAATAGGATTCTATTTCCCCGGCTTTGATTCCGTCATCGCGACCGTACTCATTTAATATTTGACGGACCTTGTTTGGAGTTAGCCTTTCAAAACTTGTGACCTTCCCAACTTCACACCTGACGGTTATTGGCTCACCGGAATTCTTAAAATAGACCGTGTCGCCTTCGTGTATCTTTCCCCATGGAGCCGACCTATTTAAATACCAGCGGCTTTCAATCTTTTTTTCTCCGGACAAAATTTTGGGTAAAAGCCCCCAGGACTTCTTCATGAAAGCCACATGGTCCATAAGTGGTGGACCGTGGGAGAGTCGAACTCCCGACCCCCGCGATGCGAACGCGGTGCTCTACCAACTGAGCTAACGGCCCGTGGTGGACCGGGATGGGATCGAACCATCGACACCGACCTTATAAGAGTCGTGCTCTACCACTGAGCTACCGGTCCGCCTGAATTATATCAAGTTACAGGGTATTGATTTTTCCTCAAGATCTTGACCGCCCAAATAATGTCATGCGGTTCGGAAGTAATACGCTCCAAATAAGAAAACAGACGGTCGGAGAGGCGTTGACCGGAAGACCCTTCCTTGCGGCCCGCAACCTGCCAGTTGCCGCTACTATCCTCTGTCACATAATACTCCACCCCAAGCTCGTCCACGCCCAAAGCGCCGCTACCCTGACAACTTGCGCAGCCCGAACCGCCGCAGACCGGACATTTAATTAACGAAACCGCCATAACAGTTAAATTTCTACCGTGTCACCCTCGCCTAAATTATCACCAATAATTTTTTCCGCCACGAGATTCTCTACCTCATCACGGATTTTGCGGGCTAACGGCCGGGCGCCGAACCTAACATCAAAGGACGAGTCAACCAGGTTTCTAATCGTCCCATCTTTAATCTTAAGCGTAATTCCCTTTTCGGCCAAGCGCCCCGTTATTTCTCCAAGCTTAATTTGGGCAATTTTAAAAAGGTCGTCTTTGTTAAGGGCTCTAAAAACAATAATCTCGTCAAAGCGGTTAATGAATTCCGGACGGAAGTTCTCCCTGAGCTTGGGCATAATCTTCTGCTCAAAAAATTTCTTTTTGTCCGTCATTCTGGCTTGTCCAGAATCGGAGTTGATGCTTAAGGCGCCCAGCATGACGTTTGATTGGCTAGCTAATTGGGAAGAATTATACTGATACTCTCCCTCTAATATTTCATCCTGGGCCAGGTTGGAAGTGGCAATAATAATGGTGTTTTTAAAGTCCACCAGACGTCCTTGGGCATCCGTCAATCTCCCGTCATCCAAGACCTGCAGGAATAGGTCAAAAACCTTAGGATGAGCCTTCTCGATTTCGTCCAAAAGAATCAGGCTGTAAGGGCGTTCCAAAACCGGATTGGTTAACTGACCGCCTTCTTCAAAACCCACATAACCGGGCGGGGCGCCAATTAGTCTTTGAGTCGTGTGGGCCTCGCCGTACTCGCTCATATCCAACCTCACAAAAGCCTTCTCGCTGTCAAAAACAGTCCGCGCCAGGGCTTTGGCCAACTCCGTTTTGCCCACTCC
This sequence comes from Patescibacteria group bacterium, assembly GCA_023474425.1. Taxonomy (GTDB): domain Bacteria; phylum Patescibacteriota; class WWE3; order JAMCXX01; family JAMCXX01; genus JAMCXX01. Next base: position 262,354 of record JAMCXX010000002.1, on the reverse strand, counting down.
CGTGGGCCCCAAAAACAAAAACGAGCCGATGGGTTTTTTTGGGTCTTTAAGGCCGGCTCTCGACCTTCGCACGGCTTCGCTCACTTTTTTAACCGCTTCGGTTTGTCCAATCACCTGCACCGATAATCTCTCCGCAAGACGCGCCAGTTTTTCCTTCTCGGAAACGGTCAGGCTCTCGGAAGGCACGCCTGACTTCTGCGAAATAATCTTTAAGATATCTTCCAGACCCACCTCGCGGCGCCCGGAAAGACGCACGGCCGAGGCGGTTTCCTCCAAAACGGAAGCGGCTTTTTGCGGCAGGGCTTCGTCTTTTAAAAAGCGGGCGCAGAGGGAAAGAAGTTCGGGAAAGGCGGCTTCGGCAATACTGACTTTGTGAAAATCCTCGATGCCAACTTTGATTTTTCCCAGAACCTTAAGCAGAATTTCCCGGGGCAGCTCTTCAATCTTAAGCACCTCAAAATTCTGGGAAACAAGCACATCACTTTGCAAAAATTGGCCGTAAAAAACTGGCGTAGCCAAAAGTATAAAACGGACCTCCGCCTGTATGTGCAAATTGAAAATGAAGTTAAGAAAAGCTCCAACCGCCTCACGGGTTTTTAGAATTTCAATATTTTCCACAATTATTGCCAAAGGCTTTTTTTCTTTAATTTCCCCACTAAGTTCCTCCGTCCAATCTCTCTCCAAACCCGCAAGCGATACCGTTTCCAAATCTAAGCTCAAAAATGGTTTAGCGTCCGGCTCCGTTTGGCGCAAAAGCTTAAGGGCGGCCATTACCGCCGCTTTTTTGCCCACTCCCGGCTCGCCCAAGAGAATCAGATTATTCTTCTTCTGGCGCGAAAGGGTGCGCAAAAGTTCTTCGGCTTCTCTCTCGCGGTCAAAGATTTCCTTCTTTGAAAGTTCGGCAGAGAGGTCCGAAGTTAGGCGGACTTTTGAACCATACTCATCTTTCTTTGACGGATTTCTTAGAATTCGTTCCAACTCCAAAAGATAGTCGCCGCTAAGATTAATCTTCCCGTAAAGGCCGCGCAACTTAGGAGCCAAAAAAAGAGCCGCCACAAAATCAGGTATTTCCGCCGACTTTAAGAAACTCTGTCCGTTCGAAGCGCGGTTGGCATAGACAACGGCAAGTAGCAGGGACTCGCGGACTTCGGGAGAGAAGGTAACCACGCCGGAAAACGGCCTAAGTTTTGACGGCGAATAATCTTTAAGAAATTCCTTGAGCGCTTGGACACTACCGCCCAATTGACTGACGATTGATGCCAAATCACCTAAATTCCGACGCCGGAATAAAGTTTCCAAAATAAAGAGGGGGTCCGCCTCATTGAGCCCGATTTTTCGGGCGTCGAGAGCGGCCTCCTCCAAAAGGCGGTAAACGGAAAGGGAGATAAGGCTGGAAACGTCCGTCACTTTTTGGCGATCAACACCACCACTCATAGCTTAAAGTAACTGCCCATAAAAGAAACTAAAAGGGAAACAACATAGGCCAGGAGGGATGCCAAAAAAAATGCGGTGGTCAAAAAGATTAAAAAACGAAAGAACTTAGCCCGTCCCCGGGACTTAAAATCGGCAAAGAGGGGAAAGGTTAAGACCAGGTTTTGGGACGGCAGATTCAAGATGAGACCGGCGCCGCGGCAGGCCGGGCACAACCGGTTGTTCTTCGCCAAAAAACCTGTGCCGCCGCACTCGGGGCAGCGGCTAAAAAATCTTTCCAAAGAGGCAACAACTTCCACACCTTAAAGTATAGCAAAGAAGGATCATTCATACCTTAAAGCCTCAATGGGATCGAGGCGGGCGGCTTTAAGAGCGGGCAGAATACCAAAGACAATGCCGGTGAGGGCCGAAAAAGAAAAGGCCAGAAAGACCGACCAAAGAGTCACCTCGGTAGCAATAAATTTGCCAAGGATAAAAGCCCCCAAAAATCCCAAAAGAACCCCTAAGAGTCCGCCGGCAGAAGAAACGACCACGGCCTCAATTAAAAACTGCCAGAGGATATCATTAAATGAGGCGCCCACCGCCTTGCGCAAGCCGATTTCGCGCGTCCTCTCGGAAACGGAAACAAGCATTATATTCATAATGCCAATGCCGCCGACCATTAAAGAAATGGCGGCAATGCCGGCCAGGGCCAGAGTCACCGCTCCCAAAATGGCGTCAACCGACTTTAAAAGGTCCCCCGACTGCAGCACGGAAAATTCATCTTCCTTGTGACGCCGCAAAAGAACATTCTTAACCTCGGCAATTGTCGTCGGCAAAATCGAACGGTCGGCTACCTGAAAATAAATAACCTGTACATTTAGCGAACCAAAAAGAACTTTGGCGGCGCTAATAGGTATAAAAACTCTTTTGTCCAAATTTAGCTGCCCGCCGCCGCCTTTGGGAGCCAACTCTCCCACCACTTTGTAACGCTCACTGCCAATGACTACGGTCCGCCCGGTTGGGTCGCCGTTGAACAAATCTTTGGCCGTTTCCGAACCCAAAACGGCCACTTTTTTGCCGGCGTTCACCTCGGCCGCCGTAAAGTTGCGCCCGTATTCAAGGCTCCAGCTCAAAACCCGTACATAATTTTCGTCGCTGCCCAAAACCTCCACGACCACGCTTTGTCCCAGGTTTGAAACCGGCAGGTAGCCGGCCGAAAACGGCACGGCTTCGGCAACATTGGGCACGGCTCTAATGGCCTGGGCGTCGCCAACCGTCAGCTTGGAGTTGGCCATAGCGGCAAACTGCTGAAAATTGCCGCTTTTTAGGTCAATCTTTCCCGGCAGAACCATAATGAGGTTAGCACCAAGATTCATAAACTGCTGGTTAATCATGGAACGCAGCCCGTTGCCCATGGAAACAAGAATAATGACGGCAAAGACGCCGATAACGATACCCAAAATGGTAAGCAGTGAACGGATTTTGCTAACCCAAAGTGAGTCTAGAGCGATCTTGAAACTGGAACGAATTAGACCGATCATAATTTGAAATTATTAATTATTAAAAATTAATCTACGATTTGGCCGTCTTTCATTTTTACAATCCGCTCACAGTTTTGGGCGATATTAAAGTCATGAGTCACAATGACTAGGGTCTTGCCGCCCCGATTTAAATCTTTAAGGAGATTCATAATTTCCGCGCCGGCCAAGCTGTCCAAATTGCCGGTCGGCTCGTCGGCCAAGATGAGCGGCGGGTCGTTAATAAGAGAGCGGGCAATGGCCACTCTTTGCTGTTCTCCGCCGGAGAGTTTGCTGGTTAAATGGTTAATTCGCTCCTTTAACCCCACCTGCTTTAAAAGTTCCTTGGCTCTTTTCTCGCTGCCTTTGCCCCGGTGGGAATAGATAAGCGGCAAAACCACATTTTCCAAAGCGCTGAATTTTTTTAATAGATTAAAGCTCTGAAAAACAAAACCAACCTTATCGCCGCGAAAATCGGCCCGGGCCGCCTCGCTATAACGGCTCACATCCTGACCTTCAAAAAGAATTTGGCCGGAAGTAGGCGTGTCCAAAAGGCCCAACAAATGCATTAGGGTTGACTTGCCGCAGCCGCTTGGCCCCATAATGGAAACCATTTCGCCCTCCTTAACCTCGAGATTAACACCCTTAAGAACCGGCAGTTTAAGCTCGTCTAGCTCATAGGTCTTTACTAAATTGCGGGTGGAGATAAGAGGCAATTCCATAGGTAAATCGAATCATGGGTCATTAATGTTATCGAATTGCTCATCCGAATCTTATCTAATCTTAACGAATGGGTTATTCGGTATGATTAGCGACCTGTTTTAACCTTCAACACCGTCTCGCCTTCGGTTAATCCTTGAGTGATTTCGTATTCATTGCCCACCAACTCCCCCACCTCAACCTTTCTTTTCTGCGGCGCGCTGCCCCCACCGCTGACCAAAACTTCATACTGACCGCCATCCAAAGTCACATAAGCGGCCTGGATAGTTAGGGCGTTCTTTTTAACCTCACCCAAAATCTGGGCTTCGCCGTTTAGGCCCGAACGCAGAACCAAATCTTGAGGCAGGTTTTCCAGAGAAATTTTGGCAAAATAAGCCGTGCCGCCGGAGCTCGTGAGATGCGAAGTTAGGTCCAGGGAATAAACTTTACCCTCAATGGTTACGCCGGGAAAAGAATCCAGGTTGACTTCGGCCGTCTGGTCAATCTTCACAGACTTCACATCCGACTCATCCACTTCGGCTTCAAAATAAAAAGAGTCGGGGTTTAGAAAATTTAACACCACCTGACCCGGCGCCACCGTCTCCCCGCTTTTGACGGCGGTTGAGCCTACAACTCCGTTAAAAGAAGCCAAAATTACGGCTTTGTTGTAGGCGGCGCGGGCGCCATCAAGCGCAAACTGCGCCGCCTGAACACTGTCCTGTGCCGCGGCAACATTGTTTGCGGCCTGGTTAACCTGGGCAATCGAGGCCTGGTCAGACTTCCAACCATAGGTGGCGTCGGCCTGACTTTTAACCTCTAAATAATAATAAAAAGTGGAACGGGCTTTATTGAGGGCGGCGTAAGCCTGCTGTAAACCGGCCCACAAATCACCAGCCGAAAGTTCGGCCAGAACTTCACCTTTCTTAATTTGGGCGCCGGTAGAGGCAATTTTGCTTACCGTTCCCTCAATTGGAAAAGAAACGGTCTGTCCCTCTTCGGCTTTAATTTTGCCGGAGGTGTTTATGTAAATGTTTAAATCTTTTTTTTCCACTCGAGCCGTCTCGTAAGTAGTTTTTTGGGAGAGAAAAAATCTGTAAATAACAAAACCAGAGACAACTAATAAAGTCAGAATAATTATTATCTTCCTCATACCCATATAGCAAATTAACCTAATTTCTAATGCCCAATTTTTTAAACAAGCACCAACGGCTAACTTAGAAATCGGGATTTCTTTAGAAATTAGGTCAATTAGCAATTAGACATTAGGCGAGCCTCACATCCGAAAGGAGCATGCCTTCAACTATTAGACCCTTTTCGGCCATGACTTTGGTAAGCTCCTCCTTAATCCGGCTTTCCACCAAAGAGCGGCGGGTGGTAACGACTTCGTCGGCGCTGAATTCGGCAATCACCGAACGCACGCGTGAACGGGAAACCGGCCGCACGATTTTGGAAACAAAACTCTCGCCAATGTTCTCCCAGAGCTCGGTTACCTGGTCTTTGTCAATCCGAAACAAAAGGGCGCCCTCCACCAAAAGCTGCTTGCCGTCCTTGGTAGCGGCCGTAATCGGCTCGTCGCCCAAGGCTTCCGGTTCGGCCCGCACGTTAAACCCTTTGCGAATGCCGTATTCGAGAGTTTGGGCATTAAAAAGCTTAGCCACCTGCCAAAAGGGGATTTTTAGATGGAGCCCCGGACCCCAGATTTTTTTCAAGACGCCGTAGCCGCGGTCATAAACGCAGGCCACATGCCCCGGCGGCACGGAAATAAAGAATCCGCCCACCACCTCGTCGACCATGAAACCAACAATGAGTCTGTCAATTTCTGCCATAATTTTTTCTAGGCTAGAAGCGAGAGACTTCGTACTTCAGACCTTCCAAACTTCTGCCTCCGGACCTAAGATTATGATACACATAAATAAGCTGGCGCGCCAAAATAAGAAAAATAGAAAAAAGGAGGGTTGTGACTACAAAGAGTTTTTTTCCGGCCGGCATGAAGGCAAAAAAAGTGAAGGCGCCCACGGGCAGCACTCCCAACATCATTTTATCCTCCCGCGTCATAGGAAAGGGCGAAAAGCGGATGCTTAAAAATTCGGCCGTAAAAATAACAGCCGTGTTCACGATGTTAATAAGAATACTCGGCCTCGATAAATCAAATCGCCCCAAAAACATCATGTTGAAGGGCGTCTGAATTTTGGGCATAAAAGAATATAAAAGATGCAGGTCGCTGCCCTCGAGTCCGGTGGTAAAAATACGGTAAAGCATAATGGCAATTAAAACCTGAATAAAAAGGTCAAAAAACTCCCAGCCGATGACTTTGGGGTTGGCTGCCAGAAGCTTTCGAACTTCCTCTCTTTTTTTAATCGGATTGTCACGGTAGTAGTGCTCAATCGATTCTACCTTTTGGGAAATTTCCCGCTTCTCTTTCTCCGAGCGGTCGGCCTTAAGCGAAAGCGGCAGAATTATAATCCTAAAAATGACCGTAAAAATAATAACGGCCAAACCCATATCCGCCTGCCCGGAGGTTACCTTGTCTAGAAAAAGGTAAATATAAACAAGCAGGTTAAAAAACGGCTGGTAGACAAAAACGGTAATAAAATATTCAATAAAACCCATATCCTATAATTATAGCATGGCGGATAGATTTTAGCAAGTTAACAAGCGCAATAATCCGCATAAACAATAGGCAGGAATTGCAATCCCCGTATAGTCGCTTCGATGACGGTAAAAACAGGCCTAAAGTCCTCTTTCCCGGATCTGTCAATTTTGACCCTTGATTTTTGAATTTTTCTTAAGTGTGTCGGTCGGCGACCTTACTGGCGCCAAAAGATTCCGGTTTGGTCTTGACATGAAAACCGTTACCCCGCACTAAGCCTACAACCTCGGTAATAATTTCACGCGTCTCGCCCACCTTGCCCACATCCACATGAATTTCCAAATCCAAGTCCAAAAGCTCGGCCGTCAAAAATCTTTCCAAAAGGATCTTGGCAAAGTCGATAGAGAGAAGGGCTTCTTCGTAAATCCGCTCACGCAGAGTCCGGGCCCGCTCTTTAATTGTTTTTTGCCAAAAATAAATTCCTCCCAAACCCACGCGATGCAGAACTAGAGCCGTAATGTACTCGGTATGTTCGCCGTTGTGGGGCGCCGAATCGGTACCTACAATAATCCGATAACGGCAGTTGTCCTCTTCCTTTATATAATTTTTAACCCTGTTTAAAACCTGCTCAAAATTCAAAAGACCGAGGCTTGGGCTCATGAAGAGGGCTTGCGTTTCGACAACGGGGACCGCAGCAATTTTTCCCATGGTTCACATTTTATACCCGCCCTCAAAATCCCACAAACCCGGGACTTTAAAATAAAAATTGATGAAGATATTTCTCCGCTTACTGTTCGTAACAGAATCTATTTCACTTCCGTGGCTACCGTAGGACTCTTAACATCAACTTTGTAACGGGCGGCTTGGGTATTATCACTGCCGGCCGGTCCGGTGTTAATCCAGACAGAATAGAAAACCGATTGGGAATCAGGTGAAAAAGAAAAGTCTTCTATACCAGAGCTCGGGCCGGGACGGTCCCTGGGGTCCGGGCCGTATTTTTTCCGAAGGTCGGCAACGAGCTCGTTATAGGGAATGGTTATCAATTTCTTGCTGGTGATTTCATACAGGGTTGGATCATAAAAACCAAAAATGCTGTGAGCGGCCAAAATGTAGCGTTCGTCGGGCGAAACCATTAGCGGTGTAAGATTAGTCGGCAAACCGGTGTCGGTAAAAGAGCCGTCAAGGCCGATTTTGGCCAGTCCGGCATTCGGCGGCGGTCCTAAACCTCCCAAAGTCCAGGTGAGATACAAACTTTTGCCGGAATTGCTCCAGGCTAGAATGTTGGGAACGGCGCAGAGCTGTGCAAAAGTAAGTTTATCCTGTGTGAACGGGGGTGGTTTGAGAGCGAGATCTTCCCAGTACGGTGAGCTGATACTACTGAGTTCCGGAGCAAAAACCACCACGGCCGTGTGGCCCTTGGGGTTTGTTAATGAAGAACAGTCGCTATCGCCGCTGACGGTTGTGGCGATGAGGGAAGATTGGGGTGAGGGATAAAATGAACCCACGATTAAAGTATCCCGTGACCAATCCTGCCCGTGTAGGGTGTTGTCCGGTATTACGGCCGCCCGGCCGGATTGCGGACTAATGTAGCCGATGTAAAACTTTTTTTGGTCCGCAAATCCCACGTACAAACGATCATTAATTAAAGTGCCGCCGGGAAACAAATCAAAGCGGCTTTGGTAACCCGCGATTTTCCCCAAAGGGTTGTCCAGAGGATGGGGGCTGGCGCTGTCCAGCAGTTCTCCGCCAGTAGTGTTCAAATAGACATTTATTTTCTTCGCCGAAGGCGTCGCCAGCAGTTCAAGCCGCAGGCTATTGAAATAGGAGAGGCTTGGGTCCGCCTCCGTGCCGGTCGTTGTAGCAACCGGATGATAAACCGGCTCAGGGATGATGGTTGAAGATTGGTTTTTAAGCCACCACCAATACCCGCCGGCTAGGATGGCGACGGCAATAAGTCCAATCAAAACGGCCAAAGCCGCGGATCCCAGCCTGTTGGCAAGCATGGCTTTTTTCACAATCATGATGAGCGGTCGCTGTTATTGTACCCTTTATTAACGACCTATACTAGCGATCATAGGTATATTAGTTGGTGAATTTAAAAGTGGAGAGGATTTGGTCAAAGAGAGAATAATCCTGATCTTGCGGCCAATTAAGGACGTGGATAAAAATGAGAGAATCTTTCGCGGCCAGGGGGATAGCCGCCGACCGATGATTGTTGGCCAAAACCACATAGTAATAATTCCTGACGAAGGGAGTCGATCTTATGTTGATGCTCAAAGGCGGCTTTGGCCCACCGGGATTAAACTCCTGAGCTCCCGTCTGATTATTCTCCCGAACCGCGTCTTCCATCGTTTGCCCGGGAAAGAGCTTTCTGGTGTCAATGTCAACTTGATACCGGCCGATATTAGGAACTTGCGAATCGGGTTCAGAGCTTTCGATAAACACTTCGTTTAGGGATGACCGGTGTTCCGTCCAGTGCCAGGTCGGGGGGAAGTTTATCTGGTACCGATCAACCCCGTTCGTATATGTCTTCCAACCGACTGTGTCCGTTGCAATCGGAAGGGTTGTGGTGGTTACGGAAGATGGAATACTGGCCTGAGGCAAGGTAACCGATGGACCTTTGTTAAAATCCAGCTTAGCAAGAAGCAGAAGGATTTTCTCCCCAAAGGTTTGGTTACAGACTCCGGTTAGCGCACAGACGGAAGCCAACCTCTCTTTACCGGCCTGTTCATCGGTTAAGTACTTTACGCCGCAACTACAATTGCCGGGTTGGAAATAGCCCGGAGTGAGGTTCATTAAGGCAACGAATCCCAAAAAAGCTAAACCGGCTATCAGAACGGTGTATTTAATTAGCCTGATCATTTAAAGTTACTGTCCGGACTTGACACAACGGCCGCCGGCGTCTGGGTGACTGCCGTCAAGCTGACAGCGATAGCCGGACGGACACTGATTTTGGGAAAGATTGGCCCCGATGCCGCCGCAAAACTTTCCTTCGGCCGACTGGTCGGGCGTTGGCGCGGGTGTTTGCCGGTTGGCTTGCCAAACGGGAAAAAATCGGGCCAGAAAAGAGCGGATTATCTGGATGATTTTTTGGTACCAGGTTTGGGGTTTCTCAACGATGGTGTCCTGATGTGTGGACCCAAGAGGCAGAGGCGCGTTTTGGCATTCTTTCTGGGTGCTAAATACCGCGACGCTTTTATAGAATTCATCATTCAAAAACGCCCCGCAAAACTTTTTCTGTGTGCAGATCGGATGAGCTGAATCCCTCCACCAAAGAGTGGTACAGGAATCGGAAGGACTGCCGGATTCGCCCAAGGGAATAGCGGCGTTAACCTGCACGGCGCCGAGCAAAAGACCGGAAAAGATCAGGAAAGAAACAAAGAGGACAGTCTTCACAAATTAAAATTAACACGTAGTCTAGTCAGTCTTCAAGTAAGTCAAAACAACTCTTAAAAAGAGGGGTCATCATGAGCAACAAGTAACTATAAAAAAACTTAGCGGATTCCGGCAACCAGTCTAACAAAAAGGGTCCGAAGAGTGCTGGGATCGGACTCGCCGGACACCTGCTGAAGTTCAGCTAAGCTTGGATTCAAACCGTTACGGCTCCAAATGTAAAGCCGGTCAAAAACCCCCTGGGAGAGGGGAAAATTAAAAACTTCTTTGGCAGCGGTTCCGGAAACGGTTAAAGGTGCAGTGGTAATATTTGACCGTTGTGATGACCCCAGCCCGCCAATATCCCCGGCCACCCAATAATCAAGCGACGGAGGCAGCTGATCGGAATTTAGGGGATAAGAAAAGACAGCCTTAAAATTAAGTCCTGCGTACGGACCTTCGGCACTAACGCTGCCCAGATTTAAATTTGTTGTATCAACCTTCCAATTTTCGGGGATCTCTAAATTCCAGAACTGGCGGAACTTTTGGCGTGTCCAAGTTAAGCCTAAGTTGGCATCGGCCAAGGAACCAAATTTAAGCGTGCCCAAAATTAAGTTAATGGTTCCCTGGTGAATGTCCTGATACCGGCTGACAATTTTTTCCTTAATAAATTGCAGTTTGTTTCCTCGTGAAACGAGATAGTAACTTTCAGGATAAGTAGGAGACTTCCAATAGATAGCGCTCTGGTTCCCTAGAGTAGCTGCAGTAGAACCGGCGGCTAAAAGATTATTCCGGTCGGCGAAATCGGCCGGGGAAAGATTAGAATCGTTTGGCAGAAGCTGGCTAAAGGTCAAAGACCAGCCGGGCTTGTCTTGGCCCAAACCGATTTGAACCACCGGGTCGTCGTGGGAGAAAGTTATGGCCACGGGAAAGGGATTCGGCTCACCACCTCCAAGAGTTACTCCCGGCGGATACTTTAGGGAAAAGCCGGCGGCGCTGTTTTCATAAAGACTCCAGCCGGCCGTATCATCCGTTGGTGAAACAGTCGTGGGTGGTACATAAGCCGAAGGCGTAGCCGCCGGCGCCGGCGGAGACTGGGAAACTCCAGCCGATTGATTAGACGGGGCGTAATACCAATAAATCTCAAACCCGGCCGCGGCCAAAAGAATGAGGAGAAACAGAAAGAACGGCCAGCGCGGGCGCTTTTTTGGCACTGAAATAAAACTTTGCGGTACATTGTGCAGGGAGTTTAAATCCAAACCCTGTTCAACCATTAATCTATTATGAGAGGTCTAAAAGAACTAAACAATCCCCAGTTGTTCTCGGATTTCCGGTTTAATTTTATTGACGTCCCAGGGCGGCTCCCAGACAACCTCAATGTTAATCTCGCCCAATCCTTCGATTTTTCTAAGCTGTTGTTTCATCTCGTCCAAAAGAGCCGGTCCGTAAGGGCAGAAAGGAGTCGTCATGGTCATTTCGATACGGACATCCTGAACATTATTGACCCGTCGACCGACCCCTACTTTATAAATCAATCCCAAATCAACCACACTAAAATTAAGCTCGGGGTCAAATACTTTTTTTAACACATCCCAGACTTGCTCTTCGTTAACCATGAGTTTCCGATTCTTTATAGCCGCAGTTTTGGCAAAAGAATTTTTCGTCGTCACCAAGAATTACGGAAGTTTGACCGCAGTTGGGGCAAATATCTCCCGCAGACTCGCCCTCCGGCCGTCTTTCGCCGTCTAAGGAATAAGGTAGTTCGGGAAAGTTGGGTGGTACCATACCCTGAATTTAGACGCCAGCCCAAATCCTGTCAAACGGCCGATCAACTAAGTTTTGCCAGGGATTTCTTTAACGCCTCAAAGGGCAAAAGAGCACACTTAAGTCTTCCGGCGGCAATGTTTGAGAGGCCCAGAACCTCCAAAACTTTTTTCCCCGGCAAACTTTTTAGCTCGGCAATATCTTTGCCGACGAGGTAGTCGGTGAGCATTGAGGCCGACGCTATTGAAATGGCACAGCCTTCTCCGGTAAATTTCACTTCCTTCAACTTTCCATTTTCTATTTTCAACTGCAAAACGACGCGGTCGCCGCAAAGCGGATTATATTCCTCATATGAAACCTTGGGATCCGGAAGCTCCCCAAAGTTATGCGGGTTTTTATAATGATCTAAAATTTCATCACGGTATAAATCCACAGTAATGTCGTTACGTCATTCTGAAGGTCTCTCGAACCCGAAGAATCTAGATCCTTCGCTCCGAACAGCTCAGGATGACGATAGCAAAAAAATTCACTTTGTGAGTAGTCGTTTTGCCTTTTCCAATCCATCTACCAACTTATCCACCTCTTCCTTGGTATTGTAGATGTAAAAGCTCGCCCGGGTGGAGGCCGGAATACCAAGCCTTAAATGGACCGGCATAGTGCAATGGTGGCCGGAACGCACGGCAATGCCCTCTCCGTCCAAAACCGAAGCCAGATCGTGCGGGTGAGTTCCTTTGAGCGTAAAGGCAATTACCCCGCCCCGTTTTTGCGCATCAAGCGGTCCCAAAACTTTTAACCCCGGTATTACCGACAATTTTTTGAGAGCGTAATCGGTCAATTTAATTTCGTGCTGGCGCACATTATCCATGCCCAAATTTGCCAAATAACCAATGGCCGCGCTCAAACCCACGGCCCCGGCCACATTGGGGGTGCCGGCTTCGAATTTGTAGGGCACCTCGTTCCAGGTAGCGTCATTTATGGTAACTGACCGAATCATGTCACCGCCGGACAGAAACGGCGGCATTACTTCCAGTAACTCCTGACGTCCGTAAAGGACTCCTATACCCATGGGGCCCAACATTTTGTGTCCGGAAAAGGCCAGAAAATCGCAACCTAAACTCTGCACATCAACCTTCATGTGCGGCACACTTTGAGCTGCGTCAACGACCACAATTGCCCCCACTTCGTGAGCCAGTTTAGTCATCTCTTTGATTGGATTAATCGTTCCCAGAGAATTAGAAACATGAACTACCGAAACGACCTTGGTTCGATTTGAAAATTGAGACTTGAGATTTGAGATTTCCAATTCTCCATTTTCATCGAAAGAGATAAACTTTAGGACTGCTCCCACCTCTTTCGCAAGGAGTTGCCAGGGTACTAGGTTGCTGTGGTGCTCCATTTCCGAAAGCAAAATTTCGTCACCTTTTTTAAGATGGGCTTTGCCCCGGGACCAAACGATGAGGTTGAGCGCTTCAGTTGAGTTGCGCACAAAGATGATCTCCGAAGGAAGTCTCGCGTTGATGAATTTAGCCACTCTGACTCTCGCCTCCTCATACATTTGGGTCGCTTCTTCGGAAAGAGTGTGCACGCCGCGGTGAACGTTGGCGTTGTGATTTTCGTAGAAATCGGCAACGGCCTCAATCACGGCCTTTGGCTTTTGTGAAGTGGCCGCGTTGTCCAGGTAAACCAAATCATGACCGTTGATTTTTCTTTTTAGAATTGGGAAATCTTCCCGAATTTTATTTACATCAAACATACCATTATTGCGCCGTTTTCGACTTTGACCGAATAAGTTTTAATTGGGGTTACGGCCGGCAGGGATTTAACCGCTCCGCTCCCCACATCAAATTTAGAGCCGTGACAGGGGCAAACAACCTCCTTGCCGTCCAAAAACCCCTCGCTCAAAGAGCACTCTTCGTGGGAACAAATATCGTTAAAGGCGTAATATTCGCCGCCGATCATGGCCACATCAACTACCTGGCCGTTAATTTCGGTTTTTTTAATTTCACCTTCGCCAATTTCTCCAACTTCTAAAACTTTTGTAATCTCCATTAAATTCACCCGCCTTAAATTATTTAACTATCCGGCAAATACTGTTTAAGAGCATCGGCCCAAAGTTCTCCGCGGATTTGAGCCACTAAATCTTTACGGCTAAGGCGCCTGAGGACCGGTTCAAAAAATCCTTCAACAATCATGCGCACGGCCGTGGCGCGGGACACCCCCCTAGACTCTAAATAAAAAAGCTGTTCTTCGTCAATCCGCCCCACTGTGGCCGCGTGTGAAGCTTTAACTTCATTGGCCTCAATTTCCAGAGACGGCACCGACTCGGCCCGGGCCGCTTCGCCCAAAACTAGAACGCGGTCCTCCAAAAGCGAACCGGAACCAATGGCATCTTTCTCAATGCGAATAAGGCCGGAAAAAAGCGAACGGCTTTGCCCAAACAGAACGGTGCGCAGATGGATGTAAGCCGAGGTTTCCCGCCCCTTATGAATAACACGGATGCTAATTTTTGACTCTTCCTCGCCGCCGCCAAGAAGGGCTCCCAAAATTTCCACGCGGCTGCCTCTGCCTTCAAGCCAAACGGTCAGTTTTTTGTTTTTATATTTTTGGGAAGGCAGGAGAAAAATCGTCAACGCCTCGTCAGCCCCAAGACGCAACTCCGACTCGCCCTCTTCAAGCCGGTCAATCAAGGTTCTACCTAAAGTCAACTCTAGCTTTTCTCGAACTAAATCTTTTTTTTCTCCCATACACTTTTACGAATAAAGGCGCAAGCGCGTGTTTATCCTACTGATCCTTCCATTTGAAGTTCAATCAGACGGTTAAGCTCAACCGCGTATTCCAGAGGCAGCTGCTTAACGATTGGTTCCACAAACCCGGAAACAATGAGCGAACCGGCTTGGGCTTCGGGGATACCGCGGCTCATAAGATAAAAAAGCTGGTCCTCGCCGATTTTGGAAACTGTTGCTTCGTGTTCCACTTGAACCTGACTTTCATCGATTCTCATCGTCGGATAAGTATCACTGCGGGACTGTGGGTCAAGAATCAGGGCGTCACAAACAACTTTCGACTTTGAACCTTTGGCCCCGGGATAAATTTGCAAAAGGCCCCGATACGAGGTTCGCCCGCCATTTAAGGAAACCGATTTAGAAATAATTTGGGAAGTGGTGTTGGGCGCTGCATGAATCGCCTTCCCACCCGTATCCTGATGCTGACCGGATCCGGCGAATGCTAGTGAGAGGATCTCTCCGTGCGCTCCGGGTTCCACAAGATAAACGCTCGGGTACTTCATTGTGAGACGGGAACCTCCGTTATAATCCACCCACTCCATAACACCATCACCAAAAACTTTGGCCCGCTTGGTCACAAGATTGTAGACGTTGGTGCTCCAGTTTTGAATAGTGGTGTAACGAACCCGCGCCCCGCGCTTGACGATTATCTCAACGACCGCCGAATGCAGCGAGTCGGTGGAATATACCGGGGCGGAACAACCTTCGATGTACGAAACGAAACTGCCCTCGTCGGCAATAATGAGCGTCCGTTCAAACTGACCCATATTGGCGGCGTTAATGCGAAAATAGGCCTGCAGGGGAAGGCTGATTTTGACGTTTTTGGGAACGTAAATAAAACTTCCGCCGGACCAAACGGATGAGTTGAGAGCGGCAAATTTGTTGTCCGCTGGGGGAATAACCGTGCCGAAATATTCTTTGACCAAATCGGGGTACCTCTTAAGCCCCTCATCCATCCCCAAAAAAACGACTCCCTTTTCTTCAAGCGACTTAAGGAGCGATCCGTAAATTACCTCCGATTCGTACTGACCCTTTACACCGGCCAGATATTTTTTTTCCGCCGCCGGAACCCCTATTTTGTTATAAGTTTCGCGGATTCCTTTGGGCAAATCCTCCCAGCTTTTGGCCTCCGTCTTTGTGGGCTTTAAATAATAGTAAATTTCGTTAAAGTTTATTTGGGAAAGATCCCCGCCCCAGCCGGGCATTTGTTTCTGCCGGAAAGTCTGGTAGGACTTGAGACGCAAATCGCGCATCCACAAGGGCTCACTTTTGATAGCGGAAATTTCCTCCACCACTTTTTCGTCAAGTCCCTTTTTGCTTTTAAATACATAATCCTCGGGAACGGAAAACCCCAACTTGTAACTAGACTTCAAATTCTTCAGATCCCGTTCTTTGTTCATAAGTTAGCCCCGCACCCACTCATACCCGTTTTCCTCAAGTTTTGTGGCCAGTTCCGCGCCGCCTTCGGCGGCAATTCTTCCGTCAACTAAAACGTGAACAAAATCCGGCCGGACATATTTAAGAATCCTAAAGTAATGGGTAATCAGAAGAATTCCGGGATTAAAAGATTCACGGGCTCTGTTGATTTCCTCCGAAACAATTCTTAGAGCGTCAATGTCCAAACCGGAATCTGTTTCGTCCATAATGACTATTTTTGGGGAGAGCACCATCATCTGAAGAATTTCCGCCTTCTTCTTTTCGCCGCCGGAAAATCCCTCGTTTAAATACCGAGACAAAAAAGCGGGATCCATTTTAAGTTTTTCTGCCTCATCCCTAACCATCTTGCCAAACCGGGCGTAGTCGATTTTTTCTTTTACCGAGCCGTAGGCCGTTTTAAGAAAATTAAAAAGGCTCACGCCGGTAACTTCTACCGGGTACTGGAAAGCCATAAATAAGCCGTGCTTGGCCCGCTCTTCGGGCGAAAGTTTAACCAAATTTTCACCGCGGAAAATAATCGAACCGCTTTTCACCTGAGCGCGTGGGTGGCCGCAAAGCACATTGGCCAGGGTGCTTTTGCCGCTGCCGTTGGGACCCATTAAAGCATGCGTTTCGCCTTCGCGGATAGTCAGGTTAAAACCTTTGAGGATTTCCCTGCTCTCAATGCCGGCGTATAGGTCCTTAATTTCCAAAAGGATAGATTTTTCTGCGTTCGGTCTCATTATTTTAAAAGACACTTACTGCGGTCGTAGGGGCAAAGCGGACTAAGTTTGTAATAAACATGACGGCCAAAGCTTCGGGAGGACAAAAGCCCGGACTTCTCGAGCTCGCTTAAATGGTAAGAGATTGTGGGCTGTTTAAGCCTAAAATTGGCGGCAATTTGCCCCACCGTCATTTCTTTGTTTTTTGAAAGTAGGTTCACAATGCCGGCCCGAACTTTAGTAGAAAGGGCCTTAAAACATTCCGGGCACCACTTCTTAAATCCCTTCATAATGACTTAATTATATAGAAAATTTTCTATGCGTCAAACGGGGCTAGTTGTGGTTATCGTGGCAGTGGTCTTGGCAGTCGCAGTCGCCGTTTGGAGAACAGCAACAGGAGGCTTGTGTAAAACGGCGGTCAATTTTGCTCCAATCGAGATTTTCAAAAAAAGCGTTAATGTAGCTTTTGCGGTCGGAACCGAAGTCAATAAAATAGGCGTGCTCATATACATCCAGAGGCAGGATGGGCGTGGCCCCCCAAACGCCTCCCTGATTCTGGGCATCTGCCGTAAAGATATGTAGCTTACCGTCTGACGGATCGTAGGCCAAAATGGCCCAACCGCGCGCGCTCATGCCGCAGGCCGCAAACATTTCCTTAAATTTTTCGAAACCGCCCCACTCCTTCTCTATTTCCTCCAAAACATGCGTCCCGGCCGGGTCTCCCGTACCGCCCAAAACATCAAAAAATACCTCATGAAGAATCATGCCATTGGCGGCAAAAGTTTCGCCTTCTTTTAAGCCGCGCAAAAAGGAATAAGTTTGATTGCCGGACGCCAAGTCCTCAGGATTAACTTTGGCCAACCTCTCCTCAACTTCGTTCCGCTTATTCACATAACCCGTGTAAAGTTTGCCGTGGTGTATTTCGTTGGTTTTATCTAAGATCCCCTTTAAATTTTTGGGCTGCGGTGTTTTAACAACATGAGGCATAAGTTAAATATTGATACTCTTCTATATAAGCACGGGGCTTTGCGGTTGTCAAGAAGTATTTGCGCGACGGGTGGCGTCCGGAGAGGGTCTCCCGTCGAGCGACCGCAATCCGCCAGCTAGTGGATGAGGACGTCGGACGGGAGAGGAGGACGACAGGCCCCGTCGCAAGCGGAAAAATCTCATCTTCGCCGGAAAACCCCGATTTTCGGGCAGAGCTTATTTAGCTGACACAACGAGCATTTGGGTGAGAGTGGCAAACAAACATTCTGACCCCAGGTAACCAAAAGACGATTAATAACAATCCAATATTTTGGCGGCAATATTTTTCTTAAAGACATCTCCGTTTGCTCCGGCGTCTTAGTCTTTACCAAACCCCAGCGGTTGGCAATCCGGTGCACATGAGTGTCTACGCAGATGCCGGGAAGACCAAAACCTTCGGTGAGCACCAAATTGGCCGTTTTTCGCCCCACCCCAGGAAGTTCCAAAAGTTCTTCCAAAGTTTTAGGCACACGACCTTCGTATTGTTCCGTAAGAATTCGGCAAATTTTCCTAATCCTAACCGCCTTGTTACGGTAAAACCCGGCCGGGTAAATTAAATGTCTAATCTGCGCTTCGGTCAGTGCCGCCATTTTTGACGGCGAGGAGGCTCTACTAAAAAGCCTCCGACTCGCCTGCCCGGTAACCGCGTCTTTCGTGCGCAGGGAAATAACGGTGGCTATGAGTATTTTAAACGGCCGGCCTTGAGTAAGGCTTTTTTGCGAGACGGAAGGCACCCTGTACCGCGCCGCACTCCTTTCTAATTTTTCAAAGACCGCATCAACTTTAAGCATAGTCAGCGGGACAAAAGAACGGCAGCCAAGGGTGCCGAAGAGAGCGACGGTTTTTTGTTCTCCCAAAAAATCTCAATGAGAGATTTGCGGGCTTCGGCCGAGTAGCCCAACTCTTCCAAAACCTCAAGAGCGGCTATGTTTTCTTCCAAAACTCTAATCGGCTGACCAAGAAAGAGGCTGTCCGCACAAAAATCGTAGAATCCGCCATTTTCGGCGTCAAAAAAAACCGCCATTACCTTTTGCCAAAACTCATGAATTTGTGTAGAAGCTTTGGCCAAATAAACCTGGTCGGCAAAAAGAAACGGCGCCTTCGACTCCATTGATTTCTCGCTGTGATAAAAAAGTCCGTTGGGCGACTTAAGTGAAATAATTTTGGCTCGACTTTTTTGCACCATCTCCTCCGCCCCGGGGAGGCCGCCCAAGGCTCTTATGGCCAGCCCGTTTAGGTCGGAAAAAATTCTTTTGTCCACCAAAAGATCCCCTCTCTCTTCGCGGTAAACGGCCCTTTCGGTCCGGGAAATAATTTTAAAATAATCTTCTCCGGCTGAAGCCGAGGCGTAAAAGCCGCCGCCGTCAAAATTGTAGAGATTGGATTTAATAAAACCGACTGTTTTTTGTGAAATTTCCAAAAAGCGCTCGTCGCGCCAAAGAGTTCCGGCATCAAAAAAAAGGCGGGCCAGGGAAATGTTATCCAAAAGAGATTTTTGCGTTTCGGGCTGACTCCAATCAGAACGGCGGGCCAGGCGAAAAAATCCTCCTTCCAGAAAGTCGAAAAGTCCGCCTTCGCTCATTCCCTCGAGACTCCTTTCGAGCATTTTTTTAAAACCCGCATCCCCGCTTTTTTTATACTTCAAAAGGCAGTAATTGAGAATACCTCTTTGGGGAAACTTGGGACCGGAACGAAAGGCGGAAAACCCGCCGTAAACGGGATCGAAAGCTTTAAAAAGAAGCTCGTCAAATTCTTTTATAAAAGGCTCTTTATATTTAATAAAATAAACCCTTCTTTCTTCAAAACCGACCGGTGGAAAATCATTAGTTTTTTGGAAAAAACCGTCGTCTTTTTGGAGAGGGGAAGAAAAACCAAAAACGGAACGGTGGAAAATTGAAACTGCCTGTTCCATAAATTCCAACATTTCGTCGCCGCCGGCAACGGTGGTGCCGGTAATTATTTTTCCCCGCGGCGTCAAAAAAACCGTGGCCGGCGGACCGCCCTGCCGAAATCGGCGGTCAACTTCCGGTCTTTCTTCAATATTAACCCGAAGGGGAATAAAATTGCCGTTAACAAAATCGGCCACAGCCTCGCGGGTATAGGTAGTTTCCTCCATGAACCGGCTGGCGGGATTGCCGAAAGAAGTCAGAAAAAGAAGAAGGGGCTTCTGCTCGTTCAAGGCCTGGCTAAAAGCTTCCTTTTCCCACCCCCGCCATTGAATACTGCTCATAAAGTAAAGAATAACACTGCATCGCTATTCCGGCAGGTTACATTTTTATGATGCGGCCGTGGAACTTTTTTGTACTGCATTTTACCTCCACGGCCGTCGTATATATTTGCTACGGGGCCTGGTCGGCGACACCCATGACCATATATTCGTCAAACTTTATGGAAGTGGTAAAGGGATTACCTGTTCTTGTTTTTAACCAAAAGGTCTTTGCGGTCGTGCCAAAGGTTGAGAAAAATATAAAAATTCTTTTTGCTCTTCTTTTCGCGTTCAACCGGGGCCATCGTCTCCCAAACACAATGTTCATGACGGAGGACCGGCAAATCAAGGTTGACGATTTTGTAGCCCTTGTCTTTAACCCCCAAGCAAAAGTCCAAATCCAAATGACGGTAAAACTTAAACTTCTCGCGCATAAGACCAACCGGAGTTAATAGTTCCCGTCGAAAAGCCATAAAGTATAACTGCTGGGCGTCCACCTCTATGACTCTAGATCGGTGAGCGTCTGACAATTGAGACTCAAGCTCGCGAAAAGAATGAAGATCGTCGGAGACGAGACCGAAGGGGCCCGCTACCCCGACTGTTTTATCTGACAAAACTTGTACAGTTGGATTAAAAATGTCGCCGGTAACTTCTACGCTCGCGTCAAGAATAATGACGATTTTTCCCAAGGCCTGTTTTAAGCTAATGTTGCGGGCGGCTGCCTCGCCGATCTCCGCGTTCGTTTGAAAAACTTTGATGCGCGGGTCCTTTCGTGAAATTTCTTTTAAGAATTTTCTTCCCGCTTCGTCGAGGTTGTTTCCCACCGCCAAAATTTCCAGCCCTTTGGCGCTATGATTTGTACCTGCCTGTTCTCCTCGCGGCTCTCTCGTCGAATCTGGCTGGCCAGGCCGGTCATCGTAGCAATTGATAATTGATTGAATTACTCTCTTTGGATCGTTTCCTTCTTTGGAAAAAGTCAGGCTAACGCTAAAACTACAATTGTCCGGTTTATCCAGATTCGAAGGCACATCGTCCGAACGGTTGTAGAAGATTTCCGGTTTCTCCAAAATCTTTGGTCCTTGAGGGCCGTCCTCAATTAGGAATCCCAGATCCTCTATTTGTTTCCGAATGGCGTCGGCCCGGGAAAAATCTTTGTTGGCCCGCGCCTTCTCCCGCTCTTTGAGCAAATCGTCAAGTGATTTATTCACAATTTCAACCTACGAGTTCTCGGTTAAGCGCCAAAATGGCCGCTGTCTCCGCCGGCAATAGACCGTCGGAGCGCTAAGCCTCGCCTGCGGGCTGCGGGTTACCATTTTGTCATCTTAACCTGCGGACTCACTACAATTCAAAACCTTTTAATGGGCAGGATCTTCTATGTGAAATTTGAGGATGTTAAAAATCTTCTGGTCAATGAACTTGTCTACAACCGAGTTTAAAAAAGTGCCATAAAGAAATCCCAGGCCCAAGCCCACCAAAACATCGGAAGGGTAGTGAACTCCTAAATAAATTCGCGAAAATCCCACCAGAAGTGAAAACGGCAAAAAGAAAATCAGCGACCAGTCCTTCTTGCGGGCAATTAAAGCGGCTATACAGGCCACCACAAACGAGTGGCCGGACGGAAAAGAAAAATCCTTTTCCGTGCGGTCAACCACAATGGCCTGTGGCACGGTGAGGTAGGGACGCGGGCGACGAACAAGGTCTTTAACACCCACATTGAGAAGCAAAAACCCCACACCAAAGGCCAGACTCAAAAAAGCGAACTCCCGCAAATCTTTAAGTTTAAGAAAACCTAAAGCTAAAAGACTTAAGAAAAAAGCGGCCGTCAAGGGGATTATGGACTGCGAAACAGCGAGCATAAAAATATCCCAAAAATTGCTGTGGGGCAGGCCGTTAAGATAGAGAAACAAAAACAAATCCGGATTCATTATCGTTTAATGATACAATAACATAGCCATAAGACAAAAGTATGATGTACTACGAGGATACGCCAACACCACCGAACTTCCGCGACCGGTTGTTAAAACTTACGGAAACATTGCGCCATCGCTATAACTATAAATATTTAATCCTGGTGATTTTTTTACCCTCGCTTTTTTCTTTAGGGCTGTCTCTCGCGCTTGACCGCAGCTTCCACAGCGTAAAATTAAACTCGCCTCTGGCCGCCAATAATGAAATTTTGGGCGAGGCTTCCGATTCGGCCAAAACCGCTCAGCTTAGCGGGGAGGCTTCGGTTTCAACACCCGAAGCCAAGCCGCAAACACCAACACCCCCACCGGCACCGAAGGCCGCCGAGCCGGCGGCGACTCCGGTTTCCAACCAGGCCGTCAGCGTTACGGAAAGCCAAGGCCGGCTCAACTTTGCCAACAACAAATTCGGCGTCTACCTAAATAATGTGGGCGGAGATTTGGACTTAGCCGGCCAGCTTATTAACAGCAGTGGTGGCGACTGGGGCTGGGTTCTGGCGCCTTTAAGCATTCACGACAACGGCAAGGACAACTGGAACGGCCTTTTTTCCAAAATGGCCGAAAAACATTTAATTCCCATTATTCAATTAATTGAACCCGACGCCCAACACCAAATTCCCACCGAAGGAGAGATTGACGACATGGCCCGATTTTTGGGAAGTCTTAACTGGCCCACCCGACTTAAAGTTGTTTCCGCTTTTAACGAAGTAAACGCCAGCGAATACTGGGGCGGAAAAATTGACCCCGAGGGCTACGCCAGAATTTTGAACCGGCTCGTTGACCAGCTAAAACAGCAAAGCCCGGATTTTTTTGTTTTGAACGGGGCTTTCAACGCCTCGGCCCAGACGGGTGATCCAACCAATATTCACTGCATCAAGACCGACTTGGGCGTTGAATCCTGCTATCTTTCGGAAATCGGCTACCTTAAGCGCATGAACGATGCCGTGCCCGACATCTTTAAAAAATTGGACGGCTGGGCCTCGCATGCCTACCCCTTTCCCGGCTACCGCGGCACCCCTTCCGACCAAAGGGTGGGCGCCGAGAGCTCCTTTGAGGCGGGGCGAAACACCATTCACTCCTACAAGTTTGAGCTGCGGCTTTTGGCCCAATACGGGGTTAAGCTGCCTATTTTTATTACCGAAACTGGCTGGCCCCATAAAGAGGGGCAAACCCAGCACCCCGAGTGGTATGACGCGGCTACCGTGGCCAATTTTTACAAACAGGCTTTTGTGAATTATTTTTTGCCCGACCCCAATGTGGTGGCCGTAACCCCATTCTCCCTGACGAATAATTTTGATAATTTCGCCTTTGTGGGCGGCGACGGCGCCAAATTTCCCCAATGGGACGCTATTGTTGCCATTAAAAAAATTGCCGGCAACCCGCCCCGCTAATTTTCACCAATCCTTAGAAATTCTGTAGGCCAGGTAAATTCCGGCCAGAGCTCCGAGACCGGAAAGGATAATGGAACTAAAAGAAAAAATTCCGACGCCAAAAAAGGCCGGCAGGTAGCCGCCAACAATTGACCCCAAAATCATTCCCAAAAAGACAAAAGTTTTAGTAGACATAAGACAATTGCCGTGGCGGGTGGCAAAGGCGGAGGGCGTCCCGTCGAGCGACCGCATCCCGACCTTGCGTCGGGAGAGGACGTCGGACGGGACGAGCCTTTGGCAGGACCCGCCAATTCTCTTCGTCAAGAAACCCTGATATGATTTAGGGCGTAGTCCAAATCAGAACCAACCTTCTTTCCGGGATTAAAAATGTTTTGCGGGTCAAAAATTCTTTTGGTTTCCTCAAATAATTCGTACACTCTATCCCCATAGAATTCCTTAAGATATGGGCTCCTAATTAGGCCGTCGTTATGTTCGGCGGTAATGGAACCGTGGTACTTAAAAATCAGGCGGTAAACCCTGGGCCCCAGCTCTTTAATAATCCTAAGCGATTTAGGGTCGCTCATATTCATTAAGGGGATTATGTGAAAATTACCGTCGCCGGCATGACCGGCAATCGTATAGAGAATGGGATACTGATTAAGAATTCCGTAGAGTTCGGGTAAGAATTCCGGCAGCTCTTCCGGCCGCACAATAATATCGTCAATAAACGGCGCCGTGCGCATGCCTCTTACGTGCTTGCGCAGTAGGTTAAAACTCTCCCGCCGAATCACCCAGTATTTTTGCGCCTCCCTTTTTGAGACAACCAAACGTGTGGGCAAATTAAACTCTTTAAGGCTCAGCTGCGCCTCCCGCGCCTTGGCCTTAGCCTCTTCAATCGAATCTCCGGTAAATTCGGCCAGAAGCACAAGCTTAGGCACGCCGCCGGAAAGAAGCATAAAAAATTCGGGCAAAAACTCCAAACCTAAACTTAAAATATTGCCTTTAAGTTTGGCGGCGAGTTCGGGAAAAAGTTTAACGGCAACTTTGAGCGTGTGGTCATCGTAGGATTCAAAACTTTCCGGCCGGAATTTAAGCACATGGTTTACCACTTTGGCCAAGAGCTTCAGGTCTTTAAGAAAAATAACTAAAAGCTGGGAGTGGGGTTTTGGTGTAACCAGGCGGACTTTAAATTCGGTAATAATTCCCAGAGTCCCCTGTGACCCTACCAGAAGTTTGGTTAAATCAAAGGTTCCTTTTTCCTTATCGTAAACGTTCCACAAATAATAACCGGCCGAATTCTTAGAAACTTTGGGTTTGGCCGACTGCAAAAGGTCGTAATTATTGTTAATGAGGTCGAACAGACGACGGTAAATTTGACCCTCAAAACCGTTTTTATTCTTGACGGCTTCCAGCTCACCCAAATTTAATTTTTGGAAGGAGTGCTCTTCGCCGTCGGAAAGAATCATTTTAACCTCCTCCAAATAATCTTCCGTTTTGCCGTAGGTTAAAGTCTTTTCGCCGCCGGAGTTGTTGGCCACCATCCCGCCCACGGTGCAGATTTCCCGGGAGGCGGGAAAGCTGGGCAAAAGCAAATTATGCTTGAGCGTTTCTTTTTCAAAATCGCGGTAGTATACACCTGGCTCGGTCACGGCAAAATCTTCGCCAATTTCCTTTAGATGATTTAAGTAGCGGTCAAATTCCACAACCACCGATTCGCTCAACGGCCCGCCGCTCATATCCGTGCCGCCCGCACGGGCCGTTAAACTTAAGTGCTCACCCTGTGAGTTAAGGCGGGTAACGGAGTGGACTAAATTTTGAATGTCTTTTGAAACTTTGGGAAAAACGACCAGACGGGGGCTGACTTCAAAAAGACTGGCATCATGGCTGTATAGTTTAAGCGTTGCCTCATCGGCTAAAACATCACCCGAAAAATTTTGCTTAATTTCCCCAGCCAAATCGTTCATCTTCCTAATTTAGACCCGTTTAATTTTGGTGTAAAGGCTAAAAACAACTTAAAAACCTATCGACAAAAAAGTTTAGAGTTATAAACTTGGGGCAGCTAACCGTCACCGCAAGTCATGGCAAAGAAACGGCATAAGTTACTAAATATTAATCAGGAACTTTCCCAAATCCGCCGGCAAATTGACCGTCTTAATCTGCCGCAGCTTTCCTTTCTGGCCGTGAACCTTATTGGCAGCAAAGCCGAATTTTGGCAAACCGGCGGCGGCAGCCTTCCCTTCTCCGTCCGCTTTAACGGCCGGGAAGGTTGCGGTAAAAAAATAGTTTCTTACCTTAGAACCCGTGCCCGAAAAAAAAATCTAAAATTTGTAGCGGCTCAAATTTTCGGCGGCGAAAACAACCCGGACCTCTCCTCAACACTTTGGCTTAAAGGAGACATAATTCCCTATGTTTCTAAAAACTCGACGGAAAAAGGGCGGAAGTTTTTCCGCCGGGCCGCGGCCGATTTAGAGGCGCGCTTCGACGAAGCGGGTGTGCCAAAGGTCAGACTTGGACCAAACAACGAAGTTGAAGTCGGCTCAACGGCAGACCTTTCGGCCTACCAAAAAATCACGCCAGCGAACCGCTTTTTAAAACTCAAAGAGCTGGCAGAAAAATTCGGCAGTAGTCGCCTAACTTTTATTAATGCCACGCCGCGGGGCGGCGGCGTGGCTATTATGCGCCGATCCCTCACGCCGCTTTTAAAAAGTTTGGGCATTAAGGCCCGCTGGTTCGTGCTTATCAATCGGCCGGAGGCTTTCGCTATTACCAAAACCAAGTTTCACAATATCCTGCAAAATGTGGCCGGCCCAAAAATCCGCTTAACGGCGTCGGACCGCAAACTTTACCTATCCTGGATGGACGAGAACGCCCAAAAACTTAAAGAGGTTTTTAAGAATTCAGACGTCGTGGTTATCGATGATCCACAGCCCGCAGGACTCATTCCCCATCTTTTAAAAATTAACCCCCACGTCAAAATCATTTACCGCTCGCATATTCAGATAGAATCAATTCTTACGGACAGGCCGGGAACGCCGCAGAAGGCAACCTGGGACTTTCTTTATCAATTTATCCGTCTGGCTGACTGCTTTGTGAGCCACCCCGTCAAAAGTTTTATTCCCTCAAGTGTTCCTTTGGAAAAAACGGTCCTCATGCCGGCGGTTATAGACCCCTTAAACGGGCTTAATAAAAATCTGGCGCCAGAGGACGAAGACTACTATCTAAAAGTTTTTAACAAACTGCTTTTGGAAAACAACCAGGAACCTCTTGATTTGGCGCGGCCCTATCTTATACAAATTGCCCGTTTTGACCCCTCCAAAGGCATCCCCGACGTGATTGAGTCCTTCCAAAGAGTTTGTGAAAGATTGACCGAAAGGCACCAAGGCGTGCCGCAGTTGATTATTTGCGGCAACGATTCGGTGGATGACACCGACGGCGTGCCCGAGCTTGTGCTGACTTGGGATCTTTTGCGCCGGCCGCGGTACCGGCATCTGCTTCCCAATGTCCGTGTGGCCAAACTGCCACACCTCGACCAACTCCTTAATGTACTTTTGAGAAAGGCCAAAATTTGCCTGCAACTCTCCCACAAAGAAGGCCTGGAATACAAAGTCACCGAAGCTTTGGCAAAAGGCGTGCCGGTGGTAGCTTACAAAACCGGCGGCATTCCCTTACAGATTACAGATAAGGTCAGCGGGTTTCTGGCCGAAACTGGCAACACGGAAGCCGTAGCCGGTTATCTCTATGACCTTCTCACCAACGAAACCCTCTACCAAAAAATGAGTAACAACGCGGCCAAATTTGTTAATCCCGAAATTACCCTCACCGAAAACGCCATTAATTATCTTTATTTGGCTACGGAGCTTTTGGCCAAAGGAAAAATTGAAGGCCGAGGCCTTGCGGTTAGCAGATTGGTAGGGCCTTGATTTTGGCGGCCTAAGGATATAAATTTAAGGCGATGGGTAAATCCGACTGCCTTTTAGGACTTTTAAGACTGGCTTTGGGCTGGATTTTCTTTTGGGCTTTTTTGGACAAAGTTTTTGGCCTGGGCTTTAGCACCAAAGCCGGACACGCTTTAATTAACGGCGTCTCCCCCACCTTAAGCTTTTTAAAATTTGCCACCAAAGGACCCTTCACTCACTTTTACCAGAGTCTGGCCGGAAATCCGGCTGTTGACTGGCTTTTTATGCTTGGGCTTCTTTTCGTGGGCCTCACCTTGATTTTGGGAATTGCGGTAAAACTGGGTTCGTTTTTTGGCGCCCTTATGCTCTTAATTTTTTACTCGGCCGCCTTCCTGCCGCCAACCACTAACCCTTTTGTTGACGAGCATATTGTTTACTCGCTCATCCTCCTCTCATTTATTTTCTCCAACCCCGGCCGGTATTTGGGTCTGGGCTCTTTTTGGCAAAAAATTGCTTTGGTCAAGAGGTTTCCTCTGCTGGAATAATTTCGCCGGATGTTTTCACTCTTTCCGCTCCACTTTTATGGAACATTCGGAAACGAGGGCGGCTACAGCGCCCACCGCCGCCAGAGCCGGAGCCAAAAGAGCGCCCACCACTCCCAAAGTCAGAGGTAGAACAATCAAAGTCTTTCCCTCTTTACTCACAATGGAAATTTGACGCACGTTGCCTTCCTTAATTATTTCCTTAACTTTGGCCAAAAGCTCCTCACCCTTTACTTCAAAGGTATCACTATTCATACAGATATAAAATAAAGGCTACGAAACTTATTTGGACAGCATTTTGTAGACCCAGGCAATAATATAGACACCCACAAAAGCGTCCAAAAATCCGTAGATTAAACCGACGACACTGCCGGTTAAAGTTATGCTGTAGCCGGGGTAGATGCTGCCGAAAGCTTGCAGGAAAGCCGTGGCGTAGCCGAAGTACACCGAAGCCAGCGTGGTTACGAAAAGACAACCGCCCCAAACAATGCCGCCGGTTAAAGCCGCTTTATTTAAATTCAAAATTTACCACCTCCTCTCTCCCCTATGGTAGTAAATCTTTTTTCTTTTGGTCAAATTCCTCCTTATTTATTTCCCCCCGGGCATAGCGTTCCTTAAGAATTTTTAGGGAAGAGTCCGACTCTTTCTCCGCCTCTTTTGAGCCGGAAAGATGCTTAAAAAGAGAAACAATTAAAAGAACAATTAAAACCCAAAAAAGAATGTTGAAAATCACGCCTATTAGTCCCAAAAAACCAAAGGAGCCGAAACCCCAGCCCATGTGATTGGGCCAAAAATAACCCATCATTTTAAAACACCCCCTTCCTGCCTGAATTTCATACTCTCAATTTAACAGAACCGGCTTAAAAATTGCTGAAAAATAAAAGACACCGCGGGAATTTTTTCCGACGGTGTCTTTGTTAAGACTAGGCGCGACCAAAGACCTTCATGAACGGCCACACGAGGGCAAAGGCGAACAACACCGTGAAAAAGTAAAATACCGGTGTAGTCCACTCCTTAGCACCCAAGACCGCAAGAAGGTAGATTACCAGCTGAACGACGAAAAGCGGGTAAGGTGATTGCGGTGGCGTCAGTCTACCGACCAGAACACGAACCACAAACAATCCAACGGCCCAAATCGGTCCCAGTGTTAGAGCAATTACAAGGTAGGCCGTTAACGTTGCGAATGCTTCGACCATGCCACTCTCCTTTGCCTTAGAATATACCTTATAGTATATCATGAGGCCGCCGGAAAGTCAAATCTATAGGTCGTATTCGTCTGAAACTTCCACTCCTTGGGACTTCCCCACAACTTCCCGAACCTCTGCTACATTCTCGGTGTCGGTAAAAACCAGAACCTTCCGGCACTCGTGAAAATCCAGAAGAATCGGCGCCAATTTTTTAGGCCCGGGCACATAACGCACATCGGCGCCCATTTCGGAAAAGACCTCCTTCACATCCTCGTACTGATCCTTCCGCCCGCGACCGACGAAAACGACGCCGGTTCCAGCCACGATCTTAATCACCCTTGCCTCCTTTATTCTTCGTCCAGTTCCAGCTGCTTGGATTCATCCTCATCTTCGTGGATGTAGAACATAGAACTGCCGCCCGTCGGGCTGATTCTCACGGTAATGCAAAGGACGTGCTTGTGGGCTGCCCGATCCCCTTGTGAATAAGTTTGGATGTCACTGACCTTACCCACTAGCTTGCCGTTTTTGTACCGGACTTTATCGCCGACCTTAAAGGGAGATAACGGAACAAACCTCAACCCCCCTTTCCACCTCCTTAGCCGACTGGAACTTGTACGAGTGGCACACCGGACACTCCCACCACTCATCCACATGGTGAATTGGCCTTAGCTTCGACTTTGGCATTTCTCCTCCTTATTTGGAATTTTGAGTGTGGCGGTCGCAAGGACCAACCATCCGAACCCGAAAGAAATTTTTGTAGCGCCAAAGATACGATTTGCCGTTTGTGTTCCAAACCGTATCATCATCGCCCTCAACCACTCGGGCCGAATCACAGCCGTCCACAGAGCAGACCTCAAAAAGTAGTTTTGACTCCGGCGGCTCGTCGGGCAGTTTGAACTCAACCACCCGTCCTACACTCTCATGGCAAATGTGAAATCGCCCGGGGTCATCGCCGCCAACGTGGTGGCTGACGTCGTTTCTTATTCTCTGGCCACAACCTCCGCAAACCTCTCTGTGCCTGTCCTGGACCAACCAAATCCAATTTTGACCGGCTTTGAGTCTCCTCAATTTTTGCCTCCCTCTCTTGGATATTTGGCCGATTCTACCACCAGAACCGGCAGTTGTCAAAGCTATGGGATTAATGATGCGGTAGTACAAGAGTAATGTTGAAACGGTTACCGTCCGTTTTGAGGGTGACGGCTTTTTCGGTTTCGTATTTCGCCTCACGGCGCCGATTATCGAACAAAAAAGACGGTGCGGAGGCGATTCCGGACCGTCTGTGATTCACACTTAAGTTAAACGACTCTGAATCCTTCTTCATCCGATCCCTACTCGTTAAGGCTTATAACCGGAACGCCGCCAATTTGGGCTATGCGGTAGCTAATGATGCCGGCCGGATAAGATTCTTTGAGCCCCTTGCCGGCGTAATAGTGGTCGCGAAGGTCAGCAAAAGCTTCCTCAGCCGTCAGATAGCCGCTGCCTCGAACATCTTCGCCGGTGAGCTTCGAAAACGGCTTGACGACGGTGTCAGCTGTCGCTTCGCAAAGAATGGTGTAACCTTCGGCAAAGACGGCGAGAAATCTTTGCCCCTTTTTAAGGGCGTGCGCTTCCGGACGATACCAGCGCAAGGTTTGGGTCTTTTCGTCGGTTAAAGTTACCGCGAGCAGACCATCACCAAAGAAAACTTTAAGCAGTTGTTTGGACATCTCCTTCTCCTTTCCGAGGTTTTTTGGTTGCAGAGGCAGTTAAGAGTTGTACCTATTATATAGATAGCACGCCATACAGCAAGTTACGTTCGACTGGCAATTCTGTTGAAATTCTTAAGGTGGATACGAGAAATTACAAACCGAAGCAGACGTTACCTAAACAGGCCCAGGGGAGGTCACCCTCTAAATACCACTTGTCGTGGAATTTGACGATTTTAATGGTCCGGCCGTTGGCCGTCTGACACGTGCCAAAGTCAGAAGTTTTTTCCAAAAGTTTTTCACAGCCGCGGAAGGCGTAATAATTATTAAACGTGCTGTGGGCCTTTCGCAAAACCAAAAATTGGTTGACCCCCAGGGCCAAAATTAGAACTAACGCCGCCGTAATTAAACCGAAGATTATCCTCTTTTTCATCACTTTGACAATAGCAAATTTGCTGCCGACCGGAAAGTTACCGAACCCAGCGTTAAAAATTCGTCCGCCCACGAAGGAACTAAAACCGTAGGAATTTGTCGCTGGCGCGACCGCCTAGAGGCAATATACAAGGCTTTCGGCCCGTGATAAATTGAATTTAATGACAATACTCGCAGGCCTGGCAACAATAACGGGCGTTCTTTTGGGATTGGGGAGTCTTCCTCAGGCAATTAAAATTTTCCGGACAAAGAGCGCTAGGGATATTGCTCCCACATCGTATGTAATAATGGTGTTCGGGTCATCCGTTTGGATTCTCTACGGGTTGGAATTGAAAAGTCCGCCGGTCATGATCCCCAATATATTAGGAGTTATCCTTGGAACGGTAATATTAGTAGGTTGGTTCCGCTACGGAAAGTCTTCCAAAAATACCATTAACTAGCTACCCAATTTGGCTCGAGGGACGTAACCTTAGAACCACATATCTTAACGGTATCATACAGGTATTTGAGGACTTTAAGTTGGTACAGGATATAA
Source organism: Patescibacteria group bacterium (assembly GCA_023474425.1). Taxonomy (GTDB): domain Bacteria; phylum Patescibacteriota; class WWE3; order JAMCXX01; family JAMCXX01; genus JAMCXX01. The sequence continues at coordinate 231,235 of JAMCXX010000002.1, read as the reverse complement.
GAGAGGGGCTAGAAAAGATAAGGTTTTTAGTTTGATTTCCCAGCAATAAGGTAAACATCACTAATTTGCCCCGGTATGCTATTTAGCAATAGAATTAAGAGGTGGACGAGCAAAACAACACATTGTTCTCGAAGAGTCTTGTTGAAAATTTAGTGAATGGGTTTCTTTTCTCATGCGGAATAGCCCTGCTGGTAGCATTTGTAAATATACCTTTTGTGAATGTCACGGACTGGCTCGCGACTTTAATCGATTGGAAAGCGTTACAATTCGTAAGCAACAAATACGAACCTTTGAGGGTATCTTTAGAAGCGGGCTTCTTGGGATCGTTTCTCACATTTTTAATACTCATACTCATAAGTAGAAGTACTAAGAAAACCTAATGTTGAAACCTCCCTATTTAGTTATAGAACGGAACGGGTATAGGTCGCTATTTTGGTTCAAAAAAAAATTAGTTTAATAATCACCTTTATTGAAACTCACAAATATACAAGCGTCTAAAATGCAGGGGTAAATGTTAGCTTGTTCACACAACCTATACACCCCATCCTCTATAAACTCATAAAAGTTAATGCTTGATAAAGAGCTTGGGTCAATAGCAAATGGAAATAGTTTATTATCGTTAAACCACTTGGTTAGTCTGCTATCGATAGGTAGGACATATTTTGTTAATCCTTGCTGTTGTAAAAAGTTTCTCGATTGTTTTGGTCCAATGCCCTTAAATTTGTCAGCTATTTGATGGACGGCTGCTCTTTCAAGCTGCATAGAATCATTGCCAATAAGACTGGTCAGATTTTTAATCAATGCCTTAATAGATTCTTGAGTTAGTATAGTGTAATCATGAAATATCCAGTCTGTTTTATTGTTGTAATATCGAAGTCTGTGGTTTTTTAGTACATCTAAAATATAAGCCCGCTTGTCGTCCTTAGTACTAATTTCGGACATACTTAGAGGAAAAGGTCTTTCGTTAGATAAATTGTCCACTGAGGACCCAGGACCCGACTTCTCTTGAGTAGTAAGTAATGCCTGTAATAGGAACTTCCATAAGCTTTCTTCTGAAATATTGATTCCAATTTTTTCAATATTCCTTTTAAACCTATTTAGGACGAACGGTCTATTTTTTTGTTCTTCAACGATAGTTTTAACTTTATTAATATCTTCTTCTGTTATTTCCCAATCAATATTCATAGAAAAATAATCTATCCCCAATTTTGGGCAGGCTCACTGGATAGGCAATTATCTGATATTTACTTTCTGCACAATATAGCTAATGACAACACCAATAATTGCTGATACGCCTGAATCAAGTTTGCCCAGGATCGCTAAGGAAGCTCCAACAACTATGGCGAAGGGCAAAACAAAGAAAGCGAGAAAGTGGCCTGACACAAAAGTTATTCCTGCCTCCTTAACACTTACCGCCGCATCTTTCTCCGCTCCGACCTTAAATATATTGGCATACCAAGCGTTTAAAACAACCAGTCCTAAAGTTCCAATAAAGAATATTAAAAATGACAATATATGCTCCGGCTGAATATTTTTTAAATCCATTATTTTTTCACCTCCTTATATCTATATATCAATGTCTTGTTTTAGTTGTTTATAAACCTGTGTGTCCGGTGAAACACATTTGGCCAATTCCAGTTTAAAATCTTCCACATTTCCGCTATAAGAACATTGCTGCATCACCGCTGACTGAATCCTTTTCGCATCATCATCAATGGTGTTCGCCAGTCTCGATGTAACGTTGGCAGTAGCAATGTTATGACAGTTGCAGTATTTATCGATGATCTCAGAATCCAATAAATAATTCTCTATTGTTTTTCTGGATAAAAACCTCTGACTTTGACTTTGCTTTTTAAACTCGTCTATCTGTTGTTGCGTCAGACTATCTCTATCAACGATACTTTGAATGTTTCTAACGGAACCAGATTGCTGAACAATTTTAAGGAGGAGCTCTGCTGATTTTTGTGCTGCGGATTTACTATTCCCTGAAATAAATAAAACATCCTCACCACCGAATATTATACTGAAAATCTTTGTATCAAACTCTTTTTTTGGAGAATCGTTTGGTGCAATCAGCGAGCCTTCACAAATAATGATTTTGGAAGGGACTAACATGTTTGCTAGATCTTCTATTGCTACTTCAAATATCTTTCTTATTCTCTCGACGGTTGGAGGAATGGGTTTAATATTTTGTGGCTGGTCAAAATCAACGTCCGAGAAATCTAGCAAAGCGACTTCATCGGGATAAGCCCTTAGAAGTTCTAAGGAACCACGAATAAAGCCTATGCTGTGTGTGGCTACCCAAAGTTGGCATGCGTTAGGTACCAAGTCGTAAACCTCCTTAAGCAGGGCTCTCTGCAACCCAGAATGCATATGGAGTTCTGGTTCATCAATTGCGATCACAGTGTTATTAAATTCCTGAGTTTTTATAATCAAATCTAGTAAGATATCAAAGGCACCCTTTTCTCCTGAAGACAGATTCTTATATGGGAAGTGTTGAGAATTACCCTTTGTAAAGAAAAACTGTCCTTCAACCAATGGATTCCCTGGCCCCTCTAGCATTAAGTCGGGGAAAACTTTTTGCATCCTTTCGCGTACCTTTCCGATCAATTCTTCCCTAAGTTGCCCAACTGTAAGTGAATCTTTAGTTTTAGAGTAAAGAGCGTCTACCGTTGTTCCCACTAATCTTTCGTAGTTATCTTGAACTCGTTTATCTAGTTCAATCATCTTCTTTGGCCTTAAAGAATCCCCTAACAACTCGTCCTTCCGTTGTATGGACCCACTCTGGAAATCAGGATCAAATCTGTAAGAAGATCTTAAATAGAAATGGCTCCTGGGAGTTGGGGCAATTTTTGTGAAAATTCCTAAGTCGCTGTCAATCACCACCGTCCAATCTAGGGCCTGATTTTTCCTCAGGTAAGTCTGATCTTCGCCAAATCCAGGTTTTTGCCTCCCGCCGATCTGCTCAAAAGCATCGAATATAGAACTTTTACCAGAGCCGTTGGGGCCGATCAACACAACCAATTTCTGAGTAGCGTTCCCAACAGTTACTTTTAAATCGGTAAACCTTTTAAAGTTTGTTATTTCGAGTGATCTTATTTTCACGGCTATCTATCCCCACAAAGGGGGTTTAACGCTAATCTAAGTTGAGACTCTATTCTCCTACGCTCTTCAGGACTTGAAATTCCCAGAAAGGCTAACCAGATGGGGTAACTTTGAGCATTCCTAATCCAGTCAGGCTTTCTCTTGTGGTTGTTCCCGTTGATTCGCTGACCTAACTTATCGGTTTCCCCAACATCCAACCAATGCTGATTCGTATAGATCACATAAACCCCAGGCACGTCGATAAACGTCGTTTCTATACCCCATGGACCCTGAAATGTATATCCTTGAATGATAACTGTGTTTGCATTTGCCATAATTTTCCTCACCCCTAAATAAATACCCCTTGACCTTCGTAAAGTCTTCGGTTTATAATAATATTAATGCCTAAAAGAGTCAATAGACTTTTAACTCCAAAACAGAAGAAGGTGCTGGACTTTATAACCTCCCACTCTAAGAAAAAAGGCTATGCCCCGTCCCTTGAGGAAATCAGTTCTCATTTCGGACTTAAGGCCATCTCTACCATTCATCAATATGTAAAAACATTAAAGGACAAGGGCTTTCTTTTAAAGGAGAACAACCAAGCCCGTGGAATATCACCTATCGAAAAAAACACGGAGACCCTAGAAGTCCCCGTAATAGGAACTATTGCCGCTGGAGAACCAATTGAGGCTATAGAAAACCCTACCGACACTATCACCATCACAAGGGATAATCTGGGAAAATTTGGTGATTATTACGCCCTTCGTGTCAGAGGAAACAGCATGATAAACGAGGGAATTTCCGATGGGGATACTGTCGTCTTACGTCAACAAAAGGTCGCGGATAACGGTCAGACGGTTGTGGCCATTATTGATGAGGACCAAGCAACTCTTAAAAAGTTTTACAGGGAAGATAACCGAATAAGGCTACAACCGGCCAATCCAACCATGCTTCCAATTTTTAGAGAGGACGTAGAAGTCAGAGGGGTTGTAGTAAAGATTATAAGAAATCTCGAATTCCAGTCCAACCAAGCCACAAACTCCCAATCAAAATTGAACAGGAGAATAGACTACTCGTGGGACTACAGAGGCGAAGAAACCAAATCTTATACGCACGGTCTCCACACTTATCCCGCTATGTTCATACCTCAAATCGCTAGAAGATTGATTGAGACGTACAGCCATAAAGGTGATACTATCTGCGATATTTTCTGCGGCTCCGGTACGGCTTTGGTTGAAAGCCGGCTACTTGGAAGAAATGCCTATGGCATAGAGCTTAATCCCTTAGCTGTCTTTCTTGCCAAAGCGAAAACTACAGAGATTGACCCATCTATCCTTACAAAGGAATATCTCGACTTGTTGAATAGAATAACCAAAGTCAAAGAAAGCGATACTCAAAGACCTAATTTCACAAATATAGATTTCTGGTTCAAGGATAGCGTGGTTATAGAGTTAGGAAAAATTAAAAAAGCAATTAAAGAAATACATGACGAAGGGGTTAGGAACTTTTTCATGGTTGCTTTTAGCGAGACTGTTAGACTTTCGTCAAACACCAAAAACGGAGAGTTTAAACTGGTTCGTATAAATCCAGAGAAACTAGACCAAAATAATCCCAATGTTCTGTCAATCTTCAGAAAAAAGGCTGAGTCAAACATTAAGGGAATGGGGGAGTTCTTCAAGGACGTTAACAATAATACTTGGGCAAAGGTTATTCACGGTGATACCTCAAAAGATACGATTATTGAGAAAAACAGCATTGACCTTATCGTTACTTCGCCACCCTACGGAGACAGTCGAACAACTGTTGCCTATGGGCAGTTTTCCAGACTTTCGGCTCAATGGATTGACATGTTTGATGATCCGAATACTGCCAGCAAAGTAGATAATGAATTACTGGGCGGCCGACCAACCAAAGATCTGGAACACAATCTCAAGTCCGAATATCTAAAAGAGGTCCTATCACAGATAGAGCGAAGCGATAAGGCCAGAGCCAGAGATGTACTAAGTTTCTACCTAGGTCTTGATGAATGTCTCCGGCAAGCTCACAGAATTCTTAAAGACAATAAGTACTTTTGTGTTGTTGTAGGAAACAGGCTAGTTAAACAGGTCAGGGTTCCCACAGACTTTATAATAACGGAGTTGGCGGAGAACATTGGGTTTTTGTGCGAGGACATTATCGTTAGAAGTATTCCTGGGAAAAGAATGCCAAGCAAGAACTCACCTACTAACGTGGTTGGGGCCCTCGAAGAAACAATGACCAAGGAGAGCATTCTAATACTAAGGAAGACTAAATAATCTGTTTATAACTGGCGAATAGCTCCAAGAAATCCCTTTTACTTATCCTCAATCCGGTCCCGTGGTCGTGGAACTTGCCTTTTGACTTTCCGCTTCTATAAACACCAATTCTGATATCTACCTTTAATTTATCGTTTTCCACTGCCTTCTTGAACTTATCGAAATCGAGTCCCTCTAACAAATAAGATTCCACAAAGTGGAAACGTTCATTAAGAGTTTTGGGCTCACCCTTAGTTTCCGCAAAAACGAGAAGTATTTTATTTGATTTAGAAACTAGAACATCGGCGAAGACTGATAATGGATAATAGACATTGATGTCTCCGCTATTTTCAATCATTAGCTTCCCATCCTTAAAAGCGAGTTTGAAGCCTTGAGGATTAGACTTAGAACCGCAGATTGTGGAATGAAGGTTGTAGTATCCAAACTCATCTAGGTATTTGTATCTCTCAAATAATGCCTTATTGGCACCTTTAGGTTCTGGGGATTTCGTGGCTAAGGTCAACATACTGCCAGAACCTAACCTTTTTGCTTTGAGTTCAACCTTACCAACATCCGGCACTCTCAGATTGTTCTCTTTTATTCCAAGTAGGTCCTCGAGTGTTTTTCCAATACCGGTGTCATTAGCCCTGTGGGTCCTAACAAAGCCTCTTTCTTTTATTTCTCTCAGTTTTTTCACCAACTGACTGTAAGTCATAAAGCATAGACACGATAGCACTATAAGGTCAGATCTCGCAATCGTTCGCTACACACCTGCTTAATTGCCGTTGATAATCTAAAACTAACAAGTTAAAATATATTCACAACTTAATCCGCCCGCAAAAGCGTTTATTCGCAGGACTTCAAGATACGAAGGGGCAACCCGTGCGTAAGTCTTTAAGCTCGACCGCCGATAGCAACGATGGTTGTTGCTTCTTTTGTTTAAACAATACCTAAGTGTTTATGGGCACAACACAGAAAATAATCGTTACCGTTTGGGTTCTATCCATACCGTTTTTCTTATTACTAACATTAAATTACTTAAACCCCGGTTACGAATCACGACCTGTCAATTGCTTTTCCTGACGGTTCATTGATTGCCCAAATCTGACCGAATTGTCATCTGTTACAATTTTCTTTATCGGCTTTTCTCTCATTTTGCTTGTTCTATTCAAAGTTTGGGAACGACGTAGTAAAGATACTTGATTCAAGACCAGCAACAAAAAAGGGGTGTATGAGTACCGTTCGCCAATTAAACGTTTTCGGCGCCTACTAGGTGTAGAAGTTTCCTGCTTTATCCTCGGATTAATAGCTGTGCACATAATTCTTGCCTTCATCTTTAACATATTTAGCTCCCTTTTCTCCTTGATGATCTTTAATTCGGTTGGTGATAGATATTACAGGTTTGTCCTATGTAAAGGCTGTTATTGGAAGTTCTAAGAATATAGACGTGGCACACAAAGGGTAGTGCTTCGACTTCGCTCAGCACATTCGACTCCCTTCGTTTTTACTCGATGGCTATAGCCATGAGCGAACGAAGTGAGTGGTTTATGGCTCCGGTGGCAGGATTCGAACCTGCGACGCAGCGCTTACAAGTGCCCCTAAATTTCTTTAAGGCTTGGACTATCTCTTTCCCGGCGACTTTACGTTTCGGGATTGGGCGCATAGTCTCTGAACCTTTCCCGACCGTTGCGTCGGGACTTGGCTGCGGATTACCCTGTTCCGGCTAAACGGAATTTAGGCTTCCCGACAGTTCACCCAATTTTTCAACCGAAGTTACCTTCGGAAGCTGCAGTAAACCGCTATGGATTTCCCGATGACAATTAGCGCAGACTAAAATGCATTTTTTAAGTTCTTCTCTGATCTTGTCCCAACTGCGTGTAAGTCCTCGAGTGGAGAGGTCAAAGTTCTTGGTTCCCTCATTGATGTGGTGGAACTCAAGAGCACCAACGCACCGACTATAGCCACAAAAGTTGCATTTCGATCCTTTAAGCTTAATAGCCATCTCCTTTAAGCGCTTTCGCCTCTTGGAAACGGCGGCAACCATGTATGAGGCTCTATCTTTATACTTTCGGTTTTCTTTCGCCATCAGGTCTATTTTAGCTTAATCCAGGCGGTTGTCAAAGTTCTACAGGCGCTCGCTCTACCACTGAGCTACACCGGAATATTAATGTCTTCGACCATAATTATAACATTTAACCTTAGATATTCTGTTCGTTAATAGGTTTTTGAGCCTCTCCGCTGACTATTGGCGGAGTTGGGCGGGAGCGAAGTCTGGCTACAATTCTTTTGGCCGTAAAAACAAAAACAATTAATGAAAAAAATCCGACCAAAAGCGTAATCTGACCGCTAAACCTCTCCGAGGTCTGGCCCAAAAAAAACCCCAGCGAAATTAAAATAGCCGCCCAGACGAGGTTGGAAACTAAAATACCCAAAACGAACTTAAAATAATTAAGTCGTAAAAGCCCCGAGGCCACGCTGGTTAAACCCACCAAACCCGGGGTCAAGCGCCCCAAAGCCACGTCCGTAATCTCCCGCTGGGAAATTAACTCTTTAAGAAGATTAACTTTGGCATGGAAACGGCGCAAAAGCCGCGAGTCCAATATTTCCGGCCCAAAAATGTAGAAAAAAAAGAAGACGAGGCTGGCGCCGACCACCGAGCCAAAACTGCCAAAAACAACGGTGAATAAATAGGCGAACCGCCCTTGGGCCAAGCTATAGCCGGTTATTAAGAGCAGGGTTTCGTAAACAATGGGCAGGGGAATGCCGACTTCGTTTAAAACGAGAAGCAAAAAAACGGAAATATAGGAGGTGGGGTCGCCCGTGGCCAGCCCCTGAATAAGAATCCTTAAATCAATCAACATACGGAAGGAGGCAGGGCTAGTTGGTAAAAAGAAAACCGAGTTTTGACAAAAACCAGGGCTCGCTAACGCTTACCACGCGCCCGGTTTGTGCATCCACCCGAGCCGCAACACTCAAGGTGAGCGGTAGAAAACCCAAAAACCGCACTGCTCTGGTGCCGCTAACGGTATAAACAGCGTTCCCGTCCGGGGTGTTGTTAATGCTCATAAGGGAATCCAAAAACTTAAAACTTGGCGCGGCGGAAACCGAGGCCGAGGAAGACGCTTCTAAAACTTCTTTGCGGGAAACTTGGACGGCGGTCATAACCCCCTCTTTAATGAGCCGGTCGGCCACCTGGGCCGGGGTGTAGCGAAGGATTTTTTCGCCGTCGGGAGTAATAAGAGAAAGGGCGCCCGAGGCACGGTCAATGGCCAGAGGAAATTCGGTTTTAGCGGAAATATCGTTGTCGGTTAGGCTAAAGCCCTCGCCCGCCGTGGAAATTTTTAGGCTCTCACTACCTCGGTTTAACTCAAAACCTTGGGCAGAGGGCGTGGACTCTTTAGCGGAAAAGGCGCTGACTTTAATTTGACCGTTTTCATTCTTAAGCTCATATTTATCGGCCGAGAAAACAAAGGTATCGCTGCTGTCGGAAGGCACTTTAATTTCCTGCCCCAAAACCTGGCCTTTTAAAACTACCGAGCCGGAGGCATTGAGCGTAAACTCGCGGCCGGGCGCACCACTAAGCGGCAGTAAAATAAGGGGCAAAAAAAACAAAAAATATTTCTCGGAATATTTGGACATTAAATCCATTAAAGAGTTAAAAATCGGCGCCGTCAACTTGGCCTCAAACTTGACGAAAGAGGCCTCCAAGATTAACCTTGAATAATTCTAAATATGACTAAAAAAATTGCCGTTCTCTTAATTCTTTTGGCGGCCTATTTAGCGGTAACCGTAGCCATTCAACCAAGACTTCGTCAAGTCTTGCGGGCGCCGGAAACAACTCCCCCCGTAAGCCAAAACGCCCAGGGCACCCCTTCGGCTCAAACTCAAACGCCAAATCTTTCTTACAATTGTGAACCTAAAAAAACGGCCTTTGACCTTTTGGAGAGAGCCGCCAAAAATCAGGTGGAAGTTAAAATCTACTCCTTCGGCAAAATGATTACAGCCATAAACGGGGTTAAAAACGGGACCGACGGCAGGGACTGGATTTTTTTTGTTGACGGAAAATCAGCCACGGAAAGCGCCGACAGCTACCACTGCCAAGACAGGGAAAAGATTGAGTGGCGGTTTATAAAACCGGAGTAGACATGACCTAATTTTTAATGGTGTATTTTTTTATATTACTGGGAGCTTTATCCCGCCTTTTGCCCCACCCGCCCAACTTCGCGCCAATTGCCGCCCTGGCCCTTTTTGGCGGCGCTTATCTTCGTAAAAGAGACGCCATTATTATTCCCCTCCTAACAATGCTCGTTTCCGACCTCATACTTAGCGGCTATTATGGTCCAACCATGTTCTATGTTTACGGAAGTTTTATTTTAATCGGGCTTGCCGGTCTATGGCTGAGAAATCATAAATCTCCCTTCACGATTCTTTCCTCTGCCCTTCTGTCTTCGGTCCTCTTTTTTGTGGTAACAAACTTCGGCGTCTGGGCGCAAGGCTGGTATCCTCACAATCTGACTGGGCTAATTGCCTGCTACACGGCCGCCATTCCCTTCTTTAGAAACACGGTTTTGGGCGACCTTTCTTATACGGCTTTATTCTTTGGCGGATTTGAACTGGCTAAAACCCTAAATCACAAATTACATTACAAATTCCTCAAAACCACAAAATAATTTCCCTTTTACCTCCACGATCGTGGAACAAAAAGGGAACAGAAACGACAAACGCGCCTCAAGAATATTTCCTCAAAGCGCGTTTTGCTGCCGTAACCGGTTGGCGGTTATTCGTATATCTTAAAGCCCCCAGCATCGTCGCCCAAGTTGACTTCAGTGAATCTTTCCGGCTCACCTTCTTCTCTCTCATCCGGATAGTCTGGCCCTTGCTCCTCGATTTGTGCGTCCCGCGTCGCCCAACAAATCTGGGACTCAATCTCTTGGATAAGCCGCTGGAGAAGCTTCCTCGTTTCCCTAAAGGGTTTCGGTCCTTTTTGGGAATCGTTGGCATTCTTGGCCTCGACGCGAAGTGGCGTTCGATAAATGTAGAGACCGACCCAATAGACTACTTCGAATTGCGATTCTTCTTCGATGGTGATAAAGAACCCCCATTCGTGCAGTTCGATTTTGAGCCGATCCAATCCGTCTAATTCTTGAAGTTCTTCGACCCGAGCCATCAGAGTCTCGAATAACCTCAGCTCGTGGCTCTGATTGTTGCTCAAGCGACTTTTCACTTTGTGCTCCTTTTGTGATTAACCTCGTCTCAGGACTTGGCACCCAAGCCCTTAAACTCTTTACAATTCGCCGGCTGGCGAAAGGGGTAATCGGCAGCTGGAAATATAGATTACTTCTACACTTCCAATTACCGAATACCCCAGTTGATTTTCAAAGTGCCGAATGTTCTCCCCCAGACCTTCGAACCTCTTCAAAAGTCTTAGGGAAACCACGAACCGATCTTGTGATAGGTTCACGGTATCCTGCCGTTCTAATGCAGGCCGAGCCAAATGGACGCTGCCCCGGGCTCCATGAGCCAGGTCAGAATCCAAACAAGCATACCTGCAGCGTTCAAGGGGGTGGCATCAAACAGATCATTTGTACTCGGCCGCTCCGAAGCAAGGCGGTCGCGATTCTGGTCGGGCAGTTTGTGGACCCTCAACAACTGTGTGAACAGAAAGGCAACAACGTTCGCGTCAGCTTTAACGCAGCCGTTGTTCTCCTTCAGCCACTGAATCGGGTTCCAATCGATTTCGTTCCAAACCCCGTCGTAGTTGTAGGTCCAGCTTGCCTCGGCACCTGTGCCCCGCTCGGTCTTGACACCGTATTCGAGCACACAACCGGCGTGCCGCCCGATCTTTTTGCTGAAAACCAGCTCTCCGTGCTCGTCCCGAATGCTAATCCAAGCTGACATTGTACACCTCCTCGAGTGTGTGTGAGTTTTTGTTGTGCTTTCAATAATCAATAAAGCCGTTATTTTAGATCTTGGAGAGACGGATTCTGGACAAGGGGCGCTCAGCGCCCAAGCCAGAATGACGATGGTACCAAAACCCTGTAACAATGGCCTTATGTTTTACCCTAACACCCGAGCAGAACGAGTGGTTTAGGGCTCTCCCCTGCCACCCCGAAGCTTTAGCGTAGGGTGGTCCTTATTCAGTTTTACCCCTTTATTATAGCATCAAATTAGTAATCTGTCAAGACTATGGGATTTACTCAAGGTAATCGCGGAGGCGCTTGGAGCGGGTGGGGTGGCGAAGTTTGCGCAGGGCCTTAGCTTCAATCTGACGAATTCTCTCGCGGGTCACTCCAAACTCGCGACCGACTTCTTCCAAAGTCCTGGCCCGTCCGTCGCGTATGCCGAAGCGCAGTTCCAGAACTCTACGCTCCCTGGGGTTAAGCGTATCCAAAACGGAGGTTATGTGATTTTTTAAAAGTTCGTACGAAGCCGCTTCGTCCGGCGACTTCATTTCATCATCCTCTACAAAATCTTTAAGACGCGAATCCTCCTCTTTGCCCACCGGAGATTCTAAACTTGCCGGCTCCTGGGAAATTTTAATAATTTCGTTGGCCCTTTCTACATCTATTTCCAAAACCTTGGCCACCTCTTCGGCGGTTGGTTCACGTCCGAGACTCTGCTCAAGCCGCGCCTGCTCGCGGCGAAATTTATTAATAGTTTCAATCATATGTACGGGAATGCGAATGGTGCGGGCTTGGTCGGCAATGGCTCTAGTAATAGCCTGCCTAATCCACCAGGTGGCATAGGTGGAAAACTTAAAGCCGCGGCGCCAGTCGAATTTTTCCACAGCCCGCATAAGGCCAATGTTTCCCTCCTGAATTAAATCCAGAAAACTTAGGCCCCGGCCCATGTAGCGCTTGGCAATAGAGACCACCAGACGCAGGTTGGCCCGCGTTAAATCCTGGGAAGCTCTTTTCTCTCCCTTTTCCACTCTTTTTGCCAGCTCCACCTCTTCGGGCCCGGTGAGAAGTTTAACTTTGCCTATTTCTCGCAAATACATTTTTACCGGGTCGGGGGTGGCAATCTTTTCCAAAACGGCGGTAATTTCCACTTCTTTTTCCGCCTCACGAGCCGGCACATCCTTGCCCGATTCCAGAACATCCACCCCGTTTTCAATTAAGCGCGTGTAAAGGGAGTCCAAAAGTTCAATGTTTTCCTCGGCTTTGGGGAAGTGCTTAAGGATTTCTTCCTGAGTCACAAATCCGGCGTGGCGGGCCGTGGCCAAAAGTTCCCGCAAAGCCGGCAGGGCGTCAAGTTCGTCGCCGTAGGTCGGCGGCGCCAAAACCTCTTTGACGGCTCTTTTTTTTATTAGAATTTTGGCCGCCCGCAAAATCTTTTTGGCCTTGGGAAACTTCCCGGCCTTTGCATGCGGCTTTCGCAGCATTTTTTTTCTCTTTTCTATTTTTTTTACCGGCTTTTTGCCGTTGGGGGATTTTTTCTTCTTAGTCATAATCAATCTTATTATACGCGAACCGGAAACTAATCTTTAAGCTTTTGGTAAAGGTTGTTAAGCTTGACCTGCAGGGATTTAAGCTCCTCCTTCTCATTTTCCTTTTCCGCGCGGCGAATTTCCGCAAGGAGTACTTCCACTTCCGACTTTAGGGTCTCTTTTTTTAACTCCGCCGCCACGGCGCCAAGCTCCTTTTCCTGAAGACCTTTATCCTCCTCAAATTCGCCCAGGTCAGAAAGCATTAATTCTTCAAAGATGCGGGCGGGTTCCTCTGCCAAACCGGTTTTTACGGCAAGCGGGTCGAAACTCCTTTCGCGCTCATTATAAACTTCTTTAAGTCGGGTAAAAATGGGCTGGGTTTCTGATCCGGCAAAATCCTTGGCGGCGAGCTTGCCAATATACCTCTTACCCAGGGAAAAATCAAACCGCAGTAAAAGGCACAAAACATAGCGGCGCAGGGTTTCGGCCCGCTTTGGTCCCTTTAACCCCTCGATTACCCGATAGCTTAGACGGTCCTCGGCTTTGGCGCGGTCTGACGGGACAACCATTTTATCCAAAGCCTCGCGAACAAAACGCTCCTCCAAATCCAAACTTTCGGCTAATTTTTTGACAAAATGGGCTTTCTGCAGAGGGTCAATTATCTTTGAAAGAATCGGCAACAGTTTATCGGCGGCTCTCTTTTTACCCAAAGCGTCGCTTTTTAAAAGATTGGCGGTGTTTAGGTTAAAGTAATAATCGTAAAAAGAAAGGGGTTTAGCCAAACTCTCCTGCCACTCGGCTAATTTTTTTTGCGCCGCTTCGTCAGGGTCTTTAACACCCAAGGGCAAGGGCGAGACTAAACTGGTTAAACCTTCGGCTTCAGCCAGCTCCACCGACCTCTCCAAAGCCTTTTGTCCCGCTTCGTCGGCGTCGAAACAAAACACCACTTCCGGCGCCAGCTTTTTAATCATCTTTAACTGGTCGGCGGTCAAAGCCGTGCCCGAGGTGGCCACTGCGTTCTCCACGCCGGCCTGGACGTTGCTAATAAGATCCATCTGCCCTTCAACCAGGACCGCCCGGCCGGCCTTTTTAATAAACGGGCGGGCCAGATTAAAACCAAAGAGAAATCGGCTTTTGCTAAAAACCGGCGTTTCCGGACTGTTCAAATACTTTGGGGCATCCCCCGATTCTTTAATCAAACGGCCCGAAAAGCCAATCACCTGACCGCGGGAATCAAAAAGAGGAAACATAACTCGGCCGCGGAACCGATCAAAGAATTTATTGTTGCGGTCGGAGCGGAAAGCTAATCCGGCTTCGGTAATTTCCGGCAGGCTAAAGCCTTTTTTCTGCAAAAACCGGGTGAGGCTGTCGGGCTCATTGGGGGCAAAGCCTAATAGAAATTTTTTAATCGTCTCGGGAGTTAGACCACGGCCGCTCAAATACTTTAGAGCAACGCGACCGGCCGGGTGCTCCGTGAGTAAATAGTTATAAAACCGGGAGCTTAAACTCAAGGCAGACAGGAGTCGGCCGCGCCGCTGGTCCTCATTCGACGGCGCCGAATAGCTGGAAAGCTTGACCCCGGCTCTTTTGGCCAACTCCTCCAAAGCTTCCTTAAATTCTAAGCCCTCTCTCTTCATAAGGAAGGCAAAAATGTCGCCGCCCTCGGAACAGCCGAAACACTTAAAAATCTGTAATTCCGGGGACACCATAAAGGAGGGCGTCTTTTCGGCGTGGAATGGGCAAAGCCCTTTATAGTTGCGGCCCGATTTCTTAAGCGGAACGTATTGGGAAATAAGGCCGACGATGTCAATTTTATCTTTAATTTGCTGAATCTCGTTGGCCATAATTTAAAAATGGTGGCGGAGAGGGCGAGATTCGAACTCGCGATGGCCTTGCGGCCATACACGCTTTCCAAGCGTGCGCACTAGCCCACTATGCGACCTCTCCCAAAAATCCTGATTCCTATTATATTATTATACCTAATCCGGTCAGGCAGATTCTTAAGGTAGGTTATAATCTCCTTATGAGCCGACGCGAACTTTTGTTTCTTCTGATAGTTTTTATCTCAAGTTTCTTTTTAAGAATTTACCGGCTGGACTATCACTATGGGGAGGCCATTTTTGATGAAGGTAAATTTTACCGCCCGGCCGCCTTAGCTTATTTGGAAAACAAGGACGACCCCAACTTTGAGCACCCGCCCCTGGGCAAAGAGATTATGGCTTTGGGCATAAAATTTTTTGGGGACAACGCCTACGGCTGGAGGTTTTTGCCGGTTGTCTTTTCGCTCCTTGGAAGTCTGGCCGTCTATCTTTTTGTTAAAGAACTAAGCGCTGACACTACGGTCGCTTCTCTAACAACGATCCTGCTTAACCTGGATTTCCTCTACTTCATTCACTCGCGTCTGGGCACGATTGAGGTTTTCTTCGTCGTCTTTTCCTGGTGGAGCATTTATTTCCTCTACAAATTCTTGCGGACAGAAAATATTTCTTCTCTAATTTTTGGGTCGTCCTTCTTTGCCCTGGCCCTGGCCACCAAATGGGTAGCCCCTCTTCTTTTAATCCCTTTTATAATTGTTTTGATTAAGGAAAGGAGATACCGCCAGCTCATTGCCCTGGCTATACTGCTGCTTTTAATCACGGGGGCAGTTTACACGCTAACCTACTGGCCCTACATTGGGCGCCACTCTTTAGCCGCCTTTGGCAAGCTGCAGATTAAAATGGCAGACAACTGGATTACTTTCTCCCAGAGAACCGGCTTTAATTTTTCTTTACCGGAATATATTGCCAACCACGCCTTCGCCTGGGTCTTAAATCCCGCCTGGGCCTACGACGCGATACTTAATGATAACGGTAGCGTGCAGGTAATCTGGGCTATGTACAACCCCTTAATCTTTTTTGGCTCCCTGATTCTTTTAATCAAATATTTCTGGCGGGAGAAATTTAGTCCCTTGAGTCCGGCCAAACAGTTCCTAAGCCTCCTTGTTCTAAGTTTTTATTTGCCCTGGCTTTTGGCCAACCGTGTTGAATACCCCTACTATTTTTTGGTCGGTCTGCCGTTCCTCTACACCTTTTTATCCCTCTTTTTGAGGGACCTTAAGCGGCGGGACAGCTGGCTTTTTCTCTCCATAATTTTGACGGTTGTGGCTGTCTTTGCCTATTTTTACCCCCTCATCTCCGACTTCCCGGTAAATCCCCGCTACATTCAACCGGTTGGGCCGCGAACAATTTTTATTTACGGAACTCAAGTTAAGTGAGGCTGAACTTTTGGGAGAAGGAGTCCAACATTTTGTCCACGGCGTTATCCGGCGGCAGTTCGCGAAACGAAAGGTGGAGAGAAAGCGTGCTTATTAATAACTCTTTGGTAACGGCGCTGTTATCGGGACCAATAAGCATAAAGAGACGCGGCGGAAAACGCAGATTAGTGTTCACGTTGAGCACCAAAAAATCGCCCCGGCGGGTAAACCAAAAATCCTTGAGTTCTTTCCATAAATAGTTATGGTTGGCCGAAGTTAAGCCGTACTCAGTGATTTTGTGATTTATTTTTTCCGGCGGCACGGTGCGCAGAACAAAAGAGACAAAAGCCAGGGAGAGAAAAACGGCGTAAAGCAAAAATTGCTGAAAGAAAATTAAGACCAGGCCAATGGCCAAAAGAGTTAGGAGGACGGTGCGAATATATTTGTCGTCCTTTCTAATAAAGACGCGGGAGGGCGATTCCCACTCCAGAAGCACTTTGCCCGACGGATTTTCGGCGCCAACGGATGCTTGGTTAACGGTGTCTTGCGGCATTAAAAATAGTATCTGTGTCTTTAATAAAGGTGTCAAGCTCTGGTAGAATTAAGGGTACATCGATAATCGTGGAGGGTGGGCCGGACGGTAAGGCAGCGGTTTGCTAAACCGTACACGGTCAAAAGCCGTGAGTGGGTTCGACTCCCACACCCTCCGCCACCCTACGCTCTGCGAGCTTCGGGTGGCCTTCGGCCAGCTGAAGCGAGGTAGAGCTAGGAGTGTAACCCGAAGCCTCCGGCGAAGGGTTACCAGTTGGTTAGATAGTGTATTACGTATATTTGCTAAGACTGAGCAACGAGGATATCTATACAGGGTCGTCACCGAATCTTAAAGAAAGGTTGATGGAGCATCAAGAAGGAAAATGCAAGTCAACAAAAAACTTGCGGCCGATTAAGTCAGTCTGGTATTGCGCTTTCCCTGACCGTCTCTCGGCTAGGAGATTCGAAAACTATCTAAAAACAGACTCAGGACAGGCTTTTAGGAATAAACACTTAGTTTGGTGCAAAAGCCAAGCGTCCAAGTGATAGCGAAAATCGCCAAGACTCTTTGCGTTGCTGTTGAAGATTTACTGAAATAATTATGAAATCTGAAATGCCACAAAATGCTAAAAGAGTTTTTAAGGGGAGAATTTTTGAAGTTTGGCAATGGGAACAAAAAATGTTTGACGGCAGCGTCGAGATTTTTGAAAAACTCAAAAGACCAAACACCGCACAAGTAATACCGATTGTTGGAGATAAGATCTTAATTCAAATCGAAGAACAGCCGCAGAAAAAACAGCCCTTTACCTCAATTCCCGGCGGACGATTTGACGAGGGAGAGGAACCTTTACAGGCCGCTAAGCGTGAGTTATTGGAGGAAACCGGCTATGTTTCAAGTAACTGGATTTTATGGAAGGAGGTTGATCCTCTATTTAAGATAGAGTGGACTGTGTACACGTATATCGCCAGAAATAGTGTCTTTGAAAAAAAGGCGGAAACGGATGCGGGTGAAAAAATAGAAACACAGCTAGTGAGCTTTGAAGAATTTATGAAAATCGCAACTGAGGATCCTTTATTCTACAGCCCGGAAATTGTACCTGATTTGCTTCGGCTACAGTTTAATCCAGAAAAGAAAGAAGAATTTCGCAAGTTGCTTTTCGGTAAGGAGTGATAAATAATAAATGTGCCTATGAAAACAATTTTAGTTGACGCCGTCGATGCTTTTGTCGTCGAAGTCGGTAATGGTTTTAAGATTTTTGAGCCGATGCGTAAGATACTTGATAAATTCCCAAACCGAAAGATTATTCTCACCGGTGCGAACGACGAGCAGTTTAAAGAATTCGGTTTGGATAAAATGCCCTACGAGGTTTTTACGCTAAAACACAACCCCGAAAAAACCGACCCGAAATATTACGAAGCCGTGCTTGCGCACTTTGGATTAAGTAAGGGCGAGGTTGTGTATTTCGAACATAATCCCGAAGCGGTCAAAAGTGCCGAAGCCTCCGGCATCAAATCCTATTACTACGACCCAGAGAAAAAGAATTTGAAAGCCCTGAAGAATTTCTTAGTTGAAAATCTTTAAAACAGAACTTGCCGCCGAACTTGCCCACCGATAGTCATCCGCTAATCCTTAGCCAAAGTGAAAAGGTAGATAAACCGGGCGCCGGCCAGCTTTAAAATGCGACTGCATTCAAGCAGAGTGGCACCGGTGGTAAAAACATCATCCACAAGGATTAGGTCCCGGTTTTTAATTCTCTGAATCTCTACCGCATTAGCCTTGAATGTTCCCCTCACGTTACTTTTTCTTTCTTCCCGACTGAAGGTTGTTTGCGATTTCGTTTCTTTTGCTTTAATAAGCAAATCAAAAACCTCCAGGCGCAAAAGCTCGCCCAAAGACTTAGCCAAAATCAGGCTTTGATTAAAACCTCTCTCCATAAGCTTTAAGGGGTGTAGAGGCACATAGGTAAGTCCGGCTTCGGCGCCAATCCCCGAAAGGCTTTCCTCCATAAATTCTTTGGTGAGGCTAACTGCATAAGGCACCAAAGAGGTGACCCCGCCATACTTAACGGACTGAATGAGAGACGAGACCAAGCCCTTATAGGCAAGCGGGCAAATAAAACGGTCGGGCGTAAGGGAATTCTGACAGCGCAAATGGGTAAAACCGGAAACGGAGGGTTTTAGACAAACGGGGCAAAACTGACTTTCCAGCCAGGGAACTTTTTCCAAACAAGATTCGCAAACAAAGGAGCCCGAACGGCCGCAGCTCAAACAGCGCTTGGGGAAAAAGAAGTCGACAATCGGTTCAGCCAACACAACCTAATGTTAACAGAACACCAACCGCATATTAATTTGAAATTTTCAATTTACAATTTGAATTGAATTTGAATTGACCCAATAAAGTTGGGACATAATTAATTGTTCGACGGTCATTCCGGTGGAGAGGATTCTAGATGCTCCGCCTACGGCGGATTACCAGAATGACGAAAAACAATACCTTTAGCTGCTAATTACGCAAACGCTCTAATGTCTCAAAATTGAGTCGTTGAGATTTCATTTTAAATTTTAAATTTCAAATTGAAAATTCTTAAGGCTCCCTTTCGGGAGCCTTAAAGATAATACCTGGTGGAGATGCCCCGATTGAACGGGGGTCCTAAATGAATCAAGAAACTTCATCTACAAGCTTATCTAGCTTAAATAAATCCGGGCGGGCCTCTCGGCTAGACCGGGATAAAAGCCAACCGGCTGGACAATTTAGATGATTACAAGAATCGGGTTTGCCCAAAACCCGCAAAACTTGAATCCCAGACTGTTACACGCCCAAAAAAGCCTCGTCTGGGGAAAGCTTTTAAGGACGGTTCACGTTTCAAGCGTAGACAAAAGCTGGCTCGTAAACGGGAACTTCGCTCACACTATCGGTGGCATTTTAATTAAGCCTTTTTACCAAGATCTGGCTCAAACTTGACTTGCCGAAGTTTCATCCGCATTTAGTCGAAACTGACATCCCCAAATTTTAAATGTGCTAACACCACATCCTAATACTCACTCAAGCTTCTTTCAACTTCCCGCGCCTGCTCTTTTTCCTTCTCTTTCTCCCGCTTCTCCCACTTTCTTAAAACCTGCCCAACCACAAGCTCCACTTTTATAAATCGGTCCTTAAGATAAACCCTCGAGGGCACACAGACAAAACCTCTTTGGGAAATAAGGCCGGCGATTTTTAAAAGCTCCCTTTTATTTAAAAGAACTTTGCGCAGGCGTGTGGGGTTCTGTGCCGCCCTGGCGTCGTACCGGTAGCGGCCGATTCTAAAACCCACTAGGTAAGCCCCGTCGCTAAAAACTTTAAGATAGGCGCCGTTTAACCTTCCGTTTCCTGCCTTAAGCGACTTGGCTTCAGCCCCGGTTAAAACCAAGCCCGCCTCCACCTTATAGCGTGGGGCCATCGCGCCGATTTCCCTATTTTCAACTAGGTATTTTAGCATAAAAAGACGTTTTTTTCAAGGGGCTAGGACGTAAATCTTAGTTCCGGAAAGAACGTAGAGATTGGAGTTATCGGAGTTTACATAAAGAGAATCGAGAGAGGGCAAGCCGCTGCCGCTCAAATCGTAAGTCTTTTGGAAAACGCCGTTTTTGTCGAAGGTTACAATTTTCTTGTTTTCCCGGTCAACGAGGTAGAGAAAGTTTAGTGAATCGGTGGTGTAAATAAAAGTTTGTTTACTTAAAGTCTGGCTAAAACCGCTCAAGCCAAAATCCTGGGCTTCGCCGCCTTCGAATTTAAGCACCTGGCCGCTCGAAAGCAGCACATAAATATCGCCGTCGATGGCAAAATTGAGGGCATTTTTAATAACGGCCGGACTCTTAAGCCAGCTTGAAACAGGCGAGTAACCGGACGTACCGTAGAGGGACCGTAAAATCTGGTTTTGCGAGGGAGATAGAAAGTAGAGATTGGAATTGTAGCTTCCAAAGTCGGCAATCTGATCCGGGTTCAAGCCGCTCAAATCGTCGGCCGTGACGCTGCCGCTGCTTAAATCAATGGTATAAAAGCCGCCGCTACTTTCCACAAAAACCCGGCTGCCGTAGGCCGAAATTTCTTTAAGGGAGCTGATTTTTCCGCCGGAAACGTTTTGGGCGCCAGCTGGATTATCGGCCGGTACGGCAAAGACGGCCCCGGAACCCTGACTGCCCAGAATCAACTGATTTTTATAACCCTCCAGGTTGCTCGGCCTAAGCCCGTTTTCGGAAAGGTTAAAATCGTAGATAAGCTTTAGGTTTTGCACCAAAGTTTCCCCCGAAACCTTGGCCAGGAGTGATTTAACCCTCTGTTCGTAGTCAAAAAGTTTGGGGTCTTTGGAGCCCAACGACTCTAAATTTTTGAGGGACTTTAAAGTATCATTTAAAATTTGGGCCGCTTTGGCATTGTTAAGATTGACCAGGTCGGAGGCCGAAATCAGGTCCAAATCGGCTTTGTTGTAAACGACCTGGGAAAGGTTGGCCAAACGGATTTTGTTCTGGCGGGAAATGGTAAAGTAAACCGAGACGGAAAAAAGAATTAAGAGAGCAAGGAAAAGTCCGGCCATTCGGCTCTTACGCCCTAAACGCCGCGCCCTGAAAACCTCCAGAGAAGGCGGGCGAAGCCTTGGCAGAGAAATTTTGGGACGGCGGGAAGAGGGCCGATGAGGCTCAACAAACTCAATAGACTCGGCCTCCCCCGGAGATTCCTCCAAGTCCAGTTTTATAACTAAACCGGCCAAAAGAGATTTGGGGCCGCTCTCCTGCATGGCCTGCTCAATTTTCCCGAGCGAGAGCGAAAGAGATTCCGTCGGGAATTTCTTTTTAAAATCTGGACTGCCCAAAATAAGAGTGTCGCCGCCGTAAACAAAACCGGAAGCGCAGGCAACCAGGGACTCCTCCCCCAAAATAATCTCCGAGACCTTGCCGTCGCGCAATAAATAGGCGCCGCCCTGCCCCAGACGGCAAACATAGAGCACCTGTCCCCAAAGAACGGCCAACACCAAGTCAAGCTCCAGAGCCTGCCCCAGGTGTGAGGAAAGCGCCAGGTCGTTAAGCCGGCGGTGGGCCGAGTCGGCCGCTTTCTCCAGAGCCGAAAGAGGCGGCTCCGACGAAGGCGTAAAGTACTCCTCCTCCAAAACATCTAAAATGGCCTTGCCAAAAACCGGCGCCTCAAAGCCTTCGGCCGGCCCTTTAATGGTCAGAAGACAAAAAAGCGAGCCGCGCGACTGGGGCAAACCCTTCTCGAAACGTTCGAACTTTTGACCCTCGGCAAAAAATCCCGGCGGAAATGCCGCCTGGCCGACAAGTTTTTGAAAACGTATGGTCAACTTCTTTTCCATTTTATATTGTTACCAACGTTAGAACGATTAAAAATAAAGAGAAAACAAAATTAAGCAAAACCAGGACGGACAAAGCAGGAGAAACCTCGGTTTCCAAAACTCCGGAAAGGTAGCGCACTTTGCTTATCATGACTGCCGAAAAAACGGCGTAAAGGGAAAGCAGGGTCACCAAACCCCAACGAACGGAAAGAATAATGTAAGGGTCAAAACTTGTCATAATCCTTAGCCGGCCTCCGGCGTTTTGGCCATTAAATCGGTAATTAAATCGTGGACGCCTTCGGGGTTGGGCACTTCCTCCAAATCAAAATTTTCCTCGGTGCCGGCCGTCTGGAATTCCACATTGCCAAAGTTAAAAATACTTTGAAAAATGCCGCTCACTTTATAGGTAACGTCTTCCAGCTTGGAATAGTTGGTCTCCGAAGCCCTAAAGTATAAAAGGTTTTCGTAATCCATGTCCACGAGTCTTTTATCAGTAATTAAATCCACGTTAAAAAACCAGTCCAAAAAATTTATAAGCGCGAAACCTAAGGTAAAGAGGTACCAAACTAATGTGAGAAGAAAAAGGTGCCCCGGTGAAAAAAAAGGCATTCCTGCAAGTTGGGAAGGAGCGTTGCCCAGCCAAAAAAATAGGGGGAAAACGGCCAAAACCAGTGTTACGAAAATCCACCAGATATTGGTCACCTGGTGGCGGCGCAAAAGAAGAAGAACATTTTCCCCTGCTTCCTGGTCTTTAAAGGTAATCTTCGGATCCCTGGCGAAAGCGGACAAACCTTTAACCATAACTTTATTCTACTACTTCTTTTCTATATTAAATAACGAAGACGCCAGCCAGATTTCTCCCGGCGCCCGAAGGTTAAAGATTTGCCGGAAGGTTGGCCCATCAATGTCTTTGCCGCCCTTATCCGTTTCCAGATGGACGTTACTCGTAAAACCGCCGGTTGAATAGGTAACGGAAACTGATGTGACATTGGAAATAGCGTCACCGCTCAAGGCCCCCCGCACTTGATCCGCACTCCATGTATCGGGGTTGGACTTATCCGTCTGGGAAAGATGTGTAACCGTACCGTTATCTTTTTGGTATAGAAGCGCCGAGTTTACAATATCCGCAAATTCGTCGCGGTTAAGCCAAGGGTTAGAACGGCTGGCACTGCCGTAACGGGGTCGGTACCAGGCTTTGTAGAACCACGGGGAGCCGGAAATCTTTTCGTAAGCGTCGCCCGTCCAACAGCTCTGGCTACCGCACTTGGTATCCCATCCTCCGGAAGTCGTGTAGCCGCCCACGGTGTAGGACAAATTAAATCCGCCGGAAGTGGAGGCATACCAGGTGGAAAGAATCTGCCCGTTGGCCACCACCACCTGCCCACGGGTTTCGTTAACCGCCCGCCGCCAGGCGTCGGGCGGATTGGCCGCCTTTGAAGAGGAATAAACCTGGCAACTCTCGGTAACGCAAATAGGCTTGCCGGCATTCATAGCATAACTGCGGGCTGCCACCGCCTGGGCTTTTAGCGCTTCATAACCGCCGCTGTCGGCCCAACTCGACGGCATTTCGGCAATGCCCATGAGGTAGTTGTCTTCAAAAGAGATTGTGCCCACGGTCGTTTGAATGCTGCCCGGTAAATCGCGGTGCTCAATACTCACACTGCCGTAGTAACCTTTAAGAATATCCTGATAATTCTGTCCGCTCTTGGCCCGCCCGTAGGCGCCGTACTGGCTCATACCCTTGCGGTGCGGCGCACCGAAGGAAAAACCGGCGAAGGCGGGGGAAAAACCGGGATTGTAATCAAGACGCGAGGCCGGGTCGTCGGCCGGCGGCACATCACCAACACTGGTTAAAAAGTTGCCGGTCTTCTCGGCCAAAATCTGCTGCTGGCGGGCGGTAATATTGGCAATCTCCGTTTGAATGGTGGAAATTTGGGAACTGACGGTCTGAATGTGCCCGCTTAAAGCGGAAAGCTGTGAGTCTAAAATTTTTTTCTTTTGGGCAAGACTTAACACCTGGGCGTCAAGCGCATCTTTTTTGTCCCGGTCGGAAATTAAATTGACCTTAATTTGGGTAACTTGGGCCCCCAAGTCGTTGGCCTTTTGTTCGGCGAGAGCCGCCACCGCTTTGTAATAGACGAGGCTTTGGGCAAAAGAACCCAAACTTTGACTGCTAAGAATTAATTCCAGAGAAGACCCGGCCGAACTTTTGTAAATTTCTTTTATCATGGCGGAAACGGTGGCTTCTTTTTGCGAAAGTTCTAGCTCTTTGGTCTGCCGCTGTGAATCAAGCCGGGCAATTTCCTCTTTTTTCTTTTCGATTTCGGCGGCGGTGCGGTCAATTAAATTGCGGGTGGCGGCCACATCCACGGAAACTTTTTGGTGCTCCGACTGAACTCCGGCCAGCTCCCCCTGTTTGGCCGAAAGCTCTTTAATCTTTTGGTCCAGCTGGGCCTGCAAATCGGAGTATTCATCCGCCAAAGCCGGGCGGATTATAAATAGGAGAGGAATAAGCAAAAGAATGGCCGCAAGGAAAGCCCAAGCACTTTTCATCTACAAAATTATAACATTGCCCCGCCCCCGATTTTTTGACAGAAATGGCGCGAAAAAGGTAAAGTTGAATCGTGGTAAAGAAACGCTTGTTGCTCTGGCAAATATTAATAGCCATCCTGTTTTCTGCAACTTCCTGGGTAAGCGCTCCCTCCATAACTAAAGCAGTAAACTTCGAAGCGGCCTGCGGTTCGTACGGTCAGGGGCTCGGCTGGCCAGGGAGATGTCCGCAGCCTGCCTGCTCCACCAACGGCAAACAATGCATTAACTGTGGGTTTCTTCAAGCGGGAAATGCCAATATTATTGACGGCTATACTTGCCTTAACATTCCGGCACCACAACCGCTGCCAACGGAACTGAACACGGAAATCGGCACCTTAAAACCGCAACCCGAGGAACTCATAAAAGCTCTTATACTAATTATGTCCGGATTGGCCGGCGGCGTCAGTTTGTTTCTGCTTATATCCGGCGCAGCCAAGTATCTTTTGAGTGGCGGCAACCCCGACGCCATTGATGAGGCCAAGAGCACCATTACTCACGCCATCGGCGGTTTCCTGCTTGTCTTTTTAAGCGTTTTTCTTTTAAGATTTATTGGTATAGATATTTTACACATCCCTGGTTTCACGCCGGCTCCCGGAGGGGGAGTTAACGTACCTTATCCTTAAGAATTATGAACATTTTTGGCAAAGAGGCCTTGGCTTTCGCGATTACACCCAGCGCTTTGGGTCTCTCCGGATTCAACGACTTAGGCTCGGTCGTAAGCGCTTTTTTACCGGTGATTATTTCTCTGGCCGGCCTAGCTCTCTTTGCCTATCTGCTCCTCGGCGGAATAAAATATCTCACCTCGGGCGGAGATGATAAGGCATTAATGGAAGCCAGAAAAATTATTACTAATGCCGTAATCGGAATGATTATCGTATTTATTTCTTTTTGGATAATCAGAATTGTGGAAACCGTCCTAGGCATAAGTATTACCGGGTTTTAACATCATGGATATACTATTTGTACCTATCTTCGGAACAATCGATCCGAAATATCTAACTGGAAACTATACTGCTGGAGGTAGTGGTCTGTCTTATCTCATTTCTAACTTTATTAACGTCGTGATTATTGTGTCCGGGATTGCCTTCTTTCTCTACCTGGCTTTAGGCGGACTGCGCTACATTACCGCCGGCGGCGATGCCAAGCAGACCCAGGAGGCCATGAAGCAGATTACCAACGCCGTGATTGGTTTGGCTATTGTGGTAGGCGCTTTTGCAATTACCAGAATTGTTGGGACCGTTTTGGGAATTGACATTTTTAAACCGGTCTTTAGGGGTCCCTAAATATAAATCATGCCGTCAACATCTTTTGATTTATCAACTCTCGAATCACTCGAAACCTCCGGCGTTAACAAGCTCGGGTACCTTGACGTTGGGCGTCTGGTGGCCAATCTTTATGTGACGCTGGTGATTGTTTCCGGCATTGCCGCCTTTCTGTTTTTGGCCATGGGCGGGTTCCAATACATCTCATCCGGTGGAGACAAGGTGGCGGTGGAAGCGGCCCGCAACAAAATCACCTACGCTATAATGGGCCTGGCTATTGTGGTAGGCGCCTATGCCGTAGGCTTTGTGGTTCAGGCCGTTTTTGGCGTGAGCATTGTGGGCGGCGTCCTTTGGCCCCATCCCTAGACAGCAAATCTTTCAAGCAGATCTGGAAAGCAGATGGAAGAGAAACAAGACTTCCCATTCGCCGATTTAAGTTATAAAGTTATTGGCTGTTTATATAAAGTCTTCAACGACCTAGGTTTCGGTTACCCGGAAAAGATATATCAAAAAGCTATCTCCAACGAGCTGAAAGCCGGAGGCCTTGAATTTACCAAAGAAAACATTTCAAAAATCAGATATAAGGACAGAGTTATTGGCTACTACTTTCACGATTTTTTAATCAATAATAGGTTAATACTCGAAGTAAAAGTCGGAAATGGTTTTTATCACAATCAGATGCGTCAGGTACTTTCTTATCTCCGTGATGCCAAGTTGAGATTAGGAATTGTCTCGATTTTCAGTCCAAATGGAGTTATAATCAAGAGAATAGTCAATCCCGATCTGCGTTCTAAATCAGCGTAAGAGATCGGCTGTATTTGCTCTCTATGATATTCTCTAACATAGTTCTCGCGGCTGTGCCGGGGGTGGACTGCTCGCAGTTTGTTTCCACCGCCGCCGGCGACGCTGTGGCCTTTGCCAATATAGGCAATCTTTTAAGCGTTTTAATTAACGCCGTCATAATCATTTCCGGAATTTTTGCTCTGGTTCAACTGGTTTTGGGCGGCTTTCAGTACATCTCTTCCGGCGGGGATAAGGTGGCGGCGCAAAACGCCCGCGAGAAAATTACCTATGCCATAATGGGCTTGGCCATCGTTGTCTCGGTGGTGGCCATCACCCAAATTCTGGGAGCTGTTTTTGGTGTCAATATTTTTGGTAATATTAAATGGCCTACGGCCGACACGATTGTGGGTAATTATGGTTATTGTCACTAAACTATGATTCTAGCCGCCAATCCCGGAACATTAATCCCCGGCATCGACACAGGATCCGTTTCTTTTGTTAATCTAGGCGAAATTATTCAAACTTTCCTACGCGGCTTCATGATTATTGCCGGCCTGGCCGCTTTTGTTTTTCTTTTAATCGGCGGTTTCCAGTACCTCACCTCCGGCGGGGATAAGGTGGCGGCGCAAAACGCCCGCGAGCGCATTACCTACGCGATTACGGGCCTGGTTATTATTGTGGCCGCGGTGGCTATTACCCAAATCCTGGCGGCTGTTTTTGGCATAAATATTCTCGGCGACATAAAATGGCCCGGGCCGGCTAATACTACCGTGGGCGCCCCGTAAAATTTACTCTGGCGCTACTTAACGTGTTGTGTTAAGCTTAATAGTTAATGATAAATCTAAGAAGATTCAAAGGGGGTGAACCTGAGTGAGAAAAAATAAAATAATTAAAATTGCAATGACGGCAGGAACGCTCTTATCTTTGGTTGCCCCGGCCGCTCTGGCTGCCTACACCTCCGGAAGGGTGGACACTACTTTGTTTGCCTTCCCAGACCTGGGCAGTTTTATTCAGACTTTGGTGAGGGCTATTATTATTATTTCCGGCCTGGCCGCATTTATTTTCCTGGTTATGGGAGGCTTTCAATATTTAACCTCGGGCGGAGACAAAGTCGCAGCCCAATCGGCCCGTGACCGGATCACTTACGCCATTTTGGGTTTGGCCATTGTGGCCGGTTCCATTGCTGTTATCCAGGTTTTGGGCGCGGTCTTCGGGGTGAATATTTTGGGCAACATTCAGTGGCCCGGTCCCACCACGACACTGGGACAGTAAGGATATTTTGACCTTTCCCAAAAAATATGAGCTTGAAAAAAACAGCCTTGACTTTTCTGGCACTGGTTGCACTGATTTTTCTGCTTACCGGACCCAACACCCTCGCTTTGACACAGGAAAACGTTGGGGGTTTCAACCTTTATACCTGCGACCAGCCAAGGGACATTTCCGGGCCGGTTGTAGGTGGTGTGGGTACGGGGATGGGATTCTATTGCCTAGTAAGTATTGCTTATAAACTTTACTTCTCTATCCTCATTCTTCTGGGAATAGGGCTTTTTGCGATGCTTCTTTACGGTGGATTACGATACCTAACTTCCGGTGGAGACGAGAAAGCCATTCAATCGGCTCAAAAGACTATGACTGCCGCCTTGATGGGTTTTGGTCTAGGCATCGCATCCGTCTTTCTAATCACGGTGCTTTCTACCAACGTTCTTGGTCTACCAAACCCAATCTTAATGATACCTGACTACGCCTGCACAAACGGCGGCTTGCCTGTAATCGGCGGTCTCTGCCAATACAAGTAAATTCCGGTTGATTAATTTGCCGGTAATCTAAGGTTCAGCGCTTTCGGCCGGAACCAAATATTGAACTTCCCCAGTTCTACCAGAACTCAAAGTCCCTTGGGCGGAAACGGAAAAATAAGGGTAAAGGGTTTTTCCCGAAAGCAGTAAAACTGGAGAAATATTTTTAACATCAACCGTCTGCGGCGGGTTAAGAATCGGTTCGTCGGTTATTACTCCGGAAAGGCCCAACGAGATAGCCTTGGCCGACCCGTCGGAAAACGAATTCTCGATTCCGGCTAAATCCTTTACCGCCACATTGCCAACCGGAGAAATTGCTAAACCGGAGTTGGTTACCAAGAAAGCGGATTTAGCGGAAATAATGGTCATATTTGGCCCAATGACTAAACTAAACAAAACCGGCCCCCGCGTGCCGTCATAAACTTCCAAGCCTCCATAAAAATATCCCAAGTTCACACTAACCGAACCGGCTTGAGAGACATCGGGAACTTCCACCGCCGAAGAACCCTCACCGCTTATATAAACTTTCTTTATAACTCTTACTTCCCATCCGTCAGGCAAATTTATAGAAAGCTTCCTAAACCACGAAAGAGAAAAAGACGAAGCTTCGTCCAAAGACGGCAGAGAGGTAAAAGGGCCGGTGGCCGGCGGCTCCGAGTAGCTAATGCTCGGGGGCGCATCCTTAACTATTAAGGTCCGGCCGGCGGCGTCACCATACATATAATTAGAGCCCCCGCCGTAACCGGGAATAATTTGGGCGGCTGACTTAAAGCCTAAAATCGAAGCCAGAGAGGAAATCTCTAAAGACGTAAACGGGCGCGCAGCATCTCCGGCAACGGAATAGACGGGCAGAGTTTTGGGTAGATTTTGATAATTGACATTGGATGGCACGTTAACCCGCTGTGGCGTATAGGGTATTGCCTGATTAACTGTGGGTGCCGCCACGCCGGGCGGCGTCGTTCCTCCCTGATTCGGGACGGAGGGACTACGACTTCTAAAAAAATCGAACGCCAAAAGCACAATTACCAAAATTAAAATTATGACGGCAAAAATTCGAAAATATTTTTGGTTCATATTTTAAAAACAGACCCGGCCCGGCTCCCCCAAATCGGCAAAGGCCTGCGGGCAGGTAGGGTCAGGTGATGTTAGAGAACAGGTTGGCACATAATAAGGAACATACGGCTGATTCATTTCGGCGCCGGAATTTCTCGTGAAGGCGTAGTGCACGTGGTTGCCGGTTGAATTTCCGGTTGAGTCCACATAACCAATAATATCCCCTTTGTTAATAATCTGCCCCTCGGCAAGAGAAGCAGACGGTTGCAAAAGATGACCGTAAAAAACGGAAAGACTGGTGTTTGTTTCTTTAAGAATAACGTAGGTGCCGAAACCGGTCCCGAAGTATGACCCCTCATCGTAACCGCCGCAGACACCAGTTGAAGCATTGGCGCTGTAAGTACCACTAACACAAATCCTTAAAACTTTGCCGTCAATGGTGGCGTGAATCGGTTGGCCGGCAATGTTGTAGCCGGAGGACCAGTTGGAGGCAATATCAACCGCTTGCTGGTTCTGGTGTGAATAAGCGCCGTTTGGCCCCTGCACAAAACAGCCGTGATCGGTGGGCCAGCCGGAAGCATCGCCGCCGTTAACCTTTAACCACTGTGAGGCGGTCACAAGTTTACCGTCGCTTTGGGCGTTGCCGGAAATAATGGCGTGATTAACTAAAACCCCGCCGTTGTAGCCGGAGTCAACTTTTGCCGAGCAGTTAAACTGTACCCACTGCGGCCCGCCGTTGCCCGGGTCATGATAGGGAACGGTGCCCTTGAGCCCTTGCCAGTTCCCGGGCGGGCCGTCGGGATCGGAAGCAAAAGTAACGGTAGTAATGGAAGCCGGGCTCTGGCAACTTAGGGAATTCTGGTCAAAATATTTAACCGTGGCACCGTTTTTATCGACGCCGCTAATCAAAAACCTGTCTTCAAAAGTAACCGCTCCCGAAAGAGGTTTCTTAACTTCGTACTGAATTAAATACTGAACCGTATCCCCCGCCGCAAACAGCTGACCGGAAGGCTTGGGGTTGGCGACCTCCTTGCGTATCTCCAAAAAACTGCTCACGGGCGGCATGTTGGTGCCGCTGGCTCCCATAGAAGAAACAAAGGCCAAGGCCAGAAAAATGACAATGACTATAAGCGCCAGAAGCAGAAAGATTGCCAGTATGGCCACAACTATGACGGCCACGGTCCCCCAAGCCGGCGAGGTAACAGCCGCCACGGCATCGCTAATGGTTTGAAAGACCTGGACTACAATTTTCACAATCGCCTTACCCGCCTCTATAAGTAACTTCGTCACAAACCGGAAAATCATTTTTCCGATTTGAGCCAAAGCTTTAACCAGTTCGGCCCCGAATTTCCCCAGAGGCGATGTGGGAATTTTTGGCAGGGGTGCAGGGGCGAGAAGACGGCGCAAAAGAAAATCAAAAAAACTTCGGCGCAGGGAGCCGATTGGAAGACTCGCAACCTGTCTTTGTAGCCAGGCGGTTAATGGATGGCTAAACCAACTCCGAAACGCTTTACCCAGGGCCCAGCGAAAACCACGCCAAGCCGTCCACTTTATAAAGTTGCCGACGGCATCTTTAATCGCCTGACCGGGAGCCAAAACCCACTTAAGTCCGCCTAAGAAAAATCCGCCGACGGCGGCAACGGTTCCGGCTCCGGGCAGTTTTTTTAGAAAATCAAACGTTTGCCGAATCCAGGGATACTTAATAAAGGTGGCCCTAAGTCTCAAACCATTGCTGGATCGCCAAAAGGAGCGGACAATAGTTGCCCATTGCCGATCCCGCCAAGCAACGGCTCCAGCCAAAACCCCAACGTCCCGGTCAAAAGGATGCAGCACCGAATAGAAACGCCGGAGCCATCGGCGCAGAAAATTTGTCCCATTATCTTCCAAGACTAAAACCAACGGCCCAATATTCTTAACCGCAGCCGTGCCGTACTTTAACCCGTATTTGGCAATAAACTGGGAACTCGTGTACTCAACACTCTTCCAGCCGACCCACTTTAAGGGCTCCAAAACACTTCCCAAATTCCGTGCCACCATAAAAGCGGCGAAACCCCAAGTGGCCGGGTTGGGCAAAAGAACGGCTAGAGCCGCTGGCACTCCAATTTTGGAAGCAAATTGCTGAAAACGGTAGGCCCCGCGGAAAAACCGACTGGAGTTGGATTTTACCGACGCAGACAGGTGGCTCCATTGTTTGCCGCTAATCTTTTGACCGGGATGGATTGTGATTACACTTCCATCCGGCCTCCTTAAAACCCCGGGGTGAAAATGACGTCCGCGGCCACGGTTAAAAACGCTGGCCCTGGCGTATAGTTCATTAATCTCACCGGCGCCACTGCCAAAGCGAATTCGTTGGTCGGCGTAACCACCGCGAATTGCCCAGCCTCTTTCTTTCAAGGTGTTGCCGGTAACCAGGGTATTATAAAGACCACGAACGGTGGCAAAATCGTTAACCGTTTTAAAGACTTTATTCCAACGGCGAATCTTATCGTCGGCAATATTGTTGAGTTCGTACCACTTAAAAGTCTGGCCGCTGGATTCGGCTACCCATTCGCGATTAACATCCCGAAGCAGATTCTTATTTCCGCCCTTGCTGCGGCCGGCCTCAAGAGGAGCGCCCACCAAGTTGGGGTCGGGCGGAACCGGTACTACCGGATGTTTGATGACAAAGTCGCTCCAGCTGGCGTTAGCTACCTGCCAGGCCAAAACTACCGGCGCGAGAGGGGGGAAGAGGACGGCGGCCAGAACAGTGGGACCGGCAATCTGCCAGGTAACCTTCCCGACCTTTAAGACCGGGGTTAGGCCTCCCGGCTTGTCAACATTTATAACCTTAAAGGCTTGGGAACCGAACCTTAAATCTTCGCCTTTCAATCCAAATTTCTTGGCGATGCGATTAGCTTCCCATTTGGACGCCTTACCGGTTTCGTCATGCCAAAAAACATAACGCTTATCGTAAATAAACCGGTCAAAAAACCAGCCGCCCTTTACAAGACCGTTCCAGGTTTCCTGAATTATAAATTTGGTAGGATTGCGCGCGGCTTTAGTAGCGTAATCGGCGGCTTCACAGGCCATGGCGTTTTGTACAAGATCGGTGGTAATCTGCCCCTGACCGGAGGCAACGCCCGCCGATACCGCGTAAACTTTCGTAGCGTAAGCTACGGCGTTGGTGATAATTGATTCTTTGACGGCGGCCCCCACCGAAGGAGAAATATTGAGGGATTTTTTAAGCTCCCCCACCGGGTCGGTGGCCCATTTAAGAAATGTAATAGGCTTGCCTAAAATGGGAATATTTTCGGCGGCCGGCAGAACGGTGTATTGCGCTACTTTCAGAAGAGGGTTGGCCGAGGCGCCGGCGAAAGCCGAGCTCATCTGCTGAAAGGGAGAAGGGCCAACATCCTGATTTCTTTTCGCTTGAGGATTTGAAGAGTAACTTTGGGCGAGGGGCATACTTCTCAAGTCTAGTCAATTAAGGTTTACTTGACAATAAATAAGGCCTTGCCCAAAATGATTTTAATGTCCCACACCAAACTAACCGCTAGCCTCTTAGCCGCTACGATTATTCTTAGTTTTTCCGGGCGACAAATTCTCGCCGCCGAGAGATTGCCGGCATCAAAAACACTCCCCTCAAAAGTCCTAAGCTCACAACAGTTGGCCGCAATTGACTGCTCCGGCGTCTCCGGCCTCCCCGGCATTAGCGATTTGTGCAATGCCCTTGATAACGGACTAACCGTCCTGGGTTCAAGCATTACCGACGCCATAGGCCAAATTGCCAATAACTTCCTAACTATGCTTTCCAAAAATTCCTGGGACATAATTTTTAAATACATTCTAAGCCCCTTCTTTCAGGGTATGGGCAACCTGCTTTGGCAGGGAATTGACCCGACTACTTACAATCCACAGTCCAGCCGCATTGACCAGCAAATTCCACAAAAAATTGGCATTGCCCCTTTTCAGCTGGTGGCCGCCGTTTACCAAAACCCGCCGGATCTTGGCACTATGAGCTCTCTGGCCGAAGTGATTAATGGCAACATTCTTGGCTTTAAAACATCCTTCGCCGCCGCGGCCACTCCCGGTCGGGTGCGGCTTAACCCCATCTTTAGCATTTGGGAAGGGGTCAGGAACATTTCCTATTTAATGATTACACTCGTTCTGGTGGCTTATGGGTTTATGGTTATGCTTCGGCAAAAGATTGATCCACGTACGGTGATTACCGTGCAATCGGCTATTCCCCGACTGGCTATTGGACTTTTGATGATTGCTTTTAGCTACACTATTGCTTCGCTGGTAGTAGACATTGGCCAGGTAAGCCTTTCCACCGTTGGCTATTTCTTCAACAATCTTTCCCGCCCGGCCTGCGTTCTAATACAGACGCCGTGCCTACCCTACCCGTATTTGGAAAGCCCCATGGGACTCTTTACCGTCGGTCAGCATTTAGACTTTAACGCTCCCACCTTTAAAATACCCATTATTGACGGGCTGGTCTCCATGATTTTGGGCCTCGTGGTCTGGTACATTTTCTTCCAGGTTTTCTTTGCCTTAATTACTAACTATGCTCAAATTTTTGTGAAAGCGGCCATTGGCCCGGTGCTCATTGCCATTGGTATTATTCCCAGTCAAAACGACAACATTAAAAAATGGATTATGGGGATGCTGGCCAACGTGCTGGTCTTCCCAGGAATATTTTTTATCCTCAACCTCGCCGTCTATATTAACAATTACGAATCCAGCTTCACCTTACCGGACCCCCTGGTGCAAACCGATGTTAAAAACTTTATTATCTTAGGATTGGTGGTCATTGCTTCTAAGGTTCCGGCCATTATTGAAGAGGCTTTGGAAGTACAGGCCTCCGGCGCCGTCTCCCGAGCCGGGGCCGATGTGCAACAGGTGGCCAGAAAGATTCCTCTGGTCGGCGGGTTCCTCGGTTAAAAATTCCAAACATTTTTTAGAAAAAAATAAAGCCCCTACCGTGCGCTACACCTTTCGGTATAACTGACACGATAGAGGCTTTGCTCATTTAGTCCCAAAGCACCTCGTCCCCGTCCAGACTGTATCCTTTGGACAGACTACAGTCGGGCTGGGCCTGGGTGTGGGAACCGGACCCCCGGTATATTCTTGTGGCCAAACCCCAGGTGGAATATAGCGCGGAGTCTCGGTGGGCGCCGCCCGGGTTGCTTCCCACTGCTGCCTCTGAATCTGGTCAATCGTCTGATTCAGAAGCTTTACGTCCGTGCCCGTCAGGCTAAAGTTTCCGCTCGACCCCCAATTAGCTCCTGCCGCCGTAACGTAAGCGATAAGCCAAAAGGCCAGCACGAAACCAATCAGCGGACCGACAAAGTCCCGCGCAGCTCCCTCAGTTGCCTTGCCTCCGATCAGGCGGGCAATAACAAGGAGAAGACCAGCGTACCCGGCAGTGACAACCCCGATGACAACAAAGGCCGGGATACAGAGGAACCCCCCTATGAAGAACCCGGGAAGGAATGCCACCAAAACGATAAGAAGATCCAAAAACCCCAAATCGCTTTTGGTGGACCGCTGTGACCCGCCAAGGAAAACAATAATCGTGGTGATTATTGTCATTCCTATCTGAATCACGAACCCCATGATTCCCGTTCCGAAACCCCAACCCATGGCGCCTGTAATATGACCCGTTGCTAGGAAGAAAACCAGGGCAAACGGAATCAGACTAATGGCGCCGGGGATCTTTAGGGCCCCGAACTCTAGAGTCAGTGCCTCCGCTGGCCAAGCTGGGTTCTGCGAGTACTTCTTCAGCCAATATTTGGCAGCCCGCCCTGGACTCATTTTTGGCCATGAGTATGCCATCTTTCACTCTCCTTTCGAATAATCCTCCCCAAGAGGAACTACTTTGTGAGTTCTACCATCAATCCCAACCCTCCCATCGTAGATCTTGCCCAGTAATCTCCTTGAACTGGAGGCTCAAACCTTCACGGGCCCAGGGATTCTTTTGCAGATACCCGTAGACCTCGTAGTCGAGCGTCCGGACAAGATCCTTTTCTGTCTCTCCGATGTGGGAGGCTCGAATCTCTTTCGAGCGTATACTCTGTAAGACGAACTTGGTAACATGCAGCATCATATCGAGCCACATGTCCTCCGAAGCCCTTTCCACCACCTCGATCTCTTTTTCCGAAACGCCGGGCAAAAGGACGTCGGCCATAGCTGCGAATTTCTTCTCGACCAGGGAACGCACCCGCTCCTCGTCCTTTCCTCCCTGACCTAAAATCCATTCGCTGAAAGTCATGATAAGGACGGCTCTAGCGTTACCGCCCTTAATCATTTCGAGTTTCAGATCGAGAAGTTCCCGGGCATTCTGGATCTTAGTAGGTAGGTGGGAGTAGTAGTCGTTGAGCCAGTTCTCGTTGTCAACCATGCGGTTAAGCCAACCGAGAATGATGCGCGCTATATTGCGCATGTAGCGCACACGCATGTAGTGCTGCCGCGGACTCTCGCCCGGATGTTTGGCCTCACACATCATGACATCTTCGCCATGAGTGTGACCGTCGAAACGTTGCCGGGCATAGGCACCATTCACGATCTGACCAACACAACGCGCGTCGGGATCGTAGCCGGTCCCATATTTTGGATCTCTTGGAGGCTGCATCACGCGGGCATTGGCGCCGCGCGACTCGAGAAAGTTACCCAGAGCCGTCCGCCCGTCGGCAAACCGGAACAGATTCTGCAGGAGCGGGTAGGCGCGATTGCCAAAGATGGAGAGCTCTTTGTGATGCTTACCAAAGCCCTCCACGAAGGCTTTCTCCGCCGCGGATCTGTCTGTCCCTTCGTAAGCCGCCAATCCCAACTCGGGATGCGTGAACCACCGGAAGTGCAACTGGTCGATGTAATCGAGCCAGTAGTCCCGGCGCTCGGCCTGCAAGGGCGGGAGCCTCCAGTACAAACCGTCTCGGGAGTCAAACGCTTTGTTGGCGTCGCTCCACTTCATGGTCTCCCGCTCTCCGTTAACTAACATCTTGGTTTCTTCTTGGATGGAGGCACGCTCGTGATAATCAAGCCTCAAGGCCTGACGGCGCGCTTCCCCAGCAGGAGTCGCCGACCAATGGGCATAGCAACGAACGTTGCCGTCCCAGCGGAAGGCATCCTCCACAATCTTCACGGTAAGAAGATTGTCCGCCTCAAGTCGATTCAGAGCACGAATGGTTTCGGCATCGGCTCGGTCGAGCCAATACCAAAGAACCCGTTGGCGCATGCCGTCCTCGAACCGGAAATACTCCTCACTCCCTGTCCTCGGCACGTTCGTCGGCCGTTTACGCTCCGGTATAACCGAAGGTTCGATGGTCAGGTAAAAGTCGCCAAAAACTTCCCAGTCCGGTCCGGTTTGAGCGTCTGGAAGTAAAGCAGCTTCGTCCCGCGGTGTGCGGGTTACCGGCTCATCCACATTCGGTGAAACCCCACCGGCGATTTGCTGTAGGAGATAGAAGATGCGGACGGCCGTAGCTTTGTCACTGCAGACAAAACCGGTGATAACCGTCTTGGTTACTGCGTCCTTCCAGTCGTAGACAGTAAAGCCTGTGGCCGGGTCGCGGATTAGCCTGGTCTCGCGCAATTTCTTGGTCATCTTAATGAGGTCAAGAAACTGGTAAAGCATGGAACCGGAGATTATGTCCTGGGCTTGTTCGTAGCGGCTAAGCTCGCGGGCGACCGAAGTTTTATCTTCGTGCTCGCGGGACATCCTAAAGAACTTCATCACTACTTCATTGCCGCCCCACTCAACAAACCCTTTCCAGTCGGAGTCGGCGTAGGTCCGGCAGTAAGCGTAAACCGCCGCCCGCGCCTGCTTGATTGTAACCGGATCTTTGGTGGCATTAGCGTCCCTCAAAAACTTCTTGAGGCGCAGCCACTCTTCCATAAAGAATTCGGTGACCCCGACGCGTGTTCGTTTCCCCTCCGGAACCGTTTCTTCCACCTTGGTAGCCGGATTCTCGATCTTCTCAACTCCGAAACGCTTGTTGCTCCGACGCATTCCCATTGCGGCGTAGTGGTTGTTTCTGTCTACCCACGTGGTCTTCCATTCCTTCAACCCCGTTTCCTTCCATTGACCGTTGGGGTCAACCGGGTCGTCGGGATTGGACCACTCAACGACTCTCTCCACCCACTTGTTTTTGAGGTGGGGATACGTCTCTTCGTACTTGCGATAGACGGCAAAGTATTCATGCTTCGGATCCTTAGACGCTTTCTCCAGAGGTCCGTAGGGACCAAAAAAGAAAGCTGTCTCATCGCCGTCCACACGGAACCGATGACTTTTACCGGCTAGGTCGTACCAGACCATGCGTTCCGGCTTGTCATCGCGCAGGAAATAGGAAAGCTCGCTTTTTAGCAAAACCTTCAACTCCTGCGGGGTAATGCCAATAGGCTCGCCCGTTTCGCGGTACTCCTCGAGCAATCCGGCAAAGACCAGGTTGCTAAAGTACTGCGACCGGACGGCGGCGATGCGGCGTCGGCGCTCGGCTTCTTTTTCGTCGGCCGGAGCTCCTTCGTCTACATCCATCGCCTCAACCTCCATTTGGTCGAGATCGTCGTAATCGTACATCTTGTCCTCCTTTTGGACATTGATTGATATTTTTATTTCTTCGATTTATTTTTCTCGAGACTTTCGTCTCGTTTATTCCAGATTAAACCCTGACGCGAAACAATCTTTCTCTACTCCCTTCGCGACGGGTAAAGGTTCTGGTTAAACCTTACTATTCAATTGTCAAAGAGCCGGACCCTGATTAGTCCAATCTGACCAATTAGGCAAATTAGTCAAATCGGACAAACCAAAAACCGCCCTTTTGGTATTGGAGGACGAACTTTTTGCCTATTAGCTTCTTCTAAATATCGGTTGTCGGATGCTTGCCCTGAGCCTGTCGAACGGGTCAAATTTATCTCGTCTCTCCAAAAACCCAAAACGGGTGCGAAGGCTTAAATGAATTAGAGTGCTTTTTTAGCCTTTATAAAGGCTTTCTTAAAATACCTTTCTATACCTTATTATTATAGCACCAAAATTCCCAAAAGTCAAGGCTATAGGTTTATAGGCGGGCTAAAGCTTAATGGTGTTAAAATAAGG
This sequence comes from Patescibacteria group bacterium, assembly GCA_023474425.1. Lineage (GTDB taxonomy): Bacteria > Patescibacteriota > WWE3 > JAMCXX01 > JAMCXX01 > JAMCXX01. The sequence goes on along the minus strand of JAMCXX010000002.1, from coordinate 192,806 downwards.
CTATGGCCAACGACGATTCTTTTGAGGCCCAAAAAACACACCAGCAGCACCCCATTCCCCAAAACGTAATGGGGGTAGAGTTTAAACTCGTGGGCGGCCTGACCCTGCGTCAGTTCGGTCTTTTGGCTGTATTTATAATTTTGGCCTGGATTATTTACTCTTCCGGAATGCCCTCGTTTATTAAAACTCCCGTGGCGGCCGTTGTGGCCATTTTCGGCGCTTTTTTGTCTCTGGTCCCCATTCAGGACCGTTCGGCCGACGTCTGGCTCAAGAACTTTTTAATGGCTGTCTCCTCCCCCACCGAGCGGGTCTGGCGAAAAGGGGCGGCCAACCTGGACGTTTTTTTTGAACTGCGGGAAGCACACACCGCCATTAGGCAGGAAAAGCAAAACTACCTGCCGCGCGACAAATCCCAGCTTAATGAATACTTACGCCAAACGGCGGATGCCAATCTGACACCGGAAGACCTGGCCGAAAAGGAATTCTTAAAAAGCGTTTCTTTCCTGCAGTCAGAAGTTTCCGTGCCTTCCTCTCTGGCCCCCAAAACTTCGGCTGCGCCTACCACTACCGTTAAACCGGCGGAGGGAGAAGCAGTTTCCGACCGCGAATCTTTTAAACCCCGCGCCGAGGTTAAGCTTGGCAAAAATCTTGCTTCGGAAATAAATTTTTCGCAGGAAAAGGTGATTAGCCTGCCAAGCCTTAGCGGAGGAGCGCCAAAATTCGTAACCCCCATTCAAAACGTACGTTCCGGGCGCCGACTGCGGCTGGTTAAACCAGGTGAAGTGGGCATAGCTATTAAAGGCGAGCGTTCCCTCTCCCGCCCGGAAGATGCTCCTCCTGCCAAAACTTCGGAGCTGGCCGAAAACCTGACCCAAAGAATTGTGGATGTGGACCAAAAAATTTCCGAAGCCCAAAAAACTACTCCCAGATCTACCGTTATAGAGTCAAAACATGATGATTCAACTCTATCAAAGCAGAGCAATATAACGGGGGCTCCGGCAGAGGCGGGTACTCAGTCAAAGCCGGTAGAGCCTTCCGAATCGCCGGAAACCATTTCCCAGCGCGAGGAGGCCGCCAGAATAGGCTATCTTAAGGATGAGTTGGAAAAAATGCGGCGCGACCGTGAAAATCTGGCCAAAGAACTTCTGGAGCAAAAGAAAGCCAGAGAAGAAGCCGAAACTCTGGCGGCCATGGCCGAGGAGTACCAGCGTCGGGCAAGCGAAATGTCTGCACAGAACACAAGACTTAGCAACGAAATTAGACAGGCCCAAGCGGAACTTTCTAAGCTTAAAGAGGTTACAACCAATACGCAATCGGATAGGGAGAATTTAATTAAACAAATTAGAGACAATGAACATAGAGTTGAGGAGCTGGCCCGTGAAAAAACCCAGGCCACCGACTCTTTAATTAACCTACAAAAAGAAATGCGCGAACTGCGCCTTAAGCAGAGGTTTACCCCGCCGCCTCCGCCGGCCGGCGGACCGGCTCCCTCACCGGCCGCCAAAAGCATTGGCCGCTTGCCGCCGTTTGTTAAAGATCGGGCCAACGTGATTAGCGGCTATGTGCGCGCCAAAAACGGCGACTTAATTAAAAACGCCGTCATTATTGTTAAAGATGCCGACGGCTCGCCGGTGAGAGCCTTGAAGACCAACGCCTTGGGCCAGTTTGCCATTACCACTGTAGTTCCCAACGGGCACTACACGGTGGAGGCGTCGGCGCCGGGAGAAACCTTTGCTATAATGAATGTTGACGCCTTCGGCGAGGTCCTGGAACCGTTGGATTTTGTGGGAATCTAATTTATGGCACTAGCTTCAACCCAGGAAGGACTTGATATTGAGGACATAAGGGAAGGGTATGTTCTTCTCAAAAACAACGGGGCGGCGGCGGTTATTCAGACCACGGCCGTCAATTTTGACCTGCTATCAGAGATAGAGCAGGATGCCATGATTGCCGGCTATTCGCAATTTTTAAACTCTCTAACCTTCCCTATTCAAATCGTCATCCGCTCCAAAAAAATGGATATTAGCAGCTATGTGGAGAGTCTGGAATCGGTTGAACAGAGCCAGACCAACCCTTATCTTCGCGAGCAGATTAAAAATTACCGCGGCTATGTTTCCGAGCTCATTTCCAAAAACGAGGTCCTGGACAAACGTTTTTATGTGGTCGTTCCCTACCAGGACGTCTCCCTAAAACCGGAGGCCTCTATTTTTAGCGCCTTTCTAAATTTCCTCGGGCTGCCGCAAAAAAAAGCGCCGCGGGTTAATCGGCGGGCTCTTTTGGACAAAGGGAAAATTCAACTTGAGCCGAAGGTAGATTTGATTATTAAACAGCTCTCACGGGTGGGAATTAAAGCCAAAAAACTCGACACGCAGGAGCTGGTAGAGCTTTTTTACGATATTTACAACCCTTACACTTCGGCCGAGGAAAGACTGCGCGGCCAGGCAGCCGAATACACGGCGCCTTTAGTTCAGGCGGCGGTGGAAGGGCAATGAGTAAGACCTAAATCATATGGCACTATTTGGCAGGAAAGATAAAAAAAGTCCGGCTGACCAAAATACAGCGAAAAGCGCAAAAATCAGGGACGAGGAGCTGAACCTCAAGACCAACCAGGTGGCCGAAGGTATTACCGAAATTCTCGACCTTATTTCACCATCCGCCTTGGAGGTTGACTTTGACTATGTGAAAATCGGCAATGGCTACTTCCGCACCATTTTTGTTTCCGGCTACCCGCGTTTTGTGGGGGCCAACTGGCTCTCCCCCTTAATCAACTTTGACCACACGCTCGACATTTCCATGTTCTACTACCCGGTGGCCTCCCACGGAATTCTGGACAATTTAAAGCGCAAGATTGCCGAAATGGAAGCAACCATGAACGCCGACCGCGAGCAGGGCAAAGTCACCGACCCGGTGGTTAAAGCCGCCCTGGAAGACGCTTTAGCTCTTCAGGAACAGCTGGTCAAAGGCGTTGAGAGATTTTTTCAGTTCTCATTCTACATCACCATTCCCGCCTCATCGCTTGAGGAGCTCAACACCGTAACCAAAAGAGTGGAAGCGGTTTTGGGCAGTCTTCTGCTTTTTTCCAAGCACGCCACCTTGCAAATGGAAGACGCCTTCGCCTCAACCATTCCACTATGCCTCGACAAGCTCTACATTATCCGCAACATGGACACAACTTCGCTGGCCACGACTTTTCCCTTTACTTCCTCGGAGCTGACGGCCAATGAGGGCACCCTTTACGGCATTAACGAGCACAACGGTTCTTTGATTATTTTTGACCGCTTTTCGCTGGAGAACGCCAATATGGTTATTTTTGCCAAGTCCGGCGCCGGTAAATCGTACATGGTCAAACTTGAGGCTCTCCGTTCCCTTATGTTCGGCGCGGAAATCATTGTCATTGACCCCGAGTCCGAATACCAGAAACTCACCCAGGCTATCGGCGGCGAGTATATAACTTTCTCACCCAATAGCCCCTCCAAGATTAATCCCTTCGACCTCTCTGGCGTCTACGAAGAGGGCGAAAACGAGTTGGGTCTAAAAATCCTATCGCTCCATACCCTTCTTAAAATAATTTTTAAAAACATTAGCGCCACCCAGGAAGCTGTCTTGGACCGCGCGCTTGTGGCCACCTATAAACTTAAAGGCATTACCGCCGACCCGGGAACGCAAAAAAATGAACCGCCGATTATGGAAGATCTTTACAAAGTTCTTCTGGCCATGGAAGATACCGACGCCAAAACTCTGGCGGACATGCTCGAGCGCTATATTAAAGGCTCTCTCGTCGGCATTTTTGACCAGCGTTCAAACATTAACATCCGCAATACCTTTACCGTTTTTTCCATCCGCGACTTGGAAGACCAGCTTCGCCCCATTGCCATGTACATTATTCTTGACTATATTTGGACAAAAATACGCCGCGAAATTAAAAGAAGAATTCTTGTGGTTGATGAGGCATGGTACTTAATGCAGTACCCGGAATCGGCCACCTTTATTTACTCCATTGCCAAAAGGGCACGCAAATACTACTTGGGTCTTTCTACAATCACCCAAGATGTGGAGGATTTTTTAAGCTCGGACTACGGCAAGGCGATCGTGACCAACTCTTCTCTGCAGGTTCTTTTTAAACAGAGCCCGGCGGCCATTGATAAACTGGGGGAGGTTTTTTACCTCTCCGACGGGGAAAAGAAATTTCTGCTTTCCTGCAATGTTGGCGAAGGTTTATTTTTTGCCGGCACCAATCACGTGGCCATGCAGGTGGTGGCATCCCCTTCCGAACACAAGCTCATTACCACTTCTCCCAAAGAAATTCTGGCTTCGCTCAATAAAGATGGCGCGCGGCCCAACCCCGCAACTCAAGTGCCGGCTAACCCAGTCCCGAACATTAACCCCACACAGCCGCCTTTTCCGGTGGAAGCTTCCGGCGGCTCTCCGCCGCCCGAGCCCCACACGAATTAAAATCAAAGATAAAAAATCCGGCTAGCCGGATACCTTAACTTTCAACTTTGCCCTTTGAACTTTCAACTTTCTATGCCTGAACGCGGATGGGCATAATGAGGTGGAGGTAATCGGTTTTAGCAACGGGCACAAAAATGCCGGGGGTTAAGGGACCGGTAAAACGGAAAGCCACGTCTTCCTCGCCGATGTTTGCCAGGCAATCGTTTAGGTAGTGGATGTTAAAGGAAACCTCGGCGGCCTCGCCGGTAATTTTGGCAAAGAGGGAAGCCTCGTTTTCGCCGACCTCCGAAGCACTGGCCGAAAGCAAAATCTCCGACTTTTCCGGATTCAGAATCATTTTAACCACACTGCCTTCGTCCTTGGCAAAAACGGAAACGGTGCGCAGGGTGGCCCTCATTTCCTCAACGCTAAACTCGGCCGTGGTCAGAACGTTCTGTGGAATAATTTTTTTGTAATCGGGAAAACTGCCCTCCAAAAGCCGGCTGCAGATTTCAAAACTAGGAGATTTAAAAACAATTTGATTCTCTTCGTCGGAGAGTAAAACTTCCATACTATCCTCGCTGGAGAGAAGCCGGGAAACCTCCAACAAAGCCTTGGCTGGAACTACCTGCTTAAAGGTTATGCCTTTATCCACAGAGATCTTTTTTTCGGAAAGACGAAAGCCGTCAACTCCCACAAGAGTCAGCGTCCCATCCAAAGCTTCCATAAGAATTCCGGTCAAGACCGGGCGACCCTCATCGGTGGCGGCGCTAAAGGAAACTTTAGGCAACTCCTGAACTAAGACCGACGGATTTAGCGAGAACAAAGGCTTTCCAGAAACGGAAATTTTGGGAAATTCCGAAGGATTAAGACCGTTAATTTTAGAACTTGTCTTCTGGCTCTTAACGGTGACTAAATTATTTTTCTCCGCCAAACTGATTTCTCCTTTGGGCAGACTGGAAATAAGCTCGGTAAAAACACGGCCGGGCAAACAGGCCGCCCCTTCTTCCTCGAGTTCGGCCGGCAGACTCGTGCGGATGGAGATTTCCAGATTGGTGGCCGAAAGAAAAATGGAACCGTCCCTGGCTTCGAGAAGTATATGCGAAAGAACCGGTAAAGAGGCTTTAGTAGAAACGGCGTGGGAAACAGCGGAAAGGCCCTGGGATAAATTCTCGGAAAGACACTTAAACTTCATACTTATAAGGTAAGAATACCACAGATCTTTTATACAGATATGCGCAGATCGAAAGGAATTCGCAGGGTAGGTTTTTCTCGCGGCATTCCGCAGCGTGAGCGAGGCATAGCGCGGCGAGGGTCTATTTACCCGAGCCGACAGCGGCCGCGAAAAAACCGTACCGAGAATTCCTCAAGACGTTTATATTTACCCGTTTTGACTACCTTCTGAGGGGCGGACGACCACGCGTCGGTCACGACCTTCCCCCACCGACTCCGATTTAACTCCCGGCAGTTCGCCAACAAAAAGATGGACTAGGCGCCTTTCGGCGGCGGGCATAGGAGAAAGCTCAATGGGTTTAGCCAAAAATCGGGCTCGATCGGCGGCGTTTACGGTCATCTGCTTTATGCGCTCGGCCCGCTCCTGCCGGTAGCCGGCCACGTCCAGAGTAACCGGCGAGGGCTGCCCCGTCCGGCGAAAAATAATCAGGTTTACAATCGTTTGCAAGGAATTGAGCGTCTCGCCGTGAAAACCAATCAGCAGAGCATTGTCCGCGCCGCAGTCAATAATAGATTCTATCTGGCCTTCTTTTTCCGAAACCTCAACCCGGGCCGAAAGACCCGCTGCGGACAATATTTCCTCCGTAACTTCCTTAACCAAATTTATGTCCATAGCTTCAGGCCGCCAACTGGCGGTCGCGAAAAACCCACCACTGCTGTACAATCGAAAAAACGGTCGTGGCCAACCAGTAGAGCACCAACCCGGAAGGCAGGCCCCAGGAAATAAGAATCGTAAAGGCTGGGCCTAGGTAGAGCATCTGCTCCTGCATATTGTACATTAAATCGTCCGGTTTGTCCTCCGCTTTCTCCACTATTTTCTCCTCCTTCTTGACCACCGGCAAAAGCATCTTGCTCATTAAGAACTGAGAAGCTCCGGCCAACCCCGGCAAAAGAATAAACGGGTCCTTCTTTAGTAAGTCCAGATACAAAAATCGGGTATTAATAAACGAATATTCAGCCGGCAGATTCGAGCCATGGCCGTTAAAACCCAAAACGCGTATAAAAACCTGGTAGAGAGCCAGAAGAACAATAATCTGCGCCACCTGCGGCAAACACCCCGCCGCCGGATTAATGCCGTGCTTCCGAAAAAGAACCATCTGTTCTTCGGCCAGCTTTTTTTTATCACCGCTGTATTTCTTTTTAAGCTCGTTGAGTTCTCCGGAAATCTCCCTCTGTTTTTTGGAAGCTTTGAGCGAAGGTAGCGTGAGAGGCGTGAGAACCAAACGGATAATTAGAGTGAGGGCCAGTATTCCCAAGCCCAAGTTATTAAAAAAAAGGTGGGTAAAGAAAATAAGGGACCACAAAAGGGGGGTCACCAAAAATGAGTCGAAGGCCGAAAAAATATTCATAAGCTAATCTATTTTAGCGGATCCGCACCTCCCTTTGAAAACGGGTGGCAGGAAAGAATCCTTTTTAAACCCAAAACAAGACCGCCCGCTACCCCGTATTTTTCCACCGCCTCCAAAGTATACTGCGAGCAGGTAGGGACAAACCGGCAGGATCGGTCGGTTAAAAAAAGAAACCGCAAAAAGAATCCTTTAGGATTCAAGTACCTTTGGTAAAACCGAATTAACCAGAGTACTAAACTCTTCATAACCGGCGTTCAAGGACCTGCCTCTCATTATAAATACAACGTCAACGGAAGATTTACTTAAAGGCTCCGGCTGTGATTTTAACCAAAGGCGAACAGCCTCACAGACCCGGCGGCGGACACGATTGCGCTTAACCGCACGCTTAGAAATTCCCTTGGAAATAATAAAGCCAAATCTTATGCCAAAAGAAAGGGCCTGATTTCGTTTTAAATAAGAGAGCGTAAATAAGGGAGTATTTAAAATCTGGCCTCGTCTTTTAACTAAAAGAAAATCTTTTCTTTGGCTAAGCCTCAAATCTTTGGGAAGCATTAGACCGTTAGCCGCTGGCGACCCTTCAAACGGCGGCTCTTTAAGACCCTTCGTCCGCCGGGCCGGCGCATGCGGGCTCTGAATCCGTGAGTTTTGACCCTTTTCCTTTTGTTTGGCTGATAAGTCCTTTTGGGCATACCTTTATACTATCCAAGAATTAACAGCCTCCGTCAAGCTCTTTCGTCACCGGAAATCGGATACGGCCTAAGGCTGATGTTTATATGTTAATTTGTTAGAACTATAGGGGATACGTGTTTGCGGAAATTTATAATTATGAGTTATTGACGCTTATCCACAGGCTTAACTATATTGATTTTATTAGCTCTTCACCTTCATGAATCCCGTTAAACAGTGGCCAATTATTTTAAGCTCTTTGGAAAAGGAAATTCTTCCCCCCACCGTGAAAACCTGGTTTTATAAAACGGAGTTGCTTGGCGACGAGGCCGGTAATTTTGAAATATTATTTCCCAATGTTTTCGCTCTGGAAAGAGTTAATCGGCATTATTTAGAATCTCTTAAAAAGGTTCTTCGCGAATTTCGAGGCGGGACTGATTTTAATTTGGGACTTCGCCTGCGCCAAGCGGAAGAAAAACCACTGGGACCGATTTTTGGTGAAAAGGTTGAAGACAGCTTTGTAAAAGAAAACTCCAATCAAACTGATTCTTTAGCACCGACTCTAGAAACGCCAAAAATTATAACGCCGCCCGTTACAGCCAACCTAAAGTCCGTCTCCTTTGGACTTTCTCCCTTTTATACCTTTGACGAATTTGTTGTAGGACCAGGAAACCAGCTGGCTTTTACGGTCGCGCAAAGTATTGCCCAAAATCCCGGTACTGCCTATAACCCATTCTTCATTTATTCTTCAACAGGCCTCGGCAAGACACACCTTATGCAGGCTATTGGCAACGAAATTATTAAAAGGTTGCCGCAAACCAAAGTGGTTTACTCAAGCGGTGAATCTTTCACCAACGAGCTTTTAGAAGCCATTCAGCACCGAAGCCAACATCGCTTCCGCGACAAATTCCGCAACACCGATGTTTTGCTTATTGATGATGTCCACTTTGTGGCCGGCAAAGAAACCACTCAGGAGGAACTTTTTCACGCCTTCAATCAACTTTATTTAGCCCGAAAACAGGTGGTTTTAAGCTCGGACCGCCCGCCGCGGGATATTGCTTTGCTCGAAGAACGCCTGCGCTCCCGTTTTGCCGGCGGCATGATTGCCGACATTCAGGCTCCCGACGAGACGGTGCGGGCGGCGATACTTCGAAACAAGAGAGACAAAAGCGGATTTAACGTAACCAATGAGGTAATCGATTTTATTGCCCGGGAAGTCAAAACCAACATCCGAGAAATGGAAGGGGTTTTTTTGCAAATCGTTTCCAGCGCCAAAACTAAGAACCAGGAGGTCAATTTAGAACTGGCCGTGGAAGTTCTTCTCCACAACGAACTTCTGGTCAAAAAGCAAAAACCGACGCCTAAAAAAATTATGGAGGAAGTTTGTGAGCTATTTAATCTAAGCCATAAAGATTTAATAGGCCCGCGACGCAAAAAAGAGCTGGTTATTCCCCGTCAAGTTTGCATGTACCTTTTAAGAACACTAGGTCGTCTCTCACTGGTGCAGACCGGGCAGATTTTGGGTGGTCGCGACCATACCACGGTTATTCACGCCGTAAACAAGATTGAAAATGAGGTAAAAGACGAAGGAGAGATCTTTCAAAAGATAAGTTATCTTAATCTTAAAATATGTGGATAAATAGTTTTCCTTGTAATACTTGTGGATAACTCGTTAATTTATATTCATAGTTATCCACAGATATAATGATTTTATACACAAGGGTATTTGTACCACAACCAAGCCACAAAATTGGTATCCGAACCGGAAAACCTTCTGGTCAAAAGCGTTTTACTTTTCCAGAGATTACTCTGGCAAATTTAACAGACAGCCTGTGGGATTATTTAAGAAAGTCACAAACTAACATTAACTACATCTACAACGTCTTATTTTTAGACGAGTAAAGAAACGCTTAAACGACTTTGGGAATAAACATGGAAAAAATATTTATTTTGTTAGTTTTCTTAACACCGCTAGGTCTTTATAAAAAATTTCTTTTGCCTACTTCTTACGTTAAAGGTGTTCTTGATTCCTATTTGGTACCAAAAACTTACCTGACCGATACCGTCCTCGCTATCCTGGTTATTCTTTTCTGGCTAAATCTAATATTAAAAAGAAAATCCCAGAGTTTGCTTTGGTTACCGGCAGTGTTAGTTCTGACGGTATTTTTAATCTCCTGCTTATTATCGCCTTTAACCTTAGCCGTCTATTTCTGGTTTCGCTATTTTCTTTACGTTTCACTATTTCTCTACTTAAGTAGACAGTCTTGGTCAAATGAAAAAGTCTACCGACTGCTCCTAATTACCGGGTTGAGTACCCTTGTTGAGGGAATATTAGCCTTTGTGCAGTGGATTAAGCAGGGGCCTATTTTTCCTTTCTTAATTTTCGGTGAACCCTCGTTCTACCCCTCATATAGTCAAACGCCGCTCGTTTCTTTATTTGGAAACGTTAAGGTGAGGTCTTTCGGCTCATTTCCCCATCCTAATGTCTTAGGCGGTTTTATGGCTGTGTTTCTTATTTGGCTCATTTGGCTTTGGCGAAGAGAACAATCAAGGAAAATTAGATTATTTCTTTTTATCTGCATGCTATTTGGCTTTTTAGGGCTTATGTTAAGTTTTTCCGAAGGAGCCTGGGGCGCTTTTTTACTGGGTCTTTTTGTTTTTTATATTCTGAACTTTTTTCAAAGGTCAAAACGATTCTTAACTATTGGGGGTATTTTTATGTTTTCGTTAATCATTTCTTTCTTCACTATAACCAAGTTACCCATTGAACCGGTTAATCATATCCGCTCGGATCTGATTAAGGAGTCTTTAATACTTTGGCAAAAGCGTCCCATCTTTGGCTTTGGCCTAGGGTCTTTTACCTACTTTTCCGGCTATTTAATTAGGGAGCCAGTTCACAATATTTTTTTATTGATTTTGAGCGAAACTGGTGTGGTTGGTTTGATTGCTTTTTCTCTTCTTTTAATATTAGTAGGAATTAATATCTTTATTAGAAGAACGCCATGGCACCGGCTGCTTTTAATATCACTTATTCAATTAATTTTCCTAGGTACTTTCGACCACTACCTCTTAACCTATCAGCAGGGAAGCCTATTTTTTTGGCTGATCCTAGGATTGGCCGCGTCGAAGTGACCGAAGTAGCAAGAGATGTTATTCTTAAAAATAGAAATGAAGTTGCGTCATCTATTGGTTCTAGGATTAGCCGCTTTGCTTTTGACCGCCTGTAGTCTTCCGGGCATCGGGCCAACAAAGGCCAATCTTACCTATTGGGGACTTTTTGAAGGGCCCGATGTTTTTAGCGCTTTGATTAATGATTACCACTCGTCTCATCCGAACGTCACAATTGATTACTCTCAAAAATCGTTCTCCACTTTGGCTCAATATAAAGAAACGGTTTTGACGCGTCTTAAAGAAGGTAAAGCCGGAGACATTCTGCGAGTTCAGGCAACTTGGGTAAAAGATCTGGTCCCTTATCTGGCAACAATGCCTTCAAAAACCATGAGCCTTAACGAATTTAGCAATACTTTTTACCCAGCGGCCCGGGAAGCCCTAGTGGTTAACGGGCAGATTTATGGTGTGCCTCTGGAGTATGACGGCTTGCTTCTTTTAGCCAATAAAACTCTTTTGGACAGCGCTAATATTCCTTTCCCCAAAACCTGGGACGAATTTCGCGACGCCGCCGCCAAGCTGACCAAGACCGATACTGCTTCCCAAAAGCTTAACCAGGCCGGAGCAGCTATTGGTCTTTCCTCCAATATTCCCTACGCCTCGGATATTCTCTCCCTTATGTTTTTGCAGGCCGGCTTAAAAATTCCCAACGATATTGACAGCCAATTTGCCGCCGATGCCTTAACTTTTTATAGCAATTTTTACAAGGTGGATAAAGTTTGGGACAGCAGTCTGCCGCCCTCAACTCTGGCTTTTGCCCGTGGTCAGGTGGCTTTTATTTTTGCTCCCTCGTGGGAAATTATTGGTATTAAGGCTGCCAATCCGGGTTTAAGCATTGTGGCCGGCCCGCCGCCACAGGTTCCAGACCTTCAGGGCAACATTAACAATCCGGTAAACCTAGCCTCTTTTTGGGTGGAAGTGGTGGCCAAAAATTCCCAGTTTAAAAATGAAGCTTTTGACTTTCTAAAGTTTTTGAGCAGCGCCGATTCGGAAACCAAGATGTATGCCCTGGAGTCGGCCGGGAGACTTTTTGGTGAGGCCTACTCTCGCAAAGATTTAGCTTCGAGTCTTTCCGCCGACCCTTATTTGGGACCTCTGCTCCTTTCGGCGCCGCAGGGGAAACTGGCCATAACCGTGGACAATTCCGGCAACGATCGGCTGACGGACGTAATCAACCGCGCTATCACTGACGTTTCCGGCAACGTGGACAGCAAGACCGCCTTAACCAACGCTAAGAAAAACCTTCAGGATATTATTTCTGGCGCTGCTCCCGCCGCTTACTCCGGCCAATAAACAGTTTTCTATGAATGTTTTGGGTATTGATACGACGGCCGATGATACCTGTGCCGCTATAGTTTTTGATGGGTATAAAATTCTTTCCAATATTGTGGCTTCCCAGATTTCCCTGCACCGTCCTTTCGGCGGCATTGTTCCCCAAATTGCTTCCCGTGAACATCTGAAAAATATAATTCCCTCAATCGACCAAGCCCTTAATGAGTCCGGTCTAAGCTTTAAAGATATCCATCTCATTTCGGTCGGACAGTCACCGGACCCAGCCCTTTCCTATTACCACATTGGAATAACCACGGCTAAATTTTTGGCTTATGTTCTAAACCTTCCTTTGGTTGGTGTGGACCATATGGAGGCCCACCTTTTTGCCAATTTCGCCGTTTTTAGGGAACTTAAACCTCCCTTTATTTCCTTAACGGCCGCCGGCGGACACACTCTTTTGACCCTGGTTAGAGGCTACGGCGATTATGAAATTCTTGGGTCTACTCTCGATGACGCGGCCGGAGAAGCTTTTGACAAAGCGGCCCGAATTTTGGGACTTTCTTACCCCGGTGGCCCGTCCATTGACGAGGCAGCCAAAGAAGGACAGCCCGGTGCTTATAAATTTCCCCGGCCGATGAGTCATCACCGCGGTTATGATTTCTCGTATTCGGGTTTAAAGACAGCGGTTTATTTGAAGGTTAAGGAGTTAAAAGAAGATGGCGGGGGAAATTTAAGCCAAAGTCAGACGGCCGATGTGGCCGCCGGATTTCGCGAAGCGGTGGTTGATTCGCTTTTAACAAAGGCATTTAGCGCCATCAGAGAATATAATGTCAATATTTTTGTTTTGGGGGGAGGTGTGGCGGCCAACAACTTGATTCGAAGCGAAGCCGAAAGCCGGGGCAAGAGAAAAGGGGTAAAGGTTTATTATCCGCCCAAAAATCTATGTACCGATAATGCCGTGGGTACAGCCGTTTTAGGTTATTTTCAGTACCAAAGGAGGGGAGGCAGCAATATATTTGAGCTTCCCTATTTTCGTAAAAGCCCCTTGGCAAAGTGGTAAAAATAGCCTATTTTTGTTGGTTTGATGCGATAAATCCTTGCGGGAATAAATCGGGAAATATGCGGGAATTAATGACACATCGGTAAACAGTCCCCAGCTTATTTGCGGAAAATAAATACCAAAGGATTATTAGGGCCGTAATTACAAGCAATTCATTGCGGGGAATACGAATAAATATTTGCGGGAAATACATGTATAAGGAAATTCGCGATATTCCAACTTTATACCTATAATTAGGGTTACTTAGGTCTTGATGGTTTTTGCAGATTTGTGTTGAAGCCCAACCTTCACAGGCAAATTTGTGGTGTTTCTATGATGGACAAAATTTTTAAACCAGCTGAAGTTGAGGAAAAGATCTACAGGATGTGGGAGGAAGGGGGTTATTTTACCCCCAAAATAGAGGAAGGTAAAAAGCCCTTTACCGTACTTTTGCCCCCGCCCAACGCCAGCGGCAAGATGCACACCGGCAACGTTTTAATGATTGCCATCGAAGATCTACTAATCCGCTGGCACCGAATGAGAGGGGAGCCTGCCCTGTGGCTTCCCGGCACCGACCACGCCGGTACGGAGACGCAAATCACTTTCGAAAGAGAATTAAAAAAAGAAGGTAAATCGCGTTTCCAGTTCGACCGCGCAAGCCTGTATCAGCTGATCTGGGACTTTGTGCAAAAAAATAAAGGGTTAATTGAGGGCCAAATCAAGCAAATGGGTGCCAGCGTCGACTGGAGCCGGTACAAGTTTACCCTCGATCCTGACGCCGTGGCCGTTGTCAGGAGCACTTTTTCCAAACTGGCCGCGAGTAATTTGGTGTACCGAGACGACTACATTGTTAACTACTGTCCTTCCTGCGGCACAACCTATGCGGATATAGAGGTTGAGCACAAGGCGCGGCGGGACCCGCTTTATTTTATGAAATACGGTCCTTTTACCATTGCCACAGTGCGGCCGGAAACGAAATTTAGGGACACGGCCTTGGCCGTAAATCCCAAAGACGCAAGGTACAAAAAGTATATTGGGCAGACTTTGGAGATTCCGGGGCTTCTGGGAAGTGTGAGTATGACGGTAATCCCTGACCCTAAGGTTGACCCGAAGTTTGGTACCGGAATTATGAAGGTCACTCCGGCCCACGACCCCCACGATTTTGAGCTGGGCAAAAAATTCAACCTGCCCGTTACACCTGTTATTGACCTTTCCGGGCGTATGGACCTTTCCTGGTACTTGAGTCGGAAGGATGTTTCGGAAAAATACAGGGAAAGAGCCCAAAAGTATCACGGCAAGAAAGTGATTGAGGCCAGAAGACTTATGGTCGAAGATTTGAAAGGTGAGTGGCTTTTGGTTAAGACGGACGAAAATTATGAACATCTGGTTCCGGTTTGCAAAGCCGGCCACGACATAGAGCCTACAATTCTTCCCAACTGGTTCATAAAGGTTGAGACGTTAAAAAAATCGGCGGCTAAGGCTGTTGACAGTGATAAAGTCAAAATTTATCCAAAGTGGCGAAAGATTACCTATACCCGTTGGATGGAGGTTATGCACGACTGGGCTATTAGCCGCCAGAATGTGTGGGGCATTCGGATTCCGGCCTGGTACGATGTTTCAAAAAATCCCCAAATTGAGATCTCGTTTCTTAGCCAAGAAAAAGTTCCTGTCTCCGGTCGGGTCGGGGAGATTATGAAAAATTATTCCTTTGCCGAAATTGAGTCCGGATTGCAAACCCTTACGGCTCCCAAGGACTGTTGTTACGTTATTTCCGATAACAAACCCGGAGAGAAATTTTTGCAGACAACCGAGACTTTTGACACTTGGTTTTCTTCGGGGCAGTGGCCGCTCACAACTCTGGGCTATCCTAATTCGGCTGACTTTAAATATTTTTATCCGACTTCCGTTTTGGAAACGGGGTGGGAAATTTTGCCCAAGTGGGTTTCGCGGATGATCATGTTCGGCCTCTATTTGACCGGAAAGCCTCCTTTTGAATACGTTTACCTGCACGGAATAGTAAGGGCCCTTGATGGGCGCAAGATGAGCAAGAGCTTGGGCAATGTAATTGAGCCCGACGATTATTTAAAGGAGTTTGGCGCCGATGCTTTAAGAATGGGGCTTATTTCGGGCACGGCCAACGGCAGGGATTTTAATTTCCCCCGCGACAAAGTTATTGCCTTTAGAAATTTCGGCAACAAAGTCTGGAATATCGCCCGCTTTTTTTTGAGTGAGTGTGAAAAATTAGGTAAAGATATTCCATTCTATTCTAAAGAGACGACAAAGAGTTTGACGACCGAGGACCGTAAAATTATTAAAAGTTTAAATCTTCTAGTGAGGAAAGTTGACCGATCTTTGGAGAACTTTAAATTTGCCCGGGCGGGGGAGGAGATTTACCAGTTTGTCTGGCACGAGGTTGCGGACAAATATATTGAGAATTGTAAATCGAGACTCGAACAGTCCCAGACGGACGAGGAAAAAGCTGTATGTTTGTCACTCTTACGACATACCATCCTGACCTGCTTGAAGCTGCTTCATCCCTTTATGCCGTTTGTCACCGAAGCCATCTGGCAGCAGATGTCAAGGAAGCACAACGAGCCGCTGATTATTTCCAAATGGCCGGAAGTTGAGAAATAGTCGGTTAATTATTCGGGTAAAGGTCGTCGAAGACATTGGGGAGCTGATGGATTTTTAGTCCTTCGCCGGTTTCGTTCCAATCAATTTTTTGACCTAAAACACACCGCCTGTAGACGGTTATTGTGAAACCGTAAGTATAAAATACTGCAACAACTCAAATTTTATTTTTTTATGCCGGCTTGCCGCAGGTTTTGCAGTCGTTCATGTGGGTAGCCACAAGATAAAGCGCCGAGAGGCCAACCAAAATGTAGACTAGGGCTTCAACCGTAGGCCAGGTGCCAAGAAGGGCCATGACCAGGTTGAAATTAAAAAGCCCCACCAAGCCCCAATTCAGAGCGCCCACAATCACCAAAACAAAAGCGACCATGTGTAAAAGTTTGCTCATTTTTTCTCACCCCCTTTGTGGAATTTAATCGTTGTTGGAAATAAATTTAGAGAAGTAAAAACGGGGGATTTAAAACAATTTCGGGTATTCCTTTGGGGAAACACACCGGGCATGTATTAATTTTAACCTAAATTATCTTTTGAGTTCAACCTACTTTTTTTCCTTGGCCTTAGGCTCTTCTTCTTTCTTCGCCGGCGGCTCATTCTGGCCGGTCTCGGTTTCCGCACCGGCACCTTCTTCGTCCTCTTTCTTTTCGGTCAAGACCTCCACCTCTTCCACACCTTTGGTTTCTTCTTCCTTTTCAATCTGCACGGCGTAGTCGAGTTTAACCACCAGGTCGTCTGGCTGATGCTCTTTAACTCTAACCTTGGTGTGATCAATGGGCAGATCTTTAACGGCAACACCCTCGCCGATTTTTTCAAGACCTGTAATGTCCAGGGTAATTTCGTGCGGCAGGTCGAGGGGCAGAGCTTCCACTTCAATCTCCGGCAGAAGAGTTAAAAGAATAGCCTCGCCGCTTTTAACGGCCGGAGACTCACCGGTGATTTTAACCGGTACTTCCGTAGAAACTTTCTGGCCTAGGTCGACTTTGTGAAAATCGGCGTGAATAATCTCGTTGCTTAAAGGTTCCCGCTGAACATCGGCTACTAAAACCTTAAGCGGTTCTTGGTCGTTGTCAATCTTAAGGTCAATCACCGAAGAATGGCCGGCCTCGGAAAAAATTTTTTTAAACGTCCCAAGCTCCAAGTTGATGTGAAGATTGTCAAAACTCTTTCCGTAGACCACCGCCGGAATTATTCCCGAATCTCTTTGGGATTTAAGGCCGTGCCCGACTTTTTCTCTTTTAGCCGCCTTCAATAACATAGGTAAAAATACAGCAGATTTCTCACGCCAATCTCGAACGCTGATCGAGAGGAAGACAATATCTGCGTTCCAAATCTGCTTGGGAGATCTGCTACGTTGCCTCATATAGTCTATAAACCCAAGCCTTTATTGTCAACCACGGCCTTAAAAGCGGATAATGATTGGATGCCGAGGTTCTTTAGAAAATTTATTGCCGTCTATAAAGCCTGGTGGCAGGAGGAGCTGGAGTATCGGGTTGCCTCCATAACCTGGGTGGTTAACGGGCTTGTTGGTACACTTTTCATTATGGTTTTGTGGCTGGTCACGGCCAAAAACAGTACAGGGTTTCCCATGAGTGCTCCGCAGATTGTAACCTATTTTCTGCTCTCCGTACCCGTTTCGAGGCTGACTCAGGTGTGGTCGTGGGACAACATGGAGGAGAAGGTGCGCGGCGGAGAGTTCACCAACTTTCTGCTTAAGCCTTTTGCCTACCTCAATTTTGATTTAGCCGAAAATTTTGCCCGCCAGTCAATCCGGCTTCTAACCCTTCTGCCGGTTATGGTAGTTGTCTTTTTATTTTTTAGGAGCGAAATTCGCCTGACTGAAAATCCAGCCGTTTGGTTCCTTTTTTTCCTGGCCGTGCTTTTGGGGCTCATTACCCGTTTTTGGTACGAAAACGTTTTGGGCGTTACCACTTTTTGGCTTTTGGATGTCTACGGCGTCAGCGGTTTGTTTGGCGCCCTTTCCGGTATTTTTTCCGGTTCTATTATTCCGTTCTCGGTTCTGCCGCCGCAACTTTTGGCTCTGGCCAGGGTTTTGCCCTTCAGGTTCTTTGTTTCTTTTCCTCTGGAAATCGCACTTGGCCAGGTGGAAGGTATAAGTCTTTTTTACGGATTTGTTGCAGGTTTTGCCTGGATTTTGTTTTTCGCCATTGTTTTTAAACCTTTTTTTAGACGGGGAATTAAGAAATATGAGGCCGTCGGCGTTTAGATTAACGAACCCGTTGGTGGTAGCGAATCTTATCGAATAGGAATTAAGAGCATGAAGAGCTTAAAAAGATATTTAAAAATTTATTGGCTTTCCATAAGCCGGGCATACATGACCGATTTGGAATACCGGTTTAATTTTGCGGCGTCGCTTTTAAACACACTGTTTTCGTTTATCAGCACCCTAATCTTTTTTAACATTATTTATTTGCGGGCCAGGGAAATTGGCGGTTGGAGCCAGTACGAGCTTTTAACTTTGCTCGGAGTTTATCTTTTAATTAAAGGTTTTTTTGAGTTTACCGTGCGCAAGGGCTTGGACCGCCTGCCGCGCTATGTGCGGCGTGGAACGTTTGACGGAGTTCTTTTGCGGCCGGTGGGAAGCCTCTTTCAGGTAATCGCCAGTAAACTTGATTTTGATGACCTTTCGCAGATACTTCTGGCCGTAATTCTGATCGCTTATTCCCTTAAACACCTTAACTGGGCGTTTAACCCCGTTTACCTTTCGGCTTTTCTACTTATGATCGCCGCGGCCGCGGTCATCCTTTTGGCCAATTACCTAATGATTATGACAAGCACTTTCTACCTGACTAACATTCATCATGAAGATATCTACAAAAACTTTTTGCAGATGACTCGGATTCCCTTGGATATTTATTCTCCCAAAGTCCAGTTTATTTTTACCTATATTGTGCCGCTGGCTTTTTTTGTAACCCTGCCTGCCAAAACTTTACTGGGAAAGCTTAACCCAATTTTGTTAGTTACGGCGCCGATTTTTGCTCTGCTTAATTTGTATTTGGCCGTAAAATTCTGGAATTTTAGTCTGCGTTATTACTCGAGTGCCAGCGGATAGGGTATACTTCGATTATGTCCGTTATAGAAGTTGCCAATCTTAAAAAATATTACCAGGTCCATGAGAAGGAACCGGGGCTTTGGGGCTCCATTAAATCTTTGGTTAATCGCAAGTACTACGATGTCAAAGCGGTGGACGATATTTCTTTTAAAATTGACGAAGGAGAGCTCGTCGGTTTTATTGGCCCTAACGGCGCCGGCAAAACCACAACCCTCAAAGTTCTTTCAGGACTTTTATACCCAACTGGCGGTTCGGTTTCCGTTCTTTCACACAACCCTTACCGGCGCGATCCGGAATTTCAGAAACAGTTTAGCTTGGTCATGGGACAGAAGAATCAGCTCTGGTGGGACTTACCGCCCCTGGAAACTTTTATTCTTAACAAAGAAATTTACGAGGTCCCTGACGACCAGTACAAAAATACTCTCGAGGAACTCGTGGAAATGCTGGAGGTGGCCGATGTGCTCAAAATTCAGGTTCGCAAGCTTTCTTTGGGTCAGCGTATGAAGTGCGAATTAATTGCCGCCCTCATCCACCGTCCCAAAATTTTGTTTCTTGACGAGCCAACTATTGGTTTGGATGTAGTTATGCAAAAAAAGATGCGGGATTTTATTAGGGAATACAACCGGCGTTACAAATCAACAATAATTCTTACTTCCCACTACATGGACGACGTTAAGGAGCTTTGCGAGCGGGTAGTGGTCATTGACAAGGGCAGACTCATGTTTGACGGAAAGCTTCAGGAAATCATAGAAAAATTTGCCGATCACAAAAGGCTGGTGGCCGATCTCTCCGGGACTCCATCGAGGCAGTCCCTAAGCGAGGTGGGGCAGATTGAGAGTTTTGAGCCGCCTCGGGTGGTCGTTAACGTTCCCCGGGGGCAGGTTTCGGAAAGAGCCGTGAAGCTTTTGACTAACTTTCAGGTGACGGATTTAAATATTGAGGAAGAGCCTATAGAAGACATTATCCGCCGGCTTTTTACACAGGGAACTGCGTCATAAATTAATTGATTATTTCTCACTCAACGGTATTGACAGTTCCAAATCCCTCTTTAGATTTCCCTCATAGATTACGGAGGTTCCCTGTCTCGTAAATCCTTGGGAGAGGCTGCTTTCCACATTAGCAGAGAAGGGCAGTATAAATTTAATTCTTACTGGGTCAGCTTGCGTCCCAGGCTGTTTCTGGACAAGAAGGTTGTAACTGGAAGCGTTGAGAACAAAGACGCTCGGCGGCAGGACATAGTGAAAAACGACGGTCGTTTGGTTTCCGGGCGGTAATTCAAAAAGGAAACCGAAACTTTCCTTATTACCTTCTTCATCAATAACTACCCGGCTGGTTATATCTTCCTGATTGCCGTTTGGGTCCACTTTTTCTGCCTTAAGGAAAGAGGCGCCGGCCGGCACCAAAACCCTAAGATAGTTTTTGTAGGTGCCCCCGGGCCAGGCTTGAGAGGTACCGTTGTGTTTGTAAGCAATACTTAGAGTGGAGTTAACTTCTCCCTGGCGGTTGCCGCGCTCCACCTCATAATTTATGGATCGATTTATATAGTAGTTGGCCTTGTTGGCGCCCACATTGGTGTCCACGATCATAAGGTAGTCA
The DNA here is from genome assembly GCA_023474425.1 of Patescibacteria group bacterium. Taxonomy (GTDB): domain Bacteria; phylum Patescibacteriota; class WWE3; order JAMCXX01; family JAMCXX01; genus JAMCXX01. The sequence continues at coordinate 172,354 of JAMCXX010000002.1, read as the reverse complement.
CCGTCGCTGTTTCTAATTTCGCCAGAGAGGTTGAAGTCGGAAAGGCCGGCGGCGCTCGTAACAAAGAAATCCGCCAAAAGGTGGCGTTCGTCGATATTGGTCAAGAGATTTTTACCCAAGGCTAGATACTGGTCTCTCTTAAGATTTAAAAGCCCCTCAAAAACTTTTTGCGAAAGTAGGGAAAGGAAAGTTTTTTTAGAGCTTGAACCCGGGGAGTAGCCGGCCTCGGCGTGGAATTGAATCCGCTCAAAAAGATTTCCGGCATCAACCGTTTCGTTGTAGGTGGCAATGTAGATTGGTCCCAAAACGCCGATGATAGATTTAACAAAGTCCAGATCCACGCCAATTACCCCGTCAATGCTCTCACCGGTAACTTTTTGATAAAGGTCCCGGATTGTTCCGGCGCTCTTCGGAAAGGAGATATCGTAATTGGCATCGCGCAGGTGCAGGTTAGGAGTGCTAAGGTTGTCCTTAATAACTTTGGGGGCGGGTATATTTAAGTTTTGGGAGTCAATTAGGCCGTCCAGGTTGTAAACATCCTCGACTTCCGGAGGCAAAATCCGGCCGCCGTTGACGGTTAGTTTAATCATGGCGCCAATGAAACCTCCGGTTGGCCGAAGTTCGTTGGAGTTTTGCAAAAGCACCAAATAGTGACGCGGCTTAGAATAACCGGCCAAATCCGGCCAGGCTGTAACCCCGGCTCGAAGAAGCAGCACTAAGCTCTTGCCCAACTCCAAGTTGTCCTTCAAAGATGAGGTTTTATTCTTAACTGCCTCCGGCAGGTTGTTGAGGCTAGGGTCCTTAAGCTCGGCCTCGGCCAGGGAAATATTGTCCAAGGCGTTCGACAGAAGAAAAGAGGAATTCTCCGACTGTAAATAAGGGTAGGTATTGCCGCTGCTTTCCTGTGCTACAGAATTCAGGTTGCTAATGAGACCGACTTCCGGTTTTATGGCCACAATCACATTGTTAGCCGCCTGAGATGTTTCTGCCAAAGCATTGAGAAGGTGAACATAGGGTTTTTTTAGACCAATGGGCAGAGAGCTAAGTGAGTTGGCGGCCGTGGCAAAGTTTTGAGATAAGCTTTGACTGGCTGTGTCGGCCGCGTCGAAATTAAGGTTCTTAAGATCACGACCGATCTTTAAAAAGTTGAAATAGGCTTGGGTTAGGTTGAAGACCGAGGTTAAAGTCGGTACGACCACAAAAGGCAGAAAAAAAACAACCGTCGCCGCCAGAAGGTAGAAAGCCGACATCTTTTTGTGGTTTTTAATGTAGTGCCACAGGCCGGTTTGGTTGTCTGGGGAAACTATAACTTTTGCTTTTTTAATTTTCTGGTTAAAGAAACCTTCGGGAATTTTGGGAAGTTTGGGGCTTTGACTCGAAACTTCCTTGACCGCCCCATTTTTGGGCGAAAATCCCAAAGATTCAAGGGTTAGCTTAACTCCTTCGCGCAGTTTAACTTTAGGCTTAAATCCGATTTCCTTGAGGTTTTTAAGGTCTCCGGCCCGCAACTCTGGATTAAAGCTTGAATTGCCGGATGGCTTAAACTCGATTTGGGCCGACGGGGCACCAAAGGCTTTAACGATATAAGCGGTTTCCAGTTGAGTTACACCGTGGGCTTCCGCCAAGGTGAAAATCTTTCCGGCGGCCTTGGGTTTTATGAGCGCGCTTTGTATTCCTTCCACGGCGTCGCTGACGTAGAGATAGTAATCTTTGTCCAGCCCGTCGCCAAAAACAGTCAGATGGTTTCCCAATATTAAATCATGTAGAAGACGGCCTAAATTAGAGGTTGAGCGGAAGTCCATGCGCGGTCCGTAAACCTCGGGCAGTCTTACCACCCGAACGTCGACGGCGTATTTTTTGTAGTATTCCCAAGCCAGGCTTTCGGCGTAGCGCTTGGCCTCATTGTAGGAGAAAAGGCGTTCCTCTAAACTGTCGTCGCCGAAATAATTTTTAAGGTCGACGGAGGAAATAATTCCTTTGTATATATTAAGCGATGAGGAGAGTAGAAATTTGGCGCTACTTCCTTTGGCCAGTTCGAGCAGATGGTAGGTGGATAGGGAATTGGTAAGCAGGGAATCAAGGTTTACATTTTCCGATTCGTTAAGGTGAATTTCTTCCCCGGCCAGGTGAACAACATAGTCTACCGACTCCAATTTTTCCGGACGGCCCAAATTAAGGTTGTGCTCGAGAAACGAAAAGCGGGGGTGGGAGATTAAGTGGGCGATAAAGTTTTTGTTACCGGTTTCCAAATTATCCACGACAACGACGCGGTAGTTTTTGGACAACAAGGCCTCGGCCAGGTGGGAGCCTAAAAACCCGGCGCCGCCGGCAATGAGGACCACAGGCATTTGCGGATTGCGTATAATTTTTGGCGGATTGTACATAGGGCAGGTAACTATCCCAATTCTCGATTCTCGGCTGGGTCTTGTCAACAATGCCTATATTTGACAATAAAAGGAAGCAAAATTATCCTTTAGTTCATGACCGGCGCGCGTCTGTCTAAGTTCCTAAAAATCTATTGGCGTTTTGTTTTGTTCATGTTTCTGGTTTTCGGTTTGGCCGGATTTCTTTTAACTTTGGCCGAAAAACCAAGTTTCGAAGCCAGTCAGACATTTTTTGTTAAGCGTCAAACGACTGTGGAAAATCGGCAGTTTTATACCTATGACGGTTATTATTCTTCGCAGGCCGCCGAAAGATTTGCCGACAGCCTTTTTGGCGCTTTATCCAGCCGTGATGTTTTGCGTTTGGCCCTAAGCGAAAACCGTGCGATGGCCCCCCGTCAGTTAAGCGCGGAAATAAACGGCGTTAAAATACGCCGCCTTTCGCCGCAGCTGGTTAATTTTGCTTACAAAAGTCAAAATTTAAAGGAGGCTACGGATGTCGTGGCCGCTCTGTCAGCTTTCGTCTCCAAGCTGACGGGAGAATTAAGCCAAGGTGGTGATACCGGCGTGACGGTTTCCTTTATTAGTTCCAGTCCTCTTATTATTACCCATTCGCCAAGTTTTATTATAAATACACTAGTTGGAGCTCTGCTCGGCCTATTTTTGTCGTTCCTTGCCTCGGCCGTTATTTTTTATTTTAAGGAAAGTTAATTTGTCATGGAGAATCGTTTGTTGGTATACAGCGATGGCGGATCCCGCGGCAATCCCGGACCGGCGGCCATCGGATTTGTGATTAAGAATAAAACAGGACAAACGGTTTTTGAAACCGGAAAGTCAATCGGGGCGGCGACCAACAATATGGCCGAATACGAAGCGATTATCGCCGCTTTAGAGAAGTCTCTAAATCTTGGTGCCGCTTCGGTTGACTGTTTTTTGGACAGCGAACTGGCGGTGCGTCAGTTAAACGGTGTTTACAAAATTAAGGATGCTAGAATCAAAATTTATTCGGCCCGTATTTTAGTTTTGCGCCAAAAATTTAAGAGTGTGACTTTCAGTCATATACCCCGCGAGAAAAATCAACGGGCAGATTTTTTGGTCAATCGCGCCTTGGATACCCGTCTCTAGAAAACTGATGCTTGGACCCGAAACTGAAATTCTAAAAACCGTTCTCTACTTCGATATTTTTGACTATCCGCTAAGCCTAGCCGAGATAGCCCGTTTCTTACATGCCAAAATCCCCGTGCCTTTTGTCGAAGTAGAAGTCTCTTTACGCAACTTAGTAAACCGTGACGAGCTGGAAGGGTTTGGGGGTTATTACTTTATTAAGGGGCGGCGGGATCTGGTGGACAAGCGTCAGCGCCGGCGTTTAATTTCCGAAAAGAAAGTTAGAAGTGTTGCCGCCTATTTAAATATTATTTTCCGACTGCCTTGGATTAAAATGGTCGCGCTAACCGGAGCCGTAGCCATGTTTAACAGCGAAGAATCAGGTGATGTTGATGTCCTGATTGTTACCGCCCGGAATCGTCTCTGGTTAAGCCGTATGATTATTTTTCTTTTTTTAGAGTTTGTCGGGCGCAAGCGTAACGATAAAAAGAGGCCAAGCTCTCGGTCAATTTGTATTAACGTCTGGTGTGATGAAAATAATTTGGCTGTGCCCAAAGAGGAGCATGATTTGGTTTTAGCACACGAAGTTGCCCAAGTCAGAGTTTTATATAATCGCGGAAAAACTTATGAGCGGTTTTTAGAAGCAAATTTATGGTTGAACAACTTTTTGCCCAACTGGAAGCCTTAAGCCGTGCCTGGCAGGTTAAAAAAATAAAAGGCAACTATTACGATTTAACCGGAATAACATTTGAGGAGGGGCGGCTTTGGCAGCACCCCGGTTCCCTTCGTCAAGAAATTCTTTCCGAATACCAAAGGAAGATAGCCAACCTTGACCGGGCTTGACAGGTTGTTATAGAATATTATGGCTGCCACATGGGAGTCTTTGGGAATCTAATTTTGTGGCTGTTTTCTACTACTTATGGAGCTGAACCAGATTAAACCTTTAGAAGACAACATTTTAGTCGAGCCTTTAGAAAAAGAAACGACCACCGCTTCCGGTATTGTGATTCCCGACACGGCCAAAGAAAAGCCTCAACAGGGCAAGGTTTTGGCTGTGGGCGCGGGCAAGCGGGACGACGAGGGAAAAGTAATTCCCTTGGATGTTAAGGTGGGGCAAACAATTCTTTACAAAAAATGGGGCGGCAGCGAAATTAAGGTTGAGGGTAAAGAATACTTGATTGTCAAAAGCGACGATATTTTAGCGGTTATTGAATAATTTATACTGAGCGCAGCGAAGTATGGCTAAGCAGCTTTTATACGGCGATGAAGCCCGCAAAAAATTAAAAACCGGTGTTGACGCACTGGCAAAAGCGGTAGTCACAACTTTAGGCCCTAAGGGTCGCAATGTGGGATTGGAAAAAAAGTGGGGAGCGCCGAGTGTGATTCATGACGGGGTTACAGTGGCTAAGGAGATTGAATTGCCCGATCCTTTTGAAAACATGGGAGCTCAGATGGTCAAGGAAGCCGCCAGTAAGACGGCCGATGTGGCCGGCGACGGCACGACCACGGCCACTCTTTTGGCTAAATCGGTGATTGAGGAAGGCATTAAAAACATTACCAGCGGTGCTAATCCCATGATTTTAAAGAGAGGCTTGGAGAAGGGTTTGGAGGCTGTGGTTGAAGAAATTAGGAAAATTGCCAAACCGATTAAGTCCAAAGAAGAAAAGGAACAGGTGGCTTCTATTTCCGCCGCCGACAAGGAAATTGGAGCGATGATCGCTAACGCTTTGGAAAAGGTGGGCGACGCCGGGGTGATTACGGTTGAGGAAGGCAAAGGCCTAAAGATGGAGCTTGAGCACAAGGAGGGTATGCTTTTAGATAAGGGCTACGCCTCGGCTTATTTTGTGACCAACGCCGACCGCATGGAGGCGGTTATAGAGTCCCCCTATATTTTAATTACCGACCAAAAAATCTCGGCCATTAACGATATTCTTAAGATGCTCGAAGAGCTGGTAAAGGTGACCAAAAATTTGGTAATTATTGCCGACGATGTGGATGGCGAAGCCTTGGCGGTCCTCGTGGTCAACAAGCTCAAGGGTGTTCTTAATGTTTTGGCGGTAAAGGCGCCGGGATTTGGCGACCGCCGCAAGGAAATGCTTCAGGATTTGGCCATTCTTACCGGAGGTCAGGTGATTTCCGAAGAAATCGGCCGCAAGCTTGACAGCGTGAAAGTTGAGGATTTGGGCCGGTCCGATCGGGTGACGGCGCGCAAAGAGGAAACGGAAATCGTGGGCGGTCAGGGTTCGCGCGAAGCCATAAACGACCGAATTGCTATTATTAAAAAGCAGATTGAGGAGACCGACAGCGATTACGATAAGGAAAAACTTGAGGAAAGGCTGGCTAAACTCTCGGGCGGAGTAGCCGTAATTAACGTGGGGGCGGCCACCGAGACCGAACTAAAGGAGAAAAAAGCAAGAGTGGATGATGCCGTGCATGCCACCAAAGCGGCCATCGAAGAAGGCATTGTTCCCGGCGGCGGGGTCGCACTGCTTAAAGCCCGCAAGGCTTTGACCAAGTTAACTCTTGAAGGTGATGAGAAGGTTGGGGTGGAAATTCTATACAAAGCTTTGGAACAGCCGGTAAGGGTTATTGCCGAGAACGCCGGGGTGGACTCCGGTTGGGTGGTGCGGGAGATTGAAGGCAAGAATGACGAAGTCGGTTTTGATGTGCTGACGCTTAAATTTGAGGATATGGTTAAGTCGGGCATTGTGGACCCGGCCAAGGTTACCCGCTCCGCTTTGCAAAACGCCGTTTCTGTTGCAGCCATGTTACTCACCACGGAAGCTCTAGTGGCCGATTTACCGGAGAAGAAAGAAAATATGCCGGCGATGCCTCCCGGTGGGATGGGCGGCGGTATGGACTATTGATTTAGCCATTTTTCCTACGTCATCGCGAGTGTTCGGCCGAAGCGATCTAGTTCCCAGACGACAAATCTTTCCATGAAGGATTCAGCGTGATAATTAATTCGATTTTCTTTCTCCTAGATCCGGCTTTAATCTGTTTTTCTCTTCCAATTGCCTCCTGCGGACGATTGTAAGTTTCCAAGTAGACAAGTTTACTCACGTTGTACTTTGAGGTAAAGCTCGAAGCGATTTTATTTTTGTGCTCATAAACTCTTTTTTCGATATTCCCAGTTACACCTGTATATAGAACTGTATGGTTAATGTTGGTTAGAATATACACATAATACCGCCTGTTCATAGAGATTTCCTGGTGAACGAGATTGCTTCACTTCGTTCGCAATGACAATAAGTCTGTCATCGTGGAGAGTCCGGCCTAAATCGATTCACCCAAGTGGCGAAGCGGATTGTTTCTCCGTCAAGCTGTCAGATGATAATGACAAAGAGTTAAAGCCTTGTAAATTTTTTTTCGAGCAGATCCCAAAGCTCGTTTCGGTCGCCGTCAAATCCCAAAGCCCAAATGCCCACACCCCTAATTTTCATGCTTTTTATAAAATCATACTTAAGCGAAAGAGAGGCGGCATTTTCGTAGTAAACCTCGTGCCAGACTTTAGTGTCATTATTGAAGTAGGAATAAAATGGAACTTGGGCAATCGAATCCCAACCGGAGTTGTTAATACCGATTTTGGGATTTTCGGCCACGTTGGCATAGTAGGCCAGGCCCACCGTTCCGTTTTGGTCGTCGTAGGGCAGGACTTTAGCGTTGGGGCTGTTGCTTTCCACCGGCCAATCATAGCCGTAGTAGGGAACGCCCAAAACAATTTTTTCCGCCGGAATTTTGGCTAAGAAATCCTTGACCGAGGTTTCCAAATCAAAGCCGTATTTTTCCACTCCCGTTAAGGGAGAGATGGGCCCGGCGTTGGTGGAGGCGGGGCGGAAAAAGTCGTAGCCCATAATGACCACATAATCAATAAATTGTCCCACCACGGCTATGTCATGAATGCGCTCCTCGCGGGCCGAAGTGGCGTAAACGGCCATAGACACGGTTGAGCCCTTGATTTCCTTGTGGACGGCATCGGCCAGGTCCCGCATAAACTGGGCAAAGCGGATAGTCGTTTCGTTGTCCGGGCTGCCGTAATATTCAAAATCCACGTTGACTCCCTGGACGCCTTTTTCCCTAATTTGCGCAACCGTTTCGCTCACGGTTTTTTGCCGGCAGGCGCTGCACCTAAGAAAGGTTTCAATGGGGTCGTTATCGAAAAGTTTAATGGTTAAGACCACGTTGGTGCCGGATTTTCTCGAACGGTCAATAAGGTCCTTAAGTTCCGGACTGTTCCAAAAATCCCAGTAGGCCCAGTTTTGCAAAAAACCTCCCTTCTGCGGGTCAATTTCCAAACCAAAGTAAGCAATGGTGGAAAGGAGATCGAGATGCAGGTACTGTATTTTGTCGAAACTCCACCAAGGCAGATAGCCGAAAACTTCGTATTGCAGGTTTTTGTGTTTAGGAATTTTGAGATCAGAAAAACCCAAGATTTTCCCGCTCATCCTAAAAAAAGGCGAAGGGTCGCTTGGAGCCATGCGGGTGACGGCGATTTCCTGATTTTGCCCTTCGGCCAGGGGTGATTTTAAATTTGGTCCGGACAGTGATTTGATTGTCAATCCGGCTGCGGTTATTACCAAAGAGAGAGCGGCAAAAAATATTCCCACCACCTGAATTTGCCGTTGTCGCGGTAAAATGGGAAACTCTTTAAGCAGATGGAGTCGAAATAAAACCTGCTCGCTTAGCTTTTCTGTAAGCCGACCGACCGAAAAAAATATTTTTTTCATTACGGGTTAATTATCCCACATTTGACTTAGCGCCGTAATTTCTTGTCATACGGGGTCTTTTTTTGTAACATTTGAATATGACTTTTAGGAGGGTCTTTATTATTATCCTGGCCTCATTCGCGGTTTCTCTTGTTTCCTACTTTCTCTTCAGCCGTTTTCTTTTTCGCCCCGGAGGTAAGGCGGCTCTTTCGGTTAATTCCGCAATTGGCAGCCTAAACGTTGCATTAAACGGCGAGATTTTGGGGAAGACCTCTTATTTTTCGGATTCGCTTAAGCCTGGGGATGCCGACCTTACCCTTTCTCAGGCCGATAACAGCTACAAAGCGCGTATTACACTTACCGGTGGGGCCTTAACCGTAGTTAACTATTCGTTGGGTCCCAGCGAAGCTTTTTCCGAGGGCGAATTTATTTGGCTTACTCCCTCATCCGATACCGGGTCTTTGCTAGTTATTTCCAGCCCCGATGGTGTAGATGTGCAGTTAGACAATACCCGCATCGGTCAAACGCCGCTCTCCTATAAAGGTGTCGCCGTGGGAAACCATACTCTAACCTTAAGCAAAGACGGCTATCGTTCTCACACAGTCAAATTTCATGTGCAGCCCAGCTACAAATTAAACATCAAAGTTAACCTCTTTATTCTGCCTTACGTCTCCGGCGGCGGAAAAATCAGCTTTCCTTCAGAGGCTCGTTTTAATATTTATGACCTCTCTACTGATAATCCGGCTCTCTACGCCGACACTTCGGCTTGGGCTAAAGGCGTTGTTTTTTACGCCGCTTCCATGGACAAAGATTCAAGTCCCTCAGCCTCTCCATACGATTTTTTTATTGACGACCAGGGTTTTACCTTCGACAAGGCCGGCACTAAAGTCAGCCTGCCCACGGTCAGCGACCAAAATTCGGTTAAGATCGGATACTTAGGGCGCGTTTCCGACCAGGGGTTGACGGCAGCGGCCAGCCAGGCCCTGTCAAGTTTGGCCCAAAAGTTATTGCCCCAAGTCGCCAAGGTACAGGTCTTGCCCACCGGTCTCGGTTATCTTAAAGTCCGGCAGGGGCCGTCCATTACCACGGCCGAAATTGGCCGGGTAAATGTAGGCGATACCCCAACTCTCCTTAGCGAAGATGGAAGTTTCTACAAGATTCAGTTGCCTGACGGAACGGTGGGTTATATTTCTTCGACATACGCCAAAAAGCTGTAATTCAGCGTTTTTTAAGTTCCATATTTTTAAATGCACTTGCAATGAAAACAAAAATTTTGTTCCTGTTTGTTTTTGGTCTGACTTTTGCTGTTATAGAAGCGGCCACCGTTTCTTATTTAAGAATTTTGGTCGGCCCTAATTTTCCCCAAAAGACTTACCCGATTGTTCTTAATTTGGGTTTTATTGCCTTCGGCTCCGCTAAAACTTCCGTTCTTCAGCCGCCCGCGGTCAATTCTATTGAGCTTGCCCGTGAAGCGGCCACCCTTTTGATGATCTTGTCTGTTTCTCTTTTGGCCGCCAGGAGTTTGGTCCGTAGGATTGGCGCCTTTTTGATTGTTTTTTCGCTCTGGGACCTTTTTTACTATGTTTTTTTGAGGATTTTTTCCGGCTGGCCGCAAAGTCTTTGGAATACCGATGTTTATTTTTTGCTGCCGGCGCCGTGGTTTGGGCCGGTTATTACCCCGGTAATTCTCTCCACGATACTTTTTTTGGTGGGATTAAAATTGTACCTCTAGTCTTTCTTTTCTAACTTATTCAGTAAGTCCTTTGCCTCCGTGTAGTTTGGTTTAAGGCTTAGGGCTTTTTGAGTAAGATTTAGAGCTTCTGTCTTTTTGTTTAAGTAAAAATCAATCAGGGCGGCGTCGTAATAGGATTGGGGTTGCGTGGGTGAGAGCTTAATAACCGCTTGGAGAAGTTCATAAACTTTTTCGGTGTATTGCGGGGCGAGTTGGGAAATAATGAAGTAGGTTCGGACAAGAGTTTTTAAAGTCAGAGAATTCTGCGGGTTTAGATTATAGGCGGTTTCCGCTTCCCCGACAGCGGCGTTTAGGTCGTCAATTTGCGTTTGCCCCGTCTCAAGCAGTGATTTTTGGGCCAGAGTCAGAGAAAAATCTCGGTGGTAAGCCGGTTCAAAATAGTTAAGATTAACAGCCGAAATAAGAGAATTCGCGGCGCCTGTGTAGTCACCGGCTTGGGAAAGGGACAGCCCGCGACTGTAGGAAACGTCGGCCAAAAATAAGTTGGCGATTTTAAAAAAGACAAAAATTAGGACCGCCGTGAGAACCAGAGTTTTAACTGCCTTCGGGGAAGCCGTATTATTTTCATCCTGCCACTTTTCCTCCCCGTGTTGTTTTAGATGAATCATAAAAAGCGGGAAGCTAAAGAAAATTAGGGAAAGAGAAACGGTTGGCCAACCAAAAAAATTGGTGACCAGGATGGTAAACCAACCATAGAAAAGCAGGTCGGCAAGGTTTAATGTTTTGGTATCGGTTGACCACTGCCTTTTAATAACGGAGAAGGAGAACCAGCAATAGGCAAAAAAACCCAAGAGTCCGGTACCGCTTAAAATATCTAAATAATAGTTGTGGGCTTTGTTGTAGAGAAAATCCCACTCGGTGGTGAAGTTAAGGGAAGCCGGGCGGAAGGGCAAAAAGGCGTAGGCAAACGTTTCCGGGCCGGTGCCGAGGATAAAAACTTTGGGGTTACTTTCCCAAAGGTTTAGAGCCCCTCGCCAGACGTCTAAGCGGATGTCGCCGGTATCAATGGATGAGGTAGTGGGGGCGCTCGGGCCAGTGGACGTGTTTTGAGCGGCAGCAAAAACAGGATAGTTAAAAGTTAAATGCGGCTCCATAATTTGCATTAAGCTTTTAACTTTAGCGCCGAAAATTCCCGGACGGGCAACGGAGATTAAGAGGCAGAGAACCGATAGAATTGCCAAATCACGGCTTTTTTCGGCGGCCAGTCGGCGCTTTTTGAAAAGGAAGAGAAAAATAAAAGTCAAGAGTCCCAAAAATCCGGAAAGCGAGAAAGTTGACCAAAAGCCAAAGTAATAAACGGAGGTTGAAACTAAAAAAAATATTTTCCTAAAAAGCTGCTTTGACGGCGTAGTCAGGTAGAAATAGACAGGAATAGGGAGAATGGCCAGAAGGTAGGCGGCCAGCCAATTGGGCTGACCCAGGGTGGAAAAAGCCCGGGCTTGGCTGTCCTGAACCCAGAAATTCTTGTCGATACCGAAGTTTTGTAAAATTGCATAAATAGAGACAACAAACCCCGAGAAGAAGACGGCGCCAATTATGTTCTTGGCCCGCCGGTAGGTTAGTTTTTGGGAAAGAACTAAATAGACGGCGGCGAAGGCTAAGAGAGACAAAAGCCCGCCATTAAAACGGGAGTAATAGCCAAAAAGAGAGGTATAACGGTTTTGAGAGAAAACATAGGAAATGAAAGTTGCCAAAAGGAGTCCGAGGAAAGGTAGACCATATGGGACTTTTTGGCCAATGCCTCGACCCGGTTTTAGAAAGTAGAAATACAAAAGAAGCACCGAAAAAAAATAGATTAAAATCATTTTGGGAAATTCAAATAGCTCGTGGGTTATAAAAACAAAAGTCAGCGGGGTAGCAAAAAAAGTAATATAGGAAGTTATCTCTAAAGCCGAGTCAATCTTTTGCGGAGTAATTTTAACCATAAAATATTTGATGTTAGCAGACGAATTAAAGTATACTAATAATGAGACGGGATTTCGAATTCCGATATTCGAATTTGAGATTTAACGAGTGTATGTCTGCCTTTGTTGTAAAACTTCTGGACGAGACTGTTTTACCGGCCGTTCTGGTTTTCTGCGCGAAAGTTACATCACTAATTCTGGCCGCCAGATTTTTAGGTGTTTCCCTAACAATTAACCGCGGCGCCCTAGTTTTTGGCAACCTTTACGGGTTAGTTTTGGCCAACAACTTTTCCAACATTTTTTTAGGTTTGGTTGTTTTGTCCGGAGCCGCAATTGTCCTGGTTCGCCTCTATTTTTTCCACTCGAGCCATCTGCGCCCTGCCATTCAGGTAAAGCTTTTGGAATCAAATCTAGATTTTATCGTTTCTACCTCCTTTGACCTTTTTCACCAGGCGGCCGTCTGGCTCGCCTTGGCTTTTGTGGTAACTTTGGCCTTTATTGTTCAGGCAATTTTTGGTCTGACTTCTGTCTTTATTGCCGTGACGGCAATTCTTTCTTTGACGGCTCTAACCGTTTTGGTGATTTTGGATTTTGAACGCGAAGTTAGAATCGAAAAAGAAGAAACCAAAGCGCTGTTTACGGTTGAAATATGAAAAATCTGATTGTTAATTCCTATTTAATTCTCCTTTTTATGTTGCTTGTTTCTTCGGCCGCCTTTTTGCCAAATTTTCTCTTTCGGGTATCTTCGCCCACCCCTGACGTTTTGGGAGCCAAAACCCGGGCGGTTAATTCGGCCCGGATTTTTCGCTTTACCTTGCCGGCAGCTTTGGGGCAGAATACCTATTACGCCGACTTGGCCGATTTCACCAACAATACTGGCCGGAAGCAGACATTTAGAACCGCTGTTTTGGAATTACGTCCGAAGCAGGCTTCATTTTCGGCCGAGGCTTTTTTTGGCCCGGATTTTAAACTGGCGGAAACGGTTTTGAAGGATGGCCAGTCAGCCGGTTTAAGCCTTCTTTTTAAGAGTCTGTCCACATCTTCTGCTACACCTGTTTCAAAAGATCTTGAGGCAACGGTAGCGATATTTCCCACAAATTGAGTTTACGTCCCCAAAAAGTAAATAATTAAAACGGTGGTCACAACCCAGCCGATGACGGTTGAGAGCAGGGGAAAGTCGGAAAGTAATACCCGCTCGGGCGACTCGCCTTCCTTTTTTTCATAGATGACATAGAGATAGCGGGCTACTCCATAGATAACAAAAGGGATAGTGAGCATCATCCATTTCGGCGCGGCCAGGGTGGGCGGCAAAAGGTTTGCTAAAAGTTTGGAAGGCCCGCGCGGAGAAATTTGAAAAGAAAAAAGGGAGTAGGAAATAATGGCAAAAGAAGCGGACATGGAAATCATGCTGTCCAGAAGCGCGTCGGGGTAGTGAAGCAGTGTGGCTCGGGTGGGTTGAAAAACATCTTTAAGGAGAGTTTGGCGCAAGCCCATGAGGGTTCTCTCGCTGCGCCTTTTGCCAAAAGCCAGAAGCAGGGAAACGCCAATAGTGGCCAGAATAAGCCATGAGGAAATAGAAGTTTGGCTGGCGAAAGAGCCGGCAAAAACCCGCAAGATAAAAGCCAGAGCTACGGCCAGAGCATCGGCAATAATAATGCTTCTAAAAAATAAGCTGTAGCCAAGCTGCAAAAGAAGAAAGGCCAAAAGATTGGCCAGGAAGAACCGGTTAAGTAGCCCCACGGCTAATGAGGCGGAGAGTCCGGTCAGGATTAAAAGCGCGACAACCAGAACCGCCGGCGAGAGTTTGCCCGAGGCCAGAGGCCGCAATCTTTTAAAGGGGTGGGAGCGGTCTTTGGGTAAGTCCACCAAATCATTGAACATGTAAGCGGCCGACGAAGCCAGGCAGAAAATAACAAAGCCTAAGAAAACCGAAGTGAACGGGCCTTTGTCGAAAAACTGGCCGCTAAAAATAATGGGTGCAAATAAAGACAGATTTTTGAGCCACTGGCGGGGTCGGGCCGATTTAAGAATCTGCCAGATTGTTTGGCCTATTTTTTTAAACATCGTCGTTTGACTTCCCGCCGGTCACAGAACTCTGGCGGTAGTTAACTAAGGTTAGCACGAAAATAAAAAGGCCCGAAGCGGTAATAATGGCCAAAAGTTTGCCCCGCCCGGAAGAAACAATGGAAATGAGACCCAGGATAGCTCCGGCACCCGCGTAAAGCAGGGAGATTTGACGCTGACTAAAACCTAAGTCCAGAAGTTTGTGGTGAAAATGGGCGCGGTCTCCCCAAAAAGGAGAATGACCGGCTCTAATCCTTCGAAAGATGGCAAAGGCCGCGTCAATAGACGGGACCAAAAGAACCAAAAGAGCCGTCGCCACTTTGGTGCCGTTAAGGATAGAAATAGAGGCCAGAATAAGGCCAATGGCCGTGGAACCGAATCCATAAAGGATTTTTGAGGGGTGCCAGGAAAACGGCAGAGTTCCCAAAGTAGCGCCGGCCAGGGCGAAAGCCATAATGGAAGCCCGGTATTGGTTAATGTCCCCTAGCCCTAAAAGGCCAATGACCACGGCGGCCACACTTACAATAAGAGGAAACTGTCCGTCAACGCCGTTGCTCCAGGAGATCATGTTCATCGTCCAAAGAATCCATATAACCGCCGAAAAGAACGCCAGAGGCTGCAGGGATAGAGTACCGCTTAAGGGAACGACCCAACGGGTGAGTGGCAAAACGCCGCTGCCCAGCGGGTGGTTAATGTAGTCGATTCTTACCCCGCCGGCTACTACAATCAACGTCGCCGCGATTTGGGCGGAGAAACGCAGGTAGGGATTAAGATCGTATTTGTCGTCCAAGAGTCCCACGAGAATCGATAAAAAACCAGCGAGAAAGATGGCTCCAATCCTCCGATCGAGAGGGAAGGAGAAATATGAGACTAGTGCCAGAGCCGCGAAAATCGGCAGGGCACCGCCGCGGGCCACGGAACGGGTGAGAAGCATCGCCGGATGCTTATGTGTTTTGGGATTATCCATAAAGCCAAATTTCTGGGCCAATTTTAGGGTGGGAAAGGTGAGTCCCAGAGAGATTAGGAAACCGGCGCCGATAGCCGTTACCACGGTGGGGTTAAGAAACCAGGGAAATGAGGGCAGACTTTCTAGAATAATGATTCGATAAACGGCGGCGGTTGATGTCAACATCAGGAAGATGGTTAAAATGTGTAGGCTGTATGAGGTCATTGATTCCTTTTTTTGAGAAAGACGAGAGGCTAAAGCTGTGTTGATTAAGAGAATTAGAAGAGAAATTAAGGGAACCAATAAAATAAAGGTTTTGACGGTTAGCTCGGGAGAACCCCAGGGGCGGGTGTACCAAAGGGGTATTTCGGCTGGCAGAGAAGGAAACTTAAAAATAATTAGTGAAATTTGCAAAAAGAGCAGATAAAGGTTAATAAGTAGCGCCGAGGCGGCGAGCCTGTCTTTTATCATTTTTAGACTTTTTCGGTGACGCGGTAGCTTAGGTACTTGCCCAAAAAGAGTCGGGTGTGGGCGTCAATTCCAGGCAAGGCTCCCAAAAAGAAACTAAAAATCGGCAAAAAAGGCCAGGCCAAGTGTTCATAGAGGTGACGGAAGAAAGAAACCTTGACCGGTCGCGGCGGCCGGCTTTTAAGGTCAATATAAATTGTAACCAGAAGGAAAATTAAACAGAGAGTCAGAATAGAGGAAGATATTTGCGGCAGCTTCTGACCTAAAACCGTCTGTGAAAATTTGGGATTAAGAATAATTGGTAGGTTGGCGCCTATGGTGACCATGAACCAGTTAACCGGCCAGAAGAGATGGTCGGAAAGAACTTTAAAAACCCGTCGTGTTTTTTTGAAGAACGGGACCTGGTGGGAGATTAACCACCATTTAATGAAGTTGGGGTCATCCGAAGCTCCCCAGGCCCAGCGCTGTTGTTGCAGATACTGGTTTTTGAGGGTCTTCCAGGTATCGGTGGATTGAGCGGCGTCGGCGCTAATGGGCAAAAACACTGGTTCGACTTCTACCTCTCCACGAAGTTTAAAGAAGCATTTAAAGAACATACGGTAGTCTTCAGGAATTACGTCGGTGTCCCAGTAGCCAACCTCATCAACCATTTTAAGACTCGAGGAGTAGGTGGAGTAGTTTATAAGTCGGTCTGGCCGGGAAAGCTGGGCCATCTGCCAAACGGTGTTAATTGAATTTAGGACCCTTGAGGCTAAGGGAATTTGCCAAATGTTATTGTAGAAGACCACGGCGCCTTGCCAGAAACGGCGGTAGCGGTTTGTGCTTTTAAGAAAGAGAAAGGTGAGATAGGAAAAGTATTTGGGGTGCAAAACGCTGTCGGCATCAGAAGTGGTAATAGTTATAAAGTTTATGTCAAGCCCAAGCCCATCAACCAGTTTTTTCTTAATCCATTTTGAGGTGTAGGATTCATTGCTGGATTTACCAATGACTTCCCCGGGTGTGAGTTTATGAAAGGTGGCGTAAATTTGTCCGATTCTCCCCTTGAATTTCTGAATAAGGTAGTCGGCCTTAACCCGGGCGTCTTTTTCCCGCTCTTCCATGGCTAGGACGGCCACGATTCTCTCACGGGGAAAATCCTGTTTAGCCAGTGCTTCCAGACTTCTCTCCAGAATGTGCAGGGGTTCGTTAACATTCACAATCATGTGAATGTGGTAAACTTTTTGGAAGTTTGGCAGCTTTTTGGCCTCATTTAGGAAATCGTACTGCTTGGCCGCCTGAATTTTTAGGTAGGAAGAGACAGAGGTAATTCCCATGGCCGCCGAACGGTAGAACCAGACAATATCGAAGCCCAGAATTATAAAGGCGACGGCTTGGGGAAAAAATAAGGAACCCCAAAAGGGGAATAATATCATGTTCCAGGAAACCAGGCCCGGCAGGAGTTCCAGAGCGCGGTGGAAGCGATTATCCTGCTCAATGAAAGTTCTGATTTTATCCATATCTCTGGCGTATTTTACCACAAACGGAATAACTTTTCGGCGTTCTTTGACGTAACTGTTTCCACCTCGGCCGGTGTCAGGTTTTTAATTTCCGAAATTTCTTTAATAACCTCTACCACGAAGGACGGTTCGTTGCGCGCTCCGCGGTGAGACCGCGGAGCAATAAGAGGCGAATCCGTTTCAACCAAAATTTTGTCGAGCGGAATTTGTTTAACGACTTCTCTAAGCTCTTTGGCATTCGGAAATGTTACGATCCCGGAAAGAGAAACGTAGAATCCGGCATCGAGAACCTTTCGCGCGAAAGGGTAAGTACCGGTAAAACAGTGAATGACGCCACGCAGTCTTCTGGTTTCTCTATATCTTAATATTTCCGTCAACGTATCATCGTCAGCATCGCGGCTGTGAATAATAGCCGGGAGGGCGAGCGTTACCGCCAAACCCAGTTGTCTTCTAAAAATCTCTTTTTGTTTTTCTTTTTCCAGATTTATCAATTCTTCCTTATCACTTTTTACTTTCTCTCTTATGTACTTATAATCGAGCCCGATTTCGCCAATGGCGACCACCTTTTTATTTTTAACCAATTTTTCTAATTCAGATCGAATATCCGTGCTGATTTTGCTCCCGTCGAAATACTGGTCGATCTCTTCCGGCTGAATGCCGACGGCGGCGTAGATGTTAGAGTGTTCCGCCGCCAGATTAAGGGCTTCACGGCTGCTTTCAAGGTCTACTCCCACAGTAATGATTTTTTCCACCCCAGCTTCAAGGGCCCGTTTTATAACCGCCTCTTGGTCTGTGTCAAACTCCTTCATGTCCAGGTGAGTGTGAGTGTCGATGACCATGTATTGATTATAGCAGGGGCGCCTAGACGAAAATAAACCAAAAATGTTCTTGCGAGCGCAAACCGGCCGTGTTAAATTTGATTTGTGAGATTGATTTTTGAAGA
The DNA here is from genome assembly GCA_023474425.1 of Patescibacteria group bacterium. Taxonomy (GTDB): domain Bacteria; phylum Patescibacteriota; class WWE3; order JAMCXX01; family JAMCXX01; genus JAMCXX01. The sequence continues at coordinate 154,589 of JAMCXX010000002.1, read as the reverse complement.
TTTAAACAAAAGGCAAATCAGAGGGTTGGAAATGGTGAGCTTTTATACAGATTTTCCTTCTCTTTACTTAATTGAGATCCGGGCCGGAGTTAAAGGTGAGAAGCAAATTGGTGGTAGCGACGATGAAGATTTAAAGGTGGAGATTGACCAGCAAAAATTTCCATCTCTTTCCGGTCAGGCCCGATACTTTGACAGTCCAGCCGGATTTTCCGGTGGAAGACTACACGGTTTGAACAAGTCGGTATTTTTCTTTCTCCCCTTAAAAAACGGCCTTCATGGAGTTGCCCTAACGGCAGATATTTCCGCCACTTTAGAGAAAACTCAGGTTTGGCAAATAGAGCCCGGTGAGGAGATTAGCCTTTCTGACCTGGTTGCCGAGGACGGAGACCGCCGGCCCTGGTTGACTTTTGTTTTCCTTGAGGTTCTCCTAAAAGGGTTTTCGTTGAGTTTAAATCTTAAACGGAGGTTTTTTGACAGCGATGATGTCAAGTTAGTAGTTGACAACTCCGTCCAAAAAAATTACCGAAGTATTCTACACAAGCTTTGGTATTTCGTTGCCTCATTTTTCGGGGAGGAGCAGAGGGGGCAATTTGAAACGAACTTTACTTCCGGTCTTCACTACGTTGAACTTTGGGCGGATCGAATGCCAACTCTTGAGGAAATTATTTTCCTCGATTTAACTTCAAACCCCATTCCGTCAAAGGAACCAATTGAAATTATTAAAGATAAGATCAGATTCAAGGCCAGAGAGTACGGCTTTGACGAGGAAATGATGTTGAGGCTTGTGCAGAAAGAATCCCAGTTTAATCCGGGAGCGGTTTCGGGCAAGGAAGCTCGAGGACTTTTCCAGCTGAGGTCAGAGGCCCTCGAGAATGTTCGTAAGGAGGGCTATGTAGTTAACGACATTTTTGACGTTGACCAGAATATTACTGCCGGATTCATGTATTTTCGCCGGATTCATCGTTTATATGAAAGTGACAAAGAGCAGCTAATGAAGACGTTGGCGGCCTGGAATTACGGTATGGGGAACGTACCTAAAAATGTGCCGTTGGACTTTAATGGGCTTCCTAATGAAACAAAGGTATTTATACGTTTCATACTCAAGCTGTGAGGCTAATATTTTTCTTATCCGTCGGCCTGTTTGTTCTTTCCGTTATTTCGTATGACGCTTCAGAACGTATAGATTTTGTAACACGGAAGGAAGCGATTGGCGTCTCTGATACCCGTGTACTTGGTGAAGGAGCTATCGCCGGCCCCGATCTTAGAAAACTCTTTAAGATCTTTTTGAACGATCATGGGTTAGTAAGGGCGGCAACCCTTCAGTCTTATAAGGCCCCGGCTTGGCCGGGTGATTTGGATGTACTTGATTGGAAGACGGATATGGAAGTTGCAGACAGGAATTATTCAAGGTTCAGTTTCTCTGGTTGGCTGTCGTCGGCTTACTCCATTGATTTGGAAAAAGATGGTCAGGAAGAATTGGTGGTGGAAGTGATAACCGGAAAAACAGTCGGTACGATTGTTTATAAATTCGTCGGCGGTGTTTTGTCTAGGATCCCCGTCTCTACGGAGGTGCCTGGTACTTGGGGTTTTTATGGCATTTCAAGCCGTGAGTCACCTGAATTTAAGGATATTGACGATGATGGAAAATTAGAAATGTTGGCTTACTACCGATTCTTTCCACCCGAGAAAAGAAGAAGAGTCGAGGTTTACAAATTTACGGGGTCAGTGTTCCAAAAGATAAAAGAATACGAAGAAAAGATGCCGGAAGTTTATCTCTGATCGTGTCCTAGTCAAATTCCTTCATGTCCAGGTGAGTGTGGGTGTCGATAATCATGGTGAGGCTATTCTACAATATTGCCCACAATGGCCACGCGCTCTCCGGTAAAGACGAAGGTTTTCTTAAGAATAAAAACAATCGGCCCGGCAGCGGTAGCTCTAACGGTTTCGGTCTCGAATCCGTTAAGATTAATTATTTTTCCGACCACTTCTCCTTTTTTGACTTTTTGAAAAATCGTCTTTTTGGGAACAAAGAAGCCGGTTGAAGTGGCGAGGGAGGGCTGCCGTGCAATAATGAGAATTTTCCTCTGCGTGTTGAAAGATTCGGGTTTTAAGAGAACTTCTATCAGGTTTTGCACGCCTTTTACGAACCGTCTTTCTTGGTTTTCATTTATTATTTCTACATCCGGTGTTTCCACCGAAAAAGCCAAAACACCGATTTTCAGGAGGGCCTCAATAAGGCTGCCGGCTTTGGCCGTTTCTCCTTTTTCAATATCCAGCTTCCAGATAAAATCGGGGTTAAAAGCTTTAAGGACGTATAGCAGTTTTTGCCTTAAGCCGTTTTCTATATTCGCAAAGAAAACTCCAATAATTGGCATATCCATTTTGGGAAAGGTGTGTATGTCGATCACCACGTCGAAATCTTTTAGATAATCAAAAAGAGCCGCAGCCAGACGAAAAGACAACGTGCCGTTTTTGTTGCCGGGAAAGATACGGTTTAGGTCCTGGTTGTCTTCCGGTGTCAATCTAGTGTTTCTTTCCGCTGAGCTTGGATTGGCAAATGGAATAAAAGCAACCGTGCCACTTTTAAGTTTTAGTTCCCCGAGAAGTTTTGGCATAAGATAGGCGCCGGTTCTTTCCAGACCGTGGAGGCCGTTGATAACGGCAATCTTAGGTGAGCCTTGCCCAGTGATGAATACGTTAACAGACAGACTAGACAGCCCGTTATTTTCGATAGTTAAGTTTTTCTGTCTAAGAATTCTTTTAGTCATAGGTTTTCAATATCTTATTAGTCGGTTGGATGAAAATTGGGGTCTTGGTTGCCTATGGGTGCCAAGACCCCGCTGTGTTGTTAACCTCTCTCCTTTAGTCTCATATCCTGAAAAACCGCCTCGGCGCAACCAATTGCTTTCCAGTGGTTGGGTCGAATTTGGGTGCAGGCTGTGACAATCCGGGTTCCTTTTTCGCTCTGTTCGAGTACCAAGTGAAACATGAGTCTTCCCGCGCCGTGTTTGAACTCAATTTTGCCTGAATTCCGGTCCCATTGGCGAACAGTGTAGTTCGTTTCGTCCATTGCCTGAATCACCCAGGGGTGGCCCAACCGTACTTGCTCCAGCCCTTCGTTAACGCCGTCGGCGTTATCTTTAGTGTTGTAAACGGCTCGTCCGCCAAATCCGTACTTTATGTTTTCGCCGCCGTATTTGACGACGTACGGGTGTCCGGTTAGGTCATTAGCTGTTAAGGTTCGCCCGGCGAGGTTGAAATCGGTAAAGATATCTTCCGGAAGCAGAGCCGTTGGCGTAATTGCCGCCCGGATGCTTTCGGAAAAGTAGCTTTTAAGGCGGTGGTCATGGACCCAGGCCATGGGCGTTTTGCAATCAAAGATCATATTGAGCGGAGGCTCGACGGTGATGTTTCCGTCCAGAACCACTTTCATAATTCCCCGCCCGATTTCTGTCAGCGCCATGGAAGCGGCATTAATTTCCCGCCGATACAAAAAGTCAATTCTGACTCCGGTCCGTTTTAGGTAAAGGAAACCCTTTCGACGTTCTAGCTCCTGCTCCATGGTCTCTTTACTGACAACCGAAGCGCTAAGACCTTCGCTTCGAAGCTTCTGCGCAAGGAATCCCTGCTCTTCCTGGTAGCCCTCTGGGCAGATAAGAGCGACGACAGGACTTTCTTTTCCGACTGCCATTTTGACGCTCTCAGCGAAAGACGGAGCAAATCCCTGAGCATCGCCGATTACGTTTTTAGTTCCGGCAACCTGGCGAATGGCCATAAGCCAGCTTTCCACGAGGCCTAGCCCGCCGATTCTTTCCTGAATTTCCACCAGGTGATAGAGGCTGGAAAGATCGGCCCGGGCAAATAGCGGCAGGGTTTTGGGCAAGGCTCTGGCCACGAGTCGTTGCCATTTTAACTGTTCCGCATTTATTGGTCCTTCCACGCTTTTTGCCAGCCATTCAAGGTTGCGATCTTTGCTAGCGATGGCGTCGTAGTATAGATGTAAAGCCTCTTTCCAGAACTCGGGAATTAATTCCAAGTTCCTTTGAGCCGTTTCCAGTTCGGCTGTCGAAACGAGGAAAAAGTCCGGGCTTATTTGCAGGGCTTGGGTTGGGTCGCCCACAAAGTAGCCTCCCTCTTTTCGCAGCTGCTCCTCAACTCTTTGGCAGGTAGTAAAATCCTGCCTGGAGCGTTGAATAAGATTTACCGATGCTGGACTGTTCCTCCAGGAGAGGTCTCTTTCCAGTTGTATAGAACCCGTCTTGAAGTTTTTATCTCTGTTTACATCTGCCCAGGGTATGGGGTTACCCGATGTCCAATCCCAGGTTTTATACATAAGGTCAAGCGTTGCCAAGGCGCTGGCGAAAGTGCCTTTTCCGCTTCGGGATTTTCTGTCGGTGGTGGTGAAAACACCGACTTGAAGTGGTGTTGTTTTGGCCCACTCCGGAACCCGATCATTTAGTCGGACGGAAGAGCAGCGCAGGTAGCGGGGTCGCTTCTCGTGCGGTTTTCTGATGGCCGTAAAAACGGCTACCGAACCTTCCGGTGCTGACTCCTTCCTGCCTAAAACTTTTGTTCGGCAGCCTAAATTTTTGAGAACTTTGAGAGCGGTCTTGCCAAACTCGTCCCCGGCCGTGGTCACATAGAGCGCGTCCATTTTTAACTCTCCTTTCGTTTTGTTAGGATTACGGCAGGGGTAGAAAGAGTTAATCCTTAACCCGGATCCTTTCTACCCCCAACGTTTTGGTTTGATCTCAAGTAACCCGAATTGCTGAGTGTCTTATAAGTTTTCCGTCTCTGCAATCGCCCCCTTTCTATTTTTTTTTCTGGTGCTTTTGGGAACACAAAAAAACCCCGCCTGGCGGGGTTTTGTTCCTTGAAATTTATCAACTAGCCACTAATTGACAACAAGAAAACCTCCCGCCGTGAGGGGGTTTGTGCAATAGTAGTGCCAGCTGTTTAGATTTTCTTCGAATGCGTTCTTAATCATTGGTTATTAATCTACAACGATTGCTGTTTGTCTGTCAATACCGGCTGTCTTGCCGCGATTCCTTATATCCACACTTTCGCCCCGCAGAGCGGGATAGGTGCGATAGGGTAACAGAAGTTAGCCAACCAGAATCAGTCCGGCAAAGGCAACAAAGGCGCCAAGTAGCTTTCTTAGCCAATGGCCCGTCTCTTTAAGAAAGATTAAGGCCAGAATAACCGTAAGAATAACATTAGTTAAGTTAACTACAATTATTTGTGAGGAGTTGTGGCCGACCTTTAGCGCACCAAAGAAGGTCAGAGAGGCGATGGTAAAAATTAAGCCTAAGAACAACATGGTCAGAAATTCCTTTGGTTTAAAAAACGGCTGTAGGAATTTAATTTCCCGTGGGTAAATTAACGACATTACCAGGGCCGGGGCCAGAAAGGCGAAGGCCGTGTAGGCGTAGAGGTCAGTAGATTTAAGAATAAATCGGTCATTGGTGTTGGCTAAACCTAAAAAAATCGCCGCCAGAATGGTGAGCCCCTCGCCTCGACCAAGGGAGAAAAGTCCGCGTTTAAGATTAACCAGAACCACAGCCGAAAGAATTAAAGCGGAGCCAAGAATCTGCCTGGAACTTAAAGATTCATTGAGAAAAACGGTTGAGGCCAGAGCCGTAAAGAGAACCCGGGAGGAAAGAACGACGGTAAATTTTGAGGCCTCGAGGGCCTTTAAAGCTTTGTAAACGAAGATGTTGTAAGGGGTGTAGAGGGCCACCGAAAGCAACAGGTTTTTCCAAATCGTGTAATTGGCCGGCAGTCTCATTCCCAGAAACAGTAGACCGAGAAGACCAACCATAAGCCCCACAATTACTTGGAAAAAAATGGCGAAGGCCACGGGATGGCTGTTTTCCCCGCGTAGAAGAACTCTCTGAAAAAGGACAGCCACGGAGTAGGTGACAACGCTTACGGCAATTAAAATTTGCCAACTCATAATTAAGTAAGGTCAGAAGGCAATAGGTCGGCAGGGTAGAAGTTGTGTAGCGTGGGTATTTACTTGAAGTTGGAAGGTAGATATCCGGAACTTGACGTCTCGCTGTCTTGATTTCAAGTAGTCAAGAGTTTCAAGTTCAAGGAGATCCAGAGAGTCTAACTTCAATACCTCCACTTCAGGCCTCATGCCTTCGGACCTAACTGATTCTCGGAAACAACGGTTTGTCCGGTTTAATTTTCGGTCCTTTAAATTGTTCTCTGATTTTTGCGGCGGAATCCGGCAGAAAAGGCTCGAGGTTGAAGGCAATTTCCCGAATGTTTTCCACGAGTCGGTTTAGAATTTTGTTTAGCTCATCACCCGATTTTGTCCACGGTCTTTCCCGGTCAATGTATTCGTTGGTTTCTTTAATTTTAGTTTCAAAGAGTCCGGCGAGGGCCATGTCCACCCGAAAGTTTTTTAAGGGTGCTATGACGGCGGGGTGAAATTTCCCCGGCTTTTTGGCAAGAGCAAACTCGGCGGCGGAATTTTCGCAAAGCTTGGCCGTGCGGGAAGTAAGGTTGCCTAAGTTGTTGGCCAAATCGGAATTGTAAACCTCTTCCAATCTTTTTACGGAAATGTCTGCGTCGTCAAAGAGTGGGCCAAAGCGAAGGAGGTAGTAGCGCACGGCGTCGGTTCCATACTTTGTCACAAGCTCGCTCGGTCGAATAATGTTGCCCAAAGTCTTGCTGATTTTTTTGCCCTCAAGTGTTAAAAAACCATGGTTAAGGGTGGTATCCGGCAGTCTTAGCCCCGCCGACTTCAGCATGGCCGGCCACAAAAGAGTGTGCCATCGGGTGTTATCTTTGCCTAAAACATGGATAATAAAGGTGTTTTCATCCCAGAAACCCGTCTTTTTGGCGGCGGTATAGTAATTAATCAGTGCGTCGAACCACACATAGATTGTTTGGCGCGGGTCGTTGGGCGCTTTAAATCCCCACTCAATGTTTTGCCTGGTTACCGGAATATCCTCAAGACCGCTTCCCAAAAACGAAAGCATTTCGCGGCGTCGCGTTTCGGGAATTATAAAACGCGGATTTTCTTTGATGTACTCTTTTAGGAAATCGGCATAGCGGGACCAGCGGAAAAAATAATTTTTTTCAATAACTCTTTTTAGCTCCAGGTTCGGGTGAAATTCACAGCGTCCGTCCTTAAGTTCGCTCACGGTTTTGTAGGCTTCGCAGGCATCGCAGTAAAAACCGCTGTACTCGCCTTGATAAATGTCCCCGTTTTCCAAAACTTTTTGGTAAAACCAAAGCGAGGTTTCTTCGTGGTCGGCGTCGGTGGTGCGAATAAACCGGTCGTAGCCGATTTTTAAGATATCCAGCTCTTCCCGATCTTTTTTTGAAATCTCATCGCACCAGGATTTGGGCGTCCGGTTGTTTTTCTTGGCGGCTTTTTCCACATTACCGCCGTGCTCGTCGGTGCCGGTTACAAAATAAACTTTGTGCCCCGAGAGCCTAAAAAAACGGGCCAGGGCATCGGCTAGCACCTTTTGATAAGCGTGGCCTAAGTGAATAACATCGTTGGTATAGTCGATGGCCGTGGTAATTAGATATTTCTTTTTGGTCATAGCTTGATTTTAGCAAATTATCGCTTGAGGTAGAGGAAAAGAACAACGAGAATTAGCGTCAGCAGTAAAAAGTTAACTGGGTTTAGCGCCATGGAAACTTTAAGAATACCGGTTACGACCACGAGCAGGGAGAGGAGGACCGAGGCCTTAAGGTCTTCCCGAAACCGGGTCCGTCGGTTGAGCGGCTCGCGCACCCGGAGGGCGGCGACTGCGTAAAAGACGAGAGAGAGTAAGCTTAAAACTAAGATAAATAGGAGAATAAAGAAAATAATTAGGCTGGTTTTGCTCGGAGCGGTCGTCAGGATTTCCCACATAAGTCCTGTTGCCGAAGCGGCGAAGAGAAATATAAAAGTCAAAAGAAAACGTGGCATACATATATTTTAGCCTTAATTTGTTTTAAAATGGGAGTATGTCTTTTAATCTGTTTTTAGCTCTTCTTATCGTGGCCGGCTTTGCCCTTTTGATTTACCTTACCAACCGTAAATTCAGGGAATTAGCCGGGTCGGAGGCGGAAAAAGAGAGCCGGAAAATGCTTCTCGAGTGGCTTAAATCCACACAGCAGAGCCAGGAGAACTCGGCCCGCAACACCCAAACGGTTCTCGACGCTTTGGCCAAGACTGTTAATGAGAGTCTGCGGGCGAGCACGGCCGATGTTTCCAAAACCCTTCAGGAAAACACCAAACAGCTCAATGAGCGTCTGGACAAGGCGGCTGAAGTAATCGGCGGTGTGCAAAAGAATTTGGGAGCCATGGAGGAGGCCAGCGTCTATCTTAAGGATTTGCACCAGCTTCTGCAGGCGCCGAAACTGCGCGGCAACATTGGAGAACAGATTTTATACGATTTGCTAAAGCAGCATTTCCCCGTTGAATCGGTTAAGCTCCAGCACACATTTAGGAGCGGCGAAAAGGTTGACGCCTTAATTGTGACTGCCGACGGCAACGTGCCGGTGGATTCCAAGTTTCCCATGGACACCTTCAAACGATATTTATCCTGCGTGGAACCTCTTGAGCGTGAAAAGTCGGGCAAGGAATTCGTAAAAGACGTAAAAGGTCATATTGATGCCGTTGCCCGCAAATATATACTGCCGGAGGAAGGGACCATGGATCGGGCCATTATGTATGTGCCCTCCGAGCCGGTCGTCTATGAAATTGTCAACAATTTCCACGACTTGGTCGACTATGCTTATCAAAAGAACGTGGTTATTGCCTCGCCCAGCATGTTCACCCAGTATCTTAAAGTGATTCTTTTTGGTTTTGAGAGGCAGCAGGTGGCCCGTGAGGTTAATCAGATTTTAAGCTCGCTGAAGGCCATAAGGATTGAAGCCGGAAAATTTAGCGACGACCTTAGGCTGACCGTTAAACACATTACCAACGCTAAGAACGCCGCCGACGAATCCGCTTCCTCCTTTTCCCGTCTGGAAGGAAAAATATCCTCAATTCAGCTTGCCGAACCAAAGCAGACCGACCTTTTGGAATAATCCGAAGAATTCACTAATTATGGTTTCCGAGTCGGAAAGGAAAAAAACCTCAAAAGATTTTGAAAAAGTTTATAAAAGCCTTAATCCGGCTCAAAGAGAGGCCGTAGATACTATCGAAGGGCCGGTCCTGGTTGTGGCCGGCCCGGGGACGGGCAAGACGCAGGTTTTGGCCGCCCGAATTGCCAACATTCTCCTAAAAACTGACGTGCCGGCCTCGGCTGTTTTGGCCCTTACTTTTACCGAATCCGGAGTCAAGGCCATGCGCGAACGTCTCGTTTCCCTCATCGGCGCGGAAGCTTACTACGTTGGTGTTCATACCTTCCATTCCTTTTGCAGTGAGCTGATTCAGGAGAACCCCGAGAAGTTTATTGTTCGCGAAGACTTAGAGCCTCTCTCCGAACTGGAACGCGTACAAATATTCAGGCAGATTTTGGACGAAGGCCGGTTTGAATCCTTAAAGCCGTTCGGCTCAAGGTATTACTATGTCCGAGCGCTTATTAAAAGTATTCAGGATTTGAAGCGGGAAGGGATTTCCCCGGATGACTTTGACGAGGTCTTAAAGAGAATCAGAATTCAGAGTTCGGAAATCGGAATCATAACTAAGCATTCTGAATCTAAGATAGTGTTGGACGACGGGTTTGAGAAGAGAGATCTGCAGAAGAATCTCGAACTCCTGCAGGTTTATAAGAGATATCAGGAGAAAATTGCGGAGAAGTCTCGCTACGATTTTGAGGATATGATTAATCTCGTGGTTGAGGCTTTTGAGCAAGATGAGACTTTTTTGCGCCGCTACCAGGAGCGTTTTCAGTATATTTTGTTGGATGAGTTTCAGGATACCAATTCGCCGCAAAATAAAGTGGTTAGTTTTTTGGGTAAATTCTGGGGCAATGATGCCAACATCTTTGCCGTCGGTGACGATGAACAGTCCGTTTACCGGTTTCAGGGAGCTTCCCTGGAAAACATTCTTCTTTTTCGTCGACTTTACCCCAAGGCTCGGGTGATTACCTTAAGACAAAATTATCGTAGTCAGCAAGAAATTTTGGATGCCGCTTACACACTCATTAGCCATAATCGGATAAGGCTTTCCAATTATATTAAAGGTATTGAACGCCAGCTTGTATTTGTTCACGGCGGAAAAAAGTTAAAATCGGCCCGACGTGAAATCGGTGTTGAGGTGGCCCACTTTAGTTCAGGCATCACCGAAAGTTTTTTTGTGGGCCAAAAAATAAAGGAGCTTATTGACGGCGGCGCCCGCCCGTCGCAGATTGCCGTAATTTACCGGCACAACGCCGACGCCCAAGGGTTAGCCGATACATTATCTAGGCTTAAGATTAACTATAATCTTCGGGCGGGGGAGAACGTACTCAAAGATTACGATTTAGATAAAATTCTAAGGCTTTTGGAGTTAATTCTTAAAATCCGGGTTCGCGAAGAAGATTTGGATCTATTTACCGTTTTTAATTACGAGTTTGTTGCCCAAAGATTCGGTTTGGATTATTTGGATACCTTAAAACTGGCGCGATTTTCTAGCGACCTTAAGGTCAACTTTATTGAGGCTGTGCTCCACGCCGATTTTGAGAAAGGCAAGATAGTGAGGAGCCCGAGGTCCTTTATTACTTTTGTCAACAAACTTTTAGAGTGGCAGAAAGACGGCGCCAACCTGACCCTCACGGCGCTTTTTGAAAAAGTGGTTAATGAGAGCGGTTTTTTGGAATGGGTTTTGGGTCTGCCGGACAGCGTAGAAAAACTTAACCGTCTTAATTCGCTTTTTACTGAAATCAAAAGGCTTAACTCCTTCGATCACACGCTTAATTTGGAAAAATTTTTTGAGGACTTAAGGGTCTTGCGGGAGGCTGGAATCTCCGTTTCCGAAGAAGACTTGGAAATTAAAACGGAGAGCGTTGTTCTGACCACTGCCCATGGCGCCAAAGGACTGGAGTTTGATTACGTGTTTATTGTTAAGTGCTTAGACGGAAAGTTCGGCAACAATAAGACGCGCGAGCTTATTAAACTACCGTCAAATCTTTTGGCATCTGTCGACAGTAATGCCTTTGGGCCCAAAAGATCAGGGCCCATTGAATCGGATAGTGTCAATGAGGACGAGCGCCGTCTTTTTTATGTAGCCTTAACCCGGGCCCGCCATAAAGTCTTTATTACTTATGCCGACAATTATCCAGGCGATTCGGCTTTGCGCGAAACTTTCCCCTCGCAGTTTATTACCGAAATTGGGAATAACAACTTCCGGTTGATAGATGTTTCCCCATACGAGAACAAAGTTAAGGAGCTACTTAAGGATTTGCTGGCCATTGTTCCCCGAGTTCAGACAAGTATTGCCGAGAAAGATTTTTTAACCACCGTCCTGCGCGATTTTAAACTTTCAGTAACCGCCCTCAACACCTATTTGGAGTGTCCTTATAAATTTAAACTTAATACTCTATTGCGCACGCCGCGGGCTAAAGACAAATACCTGTCCTTCGGCTCGGCCGTTCACCGGGCTTTAGAGCTCATGCTGCGCAGGTTCCGGGACGAAGGACGTCTGCCGGAGTCGCAGTTTTTAATTGACCAATTCGAGGTTGCTTTGCAGAACGAAATTCTAACAAAAAAAGATTACGAAGACATTTTGCTTAAAGGGAGAAAAATTCTAAAGGCCTATTACGAGTTTTACCGCGGCAGTTTAGTGCGGCCAATTTTTACCGAAAAATTCTTTGGTTATGGGTTTTCCAAAGTTTATTTAGGAGATATACCCTTAACCGGCAAGGTTGATCGGATCGATCCTCTGCCAGTGGAATCTTATCCAAATGTCCGGCGACCGGTTAAAGTGGTAGACTACAAAACCGGTAGACCCAGAAGCCGCAGCGAAGTTGAGGGCCAAACTAAGGAGAAGGATCCTTCATATAAAAGACAGCTCATCTTTTATAAAATTTTGGCCGATTTGGACCGGTCCTTTAACTATGATGTGGTTGAATCAGAGTTGGACTTTGTAGAGGGACGGGAAGGCAAATTCGTAAGACACTCCTTTGTCATTAGCCGTGAAGAGACGGAGGCGCTAAAGGCGCTCATTAAGGAAGTTATGGGAAAAATTAGAAAGCTCGAGTTCCCGCGCACAACCAATTACGACTTTTGTTCTTACTGCGAGTTTAAGCCCCACTGCTGGCCTAACGGCGTGCCGCAGAAAGACGGTCAACTAATATTACCTGTTGATTTTAAAGAGGAGTCCGATTAGCGGATTGTATGCTTTGGTAAAAGAGCCCGGGTATTCAAAAACTTCGCCGCCCCATTTGAGTTTAAAGGTCGAGAAGTTAAGCCATCTTTTAAACATATCTTTAAATCTCGGGTCGAAGATTCCCTCTAAATCCATTTTGGTACAGCCTCTTTTTTTTGCTTCCCGAATGGCTTTCCAGAGTTGACCGTAAGGGGTGTGGTGGTTTTGGCCCTCCAAAGTGGATGCAGCGTGGTGATAGTAAGCTATCCCGTCACAAATTAAAATGAGGCATCCGGAAACGAGGCGCTCTTCGAGATATGAAAGCACAAAGAACCCCTTACCTTCAAAAGCCGCGATCTTATTTAGATATTCGGAAAAAGAAAGAACCCAGAACTTGCCGCGTGTTCCTGTAAGTTTCCACACCTGATAAAAGTCGCTCAAATATTTATCCCTTCTTTCCATGCTACCATACACTGTAGTGTGGTAGCTATGGGTATTCCCAAGATCGGCTATTTGATATTTGATTCCTGGAATTTCTGACTTTTTAATGGTTTGTCGGGTGTCTTTGGAAAAGCTATTCAAAAGTTCGTCTTCGGTTTGGGCCAAGTCAATAAAGACGGTTCGTGAGGGCGTCAGCGGCCAGGTATCCGGGCGATAAAATTGAGAATTGAGAATTGAGAATCGAGAATTATCGCAAGGTTCAATTTTAACAAAGAGTGCCCGGAGGCGCTTGGCGAATTCGTCGATTTTTTCGAGGGGCAAATTCTTGGGTCGCTGAATTTTAATGATCGAACCCAGCGGACCCAACTTTTTAATCCGCAGGGCACAGCCATCAATTTCTTTCGTCTGCCACCCCAAACTTGCCAAATATTTTCCCCACTCACGGCTTTGTCTAAGTTCCATGCTCAAAAGATACCATTTTGCTCTTACCTTTCCCAAGTTTTATTCTCTACAAAATGTTGCTTACTTAATCAGCCTTAACAGTTTCCACCTAAATTTATCCCCAAGGTTGAAAAGGTTGTAGAGGTAGCTGTTTATAACTAAATCGCAGGTTTTAGCGAGCTTAACGTGGGTAGCACCGAATGAAATTTTAAAGCGGGTGAAGCCATGCCACGGGTCGGATTCGTCATTCGGATCGTCGGCCGCGCCCCACAGGTCAAACACCTTACAATCTAATTTCTTTCCGAGTTGAATTGCTTCCCACATCAAAAGATTTGAGGGCATGAAGCTGCGGTATTCGTAGTTTGATTCGCCGTAGGGGTAGTAAAGAACATCGCCGTAGCGGAAGAGGATCCAGGAAGCAGCGATAGAATTTGAAATTTTAGCCTCGATGAGGTAAGCCATTTTTTTCTCGGAAAGAACGTCAAAGCAGGTTCGGTAGTAGTGGTCAGGATGGACAAAGAATTTTTGGCGCCGGGCCGTTTCTCTTTGCAGTCGGATAAATTCTTCCAACGCCGTCTTGGCGCCGGGTTCGTCGGGGCTGGAATAAATTTTGACGGCAACACCCTTCTTTTGAGCTAATCGCAGATTATACCTCGTTTTTTCGTGCATGCCGGATAAGAGCTCGTCGTCGTTTTTAGTCAGGTCAAGAAGGAATGTGCTCTGCGCAAAAACGGGTTTACCTGGCACCAATTTGAAATTTGAATTTTGAAATTTGAAATTTTCGTTAGTGTGAGGGACGTCGAGTTTTACAGAAATACAGTTTTCTTTTTTCCCAACTTCATAAATTTTTTCCAGGTCTAGGTCAACTGGTTTCGCCTTTGGCAGGTAGCCAACTTTAAAAGAGGACAGGGGAACTTTGTGCAAAGTCATTTGAGCAATACCCACCCTAACCGCTTTTGTTCCCATGAGAGTCTTAAATTCTCCCCACGGTTGGGATTGTAGGATGTGTTTATTCGAAAAATAAATTTTAAGTAGTTCTTCGTTGGTCACAGTATCTTAAGCAATTCGCCAAAGTGACGAATTACAAAATTTGGCCCGAGTTTAATAAACTCCAGTTTCAGGTAAAATTTCTCGTTCTCCTCCGGATAAAAAAGGACGCTGTCGATTCCGGCGTTTTGAGCTGCCAAAATATCCTTGTCTGAATCGCCTACGATAACCGTGTCACTCAAATCGATGCCAAGACTAGCCACAATTTTTAGAATTGGTTCCGGGTCCGGTTTGTGTTTAGTGACCTCGTCACCGAAGAGAGAAGCTTCAAAAATATTCTGAAGTCCGTTATGATTGATGGCCTTTTCTACGTAATAGCGTTCCGATGTGCTCAGTATCGCCATCCTTTTGCCAGAACTTTTTAGCGTTCTTAGAGTTTCCCAGACCTGTGGATAGAGGTCAACGGTCTCGAGGTTAAATCGGACCGCGGGCATCATTTGGTCATAGAATCCGATAAAGTCAGTAATACCGAAATTTTTAGGTCCGTCCCAGCGGCCGTAGCATTTTTCTACAATCTCCTTTTCTAACGGTTTCAATCCGTATTTCAGAAAAGTTTCTTTGTAGCCGCTCATCCAGATGTCCAGAGTTTTGGCCAAGCACCCGTCCCAATCGAAAATAATATTTTTATATTTTTTTTCCGTAGTCATATAGATTAAATAGTTTCTGCCACTGCGGAAGTTCAATTTCTTGAGGTCTCAGCCTTGAATCAATACCTGTTTCTTTTAGAATTTTCTCATCAAAAACCTTTTTAAGCATCTTTCTGGGAAATTTGAAACATTGGTGGAGGAAGGCCGACCAGATTTCCGGCTCAACGGCGGGTGTTTTCCCGTCCAACCCCCGGGGTTGAATTGTTATGACGGCGCCGTCAACCTTGGGAACGGGGTAGAATCTTTCGCGCGAAACGGCGACAACAAACCTGGAGTTAAAATACGTTTGCACGAAGTTGGAAAGATAAGAGGCCTTTGGTGGCTTGGCCAAAATCTTTTGGGCAACCTCTTTTTGAATGAGCAGAGTCACCGACTCTATTTCTAATCTAACTTTGGCTAGGCAATGAAGTAGGGGAGACGTGATTTGGTAAGGAATCGAGCCGACAACCTTGTTTATTTTGTATCGATGTATCGATACATCGATACAAATAAAGTTTAGGGCGTCCGAGTTGATTACATCGATATTATTAATTGTATCGGTGAGTCTTTTTAGGTTTGGCACTAGGTCCGGGTCGAGTTCCACTGCTATAACCTTTTTAACCCGCGGCGCCAGAACTTTGGTGACGGCTCCTTCCCCCGCCCCAATTTCCAGATAAACGTCGGTTTTTTGAGGATTAGAGGCGGAAATAAGTTTTTCTACTGTTTTTGCATCTGTTAAAAAATTCTGTCCGAGTTCCTTCTTTGGCCTCATTTGCTATGATAATAGCATGAGTTGGCTTGTTTTTGCCCTTCTTTCGGCGATTTTCGCGGCGCTAACGGCGGTACTGGCCAAAATCGGCGTTAGAGATGTTGACTCCAATTTGGCCACGGCTATACGCACTGTGGTCGTCCTATTTTTTGCTTGGGGAATCGTCTTTGCTCAAGGATTACAGAATAAGTTTTCTTCCATCGACAGATTTTCTTTGTTGTTTTTAGTTCTTTCTGGTCTGGCAACAGGGCTTTCCTGGCTGTTCTATTTTCGGGCTCTGCAACTTGGAAATGTTTCCCAGGTGGCGCCAATTGACAAATTGAGTTTGGTTTTCACCATATTTCTCGCCTTCATTATTCTTTCGGAAAAAGTTTCCCTGCCGGTTATTTTTGGAGGTGTCCTAATGACCTTAGGCGCCTTAATTGTTGCTTTCGCAAAATGAGTAAATCTTATTTCAGGAATAAATTATGTCCGAATCACCATCGTTGCCACAAGAATCCTTAGGATCTAACTACGCCGGCGACCACACCGCAGACCGAGGATATGAAAGTTACGTTAACGATTTGGGAGTCGGCCTTCAACCCGGCGACCGTGTGCTCGACGTAGGTGCCGCGGCGGGCACTTTTGCTCGGGAGGTTTGGCAACGCTCTAATGGTACTGTGACCGTTGACTCCCTGGATACATTTGATAACGAGGCGGTGTTGGCGGGAAGGGTGCACTTTAATGACAGCCGGGGAGAATCTCATAGTCATGAATATTGGTCGTATAATCGTGTAGTGGGCGATGTAACCAGGGGCCTGGACTTGCCCAGCGAATCTTATGAGCATGTCGTTTCGTCATATGCGGTGCCTACATGGATAGACACTCCAGAAGAGATGTTTTTGGCCTTGGCTGAGATGATGCGTGTTTGCAAGGTGGGTGGAGATATTCGCATGTTTCCCATGTATGTTGATAACCTTGGCAATTTATCTGGCTTTGAGGACCCCGCAATTCTGACTCATGTACAGAATGTGGTTCAGCGGCGTGGTCACGAGTTTAGACTAGAGCGAGTACCAGGCGACGATGGAACACTAATAGAAAATGCCCACAGAATCGTCATCGAAAAAAAGAATTCGGGCTTGCCCACAGTAGAGGACTTTCAGAGGCTTGCTCTAATAGACAGATTAACTGTAGCTTTAAGAAAGTTCGCCCATAGTTAGAACAGCTAAGGTTCCCCGTCCAATAAATAAATATCCACATGACGGGCCGACCAAAAGCCGTTTTTAACATCGGGAAATCCCAAATCCACATGATTGCCCTTTATGGCCCCGCCAATATCCTCGGCCCGGCAAATGCCGTAACCGGGCACATAGAATCTTGAACCCATGACAATTACTTTCGGGTCCACAGCGCAGGTGCCCAAAGTTACCTCCGTGCCCGCCCAGGTGCGCCCCAAGCACCCCGCGCAGTGCCCGTCGTAGGAAGTGGCCCAGACGTTAATCTTTCGCCAGTATTTAATGTTGGCGCCGTTAATGTTGGCCTCCTGCCAAACGACTTTGGTGCCGCGCTCCACAAGTTCATCCTGCGGCGGTATCTCTTCCGTTTTAATCAGGCTGTGGCCAATTTCTTTTCCCTGCCAAAGGGTTGTTTCAAACGTTTCTTTTCTTAATCCATTAACTCCGGGTGTCAGGATTTTTTCACTACCGTAGGGAACTTCGGGATTGTCCGTATATTTGGTTGTGAATTCTAGGCGGCTTGTCCGTGTGATTATTTTTTGTTCAAAGCTGCTTTGGGTTACAAGGGACCGGGGGCCGGTGAGGTAATCTGCGGTTGTCGAAGTCCCAAGGACCTGCGCATGACCGGCCTGGCCGGAAACAACCTGACCAAAAACCAGGGTTGGCAGAATAAGAGCTAGAAGCACTTTAATCATAGGTAAAATAATTGGACTTTTTGAATTCTAATAGATGTTGGGGAATTTCGCCAATGAAACGAGAAACCACCCCTGCCTGGCGAACGCCAAAATAGAAACGGGAACGGGTGTAGATAAGATGCAAATCTTCCTGACAGCGGGTTATGCCTACGTAACAAAGTCGTCTTTCCTCTTCCAGTTCGCTTGGGTCAAGGAGGGATCGGGAGTGAGGCAAAAGACCCTCTTCAAGGCCTACCATAAAAACAACGGGGAATTCTAATCCCTTAGCGCTGTGAAGAGTCATAAGGCTTATGGCGTTGGGCCGATTTTCTTTGGCCAGTCGGCCTTTATCGGAAACTAGATACTCGTTCTGAACCAGCTGAACGTTTTCTAAAAATTCTTCAAGATTAATAAAACCGGCGGCCACCGACCGCAGCTCCTTAACGTTTTCTATCCTTTCTCTCTCTTCCTCGATTTTTTCGTCGAAAATTTCCAGGTAACCGCTTTCTTTAAGAACTTCATCCAAAACTTCCAAAGCGTTATTTTTGGAAATACCTTCCTTTGTTTTCAATGACGCCAGCCAATCAAGGTAACGACGACCAAATTTTTTGCCGATTTTAAGAATTCTTTCCGAGCTTAACGAGTCCTGCGGGTTTCTAAGGAGGCGAAGGAGACTAATAATATCTTTAATTTCTTTTCTTTCATAGAACCGTGTGCCGCCAACGAGAACGTAGGGAAGCCCGCGACGCAAAAAAGCCTCTTCAATGGCCCGCGATTGGGCATTAGTGCGGTAGAGGACGGCATACGAGTTGAGAGTTGATCCGCCGGCTGGCGGATGAGAGTTGAAAGTTGCTTGCTCGTTGAGTACGGTCTTAATTATGTAGTCGGCTTCGTCGAGTTCGTTGGCCGCCTCGAACAATTTTATTTTCCCACCGCCCCTCTTCTGCGTCCAAAGATTTAGGGGAAGATGGGTTTTATTGTTGGCAATAAGGTTTGCCGCCGCCTCAATAATATTGGAGGTAGAGCGGTAATTTTGGGAAAGACGGTAAACTTTGCTTTTTGGAAAGTCCCTTTCAAAATTAAGAATATTACGGTAGTCGGCGCCCCGAAAGCTGTAAATGGCCTGGCTCATGTCGCCAACGACATAAATGTTTTGGTGTTTTTGGGAGATAAGCTTGGCTAAAACATACTGGGCTTTGTTTGTGTCCTGGTATTCGTCAACCAAAACGTGTTTAAAGAAACCCTGGTATTTGGAAAGAGCCGCCTTGTTCTCCCGAAAAAGTTTAACGGCGAAAAAAAGCAGGTCGTCGAAATCGAGCGCCTGATTTTGTTTTAACTCCTTTTGATACTCGCCGAAGATTAAGGAGACGTTCTGGTAGAAATAACCGCGGGCATAATTTTGGTAATCCTCCGGTCCAATAAGTTCGTTTTTGGCGCCGCTTATGGCAGAGAGGGCTGCCTGCGGGTTAACCCGGCTTTCATCAAGTTTGAGCTTTTTAACGGCCTTTTTAATAAGGCTGCGGCTGTCGGCCTCATCGAAAATCGAGAAGTTTGGGCTTAGACCAAGAAAGCGTCCCTCCCGGCGCAAAATTCGGCTGCAAACGGAATGGAAAGTGCCGGACCAGGGGAGTTTGGAATTGAAAATTGAAAATTGAAAATTGAAAATTCGCGAGATACGCTCCTTCATTTCTTGTGCGGCTTTATTGGTGAATGTGACTAACAAAATATTTTCCGGCCGGACTCCTTGGGAAATTAGATAAGCGGCGTGGTGGGTGAGTACCCGGGTTTTGCCCGAGCCTGGCCCGGCCACAACCAGGGCTGGTCCTTTTGTATGCTTTACGGCCTCAATTTGTTCCGGATTTAAACCGGTAAATAAATCTTCCACGTTAACATCATAACAAACTCCTTGCTCCCTTTTTCTCCTCCTTCTTGCGCGACGTGTTATACTAGATTTATATGGTTAAGCTGATTGATTTTTGGGCGTCCTGGTGCGGTCCCTGCCGTATGATGGCTCCGGTGGTGGAAGAATTGGAAAAGGAGCTTTCCGGTAAAGTTGAGTTTCAAAAAGTTAATGTGGATGAAGATCAGACTATGGCCCAGAAATATGGGGTTTTGAGTATTCCTACCTATGTAGTTGAGAAAGAGGGAAGGGAAGTTGACCGACTCATAGGCGGCCGCAGCAAAGAAGTCTTTAAGTCCTGGATCGAATCCCATTTATAATTTATAACCTCCAGTCATTTCTCCCAAATTTTCTGTTGACAACCGCTAACGGTCTGGTTTAGGGTATTTTATGTACCGAAAATGGACCGAAAAGGTGAGGCTTCTACGCAGGACGAAGAATGTTATATTACCTTAATGGATTTGATTCTAGAGGACAAGAATAAACGAACGATTAACACGAAAGAAGAAATAGCGTTTTCCAGTTTCTCCTCGTGGCATTTAGTTACCATTACGGCTAGAGCAGAAGGTGAAAAACAACTCAAGTCAGGATCAACGGACGACACAAGCTTTTACTGGAGCCCGAATTGATTGTGGACATTCACTACACGCGGTCTTTAATTATTAGCAACCTGCATAACGCGTGGACTACACGCTTAAGGATTAGAAAGCTTTTGGTTCCAATTATCGTATTTACAGCCGTTTTTTTACGAGTGGCTGTGGTTCCGGATGCCGCGGATTATATTTGGTCAATGCTAATTCAAAGGAATCGCGTCAAGCTCTCCTGGTGACTAACCCGCTTTCGGATGGAGGTTCTGAGAGTGTTTTTCAAGACTGGTTTGATCAGGAATTTAGATTCTCGGGATGGGTAGATCATATTAGAGGAGCTTTTGTGAACGGCAAAATTTATTTAATATTTCAGGTGCGGAACCATGATAAGCCTTTTGGGGAGAAGCGGTTCCTTTTTTCAGAAAAATCGTTGGAAGCACTATAGTAGCTATATTAGCGAGTATTTATTATTGGTATAATGGGTGAGGTATATGAGTATGCCTACGAGAATCGCCATTAACGGGTTTGGACGAATTGGGCGCAACGCGCTAAAGATTGCCCTCAAAAAGCCGGAGCTTGAGGTTGTGGCCGTTAACGATTTAACCAACGCCCGGGTTTTGGCTCATCTTTTAAAATACGATTCCGCGTACGGCGCTTATCCGGAAGAAGTCCGAATAGAGGAGGACGGAAAAATAGTAGGACTTGAAGGCGGAATGAGCCAGCCAGAGCATTTCGTTAAATCATCGGCTAAAGAAAGCTATATCCTTGTAGGCGACCGTCGGGTCCGCATGGTTTGCGAAAAGGACCCAAGCCTACTTCCCTGGAAGGATTTGAAGGTGGATGTAGTTTTGGAATGCACGGGACGCATGACCAAGGACGGAGCAGCGGCCGTTCACATAAACTCCGGGGCAAAGAGGGTGGTAGTTTCGGCTCCCACTAAAGGCGGGAATGTTGAAACATTTCTTCTGGGGGTCAACAGTAATAATTATTCTAATCAGGAAATTATTTCCAATGCTTCCTGCACCACCAACTGCATTTCCCCGGTGGCCTCGATTATGGTTTCAAAGTTCGGCGTTCTAAAAGCCATGATGACCACCATTCACGCCATGACGGCCGAACAGAATCTGGTTGATGGCCTCCCGCCACAGCTTCACGAGGATTTGCGGCGCGGCCGCTCGGCCCCTTTCAACATCGTGCCCACGACCACCGGCGCGGCCATTGCCACCACAGAAGTTGTTCCCGAACTTAAGGGTCTTTTTGACGGTCTGGCAGTGAGGGTGCCAGTGCTGGTAGGTTCCCTTTCTGACTTTACCTTCCTTTTAAAAAAGAAAGTGACGGCGGCGGAAGTTAACGACGCGTTTATCCGTGCAAAGGATCAGCCGTTTTACCGCGGAATTCTCGGCGTCTGCGAAGAGCCTTTGGTCTCGTCGGACATCGTGGGATCTCCCTTTTCTTCGATTGTTGATTTAACTTTGACTCGGGTTATTGACGGCGACCTCGTCAAGGTTGTTGCCTGGTACGATAATGAGTGGGGATACTCTAATCGTTTGGTGGAATTGGCTTTGGTAGTCGGCCGCACTATCCCGAGTTAAGTCTCTTTTCCTATTTTCCAAAATAAATTAAGTGTTTAGAACTTAAGGTTAAGAACCGAAGTTTAGAATTAAGAATTTTTAGACTATTAAATTCTTAATCCGGTTTTGAATTCTGATCTCTGGGTGTTTTAGAAAACCTCCAAATTGGATGTTTATTAACGGCTGGTGGTATTCTGTTTTAGTATGAAAATCCTGACTGCGCCTCACATGGAGCGCTGTATTGGCTGTTTGCTTTGTCTGGTTGAAGCCGGAACCGTTAAGTCATCCGTGAGTTTGAACAACACGTTAATTAGGGTCATTAGAAAATCTTCCGGTTTTGGGGCCGAAGTCGATGAAACGGCGGTAGGCGGCGAGGCGGAGCGTGTGGTGAAGGCCTGTCCGCGTAACTGCCTGGCCACCGCCGAAATTTAGAATCCTTTTTATGGCCAATTATTCCCGTCAAGTTTTGGCGGTTAATCTGAATACTCACGAGGCGGAGTACGGCTCATACGCTGATTTGGGGCGAAACATCGGCGGTCTGGGTTTTGCGCTGGAGCTTGGTATACAGCACCGAGAGCTAGAGCCGACTGTTTTGTCTATCGGACCCTTAACCGGTTTTTTTCCGTTTGCCTCAAAAGTTTGTCTTCTATCCGTTTCGAGTAGCGGTCTAACCGAATCCTACTTAAGCGGTTCCCTGTCACTGATGCTGCGTTTTGCCCAAATAGACTGCCTGCTTATTTACGGCACTTCAAAGCAGCCGGTTTTTGTTTCCGTTCATTCGGGAGGTCAGGTGGATTTTCTTGAAGGCGAGGCGGCCGAGCCCCTGTTTTACAAAAGCGGTTCTCTCGGTCGTCGATCATTTCTCGCTTTTACTGATGGTGGAAGTCTGGCCGACAATTATTTTAAGCTACACGACGAAATCGGGCGTCGACTTTATCGCCGGAACCTCCTAGGTTTAGTGGTCTCGGCCGACCGAACCTTAAACATCGCCAAAGAAAAGGATTATTCGGAACTCTGCCGGGAGATTCTTGAACGCGGCCGCGATTTGGAAGTTTCTTACAGTAACCAGCCGTCTTGCGCTCTTTGCCCGGCCGGCTGTAATTTTTCTAAGGAAACCGAAGAACGCCCCGAATTAGTTTTATCTCACTGCCTGGTTACCTGTGGTTTTGCTAAAAATATTTACGAAAACGTTCCTTTAGCCTTCGCCTGTCTTAATAGCCTTGGTTACCCGTTTTTGCATGAAGATTTAGAGGGATTAGAAAAGATGGTTGCCGAGCTCCGGGCTCAGTTTTAGTTATGGAAAGATTTTATTTTGCCAATTGGAAGGAAAATAAAACACTCAACGAATCATTGGCCTATATTGATGAGCTTCAGAAGTTTCTGGTTGGATGTGACCTGTCTAAACAGCGTGTTGTCATCTTTCCTCCGTCCGTTTTTCTGCCGCAGCTTTACGAAAGACTTTCTTCGTCTCCCGGAATTCAACTGGGAGCCCAAGACGTTTCCGCCTTTTTGGACGGCGCCCACACCGGTGAAATCTCGGCACGCCAAATTTCTTCTTTTGCCCATTTTGCTCTGGTTGGGCACTCAGAACGCCGGCGCGAAGAAGGAGAAACCCCGACGGTTATTAACCGGAAAATTTTGGCTTGTTATCAGAATAGCCTGACACCGATTGTTTGCGTCGGCGGCGAGTCGGAACTGCGGAGTTTAGATTTGCCCGACGGGCTTTCATCATTTTCTTTGGCGTTTGAACCCCCCGGTTTTATTGGTGGGGAGGTAGCTCAAGAGACGGCACGAATCTTGGATTTTTATCGTGTTGCCCGGAAAATATTGGCGAATCGGCCCTTCTCTTTCGTTTATGGAGGCAGCGTCAGCGAGAATAACGTAGAAGAAATTTTTAAATCTCCCGAGATTAGCGGAGTGTTGATTGGCCACCTTAGTCTGGACGCGAAAAAAATGGCGGAGATCATTTTGGCTTAAATTTAATTTTTTCCAGTTTTCCGTATGAAGTATATATTGCATGGAGAGGATGTTGGACGCAGTCGCCGGAATCTGGACAGCATAAAACAGCGTTTTCCTCCCGATCAGGTCATGTATCTGGACCCGCAGTTGCCGCAGCTCAATGTTAGACTATTTGATAGTCCGGGATTGTATGTGGTAGAAGTTTTTGACCGCCGGCAATTTAAAAAGATTGAACCGGAGCCTTTTTTTGGTCTTTTACAAAAGATTCCGAAGGAGACGGACGTTGTTGTTTGGCTAGGCCTGGAGCTCACTCCAAATCAGGTTTGGTTAAGTTTGGCGAAAAAGTCCGGCTTTCAGGAAATTGTTTCTAAGCAGTCTAAGGAAGTCTTTGCCTTAGTTGATTTGTTCTTTGCCGACCCTAAACGGGGAGATGCAAAAACAAAATTCTTTAATAAGCTAATTGGATTTTCCGTCGATACAGGAGATCATATTTTCCTTGCCCAAATGTTAATCCGCCGTGTTCGCCAGATTGTATGGGCGGATCTTGGCTGTGAGAGTCTAAAAAAACTTCCGCCGTTTTCCCGCCGTTTGGCCGAGAAAGAGACAAGGCGTTTTTCCCAAGAATCTATATTTTGTCTTTA
The DNA here is from genome assembly GCA_023474425.1 of Patescibacteria group bacterium. Taxonomy (GTDB): domain Bacteria; phylum Patescibacteriota; class WWE3; order JAMCXX01; family JAMCXX01; genus JAMCXX01. The sequence goes on along the minus strand of JAMCXX010000002.1, from coordinate 130,475 downwards.
TAAAGAATTAGTCGATTTGGAAGTTCGCCTCAAAACGGAAACGATTGACTTTATAAGCGCTCTTTGCCTGATTTATGAGACACACTAGAATTTTTTTTAATTTGGGTTTGCTGCTGATTTTTTTTTCGGCGGTCACTGTTGCGGTTGTATTCGTTTTACCCTATTCACGATTAATCGGTAAACCAAAGCTCGACCCCCGGGATTTTATTGATGAGCCTAACGCCGACGTTAGTCGGCCGACGGTAGGGCCAATTTTTTCCGGGCTTAAGGAAAAACCTTCAGTCTCCGATAAAAGCTTTTATTTAACTATTCAGAAGCTGGGAATCGTAAGGGCCCAGGTTACAGCCGAAGTTCCAGTAGACAACCAGCGGCCGGAATACCTGAACGCCCTCTCGCAATCTTTGGCCCATCTTAAGGGCACGCCCCTACCGGGCCAGCGTGGTGATAGCGTTATATTCGGTCATTCCTCGCTGCCATTTTTGTTTAATCCAAACAATTTTCAAACTATTTTCACCCGTCTGGACGAGCTTAGACGTGGGGACCTTCTTCAAATTGACAGCGGCAGTCTGCGACTTGTTTTTCGGGTGGAGAACTACGGTATTATAGATAATAGCGCAATTATTTCCGATTTCCGCTCGGTTAAGCCGCGTTTAACTCTGCTCACCTGCTACCCGCCGGGCTTTAAAAGCCAAAAATATTTGGTAAACACAGTCCTTGCTGATTAATTTTTGGAGTAAAAGATTTGTAAGTTGACTTCCGTTTGAACGTTTATCCGGTTTGAGCTCACGGACGGTGAGGAGAATTGTAGATGTTCGGCCGTCATCGGCTGGTTTCCGGATTCCGCTGACCTAATGAAGTTTAGGGTCCGCTCAAAGGTGCCCGAGAGGTTAATCTTGACAGGTTGTATAATTAAACTACCTCCGACGTTCGATGTGTCGGCGTAGCTTATAGAAAGCAGACTGACTCCATTTTGACTGGCTAAAGTTTCGAATTTATCCAGAAGATTGTGGTTTTGGGATATGTCCGGCAGCGAATCAAGTATATCATTAACGTCCGACGGAGACTTTTGTAAGGTTTGGAAGTTGCTTTGAATAAGATTAATTCTCGCCTGGATGGTGTTATTTTCCTGCCGCAGTGACAGCAGGCGGTTTAGTCCCATCCAAAAGTTTTGCCCGATTAAAATTATGAGGACCGCTTCCGTAGCAAGGAGTGTGTCACGAATTACCATTCCTCGAAGCTTTCGGTAGGACGTATCTTCAAGAAACGGTCGTAAACGGCGTTCTACAGGATGAATTATTTGGGTAATTAGAGAGGTGTTATTTGACATATAAGATTAAAAGAAAATAAGCCGGCTTTCTGGTCAAAACGGCTGCCGGTCAGCAGAATTTCCTTAAAGACCTTTGATTTGAGCAGACCATCAATCAGACGCGCAAACGAAGCCCCGCTTGGAGTTTCAGCCGAGAGACTTACGCTTTTTGGAGACACAGTGAGGTCTGTGAGCTGGGTATCGTCGGGAATTTCTTTGAGAACGTTGTCAACGGTCTCAGTCAGGCTAGCCTTGCGGTTTTGCAAACCATTTAGGTTGGTCTGGACTTCCAGAACAAGATTTACTTGTTTTTCTTCATCTGACAGGCTTTTAAGAGTTTGGTTCAGTTGCTTTTGCGTTCTTAATTCGTTTTCCTGAAGCGTTAGAAGTATTAGAAGACAGACCAAACCGAGTAAGGCCGTCGAGACAAGGAGAAGGATAAAGGGTAGCGGTGGGCGGACCTTTTCTTCCGGAATGAATTCCCGGGGACTCTGTTTAATGTAGGAACTGGCGAGGTTGATTCCTTCTTTCATGTAGGGCTTTTAGCGTCGGGCGGGTGAGCGGCGGGGCGCCTAACTAGCCCGACCGCTTTTTAAATAGTTTTGATTTTAGACGGGACGCCTTGTTTCGGTGGAAAATTCCTTTTTTTACGGCTTTGTCGAGCAGTGACTGAATTTTTTGGTGATTGGCGTCGGGATCTTTTTCCAAATTTTTTAGGCTTTTAAGAAACTTAAGGTTGCCGCCGGCGGTTTTTCGCGATTTTCTTAAATTTTTCTTGGCCGAAGCTAAGTTTGGCATGCCCTTATCTTACAGGATTTTTATTTCCGAAACAAATTTATGCTGAGCAAAGGTTATTTTGTGCGAATAATCTGTTATATTTCAAGGAGAGTTTTTATGAAGATTAAAAATATCTTTGATCGGGTGGAAAGTTCCCCGATCTCGGCCGCCGTAGTTTTAATGATTTCCCTTCTTCTGGCCAATCTTTTGGGTGTTTTAAAACTGCGCATTTTTGCCCAACTTTTTAGCGGGGCTTCGAGCGACCTGGGCGTTTTTATGGCTTCGGACCGGATTCCGAACCTCGTCTTTAGCGTCTTGGCCGTGGGCGCTCTCTCGGCTTCTTTTGTGCCGATTTTTTCCCGGCTTCTGTCTCAAAATAAAGAAAATAGAGCTTTTGAGATTACGGCCACGCTGTTTAATTTATCCCTGGTAATTTTTGTTTTGGTCTCACTGGTTTTCTTTCCTTTTTCCCGTCCGATCTCGGGTTTGATTTCTTTAGGCGGTAATCTCTCACCTTTGGAGATGAATCTATTGGACCAGTGTACCCGCGTGCTTTTTTTGGCCCAGCTCTTTTTTATTTTAAGCGCCTTCGCTTCCGGTGTCCTGCAGAGTTTTAATCGTTTTACCATTGTTGGTCTGCCACCGGTTGTCTACAATCTGGTAATTATTGTTTTTACTCTTCTGACTTACCACCGCTTGGGGATTATGGCGGCAGCCTGGGGCACGGTTTTGGGGGCGGCCTGCCATTTTTTGGTTCAGCTGCCGGCGCTTTTTTCGGTCGGCTTCCGCTACTTGCCCCGCATAAACTTAAAGGACAGTCTGGTGGCCGAGATTGGTCGAATGTTTGTACCCCGGTCTTTGAGTCTGACGGTTGACCAACTGGGTCTGGTTATCTTTACCACTCTTTCGCTTAGTCTCTCGGCTTCTTCAGTGGTTATTTTTAGTTTTGCCCAAAGGCTTATGCTTATTCCGGTGGTTCTTTTCGGCTCCACTTTTTCGCAGGCCAGTTTCGCGACTCTATCCCAAAATGCCGAAAGCTCCGCCGATTTTTTAAAAACTTTCAGGAAGGTTTTTAACTATATCTCGTTTCTAATACTGCCGGCGGTCGGATTTTTTATCGTTTTAAGAATTCCCTTTGTCCGAATTTTTTTTGGCGCCAAAAGCTTTGATTTGGAGGCAACCGTTCTGACAGCTAATACCCTCTCCTTCCTGGCCTTAGGCATGTTTTTCGAAACCCATACATCACTTCTTTCACGGGCCTTCTTTGCTTACAAGGACAGCAAAACCCCACTGGCTTCGGCCTTGATCTCACTCCTGGTCGGGGTCTTAGCTTCGTTGATTTTCTTAAGAGTTTTTCACTTCGGCGTCTGGAGTCTTGGTCTGTCTTTTTCAATTATTTCCCTAATAGATTTTCTGTTTATGTTTTTGGTTTTATGGCGCAAGTTTCCCCAGCTCTTAAGGCCGGAATTTTTAATGCCGTTGGGAAAAATGATTTTGGGAGCAATTCTTTCGGGGTTAATTACTCTGGTCACCCTCAAATTCTTTGACCAAAGACTTGCCATATTCGACACCCGCTATTCTTTGAATCTTATTATTCTAACCGGCACAGCTCTCTTGGTTGGCGGTTTAACCTATTTGCTGACTTGCTATTACTTAGGTTTACATGAGGGAAAGCGGCTCGTGGGATTAATTTTAAGGATTAGGGGGTTTGGCCCGACCTTCTTAGGAGAACTATTCCAAGAGTAGCCGCAACGCCCGCGCCGAAAAGAAAGATTTTTGTCGGCGTATCGTCCCCGACATTGTTGGGAATTTGCCCGGAGGTGGTGGCCGTTTGGGTACCGGTTGTTGTCGTTGTTGTTGTGGCAAGAGTTGCGGCGATAGTGTAGGTTCCACCCGCTGAGGTTTTTAAGTCCAGAATATTGGTTGAGTCGGCTGTGCGCAGAATTTGGGAGCCAGAATCAAAAGCGACACTTGCCGTGCCTAAGGCCTTGGTGGTAAAGGTAATTGTGGCCAAGACGTTTCCGGAAGTGGAAGTTGCTGTGTCGCCGGTTAAGTTAATTGTCCCGGACTGATTGCTGTAGATTCTTTCCTTCCAGTTGGTTATGGCCGTGCCCGTAGTTTGGATACCGTCCGTGGCCACCGAAAGTAGGGAAGCCGGAAAAGTTATGGAGGCGGCAACACTCTTGACTGTCTCGCCGCCGGTATCAAATTTGACGGTCACATTGAAATTGTCGCCAACCTTTACCGTCTGGGTTTGGGGCGTTAGGCTCAAAGTACCGGCCGCGAAAGCCGAAGCGGCGGAGAGGGCGGGAATGACCAGGGACAGAAGAAGAGCCGGCAGTATTTTTCTCATTACCTTAAATATAGTTCCCGCTTCGGTTTAGTGTCAAAGTTTATTTTTATGTCTAAAGCAAATGAAAGCGCTACCTCTTACGGTCCGGAAAGGATTAGAAACTTTAGTATTATTGCCCATGTGGATCACGGAAAATCCACGCTGGCCGACCGTATTTTGGAGTTAACAGGATCCGTAACCAGGCGGGAAATGCGCGAGCAGTTTCTGGATTCTATGGACTTGGAGCGCGAACGCGGAATCACCATAAAGCTTAAGGCTGTTAGGATGAACTACAACCCCACTTCGCTAAAGCTTCTGGGGGCCCCCGACTATCAGCTCAACATGATTGACACGCCCGGGCATGTGGACTTTGGTTACGAGGTCTCGCGGTCGCTGGCCGCCTGCGAAGGGGCTGTTTTGGTAGTTGACGCGACGCAGGGGATTGAGGCCCAAACCGTGGCCAATGTTTACAAAGCAATGGAACAGAAGTTAAAGATTATCGCTTTTATTAATAAAACAGATCTTCCTGCCGCGCAGCCCGAAAAGGTTGTTCGCGAATTGGAAGACGCTTTTAGTATGAAATCCGAGGACATTTTTCTTGGGTCGGCGAAAACCGGGGAGGGCGTAGAAGGACTTTTAGGAAGTATTTTAGGAAAGATTCCGCCGCCCGCTTCGATGGATAACCACAACCTGCGCGCGCTTATTTTTGATTCCGTCTACGACGAACACCTGGGCGCTCTGGCCTTTGTTCGGGTATTTGACGGCGAGCTCAACATTGGCGATGACCTTCTTTTTCTTTCAAATAATTTCCGGGCGGCCTGCATAGAGCTTGGAGTTTTTTCTCCTAAGAGGGAAAAAGTTGACCGTCTTTTGGTAGGAGAGGTTGGCTATGTGGCCACGGGAGTAAAAGACTTAAGAAAAATTAAGATTGGCGATACCATCACAAAAGTCTCAGTTCTCAATTCTCAATTTTCAATTGCCCCGCTACCCGGCTATCGGGAGCCAAAGCCAATGGTTTATTTGGGTTTCTATCCTTTAAACGGGGGAGACTTCCTGAAGCTTCGAACGGCCCTGGAAAAAATATATCTCACCGATAGCAGTATTACATTTGAACCGGAGTCGTCCAAAGCCCTCGGTAACGGTTTTCGCTGCGGTTTCTTAGGTTTTTTGCATTCTGACATTATTCGCGAGAGGTTAGAGCGCGAATACAAAATGGACTTGATTACAACCCTTCCATCCGTACCCTACCTCTTGGAAAAGGAAGCAGGGGAAAAAATCCTAATAAATTCCGCTTCCAATCTTCCGGTTATTTACGGCCAGCAAAAAATTAGTGAACCGTGGTTAAGAGTTTCTATTTTCGTTCCCGGAGCTTATCTTGGGACTGTTTTGAATCTTTGTCAGGAATATCGGGGAGTTCCTTTTGGTACCGAATACTTGGGCAGCTCGGTGAAGGTTACTTACCAAATGCCTCTTTCGGAAATGCTTTATGACTTTTATGACAAGCTCAAATCTACTACATCGGGTTATGCTTCCCTGGATTACGAATTTTTGGAGTTTCGTCCGGCCGAGGTCTGTCGTTTGGATATTTTGGTGGCGGGTGAGCCGGTTGATCCTCTGTCTCAAATAGTCGTAAAAGAAAAGGCCCAAAAATTGGGCAAAGCTGTTACGGCTAAGCTCAAAGATCTCCTGCCGCGCCAGCAGTTTCCTGTGGCTATTCAGGCCGCCGTTGGCGGAAAGATCGTTGCCCGTGAGGATATCCCAGCCATGCGTAAAAATGTTTTGGCCAAGATGAGCGGAGGCCACCGCGAGCGCAAAGACAAACTTTTGGAAAAACAAAAGAGAGGCAAGGAGAGACTCAAAAGGTTTGGCAAAATAGATATCCCCAAGGAAGTTTTTACCAAGTTGCTAAAGGTTAGTTGATAGATATATCTGGAATTTAGCCAAATCAGCGCAGAACCTAATTACATTTTTTTACCATGCGACCTGCCCGCTATGCCTAAACCCCAAATCAAATTAGATCTGGTCAATTGTTTTTCTCTTATGGTTAGATAAGCTTTCCGGGAATTAGCTCTGGCAGGCGGGTCGCACGGCATTTTTGTACGGTAAGGCAACTAATTATGATACCCCACATCTATTGACAAGCTGTCAGAAGGTGTTATAGATTGCTAAGGATGGAACAACCAACTTCACGGCAAACAGACCTTTTAAAAATTGTCATTGAGGACTACATTAACTCGGCCAAGCCGGTAGGCTCGGTGGAGATGGTCAAAAAGCACGGCCTTAAAGTTTCGGCGGCGACGGTAAGGAACGAGATGGTCAAGTTAATTGAAAAAGGACTGGTCGCCAAAACCCACAGCTCCTCGGGGCGGGTGCCCACACCCCTTGGACTGCGACTCTATCTGGATTCCCTCATGGAGGAGGAGGTTATGCCGGTACTCACCGAAGTGGCCGTTAAGCAGCGCCTCTGGGCGGACCGGTTTGAGACGGAAAAACTTTTGGGTAAGTTGGCTCTGACTTTGTCCGAAAATACCGGTTACTTATCTTTTGTTTCTACTGGAGACGAGTATGTTCTTCACTCCGGCGCCGTCAATGTTTTAAATCATCCGGAATTTTTCGACATTGAGGTGACCCGGGCCGTACTTAACCTTTTGGATCACGAAGACATTTTGGGCGGAATTCTTAATAAGGCTACGGCCGACAGGGAAATACACATTTTGATGGGCGAAGAGCTGGGCAACCCCAATCTTTTGCCGGTTTGCTTGGTTTTTACCGAAGTGGCGGATAGTAAGAAACCGTTAAGATTTGGCGTCATTGGCCCGCGGCGGATGGTTTATAAAAAGGTTCTGCCGCTCTTTAAATTTCTCCGTTCTCTGATTGTCGAAATCGGAAAATCCTCAAAATAATTTTCTTTACAGTTATTAAAAAATAGGGTAAAGGTAACATTATGAACGATGCAGTTTCGACCGACGAGTTTCAACAAAAGATCATCGACTTGGAAAAAGAAGTCGCCGATTTGACCAATAAATGGAAGAGAGCCGTAGCCGATTACCAGAATTTGGAAAAAAGAACGGCCAAGGAAAAAGAGGACTGGGCCAAATTTTCCAACCGCTTACTTCTCGCTCGACTCTTAACCGTTTTGGACCACCTGGAGCTGGCCCGGGCCCACTCTAACGATCGCGGTCTAGGCATAATCATCGATGATTTTAAGTCAATTTTAACCGGCGAGGGGTTAGAAGAAATTCAGGTTAAGGCTGGGGATAGCTTCGACCCGAATTTTCAGGAGTGTGTTGAGGTAGTTGCCGGCAGCGAAGATTCAAAAGTTGTTGAGGTAGTTGCCAAGGGTTATATAATAGGAGAGAAGGTTTTAAGACCGGCGAAAGTTAAGGTTTCGAAGGTTGCCTGATGCTTTAAGATTAAAGATTCAGAATTATGAGCAAAATTATCGGAATTGATTTGGGAACAACCAACTCCTGCGTGGCCGTTATGGAAGGCGGCAAACCTAAGGTTATTTACAGCAGCGAGGGCCGCAATGTGATTCCCTCGGTGGTGGACCCGATCAAAAATCTGGTCGGCGATGTGGCTAAACGGCAGGCCATAGTCAATCCTAAAAACACCATTTTTTCGATTAAGAGGCTTATGGGCCGCAAGTTTTCCGACCCTTCGGTGCAGTTTGATATTAAATGGCTTCCCTACACAATTAAATCCGGCGCCAACGATATGGCCGTGGTCGAGGTGGAGGGCCAAACTTTTACGCCGCAGGAAATTTCCGCAAAAATTCTTTCTAAGATTAAAACCGACGCGGAGAGTTACTTGGGAGAAAAAGTGACCGAGGCGGTCATTACCGTGCCGGCCTATTTTGATGATTCTCAGCGTCAGGCCACCAAGCAGGCGGGGGAAATTGCCGGTCTTACCGTCAAAAGAATTATTAACGAACCCACCGCGGCGGCTCTGGCTTACGGCTTGGATAAAACTCATTCCCACACGATTGTGGTTTACGATTTGGGCGGCGGCACTTTTGACGTTTCCGTTTTGGAGTTGGGCGAGGGAGTTTTTGAGGTTAAGTCCACGGCCGGGGATACCCACCTGGGCGGTGATGATTTTGATCAGCGGGTTATTAATTATCTGACCGAAAATTTCCGGAAGACGGAGGGGATTGACCTTGCCAAAGACCGCCAGGCTTTGCAGAGAATCAGGGATGCGGCTGAGCGGGCCAAAATTGAACTCTCTTCATCGCTGGAGGCGGAGATTAATATTCCCTATATTACGGCCGACTCAACCGGCCCCAAGCATTTGGTAACCAAGCTCACCCGGGCCAAGCTGGAGCAACTCACCGAGGATTTAGTGGATAGGTCATTTGAATCCTGCCAACAGGCTCTAAAAGACGCCGGGCTGGAAGCCGGCAAAGTTGACGAAGTAGTTCTCGTAGGCGGTATGACCCGCATGCCAAAGGTTCAGGAGCGGGTTAAAAGCTTTTTTGGTAAGGAGCCGCACAAAGGAGTTAATCCCGACGAAGTTGTGGCCGTGGGCGCGGCTATTCAGGGCGGCGTCTTGGGCGGCGAAGTTAAGGACGTTTTGCTTTTAGATGTGACCCCGCTTTCACTAGGCATCGAAACAATGGGCGGCGTGGATACGGTGCTCATTGCCCGCAACACCACCGTTCCCACCTCCAAGTCCGAAATCTTTTCCACGGCCGCGGACAATCAAACCTCGGTAGAAATTAATGTTTTGCAGGGTGAGCGCCCCATGGCCGCGGACAACAAATCCCTCGGCCGTTTTATTTTGGACGGGATTGCCCCAGCGCCCCGCGGCGTGCCCCAGGTGGAAGTTCTTTTTGACATTGACGCCAACGGCATTCTCCACGTTAGTGCCAAAGATAAGGCCACCGGCAAGGAACAAAAAATAACCATCACCGGCTCCACCGGTCTTTCCAAAGAAGAAGTTGACCGTATGCAAAAGGAAGCCGAGGCTCACGCCGGCGAGGACAAATCGCGCAAAGAACTTGTGGAGGCCCGAAATGTTGCCGATAATATGTGTTATGCCGCGGAGAAAGCTTTAAGAGACGGAGGAGAAAAAGTTCCGGCATCCGTGCGCGCCGAAGTGGAGGCAAAAATCAAGGATTTGAGGGACGTTCTTTCGAGTGCCAGTCTGGAGGTTCTTAAGAATAAGACCGACGAGCTTTCGCGGGCTATGCAGCAGATTGGTCAGTCTATGTATGGTTCGGCAAGCTCACCAGAAGGCGGTACGGGCGGGCCTCAAGGCGGTCAGGGCAGCGGTCCGCAGTCCGGGCCTTCAACCGACGGCCAAAACGGCGACAACGGAGGAGAAGTTAAAGAGGGAGAAGTGGTGGAAGAGTAATTAGGGTAGAAGGTCAGCAGGTTTTTAGGTCAGAAGTTCTTTCGAGAAGACTGCTGCAGACCTTCAGATCTTTTGCCTAAAGACCTGTTTTTATGTCTCGAAAGAAAGAAGTCAGATTCAACTGTCCAAACTGCGGCAACATTTCCGCCGATTCGGTGGCCTTTCTCTGCAACAACTGCCAGGAGTCGGAATTAATTGAAAGAGACGGACTTTTTATCTGTCCCAATTGTCTTAAGGAGGGTGAGAATTTTGAGTGTATGATTTGTCAAAGCAAGGAAGTCCAGCCGGCGAAACCTCTTTAAGTTTTCTCATCATTTACAATTCCCGAGTATAATTTGGTTTATGCCAATAAGAGACTATTACGAAATATTGGGTTTAAAAAAAGGCGCTGCAGTCGACGAAATTAAAAAGGCCTACCGGGAATTGGCCCGCAAGCACCATCCCGATGTGGACAAAAGCCCCGGAGCCGAGGCGCGTTTTAAGGAAATTAACGAAGCCTACCAAATTCTTTCTGACCCGCAGAAAAAGGCGGCCTACGACCGCTTTGGCCACGCGGCCTTTTCCCGCGAGGCGGGATCCCGCTCCGCGGGACAATCTGGCTTTAACCCCTTTGGCGGCGCTCAAACCGGTCAGTGGGGGCCCTTTACCTATACCTATTCTTCCGGCGGTCCGTCAGCTGATGGATTTGAGGGTTTCTCTGAAGGAGGGGACTTTGCCGACCCCTTCGACATTTTTGAATCCGTATTCGGTTTTAGAGGTTTTGGTGGACGCCGGGAGCCGAACAAGGGCCGCGACTTAAGTTATGTAATGGATGTAGATTTTATGGAAGCTGTTAGCGGCTCGGAGAAAACGGTGAACGTTGACGGCAAAACCCTGCATGTAAAAATTCCCCAAGGCGCCCGTACGGGAACAAAGATTAGATTTGCCGGAGAAGGTGAGCCGGGCCGCACCCGCGATGGCCGGAATTTACCAAACGGGGACCTTTACATTAGTTTGCGGGTAGGGACACATCCCCGGTTTAACCGTGAGGGCGATGACGTTTTCTCGGAAGTTTTAATTTCTTATCCGCAGGCGGTTTTGGGTGACAAAATAGAAGTCGAGACCGTGCAGAGTCCAGTCAAGCTCTCGGTTCCGAGCGGTACCTTGAGCGGCACGGTTTTTAGAATCAAAGGCAAGGGTGTTAAATCCAATCGTGGGACCGGTGACCACTATGTGCGCATAATTATCGCCGTCCCCAAAAAGCCCGGCAAGCGCGAAAGAGAGCTTTTGGAAGAGTTACGAGATATAACTTAAAGTCCGCTTCTAATCCTAATTTCCTCGTCAACGAGTTTGGCATCTCGGCCATATCGTTGGCGGGAGATTTCCTTAATTTTTTCCGCCAGTTCTAAATTCTTCCTCACCGCCGAAATAACTTTCCAATCAACTTTCATGGAGAAAGGTATTGACGGCTGACCGTCAATAAGCAGGCGCATGTAGGCCTGGCCGGTGGGGCTGTTCAAAAGATCAGACTTGTTAAATAAAGGCTCAAATTGGTGCTCCAAATATTCGGCGTCGTCGGCACCCACCCTAAAGGCCACGGTTGTGCCCACATTGCCAAAAACGGCGTCTTTAATTTTGTCGTCAAGCTGGCCAATAAACTGATTAGCCACCTGCAGGCTCAAGCGATACTTGCGGGCTTCGGAGAGAATCTGCACGAAGTCCGGCGTAGCAAAATTCTGGAACTCGTCCACATAAAGGTAAAAATCCTGCCGCTCTTCCTCCTTTTGGTCCACCCGGCTCATGGCGGCGATGAGAATTCGGGGAACGAGAATGAGCCCCAAAAAGTTGGAATTTTCTTCGCCGATTTTGCCTTTGGAAAGATTGATTAGAAGAATTTTCTTTTGGTCCATTACACCCCTTAAGTTAAACGAGGAGGTGGACTGGCCAATAATGTTTCTCATTAATTTTTCCGTCACAAAGCGGTCGAACTTGGAAACAAAGTAGCCCAGCTTTTCGCTCTTGTGAAAATCGGAAGTTCGGGCCAGTTCATCGGTCCAATAACGCTTAACTAACGGGTCGGCAATTAGCGGCAGTTTGGAGTTGGCAAAGGCCGGGTCGGTTAAGAGGCGCAAAACTTCTACCATAGTATTTCCCGGCTCGCTCATGGCCGTAAGCATTACGTTGCGGATGGCCCGCTCCAGCTGGGGCCCCATAATGCCGGTGCGGTTGGGGTCGTAGAGTTTGTACAGGAGGGCAATAAAGGAGTTAATGGCCAAATGTTTTCCTTCTTCACTTTCCGCTTCCAGTATGTTTAGGCCCGGTGGGCGCTGCGTGTCACCGGGGTCAAAATAAATGACGTCGTCAACCCGGTTTTCGGGAATGGTTTTGAGTAAGTCTTCCACGGCATCGCCGTGAGGGTCAATAAAGGCCAAACCACGGCCTTCGTTTATGTCCTGGCGGGCCAGCATTTTTAAGAATTCCGATTTACCCGTGCCGGTTTGCCCAATGACATAGAGATGGCGTCGACGGTCGTCGGTTTTAAGATGAATCGCTTTTTGTACGCCGCGGTAGGCGGAAATGCCTATATACAAACCTTCGGCCGGAAGGTTTTGCGGCGGTGCTCCGGTTTTGGCAAGCATCCACTTAATGTTGGGTGTTTGAGTAAGTTTCCCCGGAAAGTGAAAAATGGTGGCTAACTCTTCAGTGGAAAGTACGGTGTTGTGCCGGAAACGCGGCGTGTGGCGATAGAGAAAGTCATGCATGAACCACTTTTTGACCCAAATCGGCTTGGAGCGAAAAGAGGCCAGGTGGGGCACAGAAAACTGCTCAAATGAGCGGGCAATGTTTTCCGCCTGAATTTTGGCCGAATTTTGGTCGGGCGAGCTGGAGACAATGCGGACGACGGCAAAAAATCCCAGCTTGGCAATTTTTTTGTTAATTCCTTCAACAATCCGTTCGTCTAGGACGTATTGTTTTTTCTCGGGGTCCACATTCTTGGACTTAAAAACCACCCGCTGGCCTTTTTGCGACCAATGCGGCCCGGCCGGGGAGATGGCTATTTGAATGACAGCCGACTCGTTGGGGTTAAGTTTAGAAAGGCTCGAGGTAATGTTGTTGAGGGGGTCAATTTTCTCCTCCACTTCCTTGTAAGTTTGAATGGAGTAGTAAGCGGGACCTGTGGTAACAAGCTCGGCTAGGGAAACGTAACCCTCTTTTTTAAAAGGATTGTATTCGGGAATTTCCACAATTTCGGCCGCGGGGTAGGAGCCGTGAATCTGTTTCTCCACAAAGGTTTTAACCTCTTTTGGACAGCCGACCACAAAACGGATTTCTCCCGGATCGGCCACGATTTCAAGGCTTAGGAAAACCTGTTTTTTTAAAAAGTGAAAAATTCCGCCGCGGTAGAGGCCGGCGAGATTGGCAAACATCTGCTCGGCGGCCGGAATTTCAATTTCGTTTTGACGTGGGGTGGTGACCTCGAAAAAAACCATATTTAAAGAAGCGACTTCGCCGCGCGAAGAAAAAGGATTAAGTTTTTTGATTTGCCTAAGGCTCCACTCGGCCAGCCAGCGGACCTCGGTATAAATGGGAAAACGGGTGTATTCCTTAATTTCAGTTTCCGAAAGCGGTAGGGAATTGTTACCGATCTGACTTTCTTTTTGGCTGATTTGAGGAGTTTCAATTTCGCGAGCTTTAAGGTGGACAACCCTTTCGGGTTCTTTGTTCACAGCTTTTTGAGATTCGTTTTCGCGGGGCAGAATTTTGAGCGGCTCCGAAGGCGTTTGATTTTCCGGTTTTTTCTCTATTTCCGTGCCGGGTTCCAAAGCATTCTCGTTTGGGCGGGTAAAGGCAGAATAGGGTACCATACAATTTTGATTGTAGACGAAAGGCCGTGCCCTGGCTAGTCATGAGGACAGGAAGTTTAAGGCCTAGTTGCTTTAACGACTTAAATCATTGATACACGACGGTGAGAAGACTCGGGTTCCGTCTCTTTGCGCAGTAATTAGCCAATACATATAGTTGACCGAAAGGGAAATTTTTGGTAAATTGATTTTGCAGGGTGGAGTAAAATCCACCTTTATTTTTGATGATCGCTTAATAAGATCGTGTGAATTTAGCGAGCATCAATCCGCCGTAGCTTCAGCGGAGGCGGATCGTAACGGGATTACATTCTTTCCCCCTTCGCCCAAGGCTTTAGGGGAATCTTCGCCGCGCCGAGCGCGGCTGCGATTATGGTTCAGTCTGAATTTAGCGCCGCACTAAATCAAGTTTGCTCGGAAAAAGGGCTTTCGGTGGAGGCCGTTTTGGCTACCATCGAACAGGCTTTAGTTTCGGCTTACCGCAAAGATTTTGGCGGCAGTTTAGAAGAGATTACGGCCGCGGTGGATAAGGAGAGCGGCGAGGCCAGAGTTTTTAAAAACGGCGAGGATGTAACCCCGCCCGGCTTCGGCCGCATCGCCTCCCAGACGGCCAAACAGGTTTTAATTCAGAGATTGCGGGAGGCCGAAAAAACGGCTATCGGCGAAGAATACGCCAAGAAGTTGGGCACGGTTACGGCCGGTCATGTTTTTCGGGTGAGCAACGGCGTCTGCTTCGTGGATTTGGGCCGAGCCCAGGCAGTTATGCCGGAATCGGAGCAGATTGCTACCGAAGTCTACCGGCTGAATCAGAGAATTCGGGCGCTCATTAAGGAAATTAAGCAGACCGAAAAAGGTCCAGAGATAATCCTTTCCCGCTCCGACCCTAAATTTATTGAAGCTCTCTTTTCCCTGGAAGTTCCGGAAATTACTTCGGGAGTGGTGGAAATTAAGTCGATTGCCAGGGAGGCCGGCAGCCGTACCAAAATTGCCGTTTCTTCCAATGACCAAAAGGTTGATCCGGTGGGCAGTTGCGTGGGGCAAAAAGGCGTCCGAGTACAGGCGGTCATCGCCGAAGTTAAGGACGAGAGAATTGACATTATACCCTTTGATCCCGAGACGGCTAAATTTATTGCCAACGCTCTTTCTCCGGCCAAGACGGTGCGGGTTGAGCTTAACAGGAAGAAAAAAGAAGCCACGGTGACGGTGGACGAGGGTCAGGTGAGTCTGGCCATCGGCAAGGACGGGCAGAACGTGAGATTGGCCGCCAAACTTACGGGGTGGAAGATTGACATTCGGGCTTTGGGGCAGAAGGCCAATGCTGCCGTGTCGGACGGGTTGGAGAGTGAAAATACAGACGGCCTTTCCAAGCGAGTAGCTAACCTTTTGCAAAAGGAAGGTCTCTTGGAAAAAGTGGGCCGACTTTCGGCAGCAGAGCTTAAAGGCGTTAAAGGTTTGGGGCCTAAGGGACTCAATGAGATATTGGATGCGCAGAAAGAAATGCCCGCCGCCTCCACGACGCCGCCGGAAACTCCGCCGTCAGAAGTTTAATTTCCTGCCTTCCCCAAATCCTCCCTTCATAAAAGTTTTATAATTAGGTTGTTGGGTAAAAGTTAGTTAAAATTATGCCGAACGAGAAGTTAGCCAAAAGACCGCCGATTGTGACTATCATGGGCCACGTGGACCACGGAAAAACCTCTCTTTTGGACGCCCTGGCCAAAACGGCTTTGGCTCAGAAGGAGGAGGGAGGTATTACCCAAAGCATCTCGGCCCACGCCCTAATTTATAAGGGACGTAAAATCACTTTTGTGGACACGCCAGGGCATGAGGCTTTTCTTTCCATGCGTCGGCGCGGCGGGAAAATGGCGGACATTGTGCTTTTAGTGGTGGCCGCCACCGAAGGTGTTAAACCCCAAACCCAGGAAGCTTTGGCCCACATCCGGGAAACCAAGCCTTACGTAGTTGCGGTCATTACCAAAACCGATTTGCCCGAAAGCAACCCCGAGAAGGTCAAACGGCAGTTGGCTGAGAACGGGCTTCAACTCGAGGGCTGGGGCGGGGAAGTGCCGGTGGTGGAAACAAGCATAAAAAACGAGGAGAGTTTAAAAAAACTTTTGGATTTAATTTTACTTATTACCGACGTTTCCGATTTTGCCGGCTCGCAAAGCGGACCTTTGGAAGGATTTGTGGTGGAGTCCCTGCTCGACCGTCATAAAGGTCCGCTATCGCTAGTTCTTTTGCGCTCGGGTAAACTAAATCTCGGCGACATAATTTATGTTGGTCAGACTTCCGGCAAGATTAAAAATTTAACCGACGATCGGGGGCAGATTTTAAATTCCTTTGGCGCCGGCGAAGCGGCCTGGGTTATGGGCCTAAAAGAAGCCGCCGTTCCGGGAGAGCCCGTGAGTTTGGTTCTGGCCGACGCCGGAATGGCGAAAAAGGCAGATGAAGACTCTACATCGGTTTCAAAAATTCCTGCCGCCAAAACCGTTCTTAAGATTATTTTAAAAGCGGACAGTCTCGGCAGTCTCGAGGCGCTTCGGGAGAGTATTGGACGTTTGGGAAGCTTGGAGAGCCGCTTGGAAATAGTTCGGGCGGCCGTGGGCGATATTAACGATTCGGATATCTACCTGGCCCGTGATACCCAGTCTCTGGCCGTCGGCTTTCGGGTTCGAATTTTGGGCTCAGCCCGCGATTTGGCCGACCAGTATGAGCTGGAAGTCAGAACCTACGAGGTTATTTATAAACTTCTAGAGGAGTTGCAGTTAGGGCTTTCGGGACTTTTAGCCTGGAAGAAAGAGCGGGCCAAGCCAAGCGCCTTAGTTCTTAAAATTTTTGAACTGCCTTCCGGCGATAAGGTTTTGGGCTGTAAAATTAAGAACGGCACTTTTAAAATTTCCCAAAATATTTTGGTGAAGCGCGGCGAGGAGGAGCTGTTTCGAAGTTCTATTAAGAATTTAAAAATCGGCAAGGAAAAGGCGGATAAAGCAGCGGCCCCGGCCGAGTGTGGTTTACTCCTCTCCGCCGATTTAAGTTCGGCCGACTTGCGCGAGGGAGACGAAATTGTTGTTTTGTAAAGATTATGCAGATTCAGGCCGAGCCACAGCAGGCTCTGCGGGTTATTAATGATGCCAAAAGCCTGGCTCTCATTACCGGTTGGGAGCCGTCTGTCGATTCGGTGGCGGCCATGCTGGCCTTTTACCACCTCTTTAAAGGTTTTAAGAAAATCCGGGCGGTGGTTCCCGAAAAGGTGCCCGAGGCCTGTTATCCGCTTCCAGAGTCTTCCGTAATTACCCACGATTTAGGTCCTAAAAAATTTGCCATTAATTTGGACACCAACGGCGTTCAGTTGGAGAAGGTTTCTTACCTTTTGGAGGGCCGGACTTTTCGGTTAATTCTTCATCCGCAAACGCGTTCCTTTGAAGCAGAGCGGGTTTCTTACGAATATTTGGGTTACAACTACGACCTTTTTATTTTCTTCGGCCTGCCGAAGCTTTCGGAGGTGGCACCCCTTTTTAACTATGACCTTTCCGAAATTTACCGCAACTCCTCACTTAATTTCGATGTCCGTTTGGAAAACGAACTCTTCGCCTCCATTAATTTGGTTGACACCTCATTAAGTACCGTTTGCGAGCTCCTCTTTAAAATGATAAACTTTTGGCAGCTCAAACTTTCCAGAGAAGTTTCCCGCTGCCTCTTAGAAGGTCTTACGGCCGAGGCGCCGTCTCCCGTTGGTCACGATTCTCCGATACTTTCGGATTTGGAAAAAAGCCCGACCTCTCTTTAGGGTTTTGGTGGCGGGTTTTTCTTATTTAGGATAAAATGAATAAATAATATGAGCTTGGAAAAAATTGACAAAAAGACTATTATAGAAAAGTTCAAAAAGAGCGCCGAAGACACCGGTTCGCCGGAGGTGCAAGTGGCCTTGCTTACCGAGAGGATTAATAAACTTTCGGCCCATCTTAAGGAGCACAAAAAAGATTTTCACAGCCGAAGGGGTCTTTTGCAAATGGTCAACAAGCGCCGCAAGCTTCTTCTATACTTAAGAAAAGTTGGAGAGGAACGCTACCGCTCCTTGATTGGGAAATTGGGTTTGGAGAAATAAAAACTGGGAATTAATTTTAATAACCCCATTAGTTAAATAATTATGTCTAATTATCATCGGGTTGAGTGTGAATTCGCCGGCCGCAAGTTAATCTTGGAAACCGGCAAGCTCTCCTTTCAGTCCAACGGGGCCGTCCTGGCCACTTACGGGGAAACGGTCGTTTTAGCTACGGCCACTGCTGGCGAGATTAAAGAGGAAGCCGACGGCCTACCCTTAAGAGTTGACTTTGAGGAGAAACTTTATGCCGGCGGGGTTATAAAGAATTCCCGTTTTATAAAAAGGGAAACCACGCCCTCCGACGAGGCTATTCTCTCGGGTCGTCTTATTGACCGTGGCATTCGTCCGTTTTTTCCGAAAGACCTGCAGAACGAAGTTCAGCTGGTGATTACCGTTTTAAGCGTTGACCGCGAAAACGACCCGGCCATTTTGGGCGCCTTAGCCGCCAGCGCTGCGCTAAGCGTTTCCGACGTTCCCTGGAAAGGTCCCCTGGCAACCATACAGGTAGGTTTAATTAACAACCAATTTTTGGTTAACCCAACCCGCGAGCAAATGGAAGCCTCGGACCTGGATTTAGTTTATACGGGCTCAAGAGACCGAGCCGTTATGGTGGAAGCCGGAGCCCACGAAATCCTGGAAGAGAAGTTTATAGAGGCCATGGAGTTTGCCCAGAAAGAAATTCAACCGTTGCTTACATTTATTAATGATTTTTCCGCCAAAGCTGGCCGCAAGAAAATGGAATATGTTGCGTCCGAAATCAGCCCGGAGGTGCTTTCCGAAGTTAAAAAATTTTCCCACGAATCAATTGCCGAGCTCCTTAAAATGCACCTTGAAAAGGAGCACTATCAGGTGAAATATGATGAAATCTTGGATAAGGTTTACGAGAAATTTGAGGGCAAAGCCACCAAGGTTAAGCTTTCTCAAGCGCTACATCTTTTGGAAAAATCGGCTTTGCGAGAAATGATTCTAAAAAGTGGTCAGCGTTCGGATGGCCGCAAGCTTGATGAGCTGCGCCCAATTTCTATCGAAGTCGGAGTCTTGCCGCGGACTCACGGCAGCGCTCTTTTTACTCGCGGTCTAAGCCAGGCTCTTTCGGTGGTGACTCTCGGTTCAACCTCTTTAGAACAGCTTATTCAGGGTCCAGAAGGCGAAGAGGTTAAGCGTTATATGCACCACTACAGCGCGCGGCCTTTTTCCACCGGCGAGGTGGGGGCGATTAGAAGTGCCGGTCGGCGGGAGATTGGTCATGGAGCTTTGGCCGAGCGGGCCTTAAAGCCGGTCATTCCCGAAAGCGATAAATTTCCATACACCGTTCGTGTGGTTTCAGAGATTCTTTCCCAGAACGGCTCCACCTCCATGGCTTCCGTCTGCGGCTCAACCCTTTCGCTAATGGACGCCGGCGTGCCCATAAAAGCGCCCGTTTCGGGAATTTCAATGGGGCTTGTTTCGGATTCCGATAAATACGTTTTACTCACAGATATCGCCGGCATCGAAGATTTTAATGGGGATATGGACTTTAAGTCGGCCGGCAGCCGCACCGGGATTACGGCCGTTCAGCTGGACGCTAAACTGGAAGGCGGCATTCCCGTAAAAATTCTAGGTGAGGCAATTCTTTCCGCTCGGCCGGTGCGTCACCATATTTTGGATCTTATGGAATCGGTTATTAGTTCGCCCCGTTTGGAGCTTTCACGTTTCGCCCCGCGGATTACCGTCACCAAAATTGACCCCAAGAAAATCGGTGAGGTTATTGGCAGCGGCGGCAAGACTATTAAAAATATTATGGAATCTACCGACACGGCCATAGAAATCGAGGATGACGGCACTGTTTATATTTCCGCCAATTCATTGGAAAAAACCCAGAAAGCTAAAGAAATTATCGAGAGCCTCGTAAAAGAAGCCAAGGTGGGCGAGATTTATGAAGGGCCGGTTACAAGGATTCTTGATTTCGGCGCTTTTGTGGAAATTCTGCCCGGCCGCGATGGCTTAATTCATATTAGCGAACTGGCCAATTACCGCGTTAATAAGGTGACGGATGTGGTCAAGATCGGCGATATGGTGAAAGTTAAAGTCATCGGTATTGACCAGCAGGGTCGAATTAATCTTTCCAAAAAGGCTCTGGAACCGGGACATCCGGCCGAGGCTTTTGGTTCCGATTCAGACCGCCGCCGCGGCCCCGGGCCGGGTTTTAGAACGCCTTACTACGAAAGAAGGCCATATCGCCGTCCCTAAAATTTTATGAATTCCCGACTTTGCCCCCGTTGCTCGTCGGTTATCGAGTCTGAATCGGCCATCTTTTGTTACAACTGCGGACAGGAATTGGACCGTATGCCCGATTCTTCAAAACCCCAATCTCCATTGAGCGCACCTTCGTCTTCGGTTGGCTCCGTTCATAATCAGGCCCACCCGCGGTCTCGATGGATGATTTTTTATTTATCCCTCTCAATAATTTTGCTTTCGGCTTTAGGCGTTTCTCTTTTTTTAACCGGATACTTTGGCCGCCCGAGACAGCCGGTAAGCCCTACGCCGTTGAGTAATGAATTTGTTTCCACCGTTTCGGCCCTGCCTGTCTCGCCCTTTGATTTCGGCAAGTACCCTTTGGCCGATCTGGCCCCGGCCCAAACCTCCCTCTATCTGGAAAGCTCTAATTTACGGGTTTTTTTAGAAAAATTTTTAAGTCAGGCTCAAGTTGACCGTCTGCAATCTTTAAGCGGATTAAATCTTTCGGAAATCGCCTCCTTCTTTGAGCCGAATTTTGCTTTGATTGAAGACCTTTCGGCTTCGCCGTCGGCTTCAGCGCTCATCGGCGTGGGCAAAGACCTGGAGTTTATTAAGGAGAGGGTAAATAAAATCGGCAGTCAGACAAATCTCGAGACGGCCATAATCGGACCTTATTTTATAATTTCCAACTCGTCTCAATACTTAAAAGAAATAAGCCAAACCGCCGCCAAAACCAACCTTTCTCTTTCCGCCACGGCGCCCTTTAGTGAAGCCAAAAAACATCTGCCCGCCTCCGGCCAGGTTTTTATTTTTGCCCGCAACCTGCCGTCGACCGTTAAAGGAATTTCCGCTCTTTTTGGTGATTCCCTTAAATCTTCGTTTTATGGTCTTCGCGGGACTTCTTTTGTAATCACCATTAAATCTGGAAGTACCGTAATTGAAGGAGCCGATGACCAGTGAACAGAAGTCGTTGCCGGAATTAAAAAAATTGGAGCAGGCATTAGAAAACTCGGTTTTGCCGCCGGAGCTAAAGGAGCGAATCCAAACCATGCTCGAGAGTCTCTCCCGTGGCATTTCTCTGCCCAACTATTCCCAGGAGTTAGAGACAACAGAGCGTTATGTAGACTGGGTCTTAAACCTGCCATGGGCGGCCGAGTCCCGCGATAACTTGGATTTAGCCCGCGCCAAAAAGATTCTTGAGACCAACCATTACGCCCTGACTAAAATTAAGGAAAGAATTCTTGAGTATATGGCCGTTCTTAATTTGACGGCGGAAAAAGTTAACCGTGAGTCCGCCGTCCTCTGTTTCACGGGGCTTCCGGGTTTGGGCAAGACCTCGGCGGCGGCCTCGATTGCCCAGGCCCTGGGGCGCAATTTTGTGCGTATTCCTTTTGGTGGGTTGGGCGAGGTTTCGCAAATCCGCGGCCTGCCCCGCTACTTGCCCTCAAGCGAACCGGGGCAGGTTATTAAGAATTTACGGCGGGTTAAAAGCCGCAACCCGGTGATTCTTTTAGACGAAATTGATCGCGTAGCCGACTCTTCCCGCGGCGTGATTATGGGAGCTTTATTGGAGCTTTTAGACCCCGAACAAAACGGCGAATTTACCGATTATTTTATTGACTATCCCTTTGACCTTTCAAAGGTGCTTTTTATTTGCACGGCCAACAACACTCGCGGCATTGCCAACGCCGTTTTGGACCGTCTGGAAATTATAGAAATGCCTTCGTACACCGATGAGGAAAAAATTATTATCGGGCGCGACTATCTCTTACCCAAGGCGCTTTCCTCAAGCGGTCTTAGAAAGGAACAGGTAAAAATTGAGGAAAGTTTATGGCCCAAGATTGTGAGGCCTCTGGGCTTTGACGCCGGCATTCGCACCCTTGAGCGCACTCTTCTTGGCATCTGCCGCAAAATTGCCCGAATGGTGGTCGAGGGTAAAGGGCGCGAATTCAGTTTAAATGAAGGTAACATTAAGGAATTTCTGCCGACGTGGTAAATCAGGTCAGAAGGTCGGAAGGCGGTAAGGTCAAAAGTACGGGAGAATTCGACTTTAGACCTTTTGCATTCTGCCTCCGGACCTACGTTTATGACTAAAGACGAAATTTTGAAAAAAATTGAACAGGCGGTGGTAACTTGCAAAAAGTGCCGGCTTTATCGCACGGCCAACCACGCCGTTCCCGGCGAGGGAAGCTTGAACGCCAAAATTGTTTTTGTGGGCGAAGCTCCGGGTTACAACGAAGATGTCCAAGGGCGTCCTTTCGTGGGCCGTGCCGGAAATCTTTTGGACACTCTTTTAAGGAATATCGGTCTTAAAAGACAGGATGTTTGGATTGGCAACATAATTAAGCACCGTCCGCCGGACAACCGCGACCCCATGGTGGACGAACTTCGTGCCTGCCGCCCATTTTTGGCCGACCAGGTTCGGGCCATTAATCCCAAGGTTATTGTGACTTTAGGAAGGTTTGCCATGGCCGAGTATTTGCCTGAAGCCAAAATTTCCGAGGTTCACGGGCAGGCTTTTCGCGTGGGGGAGCATGTGGTTATTCCGCTTTACCACCCGGCGGCTGCCCTGCGATCCGAGTCGGTTTTACGCGACCTTAAAGAGGATTTTAGAAAAATCGTTCGGGTTTACAAAACCAAAAGCGAGGAGATTCCGCGCTATAAAGAAAGCGAGGCGCCGGCCGGAGAGAGCCAAATGCTTCTTTTTAATTTATAATGTAAAAAAACTCGAGTTAGGTCAAAGATTCGTTTGCGGTCTAAGTTATGTTTCGATTTAAAATCAAGCCTCAAATAAAAGAAAACGTTTTCCGGGAAAAACTCAAGTTTCTTTCACTGGGCGGAATCCGCGATGTCACCAAAAACATGTATGTTTACGAATATGGCTCGGATATTTTGGTGGTGGATTGCGGCATTGGCTTTCCAGACTCCGACCTTTTGGGGGTGGATGTAGTGATTCCCGATATTAGTTATTTGGAAAAAAATTACCAGAGGGTACGCGCCATTCTTGTAACCCACGGGCACGAGGACCATTTTGGTGCCCTGCCCTACATCTTGCCGCGTCTGCCGGTGCCGGTTTACGCCACGCCCCTTGTGGCCGGTTTTATTAAGGCCAAGCTGGAGGATTATCAACTTGCCGGCAAGTTTACCGTTAACACGATTGATCCGGAGAAAGGCAGTTTTCAGATTGGCGGTTTTAAAATAACGCCGTTTAGAATTAATCATTCGGTGCCGGATTCAATTGGTTATTGTTTGGAGACGCCGGCGGGCAAAGCTTTTCATGTGCCCGATTTTAAATTTGACTGGACGCCGGTGGACGGCCGTCAGTTCGATATTACCAAGGTTGTTTCCTTGGCCCAGGAAAACGCCCTGCTTTTGTGTTCCGACTGCCTGGGGGCCAATTCCGAAGGGTATACCAAGTCGGAAAAAGATATTGAGCACGTTTTTGAAGATATTATCGAGAAAGCTCCCGGTCAGGTGGTTGTGACAACGATATCGTCTAATATATCGAGGATTCAGCAGGCCATTAACGCCTCGCTTAAGTTTGACCGCAAAATAGTTGTGGTCGGACGCAGTATTTTGAACAATGTTCTTGTGGCCAAGAACCTTAACTACTTAAAAGTCGCTAATCGCGATTTGATAAAGGCGGAAAAAGCCCGGGACTTCCCCCAAAACAAGTTGACCTACATTGTGGCCGGGGCATACGGCCAGCAGGGCTCGGCCCTCTTCCGCCTGGCCTCGGGTACTCATAAGTTTGTGGAGCTGAAGCCCGGGGCTACCGTCATTTTTAGCGCCGATCCTAACCCGCCGGGTGTTTCCGAGGCGGTAGATACTTTGGTCGATAAGCTCACCGAGCTTGGGGCCGAGGTGCACAACTACGAGATTCAAAACGATTTGCATGTTTCGGGGCACGGCAGTCAGGGGGATATGCTGCTTTTGGCCGCTTTGGTAAAGCCTAAGTATTTTGTGCCGATTGGCGGCACGGCCCGGCACCTGCGCGCGTACCACAAACTCATTTCCCAAACCGGAGTTGAGACGGGGCGTGTCTTTGAACTTTCTTCCGGTCAGGTTTTGGAACTTAGCCAGGCTAAGGCCGGTTTGGGCGAAAAAATTGAGCTGACCGATGTTTATGTGGGTGAGGGCGGCAGCGCCGATATTTCCGATACGGTTATTCAGGACAAACGGCGGATTGCCGACGACGGGATTGTGGTTGTTTCCGTGCCCTTAAAGCGTGGGCAGGCCAAACTTTCCGGACGGCCCGAAATTGCCAGCCGGGCTTTTTCGGCCTCACATATTCCGGTTGAAGTCTTAAAAATTATTGACTCCCAAATTGAGGGGACCCTGGCCCAGATGAAAGAAGGTGCCCTTGACCGCAAGCAGTTTAGAGTTCAAATCGAACGGGTGATTAGCCGCGCCATATTTAAGAAGATGAACAAGCGCCCCCTGGTTCTTCCTATTGTAGTGGAAGTTTAACCCCCTAATTAAATCCTATAGTTGACAAATATCCAATTTAGTGGTATTTATAAAGGATACATCGGTTTTTAAGGAGGAGATAGTGTACAAAAACGTCAGAGGTCAATGTCCGTACTATTCAATTGTTGGCGGTCCCAGTCAAGATGAATTTGACGCGGCTACAGCTAAGTTGCCATCCAAAGTATCCCTAGAGTTCATTTATATTGGTGAGCAGGGGCAGAGGAGATGGGTTTATCTGAAGCTCGACACTGTCGAGAAGGGGCGAAAGTACTGGACTCTTCAGACAAGAGTCTTGGGAGATATCTGGGAACTGCGTTATGATCCGTCAACCAAGTTCGGCGATATAACGGTCGTCGAGAAACTGATGTTTTGACTTTTTCTTGTAGACGCCGGATGGGGTTCAAGGATTACAAGATTAAAAACCATGCCCGTCCGGCGTTTTATTTTGTTTCACAAATCCCATTTATTCCTAAGTTTTTAAGGTGTTAAAATGGAGGCATGTCGAGGCGGCGGAGTATCTTTAAATTCAAACTCAAGCGGGACAGCCTTATTTCCATTTCCGCCGTTTTCTTAATTCTTTTGGGAATTCTCACCTTCATTTCCTTTTTTGCCCAGGCGGCCACGGCCAGCTCATTCCTTCAGGACGGCTTAAACAAACTTTTTGGCTGGGTTTCCATTCTGGTTCCGTTTATTCTTATCACCCTAGGGCTACTATTTTTAGGTAAAGCTTTTTCCTTTATTAAGTTCAACACTTTTTTGGGTCTCTTACTGCTTTTAGTTTCCCTCTCCGGGCTGACCCATCTTATTTTCTACCGCGGCGAGACGGGTTTGGAGCTGGCTAATCTCGGCCAGGGGGGCGGGCTTTTGGGCTACTTTATTTCCCATTTTTTAATTAAGACCTTTACTTTTTTGGGCGCTTTTTTTGTGCTTTCGGCCCTCCTTTTAATTTCCCTTCTCGTTCTTTTTAACGCTTCCTTAAAAGGGTCCATGGAAATTCTAACGAGAGGTCTGGGACTTTTGCCGGTTATCTTCCGCCGGCTGGTTTTGGGCGCGGCCGAAAAGGGGCGAAGAAAAACGGCCGTTGAACCGGCGGCGGTGAAGGTTGCCGCTGTGTCTGGCCGACGCGAGGGAGCGGAAGTCGAGGAGGAAGAAGAGGTGGAATCAAAGACTTTGGAGGTTAAAGTTTTGCCCAAGATTTTGCCCGAGGTTAAGCCGGCTTTTGAGCCGGTCAAAAAAAGAGAAGAGGTCAAGAAAGTTTACGAGCCGGGAGTTTTTGTGGAGGAAACAGTTAAAAATTTGCCCATGGAAAGTTACATTTGGGAATACCCGCCGCTCTCCATTCTTTCCGAGGCCAAAGGGGCCGAAGCTAATCGCGGCGACGTTTCCGGCAACGCCGCGGTTATTGAAAAGACTCTGGAATCTTTTGGCATTAAAGCGCGGGTGGTGGAAGTGAATATGGGTCCGGCCGTTACCCAGTACGCTTTGGAGTCGGCCCAGGGCACCAAAATTGCCCGCATTAAAAATTTGCAGAATGACTTGGCCATGGCCCTGGCCTCGCCCACCGGCAGCGTGCGGATTGAGGCGCCCATTCCCGGAAAGTCTCTAATCGGCGTGGAGACGCCTAATTTATCCCCGGCCATGGTTAATCTCCGCTCCATTCTTTCCTCGCCACAAATGCAGAGCAACAAAGGGAAACTTACGGTAGCCATGGGGCTGGATGTTGGCGGGCAGCCAGTTTTGGCTGACCTTGCCCGCATGCCTCACGTGCTCATTGCCGGTTCCACCGGTTCGGGCAAAAGCACTTTGGTTCACGCGATGTTGGCCACCCTTCTTTTTAGAAACAGCCCCGAGGAACTTAAGTTTATTTTGGTAGATACCAAGAGGGTGGAGCTTACCGAATACAACGACATTCCCCACCTTTTGGCTCCGGTGATTACCGAACCGGAAAAAGTTCTTTCGGCCCTCAAGTGGGCTGTGGCCGAGATGGAGCGGCGCTATCGCCTTTTCCAAAACGCCCGGGCCCGAAATATTGATTCCTACAACGAACTCTCCGGGTTTCAAGCTCTGCCCTACATTGTAATTTTGGTTGACGAAATGGCGGACATGATGCAGATGGCGCCGGTAGAGGTGGAAAAAGTGGTTTGCCGCCTAGCCCAGATGGCCCGGGCTACCGGAATTCACCTGGTTCTTTCTACCCAGCGGCCATCGGTTGACGTTTTAACCGGACTCATTAAGGCCAACATTCCTGCCCGGATTGCCTTTAATGTTACTTCCCAAATTGACAGTCGGGTGATTATTGACCAAAGCGGGGCAGAGAAACTTTTGGGACGGGGCGACATGCTCTATTTACCGCCGGAGTCTTCTAAGCCGGTCAGGATTCAGGGTGTATATGTGTCGCCCGCCGAACTTTCGGCGCTGGTGGATTATTTAAAAAACACCCAAGTTAAGCCGCAATACGAAGAGGAGGTTACCCAGTTTCGAGCGGCCCCGGGCGGATCTTCCACGGTTTCCGGCGCCGAGAGTTCCGATGATACTTTGTTTCGGGAAGCGGTGAAGGTAGTTTGTGAATATGACCGGGCCTCAGCCTCTCTCCTTCAGCGCCGTCTTAAAATCGGCTATTCCCGCGCCGCCAGGCTTTTGGACGAGATGGAGAGCCGAGGCATAGTAGGGCCGGTGGACGGCAGCAAACCGCGAGAAGTACTTATCCACGATCCGTTTGCGGCGGAAGCCTCAACCGGCGAGGAAGTCGTCGGCGACGGCGGGGAGGCTGGGGACGACTATGCAGCTTAACATCAGCCGGGTTCTTAAGCATGCCCGAGAGGAAAAGGGAATTAGTCTCGAGCAGGCCTCCAGAGATTTAAAGATTCATTCTAAATACCTTGCGGCCCTGGAGTCCGGAGATTTTGGAGTTTTTGCTTCGGGAATTCATTTGACCGGTTTTTTAAAAAATTACTCCGCTTATTTGGGTTTGAATGTGGACCAGATGCTGGCTTTTTTCCGCCGCGATTTTGGCAGCCGTCAGATTTCTCCGGGACACATTAAACCGGTGGGGGTTGGATTACCTATACTGACGCCGGAAAAAATTACTTGGGGCGCCGTTCTGGCTATCTTCATCCTCTTTTTTTTCTATCTTTTTTGGCAGGCTCATATTTATTTTGAACCGCCTTATCTTAGGGTGGAATCACCGGCGGCTGATTTACACATTAATGCCTTAAAAATTGATGCTATCGGCAAGGTCTGTGCCGACTGTCAGGTTAAAATTAACGGGCAATCTGTGAATGTGGGCAGTGACGGTTCGTTTGCTACCTCGGTGGCTCTTAAAGACGGAACCAACACTCTCACTTTTATCGCCACCAATAAAGCCGGCCGAGAAAGCCAGGTAGTTAGGAATGTGGTCGTTGGACCATAAAACAACCTGCCAGCCCGCGCGGACAGGTTGACAATTTTCAATTGAGACTTGAGAATTAAGGTACTGCCTTATGGATACGCAAACACTGCTGGTTATTATTATTGCTCTTCTTTCGGCCAATTTAATTTTCGTCGGCATCTATATTGTTTTAATTCTTAAAGAAGTCCGCACCACCGTAACTAAAATTAACGAGATTCTGGATTCGGCTTCGGCTGTTTCCAGCGCCGTAGCCTCGCCCATTGTGGGCGCCTCGGGGGCCATTTCCGCTTTTACCGAGGGTGTTAAGGCCTTTAAGGCGATTAAGGGACTTAAAGACAACGATAAAAAGAAAAAGAAGGTTTCTCATACGGAAGAGGAAGATACGCCCTAATTAAAAGGAAAGCCTACCACAGACTTGCCTGCGGCAAGCAGGTTCTCTCCACGGATGGTCACGGATATTCGTGTTAATCTGTGTGGGAAATCAGTGGAAGGTTTACATTTATATTATGTCTGAACATAAAACGACCAATAATATATTTCCGTTTCTTCTCGGAATCCTCTGCGGCGCCGTGCTGGGGGTTTTGCTGGCGCCGGAAAAAGGAGAGATTTCACGAAGGAAGCTTAAGAAAAAAGCCGACGAGCTCAAAGGAAATTTAGAACCCTCCTTAAAAAAAATGCGCCATGACGTTGAACCCTTGGTTTCCCGGATTTCCGAAAAAGCCGAGCCGCTGATTTCCGGGTTTAAAAAAATTGAAGAATTAGGCGCGGAGGTAAGTCAAGGGCTTAACGAAAGCTACGACGACGGGGAGGAAAGCCTGCCCATCGACACTTCTTTAAGCGACCATCGTATTGATTTGCCGGTTGAAAAAATTAAACCGGTTAAAGAATCGCCTGGCGGCGAAAACACATCTTTAGCCAAACCCAAGCGCAAAACCTTCTTTAAAAACATCCACTGAAAAATTTAGTCATGATTAAAGCCGTTACTTTTGATTTGGATGGGGTTTATTTCCCCGTTGGCAAGGAAAAATTTATTCAAAGTCTGGTTGGTTTAGGAATTTCCGACAGCGAGGCCCGGCGGGTTTTCCTAAAAAGCGGTCAGATGAACAAGCTTTACAAGAACGGCAAAATGACCGATGAGGAGTTTTGGACTTGGGCGGCTAAAGAATGGGGTTTCGCCGGTTCTTGGAATGACCTGACGGATAAGTTAATCACCGGTTACGCTGTGGATCCCGATGTGGCAGGCGTTGTCAAAAGCATCCGCCGCCGCGGCTACAAAACTTTAATTTGCTCCAACAATTTTAGAGCGCGTGTTGACGGTTTACAGGAAAAATTTAAGTTTCTAGACGACTTTGACGCGGCGGTTTTCTCCTACGAAGTCGGGGAGAGCAAACCCTCCGAAAAAATTTTTAAAGAACTAATTAGACGATCCGTGGTGGAACCATCGGAGATTGTCTTTACAGATGATAACCCCGAACGCCTAGCCGGCGCTAAAAATCTGGGAATCACCACCTTTCTTTACGAAGGGTTTAATAAGTTCGTGGAGCGCCTACGGACTTTAGGAGTTAAAATATAATGTATTTATGGTTGGTGCCGCCAGGTTTCTAAAAGATTCCCTGGGTTGGGGTATTGGACTTTGGCTTTTTGGCTACATTTTGGGTTTTGTATTCTTTGTGTTTGTCCCCAAAGAACTTCTTGGCTGGGCCATTATGCCCTTTGGTATCGCGGTGACCCTTTGGGTTTTGTTTAAGAAAATAAAAGGGGTATCAATCCGATACTATTTAATACTGGGGATTGCTTGGACCTTGATTGCCGTTGTCTTTGATTATCTATTCCTGGTCAAACTCCTAAAGCCCACGAACGGCTATTATAAATTGGATGTCTATTTGTACTACATTTTAACTCTCGTCTTACCCGTTATCTTCGGTTGGTATAGGGTGTTCAGGCAGAAGGTGAGTTATTCGAGTTCGAGCCATTGAGCCGTAAAAAATAATTGTGCTTTTTTCTTACGCTATAGCGTAGGTAAAAATCATGGATGGTTAGGCCTCGTAGCCCCTACACTCCCAAAACCGAGGTTCCCGTCCCCAATCAAACTCCAGCCGCGACGCCCACACCAACTCAAAGCCCCCTTAGTACTCCGTCAGCTTCTACACTAACCGATGAAACCGCGAATTGGAAAACATACATAAACAACGACTATGGTTTTACATTTAAATATCCCTCTTCCTGGAAGCTGGAAAAGCGAAGTGACCCAACATTTAATAATTTTGCCCAAATCAACACTAAGGACGTGGTGCAAATTGCGATAGCGGATCCAAGCCCAAACTTGTATTTTATCGATTTCACCGTCTACAGATATTTAGGCCTAACCCCAAAGCAAATCGTTGATAGCTTTAGTACATCTTCCACGGCGAAAATGATGAAGTCCGCTGGAGTCTTCAAAAGAAATTCCCTTATTATCAACGGAGAATCGGCTGAGGCGCACCGAGAGTATTGTCAAGCTGGGTATTGCTGGCTAATAAACATTCGTAGTGTTAAGCGTGCTCTTATGGCCGAAATATTCGTTCAAACAAGGGCTGAGGACATTAACCAAATAGAAAACAGCATTATCTCCACTTTCAAATTTCTTTAAACCCCATCTTATTAGCCAATAAATGATTCTGGACTGCGGCCAGAATGACATTAGTCCTAACTACATTTTTATAGTGCGACCTGCCCGCTATGCCCAAACCCCAAACCAAATTAGACCTGGTTAATTGTTCTTCTCCTATGGTTAGATAAATTTTCTAAAATTAGCTTTGGCAGGCGGGTCGCACGAGGTTTATGTAGCTTGATACGGATTCTCTTAACGAGTTGGCACAATGAATAACGTCTTTTCCAGATAGTACCGCGGGTTCTCAAACATTTCCGGATGTGAAAATCTGAAGCAGAATTCACAAGTAACCCCCATATTGACTAAAAGCGACCTTTATTTAAGAATTGATTGTGCCGCGGTCGAATGCTGTTTCTAAAAAATTTCCCAAATACATTTTCGTCGTTGGCGGAGTTTTATCCGGCCTCGGCAAAGGCATTGTGACTGCTTCCATTGGGCTTCTTCTTAAATCCTGCGGGTACAAAGTTAACCTTTTTAAAATTGACCCCTATTTGAACGTTGATGCCGGAACCATGCGTCCGGCCGAACACGGCGAGGTTTTTGTGACCGACGACGGTGGCGAAATAGATCAGGATTTGGGCAACTACGAACGGTTTCTTAACCAAAGCTTTTCCAAAGAAAACAATCTGACTTCCGGCAAAATTTTTAGCACCATTATTGCCAACGAACGTTCGTTTAAATATGAGGGCCGGGATGTGGAGATGATTCCCGACGTCCCCAACGAAATTAAAAGACGCTTTTACGAGGGCGAAAATGGTTACGATTTTGTAGTGGTGGAGGTGGGCGGAACCACCGGCGACATAGAAAATCTGCCCTTTCTTTATGCCGCTAGGGAAATGGGGCGCGAAAGGCAAGCCCTTTATGTGCTGGTTTCCTATGTTCCGTTTTTAAGAAATGTGGGTGAGCTTAAAACCAAGCCCACCCAACACGCCGTGGCCAATTTGCGTCAGGCCGGCATTAACCCCGACATTTTAATTACCCGCGACGAAGTTCCCTTGGATGAACCCCGCCGTGAAACCTTGGCCAAGCGCTGTTTTTTGGACGATGATGCCGTTTTTGACGACCCTGATTTGGATTTAATTTATAACCTCCCCGTAAATTTTAATAAAAACGGACTCACTAGAAAAATTCTTTCAAAATTCGGCCTCCCCGAAAAAGAGCCAGATTTTAAAGAGTGGAAAAGTTTTATTTCCGGTTTGGAAACAGCCAAAAAAGAAGTAAACATTGCCCTGGTTGGGAAGTACGTGACCCACGGCCAGAGCAGCCATAAAGATGTCTACGTTTCTGTTCTAGAAGCGCTAAAACATGCCGCCTCGTTTAATAAAGTAAAGGTTAATGTTGTTCCCGTGGACTCCACGGAACTTACCGCCGAGGGCGTTAGCAAATTAAAATTTGATGGCGTAGTTATTCCCCAAGGTTGGGGCTCTCGCGGTACCGAAGGGAAAATTGAGGCGATTAAGTTTGCCAGGGAAAATAAAATCCCGTACCTGGGGCTTTGCTTTGGTATGCAGATGGCTGTTATTGAATACGCCCGGAATGTTTGTGGTCTCACCGGTGCTAATTCCGAAGAAGCAGACGCAAAAACTCCTTATCCGGTCATTCATATTATGCCTGACCAGAAGAAATATCTGGAAGCTCATCAATACGGCGGAACAATTAGACTCGGCTCATGGCCGGCGATCCTCAAAGGAGGATCGGTCATCGAGGAGGCGTATAGGTTGGAAGGCCCGCCCGCCGTAGCCTCGGCAAAGGCGGAAGGTCAGAAGGATGTCCAAATAGAAGAGAGGCACAGGCATCGGTATGAGGTCAACAATGAGTTTCGTCAAAAATTGGAAGCTGCGGGTTTAGTCTTTAGTGCCTTATCTCCGGACGGAAAATTGGTGGAAGCACTGGAGCTTCCCAAATCGGTTCATCCATTTTTTGTCGGCACGCAATTTCATCCGGAATATAAATCCCGTCCATTAAACCCGCACCCACTCTTTATATCCTTTGTTAAATCCTGTTTGGGAAATAAGAAGTGAAAATCAAATCTGTCCTACTTCGCTAAAGCTTCGTGGGACACTATAAAATTCTAAACTCGTTCGGAAGCTCACTAGGGTCTTTATGTGGAGGCGCGGGAGGGAATCGAACCCTCGCATCGAGGTTTTGTCTGGCGGGGCCAGATCTCGCTCCGCGAGACAGGTCACCACGCTACCTCTTTAAATCTGGAGGCGCAGAGCGGAATCGAACCGCTGCGTAGCTGTTTTGCAGACAGCCGTGTTACCTCTTCACCACTGCGCCTTGCGGAGCAAGGTCTCGCTCTGCGAGACCAAACTCATTATTAAATTTTTCCTAAACTGTATTCTAACTGTTTTTTCAAATCGTTTTTAGCCGCGTGATTTTTAAGTTGCCTTTCCCTTTTTGTTGCGTCATGTTTGTCTTTATATGCTTCGTAATAGGGCAAATCCCAAGGTCTGTTAAATTGTGTTGACCTAACAGAACCAGAATTATGTTGGTCAAACCTTCTTTTTAAATCATCACTGTAACCAACATAAACATCGCCGTTCTTTAGACTCTTAAGTATGTAGACGTAGTACATCTTTTCTAGTAGTTTCTCAGGCGAAGCCTGATCTCGCTCCGCGAGACACTTCACCACCGCGCCGTTTCTAATAGGATACCAGATATTATAACCTTCCGAAACCAGCGGGGGGGGTCGTAAGCATTGTCAACCCGCCCCTTTTTACCTATCATTAAACCATGTGGTCACACAACGAAATCAGAAATAAATTCCTTGAATTTTTTGAAAAGCGGGGGCACTTAAGATTGCCCTCGGCTTCACTCATTCCCGAGTATGACCCCACACTTCTTTTGACCAACTCCGGTATGGCCCCCCTAAAACCATATTTTTTGGGCCAAAAGAATCCTCCCTCGTTAAGGCTAACCGATGTTCAAAAATGCGTACGCACCGACGATATAGACGAGGTAGGCGACATTCACCATCTGACTTTTTTTGAAATGCTGGGCAATTGGAGTATTGGTCAAATTGGTAAACCTTTTGGTAAGGAAGGCAGGGGCCCGTACTTTAAGAAGGAAGCATGTGAATTTGCCCTTGAGTTATTAAGGGAGTTTGGTATAGACCAAGGCAAGCTGTATTTTGGCGTTTTTGGCGGCGATAGTGGTATGTCCAGTGTGCCGCCAGACAACGAGACCCGTCAAATTTGGCTGGATTTGGGTATCAGATCGGAACGGATTCTTGGTTTACCCCTTAAAGATTCTTTTTGGTTTTCCGGCCCACAAGGCCCCTGCGGTCCCAATACCGATGTTCTTTATGACTTGGGTCCGGAATTTGGCTGCGGTCGGGCGGACTGCGGGCCTACTCACGACTGCGGCAGGTTTCTAGAGATTTGGAACGCCGGCGTTTTTATGACTTATGAGCGCAAAGCCGATGGCAGTTTGGAAAGCCTACCCATAAAGAGTGTGGACGCCGGTGCGGGTTTAGAGCGGTTCGCCATGGTTTTGCAGGGCGGCAAAAGCGCCTACGATACAGATCTATTTAAGCCCTTAATCTCCGAAATAGAATCCCTAGCCAAGATTACCGCCGAACGCGTTAACGAACGTTCGGTCCGTATTATTGCCGACCACGTGCGGGCGTCTACGTTTTTGGCCAGTGATGGTTTAGTCCCGAGCAATGTAGAGGCAGGTTATGTTATGCGCCGCTTAATCCGCCGAGCTATTGCCCACGGTCATCTTTTGGGAATTGAAGGTTACTTTGTTTCCGAACTTTCTGAAACCGTGGTTAATGAGTTTCAGGAAGCTTATCCAAATCTGGCCCAGACTCACAGCGTCATTCACGAACTTTTGGAAGATGAGGAGAAAAAGTTCGGAGACGTTTTAAAAAGAGGGATGGCCGAACTCGACAAGTACTTACGAAAAAATCCTAATAAAAAGGTTGGTGGTGATTTTGCCTTCAGGTTGTACGACTCGCTCGGTTTTCCCGTTGACTTAACAGTTGACCTGGCCAAGGCCAAGGGGTTTGACGTCGACGTGGCCGCCTTCGAGGAAAATTTGGCCAGGCAGAAGGACAGGTCGAGGGACGCCCGCGCTGCAACTGCGTATGATCCGGAGAAAATTAAAACCGCCCACACGGCCGCCCATCTTCTAAACGCAGCTCTCAAGAAAATTCTAGGATTAGAAGTCCACCAGATGGGGCAAAAGATAAGCGAAAAGTCTTTCCGCCACGACTTTAATTTTTCACGTAAGCTGACGGATGTAGAACTTGCGAAAGTGGAGGAATTAGTCAATCGCGCTATTGCCCAAAATCTTCCCGTGGAATGCTTGACCACTTCTTTCGAGGAAGCCAGAAGCCAGGGCGCCGAAGCACTCTTTGAAGAGAAGTACCAGAGCGTGGACAGAGTGACTCTGTATAGAATCGGTCCCGAAAAAACCACCGGCGAATATTTTTCTAAAGAGCTTTGCGGCGGCCCTCATGCCCATTACACCGGAGAGCTTAAAAGGTTTAAAATTGTTAAAGAGGAAGCCGTCTCGTCCGGCGTTAGACGCATCCGGGGCGAGGTTGAAGGTTAAAATATATAAATTTCTAATTGACCTAATTTCTAAAAAAGCACCAATTTACAAGTTAGGAATTGAGTCGTTGTCGTTATGGTTAATTGTAGCGGTTAGAAATTAGTAATTAGGTTAATTTTCACTGTCTGCCTATGCTGAATTTTCTTAAAAACTTTTCGGCGAAATCTAAACCTCAAAGCATCGCTCTTTTGGACCTGGGCACCTCTTCGGTTAAGGCCGCCATTGTTGATTTAACAACCTTTACCCCAACTTTACTCGGTTTTGGTGAAGAATTATTTAAAAACGGGACGATTCTTTCCGGTCTGGTTTCGGACTTAAACGATTTTCAGGAAACGGCAGGAAGGGCTTTAAGGAAGGCTTCCCTTGCCTGCGGCTTTACGCCGCCGGGTTTGGTATTCCCGCTTTCCGGAGAGTTCGTAAAGTCGGTCACAGTGGATTTGGAAGTTAAAAGACCCACGGCCGGGAGGCTTGGCAGAGGCGAGAAAGACAAAATAGAGAAGGAGATTAAACGCCAAGTTGCCGGGGAAATTAAAAAGGAATTTTCCCGAATCTCCGGCGACCCGTCGCCCGAAGTGGAATCTTTTTACGAGCGGGTCGTTAGCTTTGAATCATCGGACGGAATAGGCCTGGAGTCCTTGGCTGCGGTAATTGAGCCGACTTTTAAGGTTTCGGTTTTGGCCTCCTTTGCCTCAAGTCCCACCCGCAAGCTCTTGGAAAAAATCAGCCGCGGTCTTAACAAAAAGAACCTTCTGGTTTTTGACCAGACGGTGGGTCTTCTAGATTTAATTAAGAAGACTCGGGGAAACTTTTCGGCAGTTTTAGTTGACGTTGGATTTCAAGTAACCGATGTCTGTTTAGTTTCTTTGGGGAAAATTGTGGGCGAGAGAACTATCCCTCTTGGCGGTCGGGATTTAACCATAAATCTTTGCCAAAAATTAGGTTTGACCACGGAAGACGCCGAAGAGAGGAAGAGGAGGGGGGAGTTTTCGCCATCGGAAGCGGCAGATTTTTTTAAACTCTGGACGTATAGTCTTGATCAGTCTCTCACCGAAATAACCCAAGGCTCAAAGTTTGCCCGGATTCCCGTCTATTTCTTCGGACGGGGAATAAAACCCGAGAATATCCGTGAGGCCCTAGGTGAATTTGTGAAGGGCAGCTCTACCTCCTTTCTTAACTTTTTAGA
Organism: Patescibacteria group bacterium; assembly: GCA_023474425.1. Taxonomy (GTDB): domain Bacteria; phylum Patescibacteriota; class WWE3; order JAMCXX01; family JAMCXX01; genus JAMCXX01. The sequence continues at coordinate 94,296 of JAMCXX010000002.1, read as the reverse complement.
TGTTTACGGTTTGGATAAAGGACTGACTCCGGAAATTAATTATACCGGTGCCGATAATAATCATTTAAGTTTCTTGCCGCTTTTGTCGGCGGTGGAAGTTTTTCAAAAAAGTTATGTACCGGATAAGTTCTGAATCCGACGGATTGTGGCAGACAATCGAGAGGATAAAGAAAGTTGAAGATACCGAAATCGAGTTGGTAGTTTCGGGTAGCAGCCCTCTTTTGGAAAATCTTCTCGCTTTTAAGATTCTTAAAGCCCGAGCGGGGCAGTTGGGCAAGAACCTGCGTTTTCTTTTTGACGATTCTAATTATGCTTATCTGGAGGAACTCTTAAACGGGGGCCAAGTTCGGTCTCCGGTTGATTCCAGTAATTTGCCACACACGGTTTCAGCCGAAAAATTTAGGTTATTTGGATTCTTGTCCTCTCTACCCCGTCCCCATTTTAACTTTCGGCGGCTTTCTTTCGGACCGACACTGCTTCTTCTTTTGGTCATAATCCTTATAACCGCCGGAGCCGTTTTTGTTTTTTATTTTTCTCCCCACGCCAAAGTAACTCTGACCGTTGACTCGGAGCCTTTGGTGAAAGTAATTGACATTGAGGCCTCGCCAAATATTACCACCGTTACCAAGGACCCGCCGTCCGTCCCCGCTTTTGAAATTACCGCCGAGGCCAAGCAATCGGAGAGTACCCCCTCGAGCGGTCAGAAGGAGATTGGTAATAAGGCCGTGGGGCGGGTGACTATTTATAACAAGACAACCGCCGACGTTACTTTTCCGGCCGGAACAACGGTGAGCAAGAGCCAAATTAACGCCGATAATTTGAACTTTATTACCAAAAGCGATGTCACCGTTCCGGCCCGAACCGCCGATCCCGCCGCTCAAAGCGGCTACGATCCGGGTACGGCCGGGGTGGATGTTGTTGCCGGTTCTCTCGGCGATGAATACAACGTGTCTTCAGGGTCAATTTTTTCGGTGGGTACCAAGGCCACCAGCGATTTTGTGGCCAGCAATCAGGATAGTTTTGGCGGCGGCAGCCGGCAGGAGGTTAAAGTGGTAACCGCCACCGACGCGGCCGGCCTGCTTAATTCCTTGGAGACAGCCCTGCAGTCCGGTCTTAAAAAAACGCTTTTGGATAAGGTGATTAGCGGTCAGACCATTAACGAGGACAGTATTAATTACGAGGTCGTTAGTAAAAATTATGATAAGAATCCCGGTGACCAGGCGGATAGTCTGACCTTGAATCTGGATCTTAAGGCTTCGGTTTTGGCTTTCTCCCAGAATGACCTTAACTCTCTAGTTGGTCAACTATTGAGTAATTATGTGCCGGATGGTTACGAGCTTTTTGGCAAAGACCAAAATGTTCAGGTTCAGTCCTCGCAATACGCCGGTGGGGTCCTAACCGTAACGGCCCGCGGCACCGGGTTTGTTGTACCAAAAATTGACCAAAACGAAATAAAGCGGGAGCTTATTTCTCAAAGAGTTTCCCGGGCCAACGAAATTCTTACCTCGCTGGGAAAAATCAGTTCTTATAGTTTGAGCCGCTCCGGTTTAAATTTGTTGCCGTTTATGCCTTTTAGGGCCAAAAATTTGGAGGTAGTTGTTATTCGGAAATGAATATTTTGGGAGTAGATTTCGGCTTTAAGACGGTAGGCCTGGCCCTGCTCTCAAATAATTCGGATGGTTCCTTTCTTATCTCGCCGCTGCCGAGTTTATCCTTTAACTCCACAAGTCGGATTGCTAACGAACTCTTAAACGTCTGCCGCTTGTACGATGCCGCAACAATCGTCTTTGGTCATCCGCGTCCGCCGAATGGGCGGGAGGGAACTTTGTCCCGTTCCATAAAAAAGCTTTCGGAAAATATTTTGGCCAAAAATAAGAAGATTAAAATCTTTTTTGCCGATGAGAGTCTGACTTCCCGGGCGGCACGGGAGGACCCTGCCTACTTTATTCGACCCCGGTCGAAACGGCGAGGCTGGGAAGGGAGCCTTTCCGCCTGTCTAATTTTGGAAAACTATCTCGCCTCGTCTAAAGCCAGTCTAAATACCGAACCCCAAAAGTCTTAAGCAATAAAAAAGGACAATTAATTCGAAAGCTGTTTCCGCCGTCCATCCGAGCCTGGCCCAACGGGAATTCTTGAGCTGATCGAATCTAGCCACAATAAAATCACGGCGGTCAATTTTTTCCGAGCGGGAAAGCTTGTTGTGGAGAAACTCGCCTAGGGCTAGGCGCCAATGGGTAAGTCCGTGAAACTTGTCAAAGGCGGTTTCCCGCTTAAAAAATGTCTGGCCTAGACCGGTGAGAATGTCCGGCAGAATGCCGAAAAAAGATCCGAGAACAATCGGCAGGGAAGAACTCGCCGGCCGGCTCAAAATAATTGCCAGAAGATAAAGAGCAGTGAGACCCAGGATTATCCGGTTAATTACTGAAGTGTAGGGGTTTTTGGGTTTGCCGTAGTAAAAATAAAGATAGTCGTTGTGGGGAATAATGTCGCTTAAGAAATGGGAAAGGAAGCCGAATAGCGCGGAAAGAAACGGGTTGGGGGCTAAAGACCCCGCAAGGCCTCCAATGACGGCATGAGTCAAAACGGTCATAGTCTTAAAGTGTTAATTTTAACATAAGTTGTTTATACTTATACCCTATGAAAAATGAAAAGTTTCTTCTGCAGTCGCTTCACGGACATACCACCAATTCTGACGGCTCTTTAACCCACCGTCAGGTCTTGGAGGCTTGCGCCAAAAATAACATTGGTGTGGTCGCTTTTACCGATCACGATACCCTGCCGGATCAAAAGCAAGTAAAGGAGTTGCGAGGTTTAAAGGATTTTCCCGTCAAATATATTTTTGGTATTGAGGTTACCTCCGGCTATCCGCAGGAAATTGCGGACAAAAATGATCACCTGTTCCACATCGTTGGGCTCTTCGTTGATCCTTCTAACGGACCGCTTTTATCATTGACCCAAGAAATCCATGAACTTCGTTTAAGAAGATTGAGCCAACGGGTTAAAGAGTTTAGAAAGTTGAAATTTGCAATTAGCCTTGAAGAGGTTTTGGCAACGGTTAACGCCAACGGTATACCGACCGCCTTGAATTTGGTTAATGTCCTTGAACGTCATAAAGAGAACCGACTAATCTTGAATAAATACGTCGGGAAGATGGCATCCTTGTCCGTTCGGAATAGACAAGTTGCCGTTCTTTATCGGGAAATGATGGCGGACGACCGCGGCGACAAACAGAAATATTTTAATATATTTCTGCGCGACGACTCGCCGCTGAAGATAGATCTGCCTAAAGAGGCTAAGCCGGGTATGGTGAGGGTTGTCAACCTAATCCGAGGAGCCGGTGGTTTGGCGACCTTAGCTCACTGGAGCTTCGATAGGGACAACGTGAGTCGAAAACTTTTGGAAAAAATCGCCCGCGAAAAGAGACTCGACGGCGTGGAAACGGTTTACGACCTTTTCCTTTACAAGAACGTTCTTTGGAAAAAGAAGTTCAAATCCGACCAGACTTACTTAAAGAGTCTGGCTCGGCGTTTTGATCTTTTCACTTCCGGCGGGGTGGACGCCCATCGACCCGAAGACTGGGAGTTGTTTGCTGCGGATAAGAATTACTCGTCGGCAACGGTCGGTATGGTTCAAAAAATAATTAAACTTAAAAACCCGGATCTTAAAAATAGTTCCTTGGGAGAATAATTGATAGAATATCGTTTATATGAAGAAATATTCCCGCTTGATTTTGCTATCGTTAGTTGTTTTGGCCGCATTTTTGCTGGGAGGTTATGCGTATTACAAAATCTCGGTCACGCGGACCAATTACGGACAAAGCGGTTTGGCCGAATTTGTGGTCCGGCCGGGCGAACACGTTTACGAGATTGCCGATGAGCTGCGTCAGGCCCAGCTGATTAATTCCGCTTCGGCTTTTAAACTTTATGTTCGGCTTCATGACCTGGAATCAAAACTTCAGGCCGGTTACTACCGATTGCCGAGAACTCTATCTATCGTTCAAATCGTAGATGTTTTGCAGCACGGCAAGTTTGACGTGAGGCTGACTTTCCCCGAAGGCTGGAGAAGGGAGGAAATGGCCGACTACGCCGCCCGCCAGTTAGCGGACCCCTCATTTTATGAGGACTTTTTAAAGGCCAGCCAGGGACTAGACGGTTATCTTTTCCCCGATACGTACATTGTGCCTCATGATATAAAGGCGGCAGACCTGGTTCGGGTAATGAATAATACTTTTAAGGAAAAATATAGTCAGTCAATCGGCGGTCAGGATAATTCCACCAATCTCTCGCAAAAGGATATTATAATTCTTTCTTCAATCGTAGAGAGAGAGGCCAGAAAAGACGAGGACCGACCAATTATCGCCGGAATTCTTTTAAAGAGACTTCAGAGCGGTTGGCCCCTAGAGGCTGATGCCACCGTGCAGTACGCCGTTGCTTCCCAGAAGTTGGCTAACCTTTCTTTTGAAAATCTGGAAAACTTTGAATTCTGGCCGGGGGAGATTAGTCTCAACGATTTAAAAATTGATTCTCCTTATAACACGCGCCAGCACCTAGGCTTGCCGCCATCCCCCATTTGCAATCCTGGTCTGCCCTCGATTAAAGCCGTTTACCAATCGGTGGAGACCCCTTACTGGTTTTACTTGACCGATAAACAGGGGATTACCCATTTTGCCCAAACTCTGGCCGAACACAATCGGAACATTCAAAAATACCTTACCCCTTGACAACCGGTAATTATTTTTGTTATTCTCTAACCAAGAAAGCGTCTTTCTGTAATTATCGCCTGGTAGAGGGCGCGCGTTTTGTGTGCGCCTTTTTAGGTTTCTTTACCTAAATGCGTTACTTTCTACAGAATCCCCAAAAGAACCTGCCTTCCCATCCACTACCGAACCTTTCGGCGATTCAGCATGACTCTTTTAACTGGCTAATTGAGACCGGTATTAAAGAAATTCTCGAAGAGGTTAGTCCCATTCAGGATTACACCGGCCGTGGCTGGGAACTTTCCTTTGCCTCACCGCGTTTTGAGCCGCCCGGAGTTTCCGTGGAAGAAGCTTTGGAAAAAGGCCTCACCTATCAATCGGCCTGGTATCTAAAAGCCCGGCTGACCGACGTAAACAGCGGTAAGTTTCTGGAAGAAGAAGTCTACATGGGAGAAATGCCGATGATTTCGCCGGCCGGAACTTTTATTATGAACGGGGTTGAGAGGGTCGTCGTCAATCAGCTGACCCGTTCGGAAGGAGTTTTCTTTGTGCCGGTCGAAGACCCGCTCTCGTCGGCTACTTTGTCCGGAGCCAAGGTTCTACCCAAAAATGGGGCCTGGCTGGAATTCGAGACTTCTCGTTCCGGTTACTTTTCAGTAAAAATTGATAAAAAAAGAAAGTTAGCCGCAACCACCTTACTGCGGATTTTCGGTTTGGAAACCGACCAAAAGATCCGCGAAGCTTTCGCAGGCTTGTCCGAGAAATCGAACGGAGCGGCGGACTTTATAGAGAAAACTCTAGAGAAGGATCAGACTAAGAGCTACAACGAGGCCGTTTTAGAAGTTTTTAAACGCCTAAGGCCAGGCGACCCTTTAATTTTGGAGAACGCCAAGCAGGTGGTAGAGAACCTCTTTTTTAACCGACGCCGCTACAGTTTGGGTAAAAGCGGTCGGTTTAAACTCAACCAAAAGCTGCGAGGTCTCGAGAAAGCTAAAGAAAACGCCAGCCCCGTTTTGGGTAAAGAAGATCTCATTCTTATTTTTGAAAAACTTATTGCCCTCAATTTGGGTGAGGGTGAATTTGACGATATTGACCATTTAAGCAACCGCCGTATTCGCTCGGTGGGGGAACTCGTAGCCAACCAAATTCGTTTTGGTTTTTTGCAGTTGGAGAGGGTAGCTAAAGAACGTATGAGTTTACAGCCCCGGGGCCAGCTTTGTTCGCCGGCAAGTCTCGTTTCCAGTCGGCCCATTACCGCCCGCGTCCACTCTTTTTTTGCTTCGGGGCAACTTTCTCAGTTCCAGGAGCAGGTTAATCCCCTTTCCGGCCTTGACCACCAGCGTCGCCTTTCTGTAGTTGGACCCGGAGGATTAACCCGTGAGCGGGCTTCTTTTTCGGTTCGTGATGCCCACTACAGCCATTACGGCCGCATTTGCGCCGTTCGTACACCCGAGGGTCCAAATATCGGTCTAATTACTTACTTGGCCCTCTACGCCCAGGTAAACGAGTACGGGTTTTTGGAAACACCATACCGAAAGCTGGAGAAAGTTTCGGTTGACGGTAAGGAGACGGTGCGCCCGACCGAAGAGATTGTTTATTTGGCTCCCTACGACGAGGATAGCGTTTTTATCGCTGACGCCTCGACGCCTTTGGATGAAAAAGGCTTCTTTACCAAAAGTCTTGTGCCTTTAAGAAACCGGGGAGAGTTCTTTGTCGGACCGGCGGCGACAGCCTCTTATATGGACCTTTTACCCCGCCAAATCGTGGGCGCTTCTGCTTCCCTTATTCCTTTTCTTCAAAACGACGACGTGAACCGTTCTCTTATGGGAGCTAATCAACAAACCCAGGCGGTGCCCCTCCTGCGTCCCGAATCTCCTTTTGTGGGTACGGGGTTGGAGTCGGAAGTAGCTTACAACTCCGGTGTTTTACTGATTGCCTCAAGCGACGGCATTGTTAGCCGGGCGGACGCGGCTTTGGTGGCGATTAAATCCAATGACAACAAGAAAGAAGATGTTTACAAGCTCAAAAAATTCTGGATGTCTAACCAAGAAACCTGTTACAACCAGAAAGTTTTGGTGAACACCGGTCAGAAAGTAAAGAAGGGCGATGTTCTGGCCGATGGTCCGGCGACCGAAGGCGGAGAGCTGGCCATTGGCGCTAATCTGCGCATCGCATATATGTTTTGGGAGGGCTACGGCTATGAGGACGGTATTGTTATTTCCGAGCGTCTGGTAAAGGAGGATATTCTTTCTTCCATTCAGATAACCCGTCATTCAGTTCAGGTTTTGGAAACCAAGCTCGGCCCTGAAGAGATTACTCGCGATATTCCCAATGTTTCGGAGGAATCGTTGCGTAACTTGGACGAAAACGGTCTAGTGATTATTGGCGCCAATGTTAAGCCCGGTGATGTGCTGGTCGGCAAGATTGCCCCCAAGGGGGAGACGGAGCTTTCGGCCGAAGAGAGACTCTTGCGGGCTATTTTTGGCGAGAAGGCCAGAGATGTGCGGGATAATTCTCTTAAAGCTCCGCACGGAGAATCGGGAACGGTTATAAACGTCAAGGTTTTGGAAAGAGGGGAAAACAGCGAGCTGCCGGCCGGAGTAATTAAAGAGATTCAGGTTTTTGTGGCTAAAATTCGCAAAATTACAGTTGGTGATAAACTGGCTGGCCGTCATGGAAACAAAGGTGTCATTTCTAAGATTTTGCCCATTGAAGATATGCCTCATCTACCCAACGGTGAGGCGGTGGATATTATTATTTCTCCGGCTTCAGTCGTTTCCCGAATGAACGTAGGCCAGCTTTTGGAAGCCCGACTGGGAATGGCCGCCGAAAATCTTGGTAAAAAGTATGCCGTCGAACAGTTCGTAAAGTATGATCCGGAAATATTTGAAAAAGAACTCAAAGAAGCCGGAGCCAGTCTATACGGCAAAACCGAGCTTATTGACGGACGCACGGGGGAGCCTTTTGACCAGGAGGTTGTTTTGGGCAATGCCTATATTCTTAAACTGATGCACATGGTTGAGGACAAGATGCACGCCCGTTCCACCGGTCCTTACGGACTTATTACTCAACAGCCTTTGGGGGGTAAGGCTCAGTTCGGCGGCCAGAGGTTCGGCGAAATGGAAGTCTGGGCTTTGGAAGCTTACGGTGCAGCCCACGCCCTGCAGGAGATGTTAACCATTAAATCGGACGACTTGGTTGGCCGAACCAAAGCCTATCAGGCAATTATTCAAGGCGAGCCAATTCCCGAGGCGACCATTCCCGAATCGTTTAAACTCTTAATTAGAGAGCTTAACGGTTTGGGCCTAAAAGTGGAAACTTTAGCCAACGAGGAAACGAAGCGTAGTTTAGATAAAATTTCCGAAAAAAATGAAGAATCTTAACGATCTTTCCGATTTTAAATCGTTGCGGATAACCCTGGCTTCGCCGCAGGAAATCTTGTCCTGGTCACACGGAGAGGTGACCAAGCCCGAAACGATTAATTATCGCACCTTCCGACCGGAAAAGGACGGACTTTTTGACGAACGAATTTTTGGGCCGACTAAAGATTATGAGTGTTACTGCGGCAAGTATAAACGTATCCGTTATAAGGGGGTTATCTGCGATAAATGCGGCGTGGAGGTAACCCATTCTCGTGTTCGTCGAGAGCGCGTAGGTCACATTACTCTTTCCAGCCCGGTGGCCCACGTTTGGTATTTCCGCGGTATTCCTTCGCAGCTGGGAATCCTTTTGGAAGTTAGTCCGCGGGATTTGGAATCGGTTATTTATTTTTCGTCCTATCTCGTCACGGAGGTTGCGGCTGACCGGAAAGCAGAAACGGTTTCACTAATTGCCAAAGAACTCGAGGCCGCCAAAGAGGAAATCCGTACCCAAATCCATGCCCGTGGACAGGAAATTTCCGGGCGCTACGAGAAAGAGCGGGAGCGTGTAAAAAAGGAAATTTCGGATAAAGGGAAGTTGGGTGTTGCTCTTGAGGAAATTGGACTTCGAGAAAAGAAAGAGTTGGAATATTTGCGGCAAGAGGGTTTGGCTGGGGAAGAAGAGAGAGAAAAAGTTTTTCGCGACCTTATTGCCCGCATTAAAAGCGTTGCTTATCTCTCCACCATTTCCGAAACGGAATACTTTGACCTGGGCAGTTACCTGGAAAGATTCGCCTCGCTTACCATGGGCGCGGAAGCTCTCCTAAAAGTTCTAAATAATTTAAATTTGGCTAAGCTTTCGGAACAGCTTAGAAAAGACCTATCCCGCTCGTTTGGGCAGCGGCGAGTGCGGGTGGCTAAGAGGCTTCGGGTAGTTGAAGGTTTCCGCTCTTCGGGAGTTAATCCCGCCTGGACAGTACTTAATCATTTAGTTGTCATTCCGCCGGAGCTTCGTCCCATGGTACAGCTGGAGGGCGGACGCTTTGCCACCTCGGACTTGAACGACCTTTATCGCCGGGTTATTAACCGCAACAACCGGCTCAAAAAACTACTAGATTTGGGCGCGCCGGAAATTATTATCCGCAATGAAAAAAGAATGCTCCAGGAAGCCGTTGACTCTCTCATTGACAGTAGCAAGCAGAGGACTACGGCCAAGCCTATGCGCGGCCGTCAAGAACTGCGTTCGCTTTCGGATATGCTCAAGGGTAAGCAAGGGCGTTTCCGCAAAAATCTTTTGGGAAAGAGAGTAGACTATTCCGGACGTTCCGTAATTGTGGTTGGACCGCACCTAAAGCTTGATCAGTGCGGTTTGCCCAAGGAGATGGCTCTTGAGCTTTTTAAGCCGTTCGTTTTGGGGGAGATACTCAAGCGCGGTTTGGCACCGAACCTTAAAAGCGCCCGTTTTGTTTTGGACGAGCGGGGCAACGAGATTTGGGATATCCTCGAAAACTTGGTAGAGCGTTACCCGGTCATGCTTAACCGGGCGCCCACTCTTCATCGCCTAGGTATTCAGGCCTTCTATCCTATTTTGGTTGATGGTAGCGCCATCCAGCTGCACCCTTGTGTCTGTGGCGGATTTAACGCGGACTTTGACGGGGACCAGATGGCCGTACATGTACCTCTCTCCCAAACGGCTAAAACGGAATCTGAGTCGGTTATGCTCTCCACAAAGAATTTAATTTCTCCGGCTTCGGGAACCATTATTACCCTGCCCAACCGTGAGATGTTGATTGGCTGTTACTACCTGACCTCGGTCGGCGAGAAGGCTAAAACTTTTGACAAAATTTTTGCCGATTTTGAGGAAGCCAAACTTGCCTATTATTTTGGCCGGGTTGGTTTGCGCGATTTAATTAAGCTTAAGCTGGAATCGGGGGAAGTGGTGGAAACTACCGTCGGCCGTGTAATCTTTAACAGCGTTTTGCCGGAGAAATTGCGATTTTTTAACCAGGAAACAAATAAGGAAAATAACGTTTTAAGGAAATTTATTGAGCAGACTCTGGAGTCCGAGGGGCGCGAGGCAGCCGTGAGTTTAATTGACAGTTTCAAGTCCCTGGGATTCCACTACGCCACCCTGGCCGGTCTTTCCATGGGTTTACCTGATTGTGTCGTTCCGGTGGAGAAAGAGCAGATTCTTTCCGATGCCGAAGCGAAAGTGGCCGATGTCGACAGAAATTTCCGCCGCGGGCTTGTGACCAAGCGTGAAAAACTAAGACTTTCGGAAGGTGTTTGGACGGAAGTCACCAACCGGCTCGATGAGCTTTCCCGCAACGCTTTGGGAGCCGATAATCCGTTGAGAGCCATGGTTGTTTCCGGAGCCCGTGGCACCTGGGACCAGGTTAAGCAGATTTGCGGTGCTCGAGGCTTAATTGTTGACCCCTTAGGGCGCCTCGTTGAATTGCCGATTAAATCTAACTATTTGGAAGGACTTTCCGGTTTTGAGTATTTCGCTTCAGCCAGAGGTGCCCGCAAGGGTCTTGTGGACACGGCCTTAAAAACGGCCGACGCCGGCTACCTCACTCGTCGTCTGGTAGATGTAGCCCAGGATGTAATTGTGAGGGAAGAAGATTGCGGCAGCGAGGAAGGTTTGGAAATTGTCCGCGGGGAGGAGCACACCCTCACCACCTTTTCCGGCCGCCTCTACGGTCGGGTTCTGGCCCGCGATTTAGTTGGACCCAAAGGCGGCAAGAAGGTTCTTCTGAAACGCAATACTATCCTTATGGCCGAGGAGTTAAAGCTTATTGAAGAGGCCGAAGTAGAAAGGGTCCTCGTGCGCTCGGCAATTACCTGCGAAGCCGAATACGGTATCTGCTCTCTCTGCTACGGTCTCGATTTGGCGACTAAACAGAAAGTGGCCATTGGCGTGCCGGTAGGCATTATTGCCGCTCAAAGTATTGGCGAACCGGGAACCCAGCTGACTTTGAGAACCAAGCACTTTTCCGGCATTGTAACCTCAAAAGACGTGACTCAGGGTCTGCCGCGGGTCGAAGAGGTTTTTGAAGCCCGCACACCGAAGTTTTTAGGAGTTATCAGCGAAACGGCCGGAGTCATTTCTATTAAGGAACTCGAGAGCAAGCGCGCGATTACCGTCAAATCGGAAAAAGACAGCGGCTTCGAAGACAAGACTTACGAAATTGATTTAAGCTTAAACCTTATGGTTAAGGAAGGCGATTTGGTGGGAGTCGGTACTCAGCTTTGTGAAGGCTACTTGGATTTGCCCCAACTTTTGCGTAGCCGAGGTTATATGGAAACAGCGGCCTACATTATTGGCGAGATTCAAAAAGTATATTCTTCCCAGGGTGTTGCCTTAAACGATAAGCATATCGAAATTATTGTCCGCCAGATGTTTTCCCGAGTTCGGATTGACGAGAGCGGCAGCACGAAATTTTTGCCGGGGGAAGTGGCCAGCAAGTCTCTATTTAGGGAAGAAAATAAAAAAGTGTTGGAAAAGGGAGCCGATCCGGCAACGGCCGAGGCCATTCTTTTAGGCATTACCAAAGCCGCTTTGGCGACCGAAAGCTTTTTGGCCGCGGCCTCGTTTATTGAAACAACCCGCGAGCTAACCGAGGCTTCCGTTTCAGGCAAGGTTGACCGACTTTTGGGATTAAAGGAAAATGTCATTATCGGCCGCCTGATTCCTGTGGGGGAGCGGGCGAGGATCAAGTAAAAAATTAAAGGCCCAAGTGCCAGAGGTCGCTAATGTTAACGAATTAACCACTCTAATCTTGTCGAATCTTATCGAATGATTTCATTCGTCAAGATACGCTAAGATTCGGATTATAACTCGATAAGATTCTAGACATTGAATTTGTGCGTAGCGAATAATATGCCGACTATTAGTCAACTGATTAGGAAAAAAAGAAAAAAGAAGTCACGGAAGAACCGAACCGAAGCTCTTTCTGTGGTTTATTCTGGTTTAAAGAGGCGCTATAAAGACCGAGAAGCGCCATTTAAAAGGGGCGTTTGTTTAATTGTTAAGACCATGACTCCGCGCAAGCCCAACTCGGCTTTGCGCAAAGTGGCTCGGGTGAGACTTTCCAACGGTCGTGAGGTAACTGCCTACATTCCGGGTGAGGGGCACAGTCTTGCCGAACATTCAGTAGTATTGGTTAAGGGGGGAAAAATTCAGGATTTGCCCGGAGTTAAGTACACAGTTGTCCGCGGACATTTTGACACTGTGGGTGTAGCTAACCGCAAGCAGGGAAGGTCTTTGTACGGAACAAAGAGGTCATAAGGTTATCTTTCCATAAACTCTATTAAGTTCGAGTTATTTAGTGCGGGAAGTTAGTGGTACATTTTCTTTTTACTGATTATGTCTAGAACAGGTAGAAGCATTAGAAAAAAAATACTCAAACCGGATGGGCATTACCACTCGGTTATTGTCAGTCGTTTTATTAATAAAGTTTTGAAAAACGGCAAGAAAAGTGCTGCTCAGGAGATTATTTACGGCTGTTTGGAATTAATTTCCGAAAATAAAAAAGAGAGCCTCGAGGTTTTAAAAAAGGCTTTAGAGCAGGTGACTCCCAAGATGGAAGTTCGGGCCCGCCGCATCGGCGGCGCTACTTATCAGGTACCCGGGCCGGTTCGTCATGACCGAGCCGAGTCTCTGGCCATCCGCTGGCTTTTAGCCGGTGCCAAAACCCACAAAGGTATGCCCATGTCGAAGCGTCTGGCGGAGGAACTTAAAGAGGCTGCTTTAGGCCAGGGTTTTGCTGTTAAGAAGCGGGAAACTATGCACAAGATGGCCGAAGCCAATCGCGCCTTTGCCCACTTTAGGTGGTGAAAAATATCAAAGTGCGAAGAGAACCCTTTGCGCATTAATTTTCAATTTTTATCTTAAGTATGGAATCAAAAAAATATTCGATTGATAAAATTCGTAATATCGGCATTATCGCGCATATTTCGGCGGGCAAAACAACGAGCACCGAACGAATTCTTTTTTACACCGGGCGCATTCATCGGGTCGGCGAAACCCACGAAGGCACAACTCAAATGAACTGGATGGATCAGGAGAGGGAGCGAAAGATTACTATTGTTTCAGCCGCCACTACCTGTTTCTGGCGTGACTGTCGAATCAATATTATTGACACGCCCGGGCATGTGGACTTTACCGCTGAAGTTGAGCGTTCTTTGCGTGTTTTGGACGGCGGGGTGGTTGTTTTTGACGGGGTTGAGGGAGTGGAGTCGCAATCCGAAACGGTCTGGCGTCAAGCCGATAAATATCGCGTTCCCCGTTTCTGTTTTATAAACAAACTCGATCGGGTGGGGGCCAATTTTGACTACAGTCTGGAATCCATTAAAACCAAGCTTGGTGTCAAGACGGTGGTGGTTAATTTTCCTATTGGCAACGCCGCCGATTTTTCGGGTTTGGTGGATGTTCTGAAAATGAAAAAAATAACCTGGGAAGATGAGATGGGGACCAAGGTTATTGAGGAAGATATACCCGAGGAGTTGTTGCCGAAAGCTAAGGAGTATCGTCGTCAACTGGTAGAAGCCAGTGCCGAAGCCGATGAGGGATTAATGCAGAAATTTTTTGAGGGTACGGAGCTAACTTACGAAGAAATTATCCGCGGTTTGAGGCAGCGGACAATTAATTTTGAAATTGTTCCCGTGCTCTCTGGTACGGCCCTAAAAAACCGCGGCATCCAACAAATGCTCGATGCCATCATTGACTTTTTGCCTTCGCCTCTGGACTTGCCGCCCGTCAAAGGCATTAATCCTAAAACCAAAGAGGAAGAAGAGAGAAAGCCTTTGTCTACAGAGCCTCTTTCTCTTCTGGCCTTTAAAGTTCAGGCCGATCCTTTTGTGGGAAGACTTACCTATTTGAGAATTTATTCGGGCGTCCTTAAGTCCGGTTCCTATGTAATTAATACCAGCAGTGGTACTAAAGAGAGGATTAGCCGGCTTTTGCGCATGCATGCCAATGACCGTGAGGAAATAAACGAAGCCGAGGCCGGCGACATAGTTGGAGCGGTCGGTCTATCGTCGACGACCACAGGCAACACGCTAACCGAGGAAAGCCGGCCATTGATTTTGGAATCAATCGGTTTTCCCGAGCCGGTTATTTCTATTTCTATCGAACCTAAAACTAAGGCCGATCAGGAAAAATTAGGTATGGCCCTCAATAAACTTTCCGACGAGGACCCGACCTTTAAGGTACGTTCCGATCACGAAACGGGACAGACAATTATTTCGGGTATGGGGGAACTGCATTTGGAAATAATTGTTGACCGGCTTAAGCGGGAATTCAAAGTTGAAGCTGGTGTGGGCACTCCCCAGGTGGCCTACAAAGAAACAATCAAAAAGTCGATTGAGCAGGAGGGCAAATATATCCGTCAGTCCGGCGGTCGCGGTCAATACGGTCATGTACTCCTGCGTTTGGAGCCTTTGGAGCGGGGCGCAGGCTTTGAATTTGAGGATGCTATTAAAGGCGGTTCCATTCCCGGCGAATACATCCCGGCGGTAGAGAAGGGAGTTAAAGAAGCTATGGAGAAAGGTGTCGTGTCCGGCTATCCTCTTATCGATATAAAAGTAACCCTTTTTGACGGTTCTTACCACGAAGTTGATTCTTCGGAATTGGCTTTTAAGATTGCCGCCGCCGACGCTTTGCGCGAAGGAGCTAAGGCCGCCCAACCTATTCTTTTGGAACCGATTATGAAAGTGGAAACGGTTGTGCCCGAAGAATACGTTGGGGAAATTATGGGTAACATTTCCTCGAAGCGCGGTCAGATTGAGGGTAGTGAAGTGCGCGGTAATGTCCGCTCGATTACGGCCTTGGTACCGCTTTCCGAGATGTTCGGCTACTCCACTATTTTGCGCTCGCTTACCCAGGGGCGGGGCAACTTCACCATGGAGCCAAGCCACTACCAGGAAGTACCGCCAAGCATTACCGAGCAGATTATTGCCGGCCGAAAAAGATAAGTGTTGACTTTAGTGTCGTGGTTGTTGTAAATTTGTTAAGCTTGTATTGTATTTAAAAAATAAAGAACATATGACCGAGAAATTTGAGCGAACCAAACCACACTTGAATATTGGTACTATAGGACACGTAGACCACGGCAAGACTACTTTGACTTCGGCTATTACCAAAGTTCTTTCCCAGAAAGGTAGGGCAACTTTTAGGGCCTATGAATCCATTGACAGTGCTCCGGAAGAAAAAGAGCGTGGCGTGACTATTAATATTGCCCACGTGGAGTACGAAACCGATACCCGTCACTACGCCCACATTGACTGCCCCGGGCACGCCGATTACATCAAAAATATGATTACCGGCGCCGCGCAGATGGATGGTGCTATTCTGGTGGTTTCGGCGCCCGACGGTCCTATGCCCCAAACCAGAGAACATATCCTTTTGGCCCGCCAGGTCAACGTTCCCGCCATTGTCGTTTTTATGAACAAGACGGATATGGTGGCCGATAAGGAGCTTCTGGATTTGGTGGAAGTTGAGGTACGCGAGCTCCTTTCCAAGTACGAGTTTCCCGGTGATAAAGTGCCGGTTATTCGCGGTAGCGCCCTTAAAGCGATTGAGGGAGACCCCGAAGCCGTAGCGGCTGTCGAGGAGTTAATGAAGGCGGTTGACGAGTATATTCCCACACCGGTTCGTGATTTGGACAAGCCTTTCCTCATGCCGGTTGAGGACGTTTTCTCCATTAAGGGTCGTGGTACGGTAGCTACGGGAAGAATTGAGCGCGGCAAAGTTTTGCTCAACGAAGAGATCGAAATTGTCGGTATTAAGGAAACTAAGAAATCGGTGGTCACCGGAGTGGAGATGTTTAGAAAAACCTTAGATGAAGGCCAAGCCGGTGATAATGTGGGCATACTTCTTAGGGGAATTGAACGCGATGATATCGAGCGCGGTCAGGTGATTGCCAAACCGGGAAGCGTTCACCCCCATACCGAGTTTGAGGCCGAGGTTTACGTACTGACCAAAGACGAGGGCGGGCGGCACACGCCGTTCTTTTCCGGGTATCGGCCTCAGTTTTACATTCGAACTACCGACGTGACCGGAGAGGCGACTTTGGCTTCCGGTATAGAGATGGTTATGCCTGGTGATAACGCCAAGATTAAGGTTAAGCTGATTACTCCGATTGCCGTGGAGGAAGGTTTGCGCTTCGCTATCCGTGAGGGAGGGCACACCGTCGGCGCCGGCGTCGTTACCAAGATTATTGCCTAGTCGTTCTTACATTCCGGCCCAAGCACAATCATGCCAAAAGGAAGAATTCGCGTACGTTTAAAATCTTACGACGGCCGGGTAATTGACCGCGCCGCCCAGATGATTATTGAGAGCGCGGTGAGAACCGGCGCCAAAGTTTCCGGTCCCATTCCTCTGCCAACCCGGACTCAAGGACTGGCCATGATTAAAAGTTCATTTGTCGATAAGCGCTCCGGTGAGCATTTTGAAATTAAGCATCACGGCCGCCTGATTGACATTTTGGAGCCGACTCCCAAAACGATCGAAGGACTTTCCCATTTAAATCTGCCGGCGGGGGTAGATATCGAAATTAAAATGTAAACTGACCCTTTGTCAATCGGCAGGCATTGAGTTGTTTTCACCGTTGAACCATGCTTTTGTTTGTGTTATCATATAGGTAATGACTTTTGAGGATAGGAAGGTTTAGTTCATTGGACTTCGAGCCGTGTAACTGTTTAAGGCGCCTCGGGCGCCTATTTTTATGTCAAAGAGTTTTAAGGCCAAAAAAGGAGGAATGAGCCGTCGTTGGTTTAATGATAAAGTTAGGCCGGTAACGGCCTTGGAACTTTTAACCCCGGAATCAGGCCTCTCCGTCGGTCAGAAGGTTAAGCTAACAGGGGTTTCCAAAGGCCGCGGCTACGCCGGTGTGGTTAAACGCCACCATTTTGCCGGCGGCCCTAAGACTCACGGCCAGTCGGACCGTTGGCGGTCCCAGGGTTCCATGGGTAGTACTACTACTCCCGGCCGCGTTTACAAAGGTAAAAGAATGAGCGGGAGAATGGGAGGCGAACGTGTTTCCCTAAAGACGGAAATTCTGGAAGTTTCGGGCGACGGACGCACGGTTTTTGTTAGGGGCGGTATTCCCGGCAGCTTTGGGCAGTCGGTTTACCTTAAGATTTATGAAGACGGAGATTAAAGTAGTTGATGCTTCCGCCAGTGAGGTTGGAAGCAAATCCTGGCAGTTTTCCCAACCGACGTCGGGCGAGGCCGGCTTTGCCCAGTATTTGCGGGTTTCTAAGTCCCGCGCACGGAAAGCCCAGGCAAGTGTGAAAACCAGAGGGGAAGTGAGCGGCGGCGGCAAGAAACCCTGGCGGCAAAAAGGAACCGGTCGGGCCCGCCAAGGCTCAACCCGTTCGCCTCTTTGGCGTGGCGGCGGGGTTGCCCACGGACCCATGACTCAGTCCCACCGACTAAAACTGGCCCGGAAATTTAAGCGAAAGATCTGGGCTTGGGTCATTGGCCGGAAAGCTAAGGCTACGGCATCTCTGTTTATTTTGTCCAACACGTCGGAGTTCAAAAAGACCAAGGATGCCGAAAATTTTCTTAAACGGTTATTGAAGGAGCGTCGCCTTCCGGTTCTTTTGGTTTCAGGCTCGAAAGAAACACTCCGGGCTTTCCGTAATTTATCCGGAATCAGAATTTGCCGACCGGAAAGTTTAAATCCCAAGCTTCTGGCCGCCGCCGGAGTTGTCATTCTGGGAGAAGATTCTTTTGAAAAGATAGAAGGAATTTTGAAAAACGAAAAATGATTAAACCGAAAGTTACGGAAAAAAACGTGGCCCGGGCAAAAAAAGGATACTACACCTTTGAGGTGCCGTATTATTCCACCTATGGTCAGGTGAGGAATGAAATCGAAGAACTCTTTTTGGTAAAAGTAAAACGTCTCTGGTTCCTCTCCCGCGGCGGGGAGAATCCTTCATCGCGGCAGAGGGCCAAACATTACCGGCTTAGGTCCCGCCAGGTTATTGCTTCCCTTAAAAGCGGGCAGATAAGCGTTTTCGGAGCAGAGGCCGAAAAAGGCGGGAAAACAAAAGCAGACAATGTAAAAAGTAAAGTAAAAGAGAAGAAGAAATGAGTCGAAGAATAAAGCATTACCGGCCAATGAGTCCGGGGCAGCGGTTTCGGGTGAGTTTGGTAGGTGAGCCGCAAGGCGAAAAAAAATTTAGAACTCCGCGGGCTCTCAAGATTAGCTTGTCCCGCAATCCCGGGCGCAGTTTGGGACGGGTGACCGTGCGCCATAAAGGCGGCGGTCATAAAAAGTTGTATCGGGTGATTGACTTTCGCCGTGATAAACTTAATCTGCCGGCTCGGGTGGCGGCTTTGGAATATGACCCTAACCGCAATGTAGAAATCGCCTTACTCTATTATTTGGATGGGGAAAAGCGTTTTATTCTTTGTCCGGAATCGCTAAAAGTCGGTGATGTGGTGGAGTCCGGTGAGGAGGTTGCTCCAAAAGTTGGCAATAGCCTGCCATTAAAGAACATTCCTGTGGGAACCCTGGTTCACAATTTGGAAATAAACCACTTCGGCCCGGGAGGTTTAGTGAGAAGTGCTGGCACGGCCGCTCAAATAATGGCTTACGAGGATGGTGGGAAGCTCGTTCAGGTAAAGTTGCCTTCAGGCGAAGTTCGCCGTTTCCACGGGTTTCTGTATGCAACCGTGGGTCAGTTAGCTAACTATTCCCGCCGGCAAGTGAAACTGGGAAAGGCCGGGCGTTCCCGCCATTTGGGTATTCGTCCCACCGTGCGCGGCGTGGCCCAAAACCCGCATTCGCATCCGCACGGCGGCGGGGAAGGACGTTCCGGTATCGGTATGCCAACACCCAAAACTCCCTGGGGCAAGATCGCTATGGGTAAGCGTACTCGGCGTCGTGAGAAAACTAATAAGTATATTATTTCTCGTAGAAATCAATGACACGATCACTTAAAAAAGGCATTTTTATTGACGACAAGCTTTTAGAAAAAGTTGGTTTGGCCAAGGCGGGAAAACTTATCGGACCAATTAAAACATGGTCGCGTCGGAGCACCATTAGTCCGGAGATGGTCGGTCTGACTTTTGCCGTTCATAACGGGCGAACCCATGTTACCGTTGCCGTAGTCGAAACTATGGTTGGACACCGATTGGGGGAATTCTCCCCAACGAGGACTTTTAGAAAACACGGGAAGAAGGCCGTTAAAGCTTCGGTTTCTGAGGGTAGAGTATGATAAAGCAAGTTCAAAAATCAAAAATTAAAAATCAAAATCACGAGGGTAAGGTAGTGACGGTAAGGGCCCGTTATTTAAGAATTTCGGCGCAGAAGCTTAATCTTTTGGCTAAAATTCTTAGGCGTCAGTCCCTTACCCAAGCGATGAGAATGACCCGTTTCTCATCGGTCAAAGCGGCCCGTTTAATCGGAAAACTTTTAAAATCCGGAGAGACAGCGGCGCGGGAGAAGGGTTTAGAGGTTGAAAATCTTTATGTTACGTCTCTTTTAGTTGGCCAAGGACCGAGCCTTAAGCGGGGACGTCCGGTGGCCCGCGGTTCTTACCATCCTATTCGTAAAAAGACGGCGCATTTGGTGTTGGAGCTTAAGGAGGTTAAAAATGGGTCATAAAGCTAATCCCTACGGCTTTCGTTTAGGGGTTAATAAAGAGTGGCGGTCGCTATGGTACGCCAAGAAGAATTTGGGTAAATATCTGGCTGAAGATAAAAAAATCCGGGATTCCCTGACGGAAAAAATTGGACGGGCAGGTTTGTCCGATGTAAAAATTGAACGTTCGCCTAACCTTAAGATTACGGTTAGTGTTGGTCGTCCGGGTATGGTCATTGGCCGAGGCGGCGCAGGTTTGGCGGAACTCCAGGAATTTTTGACCAAGAAGGTAGGTTCGAAAGTAGATATTGTCGTCAGCGAAGTTAGAAATCCGGAGCTCTCGGCAAGGCTTGTTGGCGAAGAGATCGTCCGTTCCATTCTGCGCCGTATTCAGGTCAAACGGATTATGCATCAGATGGCGGAAAAGGTGATGGGGCGGGGCGCCAAGGGTGTGAAGATTATTGTTTCGGGGGTCATTGGAGGTCCTTCCTCGATTCATCGCACGGAGAAGATAATCCGCGGTTCAATTCCCGGTCAGACTCTAAGGTCGAATATTGATTTTGCCCGGAATACAGCCTATACCTCATACGGAACTTTGGGGATTAAGGTCTGGATTTATTTAGGTGAGACGGGATCGTAAGGTAGCATTCCACGAACTTCCTTCACGAAATAACGCGAGCTATTTAATCGTTCGTGACGATTCTTGGAGAAAGTTTATGGTAAGTATACATTTATTATGCTGCAACCAAAGAAAGTTAAATATCGACTATCCATGAGGGGGATGATGAAAGGCAAGGCCGGGCGCGGTACGACTTTGACCTACGGCCAGTACGGTCTTAAATCCCTATCTTCGTCCTGGCTTTCGGCCCGTCAGATTGAGGCGGCCAGAAAAGCCGTTTCGGCTTTTACCAAGAAAGGCGGTAAACTTTGGATTCGGATCTTTCCGCATAAACCAATTACTAAGAAACCGCCGGAGGTAAGAATGGGTGGAGGCAAGGCCGCCGTGGACCATTATGCCTCCGTGGTTCTGCCGGGTACGATTATTTTTGAGCTTTCAGGATTATCCCGGGATTTGGCCAGGGAGGCTTTCCGGATTGCAGCTTCCAAACTGCCTTTTCCCACGAGTTTTGTTGAGTAGCTTTGGTATTTATGAAGAAAATTACGACAACCTATTTAGCCAAAAGTCTAGATGAGTTGGAGAAGGAGAGATTGGCTTTGGCGAAAGAACAAAAAGATTTGGAACTTAGGTTGTCATTGGGCCAGGAGAAAAAGACCCACCAACGACGTATTGTTCGAAGGAAATTAGCCGTTTTGCAAACCATTATTGGGCAGAAGCGAATTAAACTATGAAAGGAAAGGTAGTCAAATTAAAAGAAAGCCATACGGCCATAGTTCTGGTTGAGAGGGCCGTGCATCATAAACGCTATTTAAAAACTGCGTTGCGGCACCGAAAGTTTCTCTGTATGATTCCTTCCGGACTTAAGCTTGAGGTTGGGAAGTTAGTTGAGGTTAGGGAAGCCGCCCCGAAGTCAAAGTCCAAGCATTGGCGGGTCGCTAAAATTTATGATTAAGAGGCGAAGCGTGCTTAAAGTTGCCGATAACAGCGGTGCTAAATCCTTGGTTTGCATTGGCATTCCCGGACGGTCTAATCGGCTGTCGGCTAGTTTGGGAGACACCGTTGCGGCCGTGGTTAAGGGGGCAGATCCGGTAGGTTTAGTTAAGGATCATGAAATTGTTAAGTGTGTACTGATTCGGGTTCACAAAGAAGTGCGGCGCAAGGACGGCTCGTATATTCGTTTTGACGATAATGCCGCTGTGGTCGTTAACGCTTCGGGCGAACCTTTAGGCAGCCGGGTTTTTGGTCCGGTGGCCAGAGAACTGAGGGATAAAGGTTTTAGTAAAATAGTTTCTTTGGCGGCCGAAGTCTGGTAGGTCTCTAATCTTGTCGAATTAGGATTCGAATCTTATCGAATGTTATCTCTGTAGCTAACTTATGGAAATTAGAAAAGGCGATAAAGTAAAAGTAATTTATGGGGCCCAGCGCGGCCGCGAAGGAACCGTTGAAAAAGTTACGGGTGGTCTGGCGCTCATAACCGGTGTTAATGTGGTTAAACGGCACACCAAACAGGGGATCACCGATCTCACCCGCCCATTGGGATTGAGCAAGCTGGTTTTAATTTGTCCAAAGTGTCAAAAGCCTACCCAGGTAGGTATCAGGGAGGAGAATGGGAAAAAGATTCGCTATTGCAAAAAGTGTCAATTGCCATTATGAATACGGAGGAGTTTATTAAATCGGCTCGGGAGAAAATAAAAAAAGAGTTTAGCTTAAGCAATATAAACGCGGTGCCCAAGCTTCAAAAGATTTCGGTTTCGGCAAGGACCGGCACTTTTAAAGATGATCCCAAAGGGCTGGAACTGGCTCGAGAGGAGTTGGGTTTAATCACCGGGCAAAGGCCCTCAGCCCGCGTTTCTAAAAAAGCGATTTCCGCCTTCAAACTTAAAGGGGGCGAGACGGTTGGTTTTCTGGTTACTTTGCGCGGTAAAAAAATGTGGGCTTTTCTCCAGAAGTTAACCCAAGCGGCACTACCCCAAGTTCGGGATTTTCGGGGAATTAAGTCAACAAGTCTCGACCGTCAGGGTAATTTGAGCATCGGTTTTCGTGACCAAACGGCTTTTCCCGAGATTGATCCCAACAAGGTTGACCGAGCCCGAGGTTTGGCGGTAACCATAACCGGTTCGGTTTCCGATTCGGCCAAGGCTAAGAAATTTTTTGAATGTCTCGGATTTGTGTTTTTAAAGTAATGAGAACCACCGAAACGTATGGCTAAAAAATCTTTGATTAATAAATCCTTAAGAAAACCGAAATTCTCGTCCCGGCGGTACAACCGTTGTCAGTTTTGCGGCCGCCCTCGCGGATTTTTAAGGAAGTTTGGAATTTGTCGTGTCTGCTTTAGGGAATTAGCCCTGGAAGGCTTAATTCCCGGAGTGCGTAAATCAAGTTTCTAAAGATTATTATGACTTCCGGTTTTGACCCGATTTTATCGATGCTCTCGGAAATTAAGAATGCCGCTTTTTCCGGCCACAAAAATCTCGAGGTCGGTTACTCCCGCTACCGTGAAAGTGTCTTAAAAATTCTTAAAAAGATGGGATTACTGGATTTTAAAGTTATTAAGATGGAAGGTCAGATTTTTAAAGGAATTAACATTGAATTATCGGAGGACAAAGAAGCCTTAAGAAGGTTTAAGTCCTACCGGTCCTTTTCCCGTCCTGGGCGTAGGGTTTACAGCGGGCTTCCTCAACTAAAGTCGTTGGTTGCGAAGAAAAAATACGGATTGGTTTTATCCACCTCTTTAGGGGTTATGGAGATTCGCGAAGCCCTTAAAAGAAGTTTGGGTGGGGAATTGCTTTTCGAGATTTAATTATGGCCAAAAGAAAAATATCCTTAATCAACGTACCGTCGGGCACCGAGGTAAAAATGGATGGTTGCCGCCTAGAGGCTAAAGGGCCAAAAGGGGAGCTGACGCTTGACCTGGATGCAGATATTCAGGCTCAAGTAAGCGGCGGTTCGCTAAGTTTAAAGTCAAAGAGTGGACGGCGTGATACTTTAGGTTTATATCGGGCCCTCTGCCAAAATGTAATTAACGGCGTTTCACAAGGGTACCATAAAGATTTGGAAATGGTGGGTGTTGGGTTTAAGGCCAAGAAGGACGGGCGCAATCTAATTCTAAACATCGGTTTCTCGCACACGGTCACTTTTGTGCCGCCACAAGGTTGTGAGGTTCAGGTTAGTGATGATATTAAAATTACCGTCAGCGGCTCGCGCAAGGACCTTGTGGGTCAGACGGCCGCCCGGATTCGGGAACTGAAACCGCCGGAACCCTACAAAGGTAAGGGTATAAAATACAGTAATGAGGTAGTTCGGCGCAAGTCCGGCAAGGCCAGCAAGGTAGGTTCGGCGGTTAAATAACATTATGAAAATTAGAAAAAGATCAGGTTATTCGAGAAGGCAATTAAGGAAGGTTCGAACGCGGGAGAAAATTAAAGGAACCGCCGATCGTCCCAGGTTATGTGTCTTCCGTTCGAACAGTAGGATTTATGCCCAGATTATTGATGACTCTTCCGGTCAGACTTTAGTTAGTGCCGGATCCGGGTCCAAGGAACAGGGTCGTGAAACAAAGAGGAAAGAAGCTTACCGTGTTGGTGAGATCCTCGCGGCCAAAGCGATTAAGTTGAATGTTAAACGGGTGGTCTTTGATCGTAACGGTTACCTTTACCACGGACGGGTTGAGGAACTCGCCCGCGGAGCGCGGGAAGGCGGTCTGGAATTTTAAGATTTATGGAACCAAGATTTGGTGAGTTCAGTGAAAAAATAGTTCAGGTTAACCGGGTTTCCAAAAAAACTTCCGGCGGCAACCGGATTTCATTCTCGGTGCTTACGGTTGTCGGCGACAAAAAAGGGCGGGTGGGAGTGGGCTTGGGCAAGGCTCTCGAAGTGCCCGTGGCCGTGGAAAAAGGCGTTAACTTTGCCAGAAAACATCTTTTCACCGTACCTCTAAAGGGAGCAACCTTACCGCGCGAAGTCTCTATAAAAGTCGGGGCGGCTAAAATTCTTTTGAAACCGGCACCACCCGGTTCGGGTCTTATGGCCGGAGGACCGGTGCGCGTCGTTCTGGAATTGGCCGGCGTCCGCGACGCCACCGCTAAAATATTTGGCACTCACAACAAGGCCAGCAACGTTTACGCAACTATGGAAGCGTTAAGATCCTTATCCGAATAATTTATGGAATTGTCTTTTTTGAAATCAATTAAAGCAACCCGTCCCAAAAAAAGGGTCGGTCGCGGTATTGGCAGCGGCAAAGGCGGACACACCACCGGCCGCGGCGCCAAAGGGCAAAAGATACGGGGCTTAGTCGCCGCTCATTTTGAGGGCGGTCAAGTACCCTTTTATAAAAGGATTCCTAAAGTTCGTCGTTTTGGGAAAAACAAGACTATTTTGGAGCTAGGGTTATCGCGTTTGAAAGATTTGCCGGACGGACAGACAGTTACCGCGAGTTTCTTAAAATCGAAGTTCGGCCTAACTACCAGAAAATACGCAGGCGTAAAGATAATTGATGACGGGGGGAAGGTACTAAAGAAGTTTAAATTTATCGGGGTTAGCCTTTCCCTAGGCGCCCAAAAGAAGGTCGGCCCATCTTAAAACTCATGTTTGACATCTTTAGGAAGGTCTGGTCCCTGCCGGATCTTCGCCGCAGAATTATTTACACCATTATTATATTGGCGGTGTTTCGGGTAGTTTCCCATGTACCTATTCCCGGGGTCAATATCGCTTCTCTGCGTTCTCTTTTTGCCGGCAATCTTTTTTTGGGACTTTTTGATCTTTTTTCCGGCGGCTCGTTTAGAAACTTTTCCGTCGTCTCCCTGGGTTTAAACCCCTATATTAACGCTTCCATTATTATGCAGCTTTTAACCATGGTCTATCCCAAACTCGAGGAGCTCTCCAAAGAAGGAGAATCCGGGCGCGAGCAGATAGACCAATATACCCGGTTTCTAACGGTGCCGCTAACTCTGCTTCAGGCTTACGCTACCTATTTTCTGCTTTCTTCCCAAGGGATTGTGGGGAGGCTCGCGCCATTGCCGCTCCTTACCCTGGTTCTATCGCTATCGGCCGGAACCGTTTTTTTAGTTTGGTTAGGAGAAATCTTAACCGAAAGCGGCGTGGGCAACGGCATCTCTGTTCTTATTTTTGCCGGTATCGTGGCCGGTTTTCCAACTGGCTTGGGGCAGACTTTGCTTTCGGCGACAGCGGAAAATTCCACCAACGTTCTAATCTTCGGCGCACTGGCTTTGGCTATTGTGGCCGGAGTTGTTTATATTAACGAGGCCGTTCGCCAGGTGCCAGTGGAGTATGCCCGGCGCAATCGGGCCGGTCGCAGCCTGGGCTCAGTACGGTCCTACCTGCCATTAAGAGTCAATCAGGCCGGGGTGATTCCCATTATTTTTGCCATTTCCCTAGTTTTGCTGCCGACTCTAATTGCCCAGTACCTCAAGGGTTTTGGTCAGAATCTAATGCTCATAAATTTCTCTAATTTTCTTTCCCAGGCCTTTTCGACCCAAAGTCTTTTCTACAACGGTTTTTATTTTCTTTTGGTGGTGGCATTTACTTATTTTTATACGGCCGTGACTTTTAACCCCGAGAAAATTTCCGACGATATTAAAAGGTACGGCGGTTTTATTCCCGGGGTTAGGCCGGGCAAAGCCACGGCCGATTATTTGGGCAACATTCTCCAGCGGATTACTTTGGCCGGGGCCGTTTTCTTGGGGCTTATGGCCGTTTTGCCATCGCTCGGCCAGGGATTAACCCAAGTTACCACTTTTTCCCTCGGCGGCACAGGAATCCTGATTGTTGTTTCGGTTGTTTTGGAGACCTTAAAACAGGTAAAATCACAAGTAGACACAAGATCGTACGAGGGATTCCTAAATTAGTTGAAAATTGAGAGTTGAAAGTTGATAGTTTTCGCTTTTTTAACTTTCCATTTTCCACTTTCAACTTTAAACTCTGTTTATGTTAGATCGATTCAAAGAAATGTACGAACTCAAAAAGAAGGCCGACGAGATGAAAAAGAAAATGGAGGAAATTCATCTTGATTTGGAGGAGCGCGGTATAAAAATAAGGATCCGCGGCGATAATCATTTGGAAGATTTTTTTGTTGACGGCCAAAGTGATGAGCGGATTCGGGATGTGGTTAACAAGGCCTTAAAGGATGTTCAAAAAAAAGCCGCCAAAAAAATGCAGGGCGATTTGGGGGACCTAGGCATCCCCGGACTTAAGTAAGACAGCAAGGTTTATGAAAATTGCCGTTATTGGTTCTCATGGAACCGGCAAAACGACTCTGGCCAAACGGATTTCCGGCATATTAGAATTTAATTTTATACCCGACGTGGCCCGTGAGGCTCATGAAAAAAAGTTCGCAATAAACGAGCAAACTCCACCCGAAACGCAGTTTTGGATACTTTCTAAACAAATTGAGTTGGAGAGGAACACAGAAGCCCCCTGGATTTCCGAGAAAAGTCTGTTGGATAATTTAGTTTATGGAACCTTTTCAATTAAGGACGAAGAGGTTTTACGGGTTTTGGAAAAAATAATCTTAAGAAATTTGGATTACGATTTGATTTTTTATCTGCCCATCGAGTTCGGATTGGTTGATGACGGTTTAAGGAGTTTGGATGTTGGGTTCCAAGAGGAAATAGACCGTGTTTACCGTCAATTGCTTTTAAACAAGAAACTGAAGTTTATTGAGCTTACCGGTGGTGTGGAGAGCCGTGTCGAGCAGGCCCTAAAATACATTAAAGCCCACAAGAAATACCGAGAACTTTCTCGCCAAAAGAAATAAGGACGGTGCCTCTATTAAGACAGCCGTCCTTGTGTTTCACAGTTTTGGGTGAAATGGTTCCTGCGCTGTAATCTTTTTGCCGTCCGTCCAGAGATAAAAGCCCCCGAGCGGTTCAAAGTCCGTCATTGACCAATCACCTTTTTCAATTTTTCCCTTATGTATTAAAACGTAAAGAGCGACCATCTTTGTCCGGTGGCTGACGATCAGAACACGCGAGCTTGACCGAATCTTCAGAAGCATCTTTAGGGCGGCGGTTGCGGCAGTCCGGGCTTCATCAAGATGAGCATCGAAAACGAACTTGGTGTATCCGGAGGCGGTAGGAAACTCTCCCGGAAACTCCAGCTCATTCAACTCCGGAACGGGTTTGACGAAAAGGCAGAAGTCGCTAAGATGCTCCGCTGTCTCTTGGGCTCTCCGGTATTCGGATGCTAAAACAAGGTCGAATTTTCCCAACTCCGCTTCCAAACTCCTAGCTTGACTGACGCCCTCTTCATTAAGTCCTATATTCCTACCGTTTTGCACGTAATCCCACTGGCTGTGCCGAAGGATTAGGATTTCGGCCATTGTGTACTCCTTTCCAAGGGAATATAAGTATATTATACCATTAACACCCTATAATATCAAGTGGTGATCTGGATTTTTATTTATTGCTTCCACGCTACAGTGTATGGGAGCAGGAAGAAGGCGGTCACAAAATCTGATTGTCAGTACGAGGCCGATGCATTAAAATTCATGGCGTATGATTTACATAGTGCTTGGGCCGTCGGGCTGCGGCAAAGGGACCCAGGCTAAACTTTTGGCCGCTAAAATTGACGTCCCCTCTTTTTCAACGGGGGAACTCATAAGGGAGGGCGCCGATCGGGGAGATTCAGACGCCTTAAAAGCTAAGGAAATTGCTGATCGTGGTGTCTGGTCGCCCAACGAAATTGTCAACAAAATTTTGTCGCAGGCTTTGGAAGAAACCGATCTAAAAAAAGGTTTTGTGCTGGACGGGTTTCCCCGCAATCCCGAGCAGGCGATATGGTTAGATGATTTTCTTTCGGCTAGAGACTCCGGTGTTAGCAAAGTTATTCATCTGGAAACGACGCTCGAGGAATCTTTAAGACGGATTAAGGGTCGGATTGCCAATGACGCCAAGCTTGGCCGGGTGCGCTCCGACGAAACGGAAGAAGCCATAAAAGGTCGTTTTGAGTCTTATTCAAAAACAATTCAGCCGATTAAGGACTACTATCAAAAGCAGGGAAAGCTGGTTTTAGTTAACAACCTTCAGCCAATCGCAGCCGTGCAGGATGAAATCCGCCAGAAGTTGGGAATTACTCCATGATTAATATTAAATCTTCAAAAGAAATAGAAATTATGGCCACGGGCGGGAAGATCGCCTCTTTAGTGATCCAGGAAGTTTTGAGGCAAGTTAAGCCGGGTATTGCCACTTTAGAACTTGACCGTCTGGCCGAGAACCGCATCCGGGGTTTAGGCGGTACCCCTTCGTTTAAGGGTTTTGAAGGCTACGAATTTTCCACCTGCATTAACCTTAACGACGGTATTGTTCACGGTATCCCCTCAAAAACTGTCATTGGGGACGGGGATGTTGTTTCGATTGATTTGGGCGTTATTTACAAAGGTTTCCACACCGATACTTCTTGGACGGTTGTCGCCGGCAGTAGTGATGCTTGGAAAGAAAAATTCTTGTCGGCAGGCAAGAGGGCTTTGGAAAAATCAATCAAAGCTTTCCGGAAAGGAGGCAGAATTGGGGACATCTCGGCGGCTATGCAGACCGAAATTGAGGCCGTCGGCTACAACGTTGTCCGCGACTTGGTAGGTCATGGGGTAGGCCGTGAACTTCACGAGCCGCCGCAGGTTCCCTGCTATGGCAAAAAAGGATCCGGGCCGGTTCTTAAGAAGGGCATGGTTCTGGCCATTGAAGTTATTTACACCTTCGGCGACTGGCATTTAAGGGTTTTGCCGGATGGCTGGACAATGGCCACGAAGGATGGTAAAATATCGGGGTTGTTTGAGCAGACCGTGGCCTTAACCGCTCAAGGACCTAAGGTTTTGACCGAAATTAGCCCGGAATAACAGGTTTCGGCTTTTATTTGACGGCAAGAACTAATTGCACGTTGTTTGGTTTTGTCTATGAGTAGGGAAGGCAACTATTTTTTTGACGGAACCGTTCTGGAAACTCTGCCCAACACTCTTTTTAAAGTGGAAGCTCCGGACGGGCGCGTGGTTTTGGCTCATATTTCCGGCCGGATGCGGCGCAATTATGTGCGCATTTTGGTGGGGGACAAGGTTAAGGTGGAAATGACTCCCTACGACAAAGAGCGTGGCCGGGTGGTCTATAGATACCGTTAGTTTCGAGGTCAGAAGGTAGAAGGTCCGAAGAGCGAAGGTCGACCCACTTCAGACCTTTTGACTTCTGCCTTCGGACCTGATTTTTTATGAAGGTTAGAGCCAGTATTAAAAAAATGTGCAAGGACTGCAAAGTGGTTAAGCGCAAGGGCGTTCTTTTTGTGATTTGCAAAAAAAATCCCAAGCACAAGCAGCGACAGGGGTAAAACGAATCGTCGGGTAGCGAATCTTGTCTAATCTTATCGAATAGAAAGTTTAATTCGTTAAGATTCGTTAAGATTTGATTTTGTTGGATTCGTTTTATTTATGGCGAGAATTGCCGGGGTAGAAATACCCAGAGAAAAAAGAGTCGAGGCCTCCCTGCCGTATATTTACGGCATCGGCCTTTCGGCCTCCAAAAAGATTTTAGCGAAGGTTGGGATTAACCCCAATACCCGTGTTAAGGACCTTAAAGAGGAGGAGTTGTCCAAAATCCGCGAAGAGGTGGAAAAAAAATACGTGGTCGAAGGAGCGTTGAGACACGAGATTAGCTTAAACGTTAAACGGCTTAAGGATACTCTTTCCTATCGAGGCCTGCGCCATATCCGTAATCTGCCGGTAAGAGGTCAGCGCACCAAGACCAATGCCCGCACCAAGCGCGGACGCCGTTCTGTTATTGGCGGAACCAAAAGATCCGGGGCTTAATTTAAAGATATGAAAAAGAAGCACGAAAATTTAAGTCAGGGAAAGGTTTACATTACTTCGGGTTTTAACAATACTATTGTGACTCTCACCGATACTTCCGGCCAGGTGCTTTTGTGGGGTTCAAGCGGTATGTCCGGGTTTAAGGGCGCCCGCAAGTCAACTCCTTTTGCTGCCTCAACCACGGCTTTAAACCTGGCCAGAAAGGCTCTGGAGTTGGGAGTTTCCCAGGTTTCAGTTTTTGTTAAAGGTCCGGGCGCGGGACGCGATGCGGCTGTTAAGTCGCTTAAGGCGGGCGGTCTGGAAATAAATGCGATTACCGATGTGACGCCCATTCCGCACAACGGCTGTCGTCCGAAGAAGCGACGCCGGGTTTAAAAATCTAATCGCAGGACAGCGAATCTTGTCGAATCTTATCGAATGAGAAGCCTAGTTCGTTAAGACTCGTTAAGATTTGTAACTTATCGGATTCGTTTTAACATGTCGCAGTACATCGGACCAAAATGTAGACTCTGTCGCCGCGAAGGCGTAAAGCTCTTTTTAAAGGGCGAAAAATGTGACGGTCCAAAATGTCCGATTGTCGTTCGTCAGTCAGCACCCGGGCCGCACAAGGCCCGCCGCCGCAAGGTGAGCGAATACGGTTTACAACTGCGGGAAAAACAGAAGGTAAAGCGTATTTATCTCGTGAGTGAGGCGCAGATTAAGAATTATTTTGAGTCGTCCCGAAAGACTCTTTCGAGCGCCGGTACACTTTTGAGTCGTCTGGAACGGCGTTTAGATAACGCGGTTTACCGCCTGGGTTTGGCGGCCTCACGACCCCAAGCACGCCAGCGTATTCGTCACGGTCATTTTAAAGTTTCGGGTCGGCTTGTCACCTACCCCGCTTATGAGTTAAAATCGGGTGATACCATAACTTTTGTTAAAGAGAGCACGGCGGAGCGCATTGTTCCGGCCTGGCTTTCCCTGGACCTAAAGAAAAAAGAGGCCCGGGTTTTGGCTTTGCCCAGCCGTGACCAGATTCAGGAAGATATTGATGAAAAGTCGATTGTTGAGTTTTACTCCCGTTAGGGCTACTAAAACTTAAGACCGATTCTTTGTGTCGTGTTTTGTATTTAAAAAAATATGCTGACTTATAAAGACCTGCTCGACAAAGTTCAACTCAAGACGGTGGAACAAAAAAAAGATTTCGGGCGTTTCGTTTTTGAGCCGTTGCCGGTTGGGTTCGGGCACACCTTGGGCAGCGTTTTGCGGCGGACTCTACTCTCGTCCATTCCCGGGGCAGCCGTAACTCAGGTAAAAATAGATGGCGCCACTCATCCGTTTACCACCTTGCCGGGCGTGCGTGAAGATGTGGTTGATTTGCTCCTAAACATTAAAAAAATACGTTTAAAGATTTTTAATAATCAGCCAGTGATTCTAAAACTGGATCATTCCGGTACCGGTGAGATTAAAGCCGGGGATTTAGAGGTGGTTGGTGACGGCGAGGTAGTTAATACCGGTCTCCTCTTGGCCACCCTCACCGACAAAAAGTCAAAACTTTCAATGGAGCTCACCGCCGAATCAGGTGTCGGTTACGAGTCGGCCGAGGAGCACGCTGTCAACAAGGTAGGCGTTATTCCGCTGGACTCCGTTTTTAGTCCGGTTACAGAAGTTTCTTACCGAGTAGGCCTGGCCCGGTTTGGGCAGGAAACAACCTTGGACAGCTTGGAAGTTGAGATTAAGACCGATGGTACGGTGGTGCCGTCGGAGGCCTTAAAGACAGCCAGCACCATTCTTCAGGATTTTTTTGCCGCTTTTTCACACGAAAAGGAAGAAGAGGCGTTGACTTCGGCGGCGGAGAAGCCGGAGGACAAGGGCAGCTCCTTGGGTGAACAGGAGCTCGGCGTGGCTTTGGAAGATTTGGGGCTCTCCACTCGTACCACCAACGCTCTGCTTAAGGCCAAAATTAAAAACTTGGGCGAACTTGTTTCCAAGAAAGACGAGTTAAGCAAGATTAAAGGTCTTGGGCAAAAAGGCATTGGTGAAATTCTGGAACTTCTCAAGAAACAGGACTGGAAGTAGTTGGCGCGGCCAGTTCAGGGTGCAGATATCAGAAATCAAAATTTTGGTATCGCCTTTGGACCTTCCTTAGTTTTGGTATTTACTTTCTGAATATTGATTCTTTATGAGGCATCGGGTAAAAAAGGGGCGCAAATTCAAGAGGGACGTTGGAGAGAGAAAGGCCATGCTTCGTTCTCTCCTCACTTCTTTGGTTGAACATGGACATTTAGAAACAACTCTGCCCAAGGCAAAAGAGGTGCGCCGCCAGTTTGACCTTCTGGTCAATAAAGCCAAGCGGGCGGAGGTACACGGTAATTTTTCTTTAAAGAGGAAAATCTACAGTTTCTTAACCTTAAGAAAGGCCTCGGAGAAGCTTTTTGGAAGCCTAATTCCTGGTTTTTCCGACCGCCGCTCCGGCTATCTGACTCTTAGAAAGAGCGGCAAGTACCGAAGCGATGGCGCCGAATTAGCCGAGTTAAAATTTGTAGAATTAAATGGGGGCAAGTATGGAGAAAAGTCCAAATCAGCAGACTCCCCAAAGGTCGTGGCATCTTCTGGACGCCTCAAAAGAACCGTTGGGAAGACTGTCCGTAAAAATAGCTAAACTTCTTTGCGGCAAAGGCAAAGTCAATTATTTACCCAATCTTGACCTGGGCGACTATGTGGTGGTTGTTAACGCCGCTTCTCTTTTGGTTACCGGCCGAAAGGAAGAAAAGAAAATCTATTACCGCTACTCGGGCTACCCCGGCGGTCTTAAGGAGGAATCTCTAAAGAGTCTTAAAGCCAGACGTCCTGAGGAAGTCTTGCGTCACGCCGTTTTGGGTATGCTCTCAAAGAATAAACTTTTGAAAAAAAGAATGGCTCGTCTTTTGGTTTATCGCGGGGCCGAGCATCCGCACGGCAGTCAATTTAAGTAGCTTATGAAGAGAGCCAGAACTAATTTTATTTCCGCCCGCGGCGCCCGAAAAACGGCCGTGGCCAGCGTCTGGCTTTATTTAAAACACCAGCCGGATATTGACGGAATTCAGGTCAACGGCAAAAGCTCTGGGGAGTATTTTTTGGGAGTCGACGGCGCCGAAAATCAGCTTTTAAGGCCTCTGCAACTGGTTAACGCCGGCGGTAAAGTTTCCGTTTCCGTCAGGGTTTTTGGAGGCGGCAAGAAGTCACAACTCGAGGCGGCCGCCCTGGGGTTGGCCAAGGCTTTGGTAAAAAAGGATTCGTCTTTCCGCCCGATTCTAAGAAGGGAAGGGCTTTTGACGCGGGATTCCCGAATGGTGGAAAGCAAGAAATGGGGCCGTCACGGAGCTCGGCGCGGCCAGCAATTCTCCAAGCGTTAACAGCGGATCACCAAGCGGATTTAGAAAGCTAATCGGGAGAAAATATCTAACCTGCATAACTGACATCAATCTTCGCCTTTGTTATACTTTTTTTAGACGATTTACCTGCTTATTAGCTTTTTCACTTAACTCGGGGTGTAGGTCATCGGTAGACCGCTCGTATGGGGTACGAGAGGCACGGGGTCCAATTCCCCGCACCCCGACCACGCTTAGCGCGGCAAGCCACATCGAACCTCCAACCACTCACTGTTGATTTTGGGGATTAAAAAAGCCTGCGGGGTTTTTGGCCCAAACGCAGGCGTTGTTTGTTCACTCCTTTTTAATCTTTGGCTTCAATCTTTCGAAAAGAGACGTGAGCAGGTAGAGAAGAACGAGCATCGGACAGCCGACGAGCCAAAGGTATTCGAAAACTGATATCTGGTCCGGGATCTTGGCGATCAACGACCAGTCAATTCCCAAGAAGTCCATGTAGGCAAAGATCGCCAAGTTAGTAATTTGCAACCAAACGGTCGTCTGTCCGGCAGCAATCATATCAAATGCCGCGAAAGCGCTGGTTAGTACAAATGCAATTGCCACAGCATAGAGAACGGCCGAGTATCCGCCTATAGGTGTACTTTGCCTCGGTACGTTCCACATAGCCAGGAATCCCAGTAGCCAGAAGGCGGCGTAGATGATTCCCAGCCAGCGTCCCAGCTTGCCAAACGCGTCCAGTTCCTTTTTCATTTAGTCCTCTCCTTTTTTGGATTTAATAAAGTAAATCATACTACCCTATAATTGTCAAAAGAGATATGGATTGGGTATGTTTTTCGTTATGATAATGATCAGCACGTGTTAGAATTGATTCCGTTCGGATCTACAATTATGCCTAAAGCTTTTTATGACAGTTTTGACTACGCTGCTTATTGGCAGGGGCGGGACTATGAAAATTCGGCCGACCGTCTGGCCGTTTGGCGTCTAATACAAAAAATCTCCGGTCCTCACGAAAAAATTTTGGAGGTTGGAGTGGGGCTCGGTCGTCTTATTCCGGTTTACGAAAAATATTGGAAAAGTTTGGCCCTTTTGGACCCCTCGCAAGTACAACTCGACAAAATCAGGGAAACCTCTCCGGCGGCGGCCAAAGCCCAATTCGTTAAGGCCTTTGCCGACCAGATTCCTTTGCCAAACAATGACTGCGACGCCGCCATTTGCGTGCGGGTGTTTCATCATTTAGCCGACCCTGTGCCGGCCGTTAGGGAGATTTCCAGGGTTTTAAAAAGCGGCGGTTGGTTTATCTTAGAAATTCCCAACGTTAGACATTTTAAAAACAGGCTTCGGCGTCTTATCCCCAAACGAAATTTGGCTAATATGCCTTCGGAGCAAAGCCAAACGGAGGCAGAGGAAAAAATATCTTTTGTAAACCATGATCCCAAGGTCATTAAAGGTTTGCTTAAAGATTCGGGCTTTACCGTGCGTGAAACCCTTTCCGTTTCCAATCTGCGTTCCCCCCTTCTTAAAAAAATCTTGCCGGTCGGGTTTTTATTGACTTTGGAGAGCCGGCTTCAAAAACCGCTTTCTTATCTTGAATTCGGCCCCAGCCTCTACCTTCTTTCGCAAAAGAATTAGCCGTTGACAGCGTTGTTCAAATCGTCTAAACTTTATATATCTCCAGTATGGGGATATAAATTATGCCCAAAGGAATACCACGGGACAAATCGGTGAAGCACATCATTTTACACCGTCTCAAAATTGCCGGCGGGCATCTGGATAAAGTTGTTGAGATGGTGGAAAAGGGGGAGTACTGCATCGATGTTATACATCAATCACTGGCCGTGCAGGCGGCTCTGCGAGAGGCCGATAAAGTTATTCTCAAAAATCACCTTAAAACCTGTGTGGTGAGCGCGATTAAGAGGGGAAAGGAGCGCGAAGTTATTGCCGAAGTAATGAAGGTGATGGATAAAAATGGCCATTAAGGGAGCTTTGTTTATTACCGTTCCGGTTTTTCTCTTCGTGGTCGTTTTAGCGGTTTATTTTTTCTTAATAAGAGGCGCTTCCGTTACCGGCCCCGCCTCTTACGCGGTCAGCGACGCGCAGAAACCCCGGGTGGAAGTTGCCGAAGATTCTCGGGATTTGGGGCCCATGAAGGTTTCCGACGAGAAATCGGCCGACTTTACCGTTAAAAACACCGGAGCCAAACCATTGCAGCTTTCGGACATTCAGTCAAGCTGTATGTGCACTGCCGCTCAGATTATCTACAACGGAAAATCGAGTGAGGAGTTTGGCATGCATTCCCAAAGCGGCGCGGTGGCCGAAATCGCGCCCGGTCAATCGGCCGTAGTGCGAGTCATTTACCGTCCCTATCAGATGCCGGTTTACGGTTATGTTGAAAGGGAAGTGTATGTCACGACCAACGATCCTTTGAATTCGAAACTTGTATTTAAGGTAACCGCCAGCGTCAGTTAAGAATGGATAGCAATTTTCTGTTCGGGATATCGCTCACCGCTTCGTTTCTGGCCGGTGTTCTGGCCCTTTTTGCCCCCTGCTGCATTACTTTTCTTTTTCCTTCCTACCTCGGCACCGTTTTTAAGGAAGGGAAGAAGGTGATGTTTTATACACTTATTTTTGCCCTTGGTCTGTCGGTTATTCTTGTTCCGATCGCGATCGGGTTCCGGTTCTTTGTCTTTTTCCTGGATTCTTTCCATAAACAAATTTACTACTTGGGAGCTTTAGTTCTCATCGGTATGGGTCTGGCCACCGTCCGGCCCTTTTTTAGTCTGCCTTCGTTTTTTCACTTTCAACCCAAGCTTGGCCAAAAAGTTAACACCGGTTCGGTTTTCGGGCTGGGTTTAATGTCCGGGCTTACTTCTTCCTGCTGTGCGCCGGTGCTTTTTGCCGCCGTAACGCTGACGGCGCTTTCGCCGACTTTGTTTCAAGCGGTTGTCGTTTCCCTGGCCTATGTTCTCGGCATTGTTTTTCCTCTTTTTCTTCTTTCGCTGTTTTATGGGAAATTGACTTCAAAGATCGCTGGGCAAAACCGGCAGAAGATTTACAATATTTTTCGCAGTCTGGGTGCGGCCGTTTTTATTGCATCCGGTTTGTTCATTGCCGTTCTCAATTTCCAAAACAAAATTCAGGCGCAGTCCATGTCCGGCTACGGCGCCCCACTCCGCCTTTTCATCTTTGGTATCGCCCAATACTTCCGCAACCCCTTTCTCGATCTGGGAACATTTCTTCTCATTATTTTTGTCTTTTACAAACTATTGAGTTTCGGTATAAAGGATAATGATTAAGTTTTCTTTGAAAAGACTGAAAAGTAATCTGGCCGAATTTGTTGAGTCCTATGGATTTATTCTTCTTGCCGGCAGCCTGGGATTGAACGTTCTTCTTCTGGTAAAGCCGGGCTTTGCTCACCCGGCATCCGGTCGGGCTTTGTTGAAAGAGGCACCGCCGACGCCGGCGGCGGTCGGTTCGGCCGACCGCCGTGAGAAGATTTTCAGCGGGATAAATCCCGAGAAGGGGTATGGAATTGATGCTCCCTTCGGTAATTTGGGCCCGCAAATGATTGATTTGGGAGTTATTGATCTGACTAAATTTGAGGATGCATACAAAAATAACGGCCGGGAGCTGACGGACGGTGAGTTGGCGGTTTTGACCAGAGGTTCGCCGGGGAAAGTGAAAATTGACCGTCAGAACGCGCCGTTTCTCCTTAATTTTTTCTGGGCGCTGGGGCTGGCTAATAAATCAAAAATTTTGAGTGGGGGTCAAATGATAAAATACGGTAAAGAGCCATTGGGCGGTTTCGCCTCAACCGGCGGCTGGACTTTAGGGAAAGGTAACGCTTTGAATTACTATGCGGATGCAGATCTAATACCGTTAACGGTTGAGCAGGAAGCTTTGGTAGAGAAGGTTGCGTCGGGTGTTTACCGCCCCTGCTGTGATAATCCGGCCTCTTTCCCCGACTGCAATCACGGGATGGCTCTTTTGGGAGTTTTGGAGCTTTTGGCCGGCAACGGCGCTTCGGAAAGTGAAATGGGGGAAGCCGCCAAGTATTTTAACGCTTTTTGGTTTCCCGAAAACTACTACGACCTGGCTCTGTATTTTCAGAGTCGGAAGGGAGAGAGTTTTTCACAAGTCTCCGGTCAGGAGATTTTGGGACGCAACTACTCTTCCGCAAGTGGTTGGCAAAATATTAAAAAAGAGATAGCACAAAGTGCTGGATCTGACACCTCCCGGCAGAGTTCAAGTTGTGGAGTTTAGGTTTTAGAAGGGCAGTCAATAAAAGTATCAGTTGTAAAAAGTTGAATCTAGGAGCTATGAAAAAAATTCTACTACTTACTTTCCTATTCGTTGTAATTTATTTCT
Organism: Patescibacteria group bacterium; assembly: GCA_023474425.1. GTDB lineage: Bacteria > Patescibacteriota > WWE3 > JAMCXX01 > JAMCXX01 > JAMCXX01. Next base: position 56,508 of record JAMCXX010000002.1, on the reverse strand, counting down.
CTGCGGCGAGTGCACGTGCACAGATGATGGGTTATCCGACCGGATCAGCGAGCTCTTCAGCGCAAAATTCTTCTGAAGACGCTGCCGGCAAGGCGATTTGGGATAAGCTTTCCGCCAAACAGCTGAACTGTAAAGATTTGACCGACGATGATTTTGACAAGCTCGGTGACTTCTTCATGGGTTCAATGATGGGATCCAGCCATGACTACATGGACAACCTCATGACACAAAGGCTGGGCCAAAACGGTGATCGCCAGATGCATATTGCCATGGGCAGGAGGCTGAGCGGTTGCGACGTCAATGCTTCTTTTCCCCAAGGATATTCTTATTTTATGCCAATGATGGGAGGTTTTGGCGGTATGATGAGTGGGTGGAATACCAACAATCAATCATGGGGAAATGGCTGGTCCTCAATGATGGGGAACTCTGGCTGGGGTAATATGATGAATGGTGCTTTTGGCTCATGGAGCATACTCGGTCTTTTAACATGGATATTGGTAACTGTTTTCCTTGTCCTTGGAATAATCTACTTTTGGCGAGGAATTAATCGGCCAAAGTAAAAATTTAATGTTTCCCCTGGTATTTCGCCTATGGAAACACCCTCAAATAATTTTGTTGTAATTAAATATAGTAGATTATTTCTAAATTATGCTCGATAACACATTCGATTTAATCATTATCGGAGGCGGAGCTGGGGCCTTTGCTTCTGCTATTAAAGCGAATGAGTTAAAAGCTAAAACTCTGCTGGTAAATCAAGGCCTCCCCTTAGGCGGAACTTGTGTCAATGTTGGCTGTGTGCCCTCAAAAACTCTTCTCTGGGCTGGAGAAGTAATGCATTTGGCGCGAAACCATAACATTCCCGGTATTGATATTGAGGTTAAAAACTTTGATTTCGCTCAAGTTGTCCAACATGAGCTTGATTTGGTAACTAAATTAAGAGAAGAAAAATATGAAAAGGTATTAAGCCGGCTAGAAAATGTTATTCATGCAGAGGGAAAAGCTCAATTTGTATCTCCTAATGAAATTAAAGTTAATGGGCAAGAGTATCAGGCGAAGAAATTTATTATTGCAGCCGGTTCAACTGCCACTGTACCACCCATTGAGAAGATACAAGAAGTTGGGTACTTAACCCACATTGAGGCTTTACGGATTAAGAAGCAGCCCAAGGAACTTATTGTAGTTGGTGCGGGTCCGCTAGGGCTTGAGTTTGCCCAAATGTACGCTCGCTTTGGTGCTAAAGTTACTATTTTACAAAGAAATGTCTCTATCTTTCCTCCTGCAGAAAAAGAGTTGACTGACAGATTAGCCGAAATACTTACCAAAGAAGGTATAACCATTAAAACAAATGTTCAAGTCAAATCTGCCCGCAAAGAAGGTAGTAAAAAGGTACTTACTTGTATGATTGGAGACAAGCAAGAAGAGGTATCGGCAAATGAGATACTACTTGCCACCGGCAAAACTCCAAACACTCAAGGTTTGAGTTTAGATAAAGCTGGTGTTGAGGTAGATGAAAAGCAAGCTATAAAGGTTAATCCCAACTTTCAAACCTCACAATCTCACATATATGCTGTTGGTGATATATCTAATGGCCCACTAAGACTTGAGCCAACAGCAGGACGAGAAGGAACACTAGCTGCTGAAAATGCACTAAAGAATACTCAAAATAGCATTGATTATAATTCCATTCCCTGGACAATTTTTACTGATCCCCAACTGGCAGGGGTAGGATTTACAGAAGAGCAACAAATGGAAAAGTTTGGTACTTGTATGTGCAAAACTGTTTCTTTCAAAGATGTTCCAAAGGCTTTAATACTTAATAGAACTGAGGGATTAATCAAAATGGCAATTCATCCGGAGACAAAACAAATTATGGGGATTCATATCTTGGCTCCTAACGCAGGAGAACTGATTGCAGAAGCTATGATGCTTATTAAAAATAAGGACACTATTGATGATGTTATTAACTCTCTTCCAATGTTCCCAACGCTTTCAGAAAGCATAAAGATTGCGGCTTTGTCATTTACAACAGATATTTCTAAACTAAGCTGTTGCGTTTAGATTAGCTTAACTTAACAGCAAGATTTATTTGTGGTGTTATCTTTTACAAAATCCTCAGGTTTGGCATCGAATTGGCTTTTACAACTTTCCGAGCAAAAATAGAACTTATCACCTTTGTATTCTGAAGAATATTTTGTTTTATTCTTATCCACCTTCATTTTGCAAATAGGATCAGTAACGTTTTGTAAAAATCCAAACATTAAATTCACCTCCTTTTTAATCAAGTTTTGCTCTTCTTAAAAGTAGAGCGTTAAAAACAACAATGATTGATGAAGCGCTCATTAAAAGCGCTGCCCATTCGGGCCTAAGCAAAATACCAAATGATGGGTAAAGGACTCCGGCAGCTGTGGGTATAGCAAAAACGTTATATCCTGTAGCCCAGGCTAAATTTTGCACCATTTTGCTATTGGTCTTACGGCTTAGAGAAATTGCTTTGACTACATCCATGGGATCGTTTTTCATCAATACTATTCCTGCAGACTCAACCGCCACATCTGTTCCTGCCCCAATTGCAATACCTACATGAGATTGAGTTAAAGATGGCGCATCATTGACCCCGTCGCCCACCATCGCCACAATATTCCCTCTACTTTGTAATTCCTTTACCTTATTAACTTTATCCTCAGGTAATACTTGAGCAAAGACAGTGTCCATGTCTAATTGTTTCCCTACCTCATTGGCTACATCCTGAGTATCACCTGTCAGCATAGCTGTTTTTATTCCCATTTCATGCAATTTCTTAACTGCCTCTTTCGATTCTTTTCTGATAATATCTGCCAACAGGATTACCCCAGCCAGTTTATTATCTACGGCGACATAAACTAAAGTATTAGCTTCTCTTTCGACCTTGAAATTTCCAGTTCCTGCCTTTAATTCTTCCATCAAAGTTTTATTGCCCACAACAACCACTTTATTGTCAATTTTTCCCTTTGCTCCTTTACCTGGAAAAGATTTAAATTCCTTGGCATTTGAGATGTCTAATTTTTTATTCTTTGCGTCGTTAACAATCCCTTGGGCGATCGAGTGTTGGGATACAACTTCAACAGAGGCGGCCAGCCTTAATAGCTCGTTTTGGTTTTTAATGTCTGATTGCGGATTTAGCACAATATCTGTTACTCCAAATTCTCCTTTTGTCAAAGTTCCTGTTTTATCAAAAACCACGTAGTTTAATTTTCTGGCAATTTCTAAACCTTTCATATCCTTTATCAAGATGCCGTTTTTGGCACCCAGAGTGGAAGTAATGGTTGTAACTGTCGGAATAGCAAGACCTAAAGCATGAGGACAAGCGACAACAATAGCAGCTACCGCCACAGTGGCCGCGAAGACAACTCCATGCGGCAAAATAAACGCCCAAGTGATAAATGAAGCTACTCCAGCTAGAACAGCTACATAAAACAATACCGCGGCTGCCCGATCTGCCAGATATTGAACATTGGGTTTGGAACCCTGAGCTTCTCTTATTAACTTCATAATTTGAGAAATTGCTGTATCAGCGCCGGTTTTGGAAACTTCAATAGTAAGTGACCCATCCTGATTAATTGTTCCACCGATTACCTTGCCACCAATTTTTTTATCTATTGGCCTTGATTCACCTGTCACCATTGATTCATTGACTGAGCTTTCTCCGTCTATAACAACGCCATCAATGGGGATTTTTTCTCCGGGTTTGACCAGTACTCTGTCATTTATTTTTAGTTCGCTGGTTTGGGTATCTTTAATACTTCCGTTTTGAATAAGATGAGCTGATGGAGGAATAAGTTTAGCCAGTTCCGCTAAAGCGCCTGTAGCACCCCTAACAGCTCTCATTTCCAGCCAGTGGCCTAGGAGAAACACTGAAATTAGAGTAGATATCTCCCAATATAAGGACTCGCCAGGAAAAAGAAATGTGGCGGCAACGGAAAAAGTATAACCAACTGTTATAGCAAAAGCTACTAAAGTCATCATTCCAGGATTTTTATGTGATAATTCGCCCTTGGCAGCTTTGAAGAATGGTAGTCCACCAAAAAAGAAGATGAAAGTACCTAAAGCAAAAAGTACCCAGGTGATACCCGGAAAATTTAGACTAAAATGAAGCCACTTCTGAATATTCGGTGAAAGCAGCATTGTTATCAAAACAGCAGGCAAAGTAATAAAAAAACGCTTTCTAAAATCTTTTTCCATTGATGAATGGTCCTCATGTCCTTCAGGCGAAGAATTCATAGGTGCAAGTTTCATTCCACATTTAGGGCATTCTCCGGGAGTTTGTGACACAATATCAGGATCCATGGGACAAGTATAAATAACCCCTTGACCTACATGGGCTGTTTCTTTTGGAGCATGAGCGGTTTGGTTTGCAGTTTCCGTTCCATGATGCATTCTCAAATCCTGTTCTACCAAGGTCATGCCACATTTTGGGCATTTACCCTCTTTATCACCTTGTACTTCGGGATGCATTGGACAGGTATATTTTTTCATAGACTATTGATGAACTCTTTTAAATAATCGTAGCAATTCTTCAACTGCTCTGTCTCTTTCTTTTTGAAATTGTTCTGAAACATGGGTATTTAAATGTCTTTCTAGAAGAAGCGCATCCAGACTTTTAATAGAATTTTGAATAGCTAAACTTTGGTTAAGTAAATTTATGCAGTACTCATCTTCACTAATCATCCTAAGCAGGCCATCAAGTTGTCCTTTAATGATACTAATCCGTCTTTGCGCCGCACTCTTGACACTTTTACCTTTTTTCATATATGCTCATATTATACCCCCGGGGGGTATTAGTCAAGATTAAACTTTTCTATTTATGAATTTTTGGTGGGAGCGAGGACGATAGGAAGGAGGTGACGATAGTGAAATTAGAAAAAGTAACACTGGCCAATGCTTTTGCCTTAGCAACAGGTATCGCTTGGGTGGTCTGTTCAGCCTTTGTGCTTTTACTGCCTGATTTTTCTGTGACTATAACAAGTTGGTGGTTCCATGGATTAAATCTTTCTCCGCTTGGCTCGTTTAAGCTGGATCTTGGAAACTTCCTGCTCGGAGGAATATCACTAACCATTAGTTCCTGGCTAATCGGTTATCTTTTCGGTTGGTCCTGGGAAAAAGCAAGTGGTAAATAGAGTTCATAAAATTAATAGGCAAACTCAGAAAATAAAGACTGAGACGGACAAAGCTTCAATGTGTGTCACACAGGATTAAAAACCGTAGACGTCTGTCCGGAGAAGTTTATAATTTCATCTAATGGGTTTCCCTTATTTACAACTACTGGTTTTTCTGGCGAGTCTGACTGTTCTTGTTGTCTCAGCTGACCTCCTGACCAAGCTTTCGACCGGTCTTTCGCAAAAATTGCGTTTGCCGCCGGGGAGTCGGAAGTTCTAAAAATAGCCGCCGCTATCGAAAGCCGTTCCTCGCACGTGATTGGCCGGGCGATCGTTGACTATGCCAAGGAGAAGAAAATTGCTATTCCCGATCTTGATTCGGTCAGGAATTTGCCCGGTCGGGGAATGGAAGCCGACTTTAACGGGGAGAATTATTTTGTCGGGAGCCCGCGGTTATCCAACGTTGTTTTGATGGTCGGTGACGGCGTCAACGACGCTCCGGCTTTGACTCAAGCCGATGTGGGGGGTGGCCATTGGCGCCGGCACGGACGTGGCCGTGGAAGCCGGCGATGTCGTTCTCAACGCCTTGTCTTTAAGAAAAACCCGGTTATAATTCCGGCCTTTGTCGTATCCGCCCGTGTTAGAATAATTTGGAATAAAGCTATTTATGGAGTCAAAAGCACTGGAGCTTCACAAAAGATTTAAGGGCAAAATTGCCGTGGAATCAAAAGTCCCCCTGTCTTCCCGGCAGGATTTATCTCTCGCTTACACCCCGGGTGTGGCCGAGGTCAGTTTGGCAATCGCCCGCGATAGGTCCCGGATCTATGACTACACTGATAAGGGAAACATGGTGGCCGTGGTCACCGACGGTTCGGCGGTTTTGGGTTTGGGCAACATTGGCCCGGAGGCTTCGCTTCCGGTTATGGAAGGAAAAGCTATTCTTTTTAAAAAATTTGGCGGAGTGGACGCTTTTCCCATTTGTTTAAAAACCCAAGACAGCGAAGAAATTATTAAAGCCGTCAAGCTTTTGGAGCCGGTTTTCGGAGGCGTAAATTTGGAGGACATTTCGGCGCCGCGTTGCTTTGAAATAGAGGAACGGCTCAAAGCAGAAATGGGGATTCCTGTATTTCATGATGACCAGCATGGCACGGCCATTGTGGTTTTGGCCGCTTTAATTAACGCCGCCAAAGTTGTCAATAAAAACTTAGGGGTTATGAAAATCGTCATCTCCGGGGCCGGGGCCGCCGGTCTGGCCGTAACTAAATTGCTTTTAAATTTTGGAATAAAAGATATTATTCTTTGTGACTCAAAAGGGGCAATCTACGAAGGTAGAGCAGAGATGAACCCGTTTAAGGAAAGTATTTCTAAAGTTACCAACAGAAGCTTTGTCAACGGTTTACTGACCGAGGCAATAAAAGGCGCCGATATTTTTATTGGCGTTTCCCAACCCAATCTGGTCAGCGCCGAAATGGTTAAGACCATGAACGAAAATGCGATAGTTTTTGCCATGGCTAACCCGGTGCCGGAGATTATGCCCGATGAAGCCAAAAAGGGAGGAGCGGCGATTGTGGCCACCGGCAGGTCCGATTTTCCTAACCAGGTCAACAATGTTTTGGCTTTTCCCGGGATTTTCCGTGGAGTGTTAGATGCGCGCGTTAAACAAATCACCGATAAAATGAAAATTTCCGCGGCTCAAGCTTTGGCCGGTATGGTCAAGGATCCCACAGAAGAGAAAATTATTCCTTCGGTTTTCGATGACGGTGTCGCCGAGACGGTCGCTAAAGCCGTCAGGGGAGCGTCCGAATGATTATTGACGTCCCTCTGGATTATGCTTTAAGATTCTTGTAGGTAGTCGGACGATTCCAAACATTACTTTATTCTATGACTGACAAAGGTATCCAGGAAAAAGTTGATAAAAACAAACTCCAAGCCCTTAGAGTGGCAATGGAGACGATTGAAAAAAATTTTGGCAAGGGCTCCATTATGAAACTGGGGGAGAAAACCGGGGAGGATAACATTCCGGTAATTCCCACCGGCTCTATTGCCCTAGATTTAGCTCTGGGTGTGGGCGGCGTGCCGCGCGGTCGGGTTATCGAAATTTTCGGACCGGAGTCTTCGGGTAAAACGACTCTCGTAATGCATATTATGGCCGAAGCCCAGAAAATAGGCGGTACGGCCGCTTTTATTGACGCTGAGCATGCTTTTGATCCCATATACGCGGAAAAAATAGGAGTCAACACCACCGACCTACTTTTGTCCCAGCCCGACACGGGCGAGCAGGCTTTAGAAATTGCCGAAACTCTGGTGCGCTCCGGCGCGGTGGATGTGGTGGCCATAGACAGTGTGGCGGCCCTCGTACCCAAGGCGGAAATTGAGGGCGAGATGGGCGATTCTTTTGTAGGTCTTCAGGCCCGTCTTATGAGTCAAGCCTTAAGAAAGTTAACCGGAGCCATTTCCAAATCCAACACGACCGTGGTTTTTACCAACCAAATCCGCCAGAAAATCGGCATAATGTTCGGCAATCCGGAAACTACACCCGGAGGACTGGCTCTTAAATTTTATTCATCGGTGCGCTTGGATATACGCAGGATTGAGTCCATTAAAGAAGGGGAGGTAAGCATCGGCAATCGGGTGAGGGTTAAGGTTGTTAAGAATAAGGTAGCTCCGCCATTCCGCACGGCCGAATTCGACATTATTTTTTCCCACGGAATTTCCAGAGAGGGAAGCTTAATTGATGTGGGAGTGGAAATGGGACTTGTTAAGAAACTCGGTTCCTGGTTTGAGTATGAGGGAGCCAAAATCGCTCAAGGGAGGCAGGGGGCGGTGGCCTATCTTAAAGAGAATGCCAAGGCGGCTTCAGATTTAGACAAGAAACTCCGCCAGATTATTAAGAAAGGCGACCAGCCGTCTCCCATTGTCGTCGGCGCCGAGGAAGAGGAATAAAATAGCTTCATGCCGCAAATTACCCAAATAACCCCACAGAAGCGCAAGGGAATTTTCAATATTTTTATTGACGGCAAGTTTGCCTTTGGCTTGGACGCCGAAAATCTGGTTAAATTTCACCTTAAGGAAGGTCTAAATCTTAACGAGGGAGAGATTAAATCCATAAAGGACGAGTATCTTTTTAACCGCCTGCTTGCTTCCGCTTTTAACTTCCTTTCCTACCGTCCCCGTTCCAAAAAAGAAGTTGAGAAAAATCTTGACCAAAAGCTTTACAAACTTTTAGGGGCTAAGGGGCGTGGCGGTACGAATCTAAGTATTAAAAAAAGAATTATCGAGAAGCTGGAGTTTTTGGGTTTACTGAACGATAAGGAGTTTGCCCGCTGGCTCTCCGAACAGCGCTCGCAGGGCCTTAAGGCCCGCGGCCCGGCTTTAATAAAAAAAGAACTTTTGGGCAAGGGAGTGAGCCGGGAAGAGGCCGAAAGAATTTATCGCCGCCAAAAGAAATCAGACAGGAGCGGCCTCCTTAGTTCGATTCTTGCCAAGAAAGCCCGGCGGATAAAAGGAGTTGAATACCCAAAGTTCCGGCAGAAACTTCTTGAGCTTCTTCTGCGACGCGGTTTTGACTATGAGGAAGCGAAAGAGGCGGTTGCCGACTATTTAAAAAGAGCGTAAAATCGCTTTTTGTAGGCTATGTATTGTATTATTTTATCTAAAATTTATGGAACTTCTCATCGGCTTTGCTCTGCCGCTTCTAGTTTTAATTCCAATTTTCTACTGGCAGGTAAAGAAAAATAATGAGCTTGAACAGCGGCTCAAGGAGCTTAAAGGAAAACTTGTAGACACGCGTCCTCCGTCTTCCGCTCCGCCGGCCCCGACTTTCGGTCAAATCAACGTTTCCCGCGAATCTGCCCAAGAAATTTTGCGCCGGGCCCAGACTGACGCTTCCCGAATCCGCCGTGAAGCCGAGCAGGATGTCCGGCAAGTAAGAACCGAGCGTGAGGAATTAGCCCGTAAACTTCAGGAAACTCAAATCCGGGAAAAGGATATAGAAAACTCTCTAAAGCGCGCCGCCGAGAGGGAAAAGGAAATTGAAGCGGTTCGGGCAGAACAAACCGAAGCGCTGGCCAAGCTGTCCCTGCTTACCAAAGATGAAGCGCGCCGGCAGATTCTCGAAAATGTGGAAAAAGACTTAAACGAGGAGGTTGCCAAAAGAATCCGCCAAGCAGAAGAGAAAATCCGAGAAGAGTCGGGTCGGCGAGCCAAAGAAATTCTTGTCGAAGCCATGCGTCACGGCGCCACTGATTATGTGGCCGAATACACAGTTTCGGTGGTCAAGCTGCCTGACGAAGAAATTAAAGGACGGATTATCGGCAAGGACGGGCGCAACATCCGCAGTTTTGAGTTGATTACCGGTGTAGATGTAGATTTGGATGAACCTAGGGAAATCCGGATTTCCTGCTTTGACCCGGTGCGCCGCGAGATTGCCCGAGTTTCACTGGAGAAGCTGGTTGCCGACGGCCGCATTCAGCCGGCCCGAATCGAGGAAATTGTGGACAAAACAAAGAAAGACATTGAGCGGCTGATGCACGAAGCGGGCGAGAAACTGGCTCATGAGGTCGGCGCTTTTTCCCTGCCCTTGGAGATTATTGACCTCTTGGGTCGGTTTAAATATCGATTTTCTTACGGGCAAAATATGATTGCCCACACCCTGGAGGAAACTAAAATCGGTTTGAGTTTAGCTCACGAAGTGGGAGCCGATGTGGAGGTGGTGCGCCTCGGCTGTCTTTTGCACGACATTGGTAAAGTGATTACCGAGGATGAAGGTACCCACGTGCAGTTGGGGGCGGATCTTCTGCGCCGCTTTAAATTTGCGCCAAAAGTTGTTGACGCCGTGGCCGAACACCACGAAGACAAGCCTTTTTCTTCGGTGGAATCGGTTTTGGTCTACGTGGCCGATGCTATCTCCGGCGCCCGCCCAGGGGCTCGGGTTGAGGATATTGAGGCCTACGTGCGCCGGATGACCGATTTGGAGAAAGCCGCTCTTTCGTTTAAGGGAGTTAAGTCCGCTTATGCCATTTCCGCCGGGCGCGAGGTGCGGGTCATCGCGGAACCTTTAGAAGTTGATGACGCCGCTTCGGTCAAGCTGGCCCACGACATTGCCCAAAAAATCGAAAAGGAGCAGACTTATCCCGGTCAGGTAAAAGTGACCGTCATCCGGGAAACCCGGGCCTCAGGGATCGCAAAATAGAATCATGGGGTTAGAATCAAGAATTAAGGGCAAGCGACCTTTACCCCGCTCTTCCTTGATTCCTGATTCGTAATTCTTGATTCAAGAGTTTTTTTATGGTTCGGGTTCTTTTTATCGGAGATATTGTTGGTCGTTTGGGGCGTGCCACCATTAAGGAAATCTTGCCAAGCTTGAAAAAAAGGCGTAAGATAGACCTTTGTATCGCCAATGGCGAGAACCTGGCCGGGGGAAGGGGTCTTACCAAGGAGACGGTTGAGGAGGTTATAAGCTATGGAGTTGACTTATTTACCGGCGGCGACCATACATTCTGGAGAAAAGATTTTGTTAACCATATCACGGACTTGCCTGTTCTTCGTTGCGCGAATTTACTCAGCGAATATCCCGGCTATGGGTTCATAAGAAAGACCGTCGGCAAGCGGTCTTTTTTGGTGATTTCGCTTTTGGGCACCGCCAGCACGTTTATAAAAGAGAAGGCAAAAAACCCATTTGTTTTTATGGAAGGTTTTCTAAAGGAACTAGCCGACAATAAAACTTCCGTTCTGGTTGACTTCCACGCCGAAGCCACCAGCGAAAAAGTTGCCCTCGGCTGGTTTTTAGACGGGAGGGTTGCTGCTCTTGTGGGGACTCATACTCACGTGCCTACGACCGATGTTCGAATACTTCCCAAAGGTACGGCCTTCGTCACCGATTTAGGCATGACCGGCAGCAGCGAGGGGGTTTTGGGAGTAAAAAGGGAAATAATTCTCGAACGATTTTTAGGAGACAGCCGTAGAAACTTTGAGTGGGTAGAGAAAGGGCGCAGTGTTTTTAACAGTGTCTTGGTTGAAGTAGACGAGAAGACAGGGAAGTCCCGCTCAATCGAGCGGGTGGATCGGACGATTGAGGAATAAGGAAACCATTCCACGAACGCTCTTCACGAAATAACACGAACCGAACAGTAAATAGTCAGTTCGAGCCGGTTCGTGGAGGAAGTTCATGGTAAGTTTTCCTTGAGTTTATGGAAGGTGGTGATTGCAAATGACTAAAATGGATTTAATCGAGGCCGTTGCCGGAAAAGTTGGTTTAACCAAAGCCGATGCCGGTCGTGCTCTCGAAACCGTCCTTAGCAGCATTGAGTCCGCCCTGGCGAAGGGTGAGAAAGTGACCATTACCGGGTTTGGAACCTTTGAAGTCCGTCAGAGAGCCGCCCGCATGGGTCGCAACCCTCAAACCGGAGCGCCTCTGCACATCGCCGCCTCCAAGAGCCCGGCTTTCAAAGCTGGTAAGGGTCTTAAAGATGCGGTCAAGTAATTCCTTGCTGTAGAAAACACAGTCAGGAACGCACAAAACCCCCGGTGGGGGTTTTTGCGTGGTATTCGAGTTATAACGATTATAATGTTTATATTCTTATGAAGAAATATTGGGCCGGTTTAGTAATCGCCCTAAAGGAAGATACCGTTTATTCGACGAGCGTTTTGGCCTGGCGGGTGCGTAATGTAATGCAGGTTCTGGTTGTCTACATTCTTTGGGCGGCTATTCTTGTAAGCCCGGGGGGATTTGCCGATTATTCCAAATCTCTTCTTTTAAGCTACGTGCTTTTGACCATGATGATCCGGGCCGTGGTTTTTTCTTCGCGGACGATTGATGTAAGCAGCGATATTAGCAGCGGCGATATTACCAATATTCTTCTAAAGCCCGTTAATTATTTCCGTTATTATTTTGCCCAGGATTTGGGCAACAAGGCTATGAATCTATTTTTCTCCGTCATCGAATTTTCGGTTTTTATCTATTTTTTTAAGCCGCCGCTTTACGGACAGTACCATATTTTTGTTTTGGTGGTTTCTGCCTTGCTCCTTATTTTAGCCGCTTTTATTTATTATTATGTGAACCTTATTTTAGGGTTTCTGGCTTTTTACACGCCGGAAAACGTTTGGGCGCCGCGCTTTCTCTTTTTTATGATTCTAGATTTTTTGGCCGGGGCGCTTTTTCCGCTGGATATTCTGCCCAAAATTGTTTTTAAGTTCTTAATGCTGACCCCTTTTCCCTATTTTTTGTATTTTCCCATTGCCGTTTACTTAGGACGGTTTTGGGGTTTGGAACTTCTTGGCTACAGCCTCGTGGGCGTTTTTTGGCTTTTGGCACTTTGGCGGTTTTCGGGACTAATTTGGCAGGCGGGATTAAAAGTTTACGAGGCTTGGGGAAGATAGTCCAATTGAAAATTGACAATTGAGAGCGAAGAATTTATGAAGAAGTATTTGAAGATTTGGTATTTGAATACGGCCAATGCCGTGATGGCCGATGTTTCCAAACGCGTAAGCGCCGTCTTTTTGCTTTTGGGAAAATCCGTGCGAATTGTCCTTTTCGGCTCTTTCCTTTTTATTCTTCTTTCCGGAAAAAAACAGATTGCCGGCTACAGCCTAACCCAGGCTATGGTTTTTTATTTAACCTTCAACCTCATTGACACGCTTTCGCAGCTTCTGCTTCGGGGCACATACTATTTTCGCGCCCTGGTTTTAAAAGGGGACTTGGATTATATTTTGGCCCATCCTATAAACCCTTTATTTTCGGTCCTATTTGCCCACACGGATTTTTTGGACTTTATTATGTTTTGGCCGATACTCGCCGCTCTTGTTTATTCGCTAACCCTTTTGCCGGCCATTAGCCTCTCCGGAGTCTTTCTTTTTTTAATTCTGATCGTCAACGGTTTAATGCTTGCCGCCGGGTTTCACATTTTCGTTCTGGCCCTGGCCATTACCACTTATGAAGTGGACAACGCATTAATGATTTACCGGGATTTAAGTTCTTTGGGCCGTGTTCCCGTTGACCTTTACCGCGAGCCGGTGCGCTTTTTAATTACCTTTGTCTTGCCGGTGGGTATTATGGTGACTTTTCCCGTTAAAGCTCTAATTGGACTTTTGAACCCTTCGGTCATTGTCGTTTCGGTGGCGGTCTCGGTTCTGTTTTTCGGCCTTTCCCTTTACGTTTGGAACCGGGCTTTAAGTCTTTATTCCTCGGCCTCGAGCTGACTTCCACGAACCTAAGACACGAAAAAGAGTGAGCTCCATGTTAGGATTACCTTTAAGATTATGGAAAAGAAATATTTCATTACAACTTACGGCTGCCAGGCTAATATCCGGGACAGCGAAGTTATCTCGGGAATGCTGGAAGTTTTAGGGATGCTGCCGGCGGCGTCGTTGGCGGAGGCCGATCTTTTAATCGTCAACACCTGTTCGGTGCGCCAGGCGTCGGAGGACAAAGTTTACGGGCTCTCGCACAAAATCACAAATCTAAAATCACAAAATCCAAACTTCAAGGTAGTTTTGACGGGGTGTCTCGTGGGGTCGGCTACATCAGCGCGGCCAAGGATCAAAAAGAAGGATTTGGAAAACCGCGTGCCGTGGGTTGATTTTTATCTCAATATTAACGAGTTGATCCGCTTGCCAGATTATCTGCTTAAATCCTGTTTCGTCGACGAATGGGCCGTTAAAGCTTTGTCCGCCGATAGCTGGATACCCAAATCGGAAGGTCACAACGGCACGGCCTACATAAACATTTCCCAAGGCTGCGACAATTTTTGCACTTTCTGCGTGGTGCCTTACGCCCGGGGTAAAGAACTAAGCCGCAGCGAAGAGGCTATTCTCTCGGAGGTTCGGAACGCCGCCGGCCGGGGATTCAGCGAGATAATGCTTTTGGGTCAGAACGTAAATTCCTGGGGGCTTAGCCCGGAAAAGAAACTTTTAAGCCGTAAGAGAATCGGGGAAATTCCTTTCGCCGGTCTTTTAAGGAAAGTTCACGAAATTAAGGGAATTGAAAAGATTAAATTTATTACTTCGAACCCTTTTGACTTTACGTCAGATTTAGTGGAGACTCTAAAACTTCCAAAAATTGACCGATACCTGCATCTGCCGGTGCAGAGCGGGGATAACGAAGTTCTTAAAAAAATGGGCCGGCGTCACACACGCGAAGACTACTTGGAGCTTGTGGAAGAAATACGCACGGCTGTGCCGGAAATTGAGTTGGGGACGGATATTATTGTGGGATTTCCGGGGGAAACAGAGGCGCATTTTGAAAATACAGTAGACCTTTTCCGCCGGGTCCGGTTTAATGTTGCCTATATTTCTATGTACAGTCCGAGGGAGGGTACGGTTTCGGCGAGGTTATATAAAGATGATGTGAGCCGTGCCGAGAAACGCCGCCGCCACGCCCGATTGACTCAAGCTTGGCACGAAACTAAACCGCCGTCCGCCCGAACATTATAGAATTATAGGTTTGACAATTGATAAGAGTCAATACTATAATAATCAATAGAATACGTCTCAAGAAAGGAGGAGAAATGCCGTGGCTGTTTGAGCTGGGAATGTGTGTGGTCATCGTCGGTGCCTGTGTTTCGATTCGAGACCGATGGCAGGGAAAAAAATTCGAAACCCGGGGAAGAATCATTTCCCTCATCGGCATCGGGATCGCCGTGATTTATCTAATTACTTCCGGCAGCTAGGAGGATGAATGAAGCGGAGACCGAACTTTCAGCTTATGGCTTTGGCCATGGTTCTGACGGTCGCGGCCGTGCTTAATACAGTTCTGGGTGACGGGCGATTGTTACCCATCTTGGCTGTCTTTATCGTAATCTGCGCCGCCGCGTCGTGGGCCTTTCGCAAATACCCAAAGCCCACGGCCCGTAAGGAATCGCCAATGAGGATCAGCTCAGGTCACACACCGACCCGTGGGCACTGGTGATTCATGTTAGGGATGTGAGTTAAAAAACTTACGTCCCTTATTTTTTTCTCAATCTGATATTCTTAATTGATGGAAAAATTGGTGGCGGTTGTCGGACCGACGGCCTCGGGAAAAACAGATTTAGCTATTTCCCTCTGCCAAAAATTTGGCGGAGAAATAATTTCCGTTGATAGCCGGCAAGCATATAAGGAAATGAATATTGGAACCGGGAAAATGGTTACCACCGGTGCCTCGAATACTTCCGCTCCCATACTACAGTGTGTGGGAGCAAAGGGAGACGTAATCAACACTTATTTATACGATCTCGCCTTACCATCAGAACGTTTGAACGCTTATGATTACGCAACTCAGGCACGGGAGAAAATAAATGAGATTTGGTCAAAAAATAAAATACCTTTTTTGGTAGGGGGAACGGGGTTTTATATGGATGTAATTTTAGGCCAACGGCAATTGTCGGGTGTGACCGCCGATCAAAGTTTGAGAGATAAACTGGAAGGCTTATCGAAAGAAGAACTCTTGGAGAAGCTTCGCCATTTAGATCCAGACAAATTACAAACGATTGATGTGAAGAACAAATATCGACTCATTCGGGCGATTGAGATAGCTGTTTCTTTTGGTCATGCTGAACTTGGTTCAGCATCTATAACCAAGAACGAGACCCTGAAACGAGTTCAGGGTGACGTTCTAACCCTGAGTTTAACGGCGGGCAACGGCTTTCTATATGAGAGGGCAGATAGAAGAGTTGACGCAATGATTGAGGCCGGGCTTGTAGACGAAGTTAAGAGGTTAGTTAAAAGTTATGGATGGGAAGCGCCGGGAATGAAGACGCTCGGCTACCGCGAATTTAGACTGTTTTTTGAGGGTGCTGTTTCTTTAAAGGAGGCGATACAGAAACTGAAGTTCAACACCCATGCCTACATTCGTCGTCAAAAAACTTATTTTAAAAAATACTTTGCCGATGCGTTATGGTTTGACATTCGGGAACCGAAATTTGTAGAAGAGGTTAACTCTAAGGTAGAATTATATTTGGCATGAATTTTTCTGTTTCCACCCGCTCCGTTATAGCTTCTTTCCTCCTACTGTTTTTTGCCTGGCTCGCCTGGCAGATTAAGGATATTATCTTCATGGTTTTTGTGGCCCTTATAATTTCCATGACCCTAGTTCCCGTGATCGATAAAATCCACGGACGCAAGGTTTCGCGAACATTGGCAACTCTTTTGGTTTACGCAACTTTTGTGACGGCCATTCTTTTTTTGCTGGGTTACGGGCTCTCGCCCTTGGCGCAGCAGACGGCTCTTTTTCTAACCCAACTGCCCAAGCTTTTAGACAGGTTTCTTACACACCCGTTAATTGAACCAATGAGTCAGCAAATTATTTCGGGGCTAACCGGGCAACTTTCCGGCGTTTCCGGAAATATCCTCCAGATTACTTTTAATGTTTTTTCCTCAGTGGTTTCTTTGGTGACGGTGATTGTTTTTAGTTTCTATTTTTCCCTGGAGTACGGGCACTTTCGCGAAAGACTCTTAAAGCTGGTGCGTGGAGAGGAAGGACGCAGAAAGTTGTCGCAGATTTTGCAAGAGACCGAAGTGAAAATCGGCAGTTGGGTAAGGGGCGAGCTGGTCTTGGGATTTTTAATCGGGCTTATGACCTACGCCGGCTTAACGGTTTTGCGGGTGAACTATGCCGTGCCTCTCTCTGTGATTGCCGGCATTCTGGAAATTATTCCCATGATCGGGCCTATTATCTCGGCCGTGCCGGCGGTGTTGGTGGGCTTTGCCGCCTCGCCGATTTTAGGCTTGGGAGTTTTGGCTCTGTTTATTTTAATTCAGCAGGTGGAAAACACACTCTTTGTGCCCAAAGTCATGCAGAAGGCGGTAGATTTGGACCCGATCTTAACTCTTTTGGTGATTCTGATTGGCGGCAAGCTCTACGGTTTTGTGGGAGCGCTTCTGGCCGTGCCGGTGACATTGGTAATTGTAATCGTCCTCAAGCATCTCTATTACAAGTCGGAATAAATAGGTTTTCTAAAGTTATTAGGTTTGATTCGAAGGCTCGGCCACGGCCCGCGTTGGGACGGGATTTTGTGGTAAAATAGAATTGAGGAAGATGGGCGATCGCTACCCTTCGCTTACAGCTATGGGTAGAGGAAAGTCCAGGCAGCCGTCGGCAGCCCAACGGGCCGCAAGGCCCGACCAGCAATGGCTAGTGTCTCCTACCGGAAACGGCGGGAGGACAAATTCCGAATTGACGGGATTTGAGAGCCACAGAGACGAGCATTTGTCTAAACGGTTGTAAGACCGCACGATGAGTGGGTGAAACGTCCCGACGTAAAGTTGGGATTAAGGCAATCCCCGGGGCTGTAACCGCCGAACGCTTCTATGACTCGCCGACACAGAGGCAAAGACGCGGGCATCCCGAGTAAAATCGGGGAGTTATTGAGTAACATCAAAACTAGAGAGATGATCGCCATAACAACAGAACCTGGCTTACAAGCTTCCTCGTTTCAACATGCTGTTTTGTCGACAGACGGGTCCTGCCAAAGGCTCGTCCCGTCCGACGGCATCGCCCCGACTGCGGTCGGGACTGCTGTCGCTCGACGGGACGCCCTCCGCCTTTGCCACCCGTCTTTCGATCTGTGCAGATCTGTGAAGAAAATCTGTGGTGTTAAGGAGGTGAGTAAATGATTCAGAATTTAGCGCAAGCAATTTGGTTAAGTCTTAGTGCTGGAATTTTAAGCGTCCAAAACTACCTGCCGAACTTTGTGGCCGGGCTTATTCTTTTGATTATCGGTATTGTTCTGGCCAAGGTGGCGGCCGGTTTGGTGGTTGCCATGCTTCGGGCTCTAAGGGTGGGCAAATTCCTGGTTCAAATCAAGGTCATGGGCGAGGAAGGGCAGTTTCGCGTCTGGGAAGTCTTGCTTTCCGAGCTGACCCGATGGACGGTGATTATTCTTTTTCTGGTGCCGGCGGTGGAAACCTGGGGGCTTTCCAAAGTTACCGATATTCTAAACAACCTAATCCTCTATTTGCCCAATGTTTTTGTGGCCGTGATTGTAGGATTAGTAGGCTTTGTGGTGGCCAACTTGACCGCCGATGTAGTACGACAGTCGGCCATGGGTTTGGATGAAAAAGCGGCCAAACTCTTGAGCGGGATTTCCTACTATGCCATTCTCTTCTTTACGGCGCTGGTTGTTTTAAACCAGTTGGGAGTAGCCGCCGATCTGGTGAGAATTCTTTTTACCGGTTTTGTGGCCATGCTGGCTTTGGCCGGAGGTTTGGCTTTTGGCCTGGGCGGTAAGGAATTGGCGTCGGAAATCCTGCGCGGGCTTAAGGATAAGCTGACCAAGTGAGTGGCTGCGTCTTGTTTGAGCAATCGGGATTTCTAGCGGGCCGCTAAAATGGCGGTTGTAATAACGACCAGCAAAATTGCCAGCCAGGCCGCGGTTTCCAGAACGAGCTTTAAGGCTCGGGTGGTGTTTTTTTGATTCCAGAAAATTACAAGCGGGTAGGCCAAAACAATCGAGGAAGAAATTAAAGCCGAAGCTACAAAAAGAGTCAAAACAATCACCGGACCAAGTACTGGCATGGGTAAGTTGTGGAAAGTTTGGTTAAGTCCCGCCATAACGAGACTTACCAGAAAGCAGTATGCGACCAGACCGAGGGCCTGTAAGAAGGCAATAAATTCCAAGGAGGGTTTTTCCACTCTCAAGTTTCTCAAGTTCATAGCATTCAAATTTTACCAGGTTGGAAGAGTTTTTTCCCGTCACGGTCGGCGCGGCACTGGAGATTTTCTAAAAGTTCCAACCGTAACCTTTTCAGTTTAACCTTCAGAGTACGTCTCGTAGCTTACTCTAATTAAAGGACGGCTAAATGACTTTGCGAGGCGCCGGTCCAGGACTCTAACCGTCCAGATAAGCGGTGTGAGGGGGAATTTGGCCGTTTCAATCAGCCCTTTGTTTATTTCTGCCGGGGAAAGTTGGGAAAGAGTTTTGCGGGTTACATAGTTGCCTTTATAGTACTGGGGCACAAAGGGAACTAAGGCAAAGGGTTTAAAGGCGGCCGCCTTAAAGATTGTACCGCGAAAAAGGACATTGGGGTTAACCGCCGTCACTACCGCTTTTAAGTTTTTTTGATTTATCTTAACTTGTTTTATGGCTTGGGAAATGAGGAAACTCATGGCGTTAAAAGGCGAGCTGTTTATATTGTAGGCCCGTGTGAGTACCAAAACTTCGCCTTCGTTAGTATCGAAGGGCAGAGATTGTTGAATGTAGCGTCGGTCCAGGGGGGAGAAGGCCACGTAGGCCAGAGGGAATGAGCTGTCTTTCACAAAGAGACCAAAATGATAGAGAGTGTCCCGACGGGGATTGGCCAGGTAGTGTAGGATTTTCTGAATAGCAAACCCCGTCGGCGAATCAACTGTGCCGAAAGACAGATTAGTAAGCTGACCGTTAATCGTCAATTGGGAGATTTGAGGGTAACGGCGCACAACCTTTGTTTCCCGTGTCTTTGCCAAAACTAGTTTCTGGAATTCCGGCGGTAAGGTTAGAAAGCCTGATTCCAGGCGCGTGCCGAGCCGCAGGCATTCGGAAAGTAGCAATGCTCGGTTAACAGTTCCGTTTTTAATAATATCGGTCATTTGGAATTGCGGCAGATGTAGGGCGATCTGGGTAGGCAGGTAGCCTTGGGGAATGTTAAAATCCAGCTCGGCCTTTTCCAAAAGTTCACGCGAGCCTTCAATCACGCTGCCAATGAATTTTTCGCTGGACGGTAAATCCGCTGCCGTGGTCATGACTCCAGGTATTTTTCGAATAGCCTGTCGCTTTCCATTTTTTCGTCAATGGCGTTTTGAATAACTTCGGTTTTGCTAATTTTGTAGTAAAAAGCCGCCCATTCGACATAGCCGTCCTGGGCCTTGTTGAGTACCAAGTTAAAACGCGTTTTGGAGGTTGCTTCGTACTTTTGAATAAACTTCTTTATAAGACTGCGTATTTCCTCGGTTCTTGTGTAGTTTTTAATCATGAGCAGGGGGGACTTGGCCCCGCTAATAAAAAGGTCTTGAGCCTCGCTGCGCCCTTCCAGCTTTTGCAAAAGTAAAACCGGCTTCTTTTTTTGCAGGGCAAAAGTAATTTGATGACCAATACTCATACTGCGCACGGAAGCGTCGGCAATAATTAAGTCGGCGGTTAAAATGGCTGTCATTACATCCTGGTAGATTGAGGGCGTGGGCACGTCCCTTCGGTTCTTTTCGGCGACTTCAATGGAGTAGTTAATCCAGTCCCTATTAATGGAGTGGCCCAAAGCCTTAATAGAATTCCTTATTTCCAGATAGGCCTCTTTATGGGCCAAAATGTCTTTTGACGAGGCCGTAAAAAAAATAATCATAAAACCCCTTGACATGTATTATATCACATTGTATTCTAGGTACAAATGTGTATATATAGACACATAGATGTCTATGTAGCACAGGATTGTATGACAGTTCGGAATCGGAACAAAAAACTGCTTCTGGATTTAGGCTCCTCAACCGTTAAGGTTTTTGCTTCGGAAAACGGTCGAATTTCTCACATAAAAAGTATTAGCCTTCCTTTAAAAAATGAATTTGACGCCGAAAAGGGACTGAGCCGGGAAAACCGTCAGCGTCTCTACGCCCTGATTAGAGATCTTAAAGAAGAGTTTCCGGAACACAAAGTTAAAAATTACGCCACCGCTATCTATCGGAAACTTAGCCCGAGGGCTCAAGAGGAACTGCGCGACGAGTTTTTTTGCGAAACCCAAATTTTTTTGAATATTATTGAACACGAACTGGAGAACTACTATTTGGAAACAGCTTTAGTTGACCGGTATCGTGGCGGCGGCTCGGTGCTGCTTATAAACATTGGCGGCGGCTCCACCGAACTGGTGTTAGTTGAAAATAGTAAGACTGTACTTCGGCAAAACATCGATTTGGGGGTGAGCGGCATTAACAGCCAGTTTCCCGGCATAAATAATGCTCTGTTTAGCGGAGAAATTAAAGCCATTAAAGACTTTATTCTTGCGCTTCTGCCGCCGCTCGGACGGAAAGTACCCACCGCCTTCCACACCGGCGGCGAACTAACCTATATGAAGTTGGCCGGCTATGCCCTTAGGAATAACCATCTTTTTGAAGACGCTGACCACCCCTACCTGGTTGATTTTGAAGATTTTGCCGACCGCAACGGGGAGATTTTTTACCGGGTTAGTCTGGAATCACTGGAATCCCTAATGCCGGAGAACCCCGCCTGGATGCACGGTGCTCGGGCCTGCTCGCTTTTGGCTCAAGCCATTTGCGAGAAATACGGGGTGGAGAAACTGATTCCCTCCGATTCTAATTTAGTGCACGGAGCCGACCGTCGTGAATTTAGGAGAGTGACTTTAAGCGGCAGTTTCCGCAAACATCTGCCCTATATTCTGGGAATTAAGAAGGAGTTGGAAGTTACGGGAACCGAAGTTTTGAGTCCGCGTTTTGTTGAACCTAAAAACCCCGGTGAAGAGTTTGTGGTGTTTAGCGGCGAGGAGGGATCTAGCCCCCTAGAGTTGGAGCGGCACCACCTTGACTCCATCGCGGCTTCGGACGCTTTAATTGTCTGCGATCCGCAGGGTTATGTGGGCGCCTCGGCTTTAATCGAAATCGGCTACGCCCAATCCTTGGGCAAAAGGATTATTTTTACCGAAGAGCCGCAGGAATTTATGCTCAACACCCTGCCGCGAGAAGTGGGAATTTAAATTTCATTTGACCTTAAGTTGCCTTCCCCGTTAAAATTTTTCTTGTGTTAGCCAAAGTAATATCCGGCGCCACCCTGGGACTTGATCCCGTGCCTGTGGATGTGGAGGTGAGTATTGAGTCTTCCGGTTTCCCGGCCTTCAACATTGTGGGCCTGCCGCAAAAGTCGGTGGAGGAGTCCAAAGAACGTTGCCGGGCGGCCCTTAAAAATTCCAACTGCGATTTTCCCCAGCGGCGCATTACCGTAAATTTGGCTCCGGCCGATTTTCCCAAAGAAGGTTCCAATTTTGATTTGCCTATTGCCCTGGGTATTCTTTTGGCCAACCGCGAGTTTGCAGCACAAATAGATGACGCCGTTTTTGTGGGCGAGCTTTCACTGGACGGAGGCCTACGTCCCACGGCCGGCGTTTTGCCCATTGCCTTTCTGGCCAAAGAGAAAGGCTATAAAAGAATTTTTTTGCCTCGAGACAACGCTCCAGAAGCCTCAATTATTCCCGAAATTCAAATTATTCCCCTGGACAGTCTTTTAGACCTGGTTCAATTTTTGCGCGGTCAGAAAGAGTTGGAGCCGTTTGCCCACACACCGGTGGAAAGTATTTTAAAATACGGCGAGTATGATTTTGACTTTGCCGAGATTAAGGGGCAGGAAAACGCCAAACGGGCTCTGGAAATTGCCGCTGCCGGCGGCCACAACGTGATTCTTAAAGGTCCGCCCGGCGCCGGCAAAACGTTGCTTGCCAAGGCCTTCGCCTCCATTCTGCCAAGACTTACCGTAGACGAAGCTTTGGAGGTAACCCGCATTTATTCTATCGTTGGCGCGCTTAATCCCCACATGCCTATTGTGAGCTGCCGGCCGTTTAGAAACCCGCACCACACGATTTCCCGAAACGGAATTATTGGCGGCGGCAACCACCCCAAGCCGGGCGAAATTTCCCTCTCGCACCGCGGCGTTTTGTTTTTAGACGAGTTTGCCGAGTTTCCGCGCTCCGTTTTGGAGTCTTTACGTCAACCTATGGAAGACGGTATGGTTACCATTTCCCGGGCGGCCGGTTCCTTAACTTTTCCGGCCAAGTTTATTCTTGTGGCTTCGCAGAATCCCTGCCCCTGCGGTTACAAAGATGACCCCAAGAAAAACTGCGTTTGCTCTCCGGGGTCAATTGCCCGCTACGAAAAAAGAGTTTCCGGGCCGATTCTGGACCGTATTGATTTGCAGGTTAACGTGCCGGCCGTGGAGGTGGAAAAATTGACGGCGGCGGATACCGAGGCCGAGTCAAGCGAAAAGGTGCGCACTCGGGTTCAGAAGGCGAGGGATGCTCAGAGCCAAAGATTTAAGGGTGTCCGCTTAACCTGCAACGTGGAAATGGGCTCCAAAGACCTTAAAAAATACTGCCCGCTGGGTACGGACAGCCAGAAACTTTTGCTCACCGCCTTAAAACAGCTTAACCTTTCCGCCCGCAGTTATCATAAGGCTATTAAAATTGCCCGGACGATTGCCGATTTGTCCGGCCACGAAGATGTAACTTTAAACGACGTTTCCGAAGCTCTCCAATACCGGTTTAAGGATAATTAAAGGTTAGATACCTATCTATTTGACGTCCGCGGGTGGGGGTAGGAAACTTAGGGCGTTAAGGCCTTCTGCCGGCCAGCATTTGTGAAGATAACCGCAATTATTGCCTGTTGCCTTTTGTTGTTTCAGTCTTTTTCGCCCGTTGCTTTTGTTTTTCTAAATGAATCCTTGGCTGTTGGCGATGACCTGTCTTCCGATGAGACAGCTTCTGCTTCGGCGGTGCCAAATGTTTCGGACGATGAGAAAAACGGAGAGATCTTACCGGCGGATAGCGGCGGAGAAATTTTAATCCAATCCTCGGCGGAGCCGGCTGGTCCGGAAGGCAATCAATCTAACTCGATAGAGCAAAAATATTTGGAGGTCGCGCCCGTCAATGACAACGATATCAAAGAGGCAGTGGAAAGTTCGGCCTCGGCGGCTCCGGTTAGTGAGACAACTTTGAGTCCCCAAGATTTGCCGGCGCCGCCGCCGCAACCAACAAACGAATCCGTTTCTCCTTCGTCTTCTTCTCCGTCCAATCAATTTCCCGTTTCTCCGCCGCCAAGCACCCAACCGACTTTAGCCTCTGACAACCCATCGCCGACCGTTCTTTCGTCGAGCACGAATAATATAAGTAATAATATTCAGCCTCGGCTGGATGCCGCGATTAGTTCACCTTCCCCGATTGCCGTTCAAACCTCTAAAGTTTTATCTCTCTTAAGCCCGGAATCCGGTTCAATTGGGTCGAGTGCTAAGGTTTCCACCGACAAGGCCGACTATTCGCCAACAGATGTTGCCGTTATTTCCGGATCCGGGCTAAACGCCGGGCAAACGTATATCTTAGTTATCTCTTCGAACGACTCGCCGGCGGTCAACGTTGAAACTTCCGTGGCCGCCGATAATTCAGGTAACTTCGTTTACAATTATCAACTCGACGGCAACTTCCGACCGAATTACAAAGTCGAACTTAAAGACTCAAGCGGTCAGGTTTTAGCCACGACAGCTTTTACCGACGCCTCCAATAAAGTGGGTTCGGTTGTTGTTGGCTCGCAAACGGGAACTCTTACCTTCGGAACGGCCAGCAGCGTAACTTTTAACGTAACCGTTAACCGAGGTTCAAGCGGCACGTTTGATGCGGCCTTGAGTCTTACGACCGGCTTGCCCACGGGTGCCCTGTCTTCTTTCTTACCAGGTTCCCTGCATTTCGCTTCGTCTGATAGTACTCACACCTCAACCCTAACAATCACTACAACATCGTCCACTCCGGCCGGTTCAACCAGCTTTACGGCTAAAGCGCTGTACAGTGTTTCGGATTATGCTACCGGCAACGGAACTCTCACGGTTAACGCACCAGCCGATACAACAGCCCCAACTGGTGGATCTATCACTTACACCGATGGGTATTACACTTCAGCTTCTGTAGCTTTAACTGTTAATGATGGTACTGACGCAGGATCTGGAATAAACACCGCATCAAGAATAATGCAGAGAAAATCGGCTGCGTTAGCTGCCGGTACCTGCGGCAGCTTTGGTTCTTTTAGTACGATTGCCCCTTCGGGATCTTATCCAAACTTTACCGATAATAGCGTAATAAGCGGAAATTGCTACCAATATCAGTACCAAGTTTCTGATAATGCCCCAACGCCAAATCAGGCGACTTATACATCATCAAACGTTGCCAAAATTGACACGGTCGCGCCCACTACTCCGGTTCTCACTTCTCCGGCCGACGGCGCAATAACAAATGATACCAGCCCAACCTTGACTTTAAGCGCCTCTACCGACGCCGCATCCGGAATCAGCGAATATCGCTATCAAGTGGAGGATTCCTCTGGTTTTCTTTCCCCGCAGAAAAATTACTACACAAGCAACACCTATTACACACCAGATCTCTCTACATATTCAGACCGGACTTGGTACTGGCACGTTATGGTGCGGGACAACGGCGGCAACTGGAGTGGTTGGAGTTCACCATTTTCTTTTACCGTTGACACAACCGTTCCGGTAATCACGATTAACAATCCCAACACTAATCCTGCCCAAAGCAAAACGGTTACCGCTTCAACCAACGAAGGGACACTCACGCAAAGCGTTACTTTGGGTTCCGCTTGCGACGCCTCCCTAACTTTTAGCGCCTACGCGGATACCGTTTTTACCGGTGAGGCGGATAACGGCAAGAAGGTTTGCTACCGGGCCGTCGATGCTACCGGCAACACGGCCTACTCTTTGTCCGCCGCCATTGCCGGCATTGACACTACCGCGCCGTCAACCGCCGACTCCGGTACGGATTCAAACTGGCACAACAGCGACGTCACCGTAACCTTAACCTGCAACGACGGCACGGGTAGCGGTTGTAGCAATACTTACTACACTACCGACGGCACCGATCCCACGACAAGCTCCTCAACCGGTACATCAATTGCTTTGACGGCGGATGGTACCTATACCATTAAGTACTTCTCCAAAGATAATGCCGGTAACTCTGAGTCAATAAAAACCGTTGCCAATCAGGTAAAAATAGACAAAACAAATCCTTCGGCGCCGGGGACGCCTTCAACTACTACACCAACTAATTCCACCTCGCAAGCTTGGAATTGGGATGCAGCTACCGATGCTCTTTCCGGGGTGCTCCAATACCTTTGGAGAACCGATGCTCCAACCAGTGGTAGTGTTTCCGGAGTCTCAAAAACGACGGGTTTGAGCGAAGGACTTTGGAACTTCTTTGTAAAAGCGGAGGACAGTGCCGGTAACTTTAGTGGTGAGTCAAAAGGTTCGGTGCTCGTGGACACCACCGCTCCGGCTACACCTACGGCTTCACCGGCCGGCGGGGATTATACCTCGGCCCAAAAGGTGAATCTTAGCTCAAGCGACGCCAATGCCTACGAAATTTATTTCACCACCGACGGTTCCACGCCCACATCCGGCAGCGGAAAATATACCGGTACTATTACTATCAGTGGTGACACGACCCTCAAGGCCGTGGCCGTTGACGGCGCCGGCAACCAGTCGTCGGTAATGACGCAAAGCTATGGCATTGCCCCTTCCATTTCCGGCGAGACGGCCGGGGCCGTAACCCAAAGTTCCGTAACCATTAACTGGACCACGGATTTGCCGGGAACGTCTAGGGTTATCTACGACTCTTCGCCACACTCAACTTTGGGCGCCGCTCCCAATTACGGTTATGCCCACTCCACCGCCGAGTCAGATACCTCGCCCAAGGTTACGGCCCACTCGGTAGCTCTAAACGACTTGACTGCCGGAGTTACCTATTATTACCGTACCGTTTCCAAAGGATCACCGGAATCTTTGAGTGATGAAAGAAGTTTTGCCACGACTTTCGGCACGGTTTTAGGAGCGTCTGCCGTTGCCGAGGAGACAATAACTGCTATTGAAGCGGTTGTTGGGCAATCGGCTTTCGCGGGCGGCGAAGCTTTGGCGGCGGAGCCGAGCGCTAAGGTAGCTGAAGAGCCGCAGGTTTTGGGGCAGGCCACACCCGAAGCGGCCCCGGCGTCCCAGCCAACTGCGGAAACAAATCAGAATGCCGCCGCCGAAAGTTCGTGGGGTACTTGGGTTCTCTTTGCCCTTTTAGTGGCCTTTGTTCTGCTTATTTTCCGGACTCTTTTCTTCTCCAAGCGGTAAGCCCAACTATCTTTTTTGTTGTTTTAATCTTGGCGAAAAATACTTCTTTCTAAGGTTAGTTTAAAGACCAAATTTTTTGAGAAGGGGTGTCAGATTGTTGAGCAGGGAGGGGTTAGTCTGCACAAAGTAAATTAGGCCAATAGCGGCAAAAGAGGAAACGGCCAAAACGCCGGTACGCAGGAGGTCAGCCTTAAGATAGGCAAAATCGGTGCGCAAAACTTCTTCGGGGTTTACCGCCGCCGCCTTTTTGGGACTTTGAACATAAATCGGTCTTTCCGCCGCCATCGTTCCTTGCGCCTGAATTGACGGATTTTGAACGTTGGCCGCTTGGGCGCGCAGTTGGTTTTTAAGCGCTTCCACCTCCCGCCTTAGATGCGAAACTTCTTTTTCCGCCCGAGTCTTTTTGGACATATGAATCAATGATACTCCAAGTGTTGGTCATTTAGAAAATTTGGATTTGGGAAATGGTCATCAAAAAATCGCCGAGGGGCTAGACTCGGCGATATTGGGCGATTATCTGATTGATTTGACGGCTGGCTTTGTTACCTATCGGCAAGTTCGGTCTTTGGCAGGAATTGCCGTGGTTGCCGCACGATCCAATCTTTACTAAAAGGTAAACATGACCGGTTCTTGCGTGCCAGGGAACGCCTTCCACATTGTACCTTCTCATTGTGTAAGAACAGCCGCAGGCGCCGTACTTAGCCTCAATAGTCACCGTTTTGCTAAGCCACTCTTGAGGCTTCTTAAAACCAAAGTCCCATGGCAAAAGAGCCAAACCGCGAAAAGCTCCCCAAGCGTCTTTTTCCACACCGGCCATGGGCAGTTTATAATACCACTGCCTGAATTCCTCGACCCGTTTTTTAATCACAAGCTTTTCGAAGGGCAGCTCAAAGCAATTCGGGTCCAGCTCTTCGTGCTCGGGGCAGAGGTGCGCCGTGTAGGTATTGCCCTGCCGAATTTCTACCATGCAGCCGCAGTATTTTGAGCGGTAGAGGCCGGGGGGAAATTCGTCGGTGTCCGCAAGAAAAATGTAGCGCAGAATCCGGTTCCACTCTTCCCGCGTGCCGTCCCGCTGAAGGAGAAGGCCGGCGATTGATTTTTCGTCCGATGACCTTCGGCGCGGGCGGGGCTTGCGCCGCCCTTCTTGGGTGAGGTGAGACGTCTGTCCGGCCGGGTCAAGGACTTTGGCCGATTGGTCGTCAAATAGTCTCAACTGAAACACTTTGTTTTGTGCCAATTTATCTCCTCCTTTTGGTTGACCTATTGTTATAATAGGTCTAATCTTTAGATGAGCAGTAAACTTACTCACCGCCCATGAGTTTTATATACGTTATTGTAGCACTGCTGGCAGTTTGGCTCATACTTTTAAGCCTCGTTTTGGCCCAAACCCTTTTGCTCTACAAAAAACTGACCCGCGGAGTCGAGGGCGAAAATCTGGAAAAAATTTGGGAGGAGCATTTGTCCCGCGCCCGCAAAACCGCCAAAGAGGTGGAAAAGATTAGCCGGGATTTGGAAAAACTTAACCGCGAGTCGTTGGGGTATCTTAAAAATTTAAAGGTGGTGCGTTTTAACCCCTTCAACGAGCTCGGCGGCAATCAGTCATTTGCCGTTTCTTTCATGGACGGCGAAGGTAATGGCGTGGTAATATCGAGTTTACACGGGCGCGAAACAACGCGGGTTTACGCCAAACCGGTTAAGGATTTTAAGGAGGACGGTTTTGAATTTTCCCGGGAAGAAAAAGATGCAATTTCTCTTGCCAGCCACACCCAGTCTTAAGGAATACTTTCTTTCCCTCTCGCGGGCCAAAAAGTTTGTTTTTGGTCTGACTCTTTTATTTTTTATAACCGGCGGCGCCTTTTTGGCGGTGGGAGTTTACTCGGCAATCTCCCCGGCCGTTTCGCCAAAGGCTTCAGGCAGCGGCCTGGTTTCACCCACCGATTTTTTTGGCCGCGCTTCCAAATCGGGCGGTCCGGCCTCCTCCGATTCAAACTCAACGGCAGATAAAACCGCGGCCGACCCCCTAAACGGCGTTCTCTACACGCCCGCAGAGGCCGCCGCCTTTTTAGCCCGCCGGCCCATGGCGGTTATGATTAACAATCATCCGCTGGCCCGCCCGCAGAGTAATCTTTCCCAGGCCGATTTAGTTTATGAAGCCGTGGCCGAAGGCGGTATTACCCGATTCCTAGCTGTTTATCTTTCTAATGAACCGGATAAAGTGGGGCCGGTCAGAAGCGCCCGCAAGTATTTCGTGGACTTTGCCAAGGAAAACGACGCCTGGTATGCCCACTGGGGTGGCGCTTCCACAGCCAATGCCGCCAACGTTTACGACTACATGAGAACTATTTTTGTTTCTTCGATTGATGCTTCCTGGGCCGGCGACAAAGCTTTTTGGCGCGACTTCAGCCGCAACGTGCCCATCGAACACACCGGTTACACGTCAATTCCCAAGCTTTACGACGTGGCCTACGCCCAGTACCCAGACCAGCCGCGGGCTTGGCACAACGCCGTTAGTTCCTGGTTTTTTAAAGACGACGCCGAAGTTGCCTTGCGGCCGGACTCACAGGTTATCAGTTTTAATTTTTGGGATTTGCCTGATTTTGCCGTCACCTGGAATTACGACAAGGAAAGCAACACCTACTTGCGCAGTCAGGGAGGCAAGGCTCAGGCGGACAACGAAACGCAAAAAACTTTGGCGGCCAAAGACGTTGTTGTTCTTTTTATGGATGAAAAACCCCTCAACGACGAGAAAGCCCATCTTTTATATACAACCACAGGTCAAGGCAAAGGCATGGCTTTCTTGGACGGAAAGGCTTTACCCATTACCTGGTCGCGCCTAAGCGTTGATGAGAGGACGAGATTTATTGCAGAAAATGGTGAAGACCTTAAGCTTAACCGCGGCCAAATCTGGGTCGAAATCCTGCCGACCGGCGATATAATTAATTATAAGTAGGTATGCTAGAAGATTTATTGGTTTCCTCGGTCAGGATTAAGATATTAAATCTGTTCTTCTCGGCGAACGCCGCCGAGTTTTACCACGTGCGTCACATTACCCGCGAGGTGGGTACGGAAATTAACGCTGTGCGCCGCGAACTTCAAAGACTTACCAAAGCCGGGCTTTTAAAGAAGGAACCGCGGGGCAATCGCGTTTACTACCGGGTTCGCGAGTCAAGCCCTTACTTTGTTGACATTTATAATCTCGTTAACAAGGAAAGCGGTCTTTCTAAAGCCCTACTTTCCGAGTTGGATAAACTGGGGGCGGCCAAGCTCATAATCCTCTCCAAACTTTTTTTAAAAGGTCGCGCCCCGGACCAGAGCGAAATCGACCTTCTCATTGTGGGACGGGTGAACCAGGATTTAGTGTCGAAAATTGTTAAAGCGGAGGAAGCAAAATTGAAAAAGGAGATTAACTACACCATTCTAACCGAGGACGAGTTTGACTTTCGCAAGAAGCGCAAAGACCCGTTTCTCATAAACATCCTCCTTCAGCCGCGGCTGGTTATTTTTGGCGACGAGCTTGCTTACGGTTCGGCCCGAATTTGAGTTATGGAATCAACTCTGCATCGTTACGGCAATTCCCACGCGGTGGTAATCCCGGCCCTTTTTTTGCGGCAGCTTAATATAAAAAGAGGCGACCGAATAATTCTTAAAATCGACTTTAATAAAGCTTCCGTCAATCTATTTTTTCCCGACGCCCGCCAACTGCCGCTTTCGGTTCCGGCCGCCGTCCGCCGCGGTTCTGCCAAAAAGAAATAAGCCGATCTGACTTTTTTGGCTGAATCCTGTATTATAATGCTCGTAAATATGAACCCCCGCACCGTCCTTTGGTTAATTGTTTCCGTAACTTTAATTGCCGTCTTTTTGGATTTGCCCGCTATTCCCGTTAAATTCGACTACGGGCCCATTAAGGTTGACACAAGTATAGGCGGTTACGAAATTAATCTTTTTAACGGCGCTTTTACCCGCGACTTAAAAATTAAAGAAGGCTTGGATATTTCCGGCGGCGTTCGGGTGACTTTGAGAGCGGACATGGCTTCCATTAGCGCCGACCGCCGCACCGAAGCTCTGGACTCGGTCAAAAGTGTTTTGGAGAGGCGGGTTAATCTCTTTGGCGTTTCCGAGCCTAATGTTCAAACCTTAAGAGTGGGCAGCGATTACCGGGTGGTTGTGGAACTGCCGGGAGTTTATGACACAAGCCAGGCTTTATCCCTCATTGGCCAGACGGCCAAACTCGAGTTTAAGGAGTTCGATGCCGAGGCGACCAAATCGGCCAACCCCAAGACACTCACCGTCAACGATGTTTATAAACCCACGGGTTTAACCGGCGCCGATTTAAAGAGGGCGTACCTGACTTTTGACCAGACGAGCGGCGCGCCGCAGGTGGGTTTTGATTTAACGGCGGACGGCGGCCAAAAATTCAAAAAGGTAACGGAAGAGCTTTTAAAAAAGCCGTCCCCCCAAGAACGGGTCTTGGCCATTTTCTTGGACGGTGTGCCCATTTCCACACCCGAAGTGACGGCAGTTATTTCCAATCAGGGGGTTATTACCGGCAATTTTACCTCCGACCAGGCCAAAGATTTGGCGCTCAAACTTAATGCCGGGGCTCTACCCGTGCCCATTGGCGTTATTGCCCAGGAAAACATTGGCGCAACTCTTGGCCGGGATTCGGTAAACCGTTCCGTTTTTGCCGGAGCGGTGGGGCTTATTATTGTGGCCGTTTTTATGGCGGGACTCTACGGACGCTTTGGTCTCATTGCGGATGTTGCCCTAATTATTTATGGATTACTCACTCTGGCCATTTACAAGCTCACACCGGTGGTTTTAACCCTGCCGGGTATTGCCGGGTTTTTGCTTTCAATCGGTATGGCCGTGGACGCCAATATTCTAATTTTCGAGCGGATTAAGGAGGAGCTGAGGTGGGGAAAAAGCCTGCGCCCGGCTATGGAGCTTGGGTTTGGCCGTGCCTGGACTTCCATTCGGGACGCCAACATGGCCACCCTTATTACCTGTTTTGTTTTGTTTAATCCTTTGGGGTGGAGTTTCTTGAATACTTCGGGGCCGGTGCGGGGCTTTGCCCTGACTCTGGCTTTGGGTGTTCTGCTTTCGCTCTTTACGGGTATTGTGGTTAGCCGCACTTTGATTAGAGTGTTTTACAAGGGTTGAGTGCCTAAAGTGACGATCTGTGTGAATCTGTGGTGTTAGCTCTCAAAGATTATGATCCGATTCATGAGTTATAAAAAGATATATTTAATTATATCAGCACTGGTTATTTTGCCGGGGCTTATTTCCCTTTTTCTATACCGGCTTAATCCCGGCGTTGACTTTACCGGCGGCTCCAATTTGGAACTGGCGCTCGAAACTAGAACGTCGGCAAACGCGGAGTATTATTTGAACCCCATAAAAGCGGTTATTGAGGCCAATGGGTTGAACTTAATCGGAGAGAGTTTTTCCGGCAACAACCTGACCCTGCGCCTGCCGCCGATTGACAATGCCCGGAAAGACAAATTGGTGGCGGCCATAAATCAATCGGTGGTGCCGGTCAGCGAGCTTCAGTTTGAAACTTTGGGGCCGACTTTGGGCGCCGAGCTTTTGTTTAAAACGGTGGCGGCGGTGGCTCTGGCGGCGTTCTTAATCGCCGTCTATGTGGCTTTGCAGTTTAAAGACTGGTTCTTTGGTCTGTGCGCCACCTTGGCAACTCTCCACGACAGTCTGGTGATTTTGGGCGTTTTTTCCCTCCTCGGTCATTTTTTTAAGGTTGAGGTCGACACGCTTTTTGTCACGGCCGTCCTTACCGTTCTTTCTTTTTCGGTTCACGACACAATTGTGGTTTATGACCGAATCCGCGAAAAAATGAAAACGCTCAACGTCCGGTTCAGCGACCTTAATAGCGAAGAATTGGCCAAAATCATTGACAGCTCTACCAACGAAACAATTGTCCGCTCGCTCAATAACTCCCTAACCGTTATTTTTATGCTTACGGCCCTGTTTGTTTTGGGAGGGGCGAGCCTTCACTGGTTTGCCCTGGCTTTGCTTTTGGGTACTATTTCCGGCACTTACTCTTCGCCGTTTGTGGCCGGGCCGCTTTTGATCGTCTTGAGCGATTTTTACCGGCGGAGAAAGAGGGCAAATGGCTAAAGTTTTAGAAAGGGACTGGCAGGTGGGGTCAATGAATGAGTCGGGGATAGTTAATAATCTCCTTCGCCAAAGACAGATTGTTACCAACGAGGCCCGCCGAAAATTTTTGCAGCCGCCAGAGCCTTCGGAATTAATTAAGGAATCTAAGGAATCTTTTGGGTTGGAGGAGGGGGCGCTTGATTCGGCGGCGAATGCGGTTAAATCGGCCGTTCTGGAAAAGCGTCCGATTTTTATTCACGGCGATTACGATGTGGACGGTGTTTGCGCCGCGAGCATTCTTTGGCAGACAATCTACCGCGATTTGTCTTGCAAAAACTGCCTGCCTTTTATTCCCAACCGTTTTGAACACGGCTACGGTCTCTCAAAGTCGTCAATCGATTCTCTAAGTGACTTGGGCGATTTGGGAAACTTAAGTCACTCAAAACCACTCCTCATTACGGTTGACTGCGGTATCACCGCCCTCGATGAAGTGGCCTATGCTCAAAGCCGGGGTTTCGAGGTTCTTATTCTCGACCATCACACACCAGCGGAAACTTTGCCCGACTGCAGTCTTTTGTGGACGGATAAACTTTGTGCTGCCGGGCTGTCCTGGGTTCTTGTCAGCCGGCTGGTAAATCAAATTAAGTATCTTGACCTTTTGGCCCTGGCCACGGTGGCAGACCTTCAGCCGCTCCTTGGCGCCAACCGCAGTTTGGTGAAGTTCGGTTTGGCGGAAATTAATCACACCCAAAACTTGGGTCTTAAAGAGTTAATTAGAGCCGCCGGTATTGAGGGGCGGAAAATAGGAACCTTTGAAGTTGGCTGGATACTAGCCCCGCGGATTAATGCCAGCGGGCGGTTGGAAACGGCTTTGGAAAGCCTACGGCTTTTGTGTACGAATAAGCCCGAGCAGGCGCGCCAAATTGCCCAAAACCTTAATCGAATTAATGCCGAGAGGCAGGAGCTTACCGCCTCCCTATTTGATCTGGCCCGATCGCAAATAAGCAACGATAAAGAACAGGTGTCGGGTATAACGGTGGCGGTTCACGAGGAATTTCACGAAGGCATCATTGGTTTGGTGGCCGGAAAATTAGTTCAGGAGTACGGCGCGCCTTCGGTGGTTGTAAGCCGTGGCGCCGAATTTTCCAAGGCTTCAGCAAGGTCTATTGACGGATTTAATGTGGTGGAGTTCTTAAGGTCCCTTGGCGGACATTATGAAAATATCGGAGGGCATGCCGGCGCCGCCGGTTTTACTATCCGCACCGACCGCCTCGAAGAATTTACGAAAGCGGCCCGGCAGAAGATTAGAGAAATAGCTCTGCCCAAACCGAAATTGGTTGTCGATTTAGCCCTCGAGTTTGGCGAGCTAAATTTGGATCTTTACAATAAGGTTCAAAAACTTGAGCCTTTTGGCCTGGGCAACCCGGAGCCGGTGTTTTTGCTGAAAAACGCCCTGGTGGTTGAGGTGAGAACCGTGGGCAAAGAGGGCCGGCACCTCAAGATGAAGGTCAAAACTAAGAATCAGGAATCAAGAATCAAGGGCGATGGGGAGGTCGATACAATTGATTGTATCGGATTTGATTTGGGCGAATGGTCCGCGCGGCTGGCGGTGGGCGATTCGGCGAGTCTGGTTTTTTATTTAAGCGCTGATTCGTTTTCGAGTCGGCCGAAACTTCTTTTAAAACTTAAGGATTTAAGAAAGTCCGCCTGACGAGTTTTTATTTCCAAAAAACTAATCTTAAAAGAATAACGCGCCGGCTTGTTTTACCAACGCGTTTTTTTTGTAACTCTATTCTTCTTGGGTTTCCAAAACCTCCTTTTCTTCGTCGACCGCGGCGAATTCACCGGCTTCCGGGCCAAAGAATTCTATTTGCCTCTTTTGCTCATCGGGGTCGGCCGCCGGGTCAATATGACCCGATGGGTAGAAAACGAGTTTGGGCATTTAGATCTCCTCCATCTCCAAAATGTCGCCGGCGCTCACCTGAATGAGAGGGGATTGCGTCAGTCCTGTAAGCCGCACGACCGCCGGCGTATCTAAGCCTTCTGGCGGCGCCGTTACCGAGACGGGGACGACGCTCTTTCCCCCGTATCTCTTAATCAGGTCAGCCGGAATGTTAAGGGCAACGGCACCAATCCGCCCCCGACCGTCGGACCAGTCACGAACCACCACAACCTGCATGGCTCCTCCTTTCTTCTTAATTTTTTCGGGCAAAAAAAAGACCGCCTCGCAGCGGTTTAGATCTTATTCAGAGTGCCTATGATTTCTAAAGTTTGTAAAAACATAATTCTCACTCTGAAATTTAAGTCTAGAGATTTTAAATTTTTTTGTCAACTAAGGTGTACGATATCTCTAGTGTCCTAAACACTAAGATAACCACGTTTACCCTTTCGCGCGAAACGGAGAATAAATCGTCCGCCTTAAATTTCGTTTTTTTGCTGACGTATTTGACTTCGTAGTTTAAAGGAGTACTATTAGCCTTAGTAACCAAAAGGCTTTGATGGTGCTGACACACCGGAGCTGCGGAAAGAGTCCCAGCTTGGCTGGGAGGTAGAATCCGCCGGAAGATTCCGTTAAAGATCGTAATTGAGTTAGAAATCAAGGTGGCACCGCCCTAGCAGAGTCTAAGGGCCCTTGTTTGTCAACAGACCTATTTGTTGATGAGCAAGGGCCTTTTTGGTTGGCCGAAATCAGTCTAGAAAGAGAGGAGGTGAGAAACATGTCTTGGAAAGACACGACCGAGATCGTTGAGGTTCTCGATGGAGGCGAGATTTGCCCTATTCAGGTCAAGAAGGATTTGGAAGAGCTGAAGTGTCGCAAGGGTCCCCTTCCAAAGTTTCCTGGAGTCTACCAATGGCGGCCAGTGGCGCGTGAATGGTGGTGTGATGCCGAAGCCGCGTTTTGGGTTCCGAAGTTCGGTTGGGCAAAAGGAATTTTGGACGAGGAACCGGACCTGATGAGCCTGCCGATTTCCGTCTACGGTACCTGAGGTCAATAAAAACCCGGTAGGAGAAAAGGATTAGGCGCGACCGTTAACGGTTGAGGTCACGGGCCGCGCCTAATCCTAATTTATCAGGTTTTGTGTTATCTTAAAAGTTGCAGTTGTTTAGATTATGGAACGTACGGTGGCTTTGGAGACAATCGGCAAAATTGGACAGGAGGTTAGGCTGGCCGGCTGGGTCAATAGGCGGCGGGACCACGGCAAAATCGTCTTTCTGGACTTGCGCGACCGCTCAGGGATTGTTCAGCTTATAGTCCAACCCCGGGGGTTGGACAAGGAAACCCTCGCCGCGGTTGAGGAAATACGTCCCGAGTACGTGATCGAAGTCGAAGGGCAGGTTCTTCGGCGTGACGAGAAGACCGTTAATGCCAATCTGCCAACCGGAAGTGTAGAAGTTCAAGTCAAGAAAATTAGCGTCCTGTCTAAGGCTGAAGGACTTCCGTTCGACATGGGCGGCGATAATCTTGATTTAAGCCTGCCGGTTCTATTGGATTGGCGGACCCTTACATTGAGACACAAAAAAATCGCCGATATTTTTAGAATTCAATCAGCTGTCCTGTCGGGGTTTAGAAAAGCAGCGGAATCATTAGGCTGCGTCGAAATTTCCGTTCCCACCATCGCCACCAGCGCCACCGAGGGCGGTGCCGAGGTTTTTAGGGTCAAATATTATGACTATTGGGGCTACTTAACCCAAAGCCCGCAACTCTACAAGCAGATGCTCATTCCTTCTCTGGAGCGGGTCTATACCGTTGCCAAAGCTTATCGGGCCGAGCCGTCGGTGACCACCCGTCACCTTTCCGAAGCCACCCAAATGGACTGCGAGTTCGGTTTTGTTTCTTTTAGTGAGCTTTTGGATCTTTTGGAAAATGTAGCAGTAGTAATGCTCTCACACGTTGAGGAAACGCAATCGGAAATTCTTCGTGCCTTCGGTCAGACAAAGTTGGAGTGGAAAAAAATTCCCCGGCTAAAATTAAGGCAAGCCCAGGAAATTATTTTTAATGAGACCGGGCGGGACGTACGGGCCGAAAAAGATTTGTCCCCGCAGGATGAGGCGGATATTTCGGCTTGGGCGAAGAGAGAGCATAAAAGTGACTTGGTGACCATTACCCATTTTCCCACCAGGAAGAGGGCCTTTTACACTCTGCCGGATCCCGAAGATCCCGAGTATTCGTTGAGTTACGATTTGATTTTTAAAGGTATGGAAGTTTTAAGCGGCAGCCAGAGGATTCACAATTACGAAAGTTTAGTTTCGGCCATTAAAGAGAGGGGTTTGGATTTTCAGGCTTTCGAAATGTACCTTCAGGCTTTTAAGTATGGTATGCCGCCGGAGGGCGGGTTTTCCTTTGGACTGGAGAGGATTACCAAACAGCTTTTGAACCTGTCCAATGTTCGTGAAGCCTCTCTCTTTCCGCGGGACATGGAGCGGGTTGACTTTCGTTTATCGAAGCCCTAATTTGCCGTTTTTAGAAAGTTCAAAACAGGTTCGTATCATAGTAGCAGGGGGGGTAATGTAGGGGATTAGTGGTATTACTTATTAGTAATGAAAGTTTTTGAATTGGAGTATTTAATTGGTCAGTCACTGCGAAAGACACGCGGACGTTTTAAGAAAAGTCTCCAAAGAAAAGAAATCACCTTTACGACCGTTTTAAGGTTTTTGAGCCTGGCGGTGATTTTTTTCAATATCTTCTTTACGGGTACGGCCGCGCCTTCAGCATCTAAATCGTCGGAGGGCGGGTCGGTTCTTTCACAAACGGTAACGGCCGCGCCGCCGCTTGAAATAGTTAAGCCCGTAAGAATTTCCGAGAGTCAGGATTTTACCTCTCTTTTGGGTAAAGCGGCTTTGGTTGAAGATGCTACGAGTTCCGCCGTTCTCTATGAAAAAAACGCCGACGAGAAACTGCCGCCGGCCTCCCTGACTAAAATGATGACGGCTCTTTTGACTTTTAAAAATGCCGACTTGAGCAGAGAAGTTGCCGTTAGCCCCGAATGTACCGATCCTGTAAACCTTGGAGCCTCGGCCCTGCGTATCGGGCTTAAAGCCGGTCAGCGCTTTACCGTCCGTTCTCTTCTCTACGCCTTGCTTCTACCTTCGGCCGCCGATGCCGCCTGCGTTTTAAGCGAAAACACCATGCCACAGGCCACCACCTCGGCTCAGTTTGTGACCTTTATGAATGGCGAAGCCAAAACATTGGGTTTATCCGATACGCATTTTGGCAATCCTTCGGGGGTTGACGACTCAAACGACGATAATTACTCCACCGCCCGCGACCTTTTAAAGCTGACCCGGACCGATTTAGCTTACCCCGAGTTTCGCCGCATTACCGAAACGCCTCAGGAAACCATAACCGCCGTTGGCGGCGCCCAAAGCTTTAGTTTAATAACCACCAATGAGCTTTTGCCGCTTAATATTGGTTTTGACGGCATTAAAACCGGCTACACCGATAAAGCCCTCGGTTGTTTGGCCTTCCTTTATAACCGCGACGGACACGAAATAATCGGGGTGGTTCTGGGCAGTTCCGACCGCTTCGCCGACGCCCGGAATTTAGTTGATTGGGTTTTTAGAAGTTATCTCTGGCAGTAATCCGACTTTTTAAATCTTGCCTACCGCCGACTATGAACTATTTACTAATCGCTATGGCTGGGTCCAGGCAGGGTCAATGGCCAAAGCATAAGCGGTAAAATCGTAGGGTTTGCCTAAGGAATCGGTGGCGTCCCCGTCAAAAACATAAATCGGCTGAAGGTAGGACTGAAGGTTAATATCATCAAAATAAGCTAAATAAACTTTGCGAATAAAAACTTTTGCGAGTTCCACTTCCGAAGGATAGTCAAAAGAAGTGGCGGCTTTATCCTGCACGTAGGCAATGGCTGCCTGCCCGGAGGTTACGTCCTGCCAGGCGGCAGTAATCGGTCTTAAGGGGTAGGTCTGCGGGCTGTTTTTGTCGATTTCCCAGTTGTTATAGTTAAGATTCAAGAGATCAACGTTTTTTCTGGGCGCATAAACAAGCATTTGAATGTTGCCCTCTTTGGGGTTGGGCGGAAGTAAGGGCGGGTAAGTTTTGCCGCTTTTATCGGCCGGGTCGTTTAAGGTTCTAAAGAAATCAATGCGGGCCAGACTGGCATTGGCACTTCCCTGAGCTCTAATAATTTGTCCGTTATCAATCTGGGCCATGGTTGCCGTCTGGTTGCCGTTTTCATAACCGTACATGAGCAATCCTTTGCCGGAAAGCAACTGCTCGGCCTGGCCGGCGACGGCGGCGGCGTCGGGCAGCTGGCCAATGGGAATTACCAACTTGGTTAGGTCGCTTTCGAGAGTAAAATTTTGGGTAAAAATATTCATTTTTAACGTTTGATAGTCCTGTTCCCAATAATAAGTGCTTGAAGAGATGCTTTGAGGATCCGTGCTAAAACCCAAACGTTTGGCCACATCCTTGGCTTTGTC
Source organism: Patescibacteria group bacterium (assembly GCA_023474425.1). Classification (GTDB taxonomy): domain Bacteria; phylum Patescibacteriota; class WWE3; order JAMCXX01; family JAMCXX01; genus JAMCXX01. Next base: position 17,000 of record JAMCXX010000002.1, on the reverse strand, counting down.
GAGGGAAAGATAAGAGGCCTTGGGCTCGACCACGGGATAAACCTCAATTTTCTTGGGCATCTGCGGCAGGTCGCCGGTAATCGTGTCCAATTCGTAAGCTGGCGGGTTTCCGGAAAGCTTAAAAGAGCGCAGATTAATTTTTGGCAGTTTGCCGAAACCCACCGTGGCCGGAACGTCTCTGATCGGCAAAAGGGATTTAATGACACCAATAATCAGCCCGAAGGCCTGAGCGAAGATGAGATAAAAGATTATTAAGAAGATTGAGCCAAAAAACACGACACGCGTGGCTTTTGCCGTTTTGGCCAGTTGGGTTGGCATATTTTAAGGACATTATACCAACAAATGTTGTATAATAACCGCTTATGGCAGGTGAATCTTTAGACGAGGCCAAAATTATTCAGGTGGAAAACCTGGTTAAAACCTTCGGCGGCTTTGCGGCTGTCAACGACGTTTCCTTCAGTGTTAACCGCGGGGAAATTTTTGCTTTCCTGGGGCCAAACGGCGCCGGCAAATCTACGACCATTAAGATGCTAACAACTTTGCTCAAGCCTACTTCCGGCAGAATTCTGATTGACGGGCACGACCCGGTTTTGCACGAGGATGCGGTGCGCGGTTCTTTTGGCATTGTCTTTCAGGACCCGAGTCTTGACGACGAACTGACAGCCGGCGAGAATTTGGAATTTCACGGCGTTCTTTACAGAGTTCCCGCGGATGTTCGCAGGAAAAGAATTCAGGAGCTTTTGGAATTTGTGGAGCTTTGGGAGCGGCGGGACGACCTCGTTAAAACTTTTTCCGGCGGTATGAAACGGCGGCTCGAAATTGCCCGCGGCCTTTTGCACCACCCTAAGATTTTCTTTTTGGATGAGCCGACTCAAGGACTTGACCCGCAGACCCGCAATCATCTTTGGCAATACATTAAAAATTTAAACCAGACCGAGAAAATTACCATCTTTTTTACGACTCATTATATTGAAGAGGCCGAAAAGGCGGCAGGGAAGGTAGCCGTTATTGACGAAGGAAAAATTGTGGGGCAGGGAAGCCCCGAAGAACTTAAAGTTAAGACGGGCAGCCAAACTCTTGAAGAATCTTTTCTCTCGCTCACCGGTCACAAAATCCGCGACGATGAGGCCGGAGCCGTTGACCAAATGAGGATGAGGCGAAGACTTTGGCATCGCTAAAAATATGAAGGCTGTTTATATTCTCTGGCTGCGCCAGATTAAAAGATATTTAAGGTCCCGCTCACGTATTATTGGTTCTTTGGGACAGCCAATTTTGTTTCTTTTAGCCCTAGGTTTTGGCTTTGGTCCGGTTTTTCAAAGGGCCGGCCAGGGTAACTACCTGGAGTTTTTGACGCCGGGGATTATTGCTATGAGTGTCCTTTTTACTTCGGTTTTCGCCGGCATCGAAATTATTTGGGACCGGCAGTTCGGATTTCTTAAGGAAACTCTGGTGGCGCCCGTTTCGCGCCTGGAGATTATGATCGGCCGGACTTTGGGCGGCGCCACCGTGGCCACCTTACAGGGAATTATCGTTTTTCTTATTTCTCTTCTGGCCGGCTTCCGCCCGCAGACCTGGCTTCACTTAGTACCCGCTCTGGCTTTTGTGGTGCTTACGGCCGTCCTTTTTACGGCCTTGGGCACGGCCATTGCCTCGGTTCTGGACGATATGCAGGGGTTTCAGCTTATTATGAATTTTCTGATTATGCCTCTTTTCTTTCTTTCGGGGGCGCTTTTTCCCTTGAACGGCCTGCCTAAGTTTTTGGAGATTATTACCGCCATTGACCCGCTTTCTTACGGGGTGGACGGCCTTAGGGGGACCCTAGTTGGCGCGGCCCACTTTGGGCTGTCACTCGATCTCGCAGTTCTTTCGGTAATGACAGCCCTCCTCCTGGCCGTTGGCAGTTACCTCTTTTCCAAGATTCAAATTTAATTGCTTACTGTCCGACATTGGGACGCATTGTTTGGCCAATTTGAACGTCCTGGGCGGTAATTGAGCCATCGGCATTGTTGGTGCCAAAAACCGAAACTTCGTCGCCCGATTTTATGTTCTGCTGCGAGGCAGATGTGGCCTCCATGAAGTTGGTATTGGTGCCAAAAAGCACAATTTTTGAGGAACCGTCGGGAAGTTTGACGGTTAGGCTTTTGTCATCAATACTTTCCACCTGACCGCGCACGGCGCGGTTTGAAGCTCCGTTCGGTCCGTTAGGTCCGAATCGGCGGTTAGCCGTGTTTCCGAATTGGGCGGCAAAGTTGCCAACACCGCGGCTTTTTTGGTACTGCACACCGCCCAAGAAAGCTCCTGCGCCCACGACCAGGGCAATAATAATGGTTATTAATAAAGGATTTTTCATCTGCTTTCACCGCCTTTCAAGTTAGTAATTTTTGCAATAACAATATGACGGGTCCTGCCAAAGGCTTCCGCCAGAGGCGGACAAGCTGTCCCACCCGACCTGCCTGCGGCAGGCAGGCGTCCTCACTTCGTTCCGGTCGCTCGACGGGACTCCCTCCGCCTTTGCCACCCGTCTTTCTATCAGTGGGTATCTGTGAAGAAAATCAGTGGTGTTCTTACTCATATCTCAACGCCTCAATCGGTTGGAGGTTAGCGGCGCGATTGGCCGGATACCAGCCGAAAAGAATGCCAATACCCACCGAAACCCCGAAGGCCAAAATAATTGACGAGGGCGCCAGAACAAACGGTATGCCCGTAACTTTTGAAAGAATAAGGGAGATAATCATGCCCAGAACAATGCCAAAAAGACCGCCGGCAAAAGTCAAAATCACCGACTCGGTTAAGAACTGCTGGGTAATCGTTTTCTTCTTGGCTCCTAAAGCTTTGCGCAAACCGATTTCGCGTGTGCGCTCGGTTACGGACATAAGCATAATATTCATAATGCCAATGCCGCCCACAAGCAGGGAAATGGCGGCAATGCCGGAGAGCATGGAGGTAAAGGCGCCGGTAACCGAGGCGGCCGTGTTCAGAATATCTGCTTGAGAAAAAATCCTAAAATCGGCCTGGGCAGGGTCGCTCAATTTGTGACGGGAAAGCAGCAGATAGCCCACCTGGTTTTCGGCTTCGGTCATAACCTCCTGACTCTTGGCCTCGAGAGCAATTGAGCTTAAATAGTCGGCGCCATAAACCGTTTTTTGCGCGGTGGAGAGGGGAACAAAAATAATATCGTCCTGGTTTTGAAATCCGGAGCCGCCTTTGGAAACGGTTTCGCCAACGATCGTGAAACTTTGGTTGTTAATTCTTATCGACTGTCCAATAGGGTTTGAACCGTCGCCAAAAAGGTCGCTCATAACCTGTGGCCCGACCACGGCTACCTTGGCCAGAGAGTCGACGTCTCTTTGGCTAATAAAACTGCCCGCGGCTATTTCTACTTTGTGAACGCTTTGGTAGTCCGGTTCAACGCCTATGACTTGGGTGTTGGTGTTGGCAGCGCCCGTGGTCACTTGCGAGCGGCGCGAAAGTTCCGGCGAGACGTTTTGAATGGTGGTTACTTGCGGTGAGGCGGCAATAGCCGCGGCGTCCCCGTTGGTTAGGGTGGTGCCGCCGCCAACGGCGCCGCGGACCGCGCCGCTCGATGGAGCGCCGGGGCTGACCGTAAGTAGATTGGCGCCTAGAGATTCAATCTGTGACTGCACCGAAAGCTGGCTGCCCTGGCCCAGGGAAATCAGGCCAATGACGCTGCCAATGCCAATAACAATACCCAAAGCGGCCAGGCCGGTGCGCAGTTTATTAACACTTAAATTTTTAAAGCTATCCCAAAAAAGTTCGCTAAAGTTCATACTCTAATTTACTTATGGTTAAGAGCGTCTTCAACCAGACGGCCGTCGCGGATATGAATAATTCTTTCGGCATGCTCCGCAATATCCGGTTCGTGGGTAATCATAACAATGGTGTGTCCTTCTTCGTTGAGTTTTTGAAATATGTCCATAATTTCTTCGGCTTGGGCCGAGGCAATGTTGCCGGTCGGCTCGTCGGCCAGAATAATTGAGGGATTAAGACTTAAGGCCCGGGCAATGGCCACCCTCTGCTGTTGGCCGCCGGAAAGCTGGTTTGAGGTGTGGTCCATACGGTCTTTTAATCCCACCATTTCCAAAAATTTCTGGGCGCTGTTTTGTCTTTCATTCTTTGGCAAACCGGCGTAGGCCATAGGCAGCATTACATTTTCCAGAGCGGTGGTTCGCGGAAGCAAGTTAAAGGCCTGGAAAACAAAACCGATTTTACGGTTGCGGATTTCGGCCAATGCGTCGTCCGAAAGCTTCCCCACATTCTGTCCGTCCAAAAGGTAGGTGCCGGCAGTCGGCAGGTCGAGGGCGCCCAGAATGTGCATGAGAGTGGACTTGCCCGAGCCGGATGGGCCCATAATAGCCACAAATTCGCCTTTGTTTATTTTGAAGGAAACATCGGTTAAGGCTACGGTCTCAACGCCGTCCATTTTGTAAACCTTGGCAAGATTTTTGACTTGAATGGTTGGTTCATTTGACATAATATGTAAAGCCATTGGCGGGTCCTGCCAAAGGCTCGTCCCACCCGACGTCCTCATCCCGCCTTTGGCGGGATTCCGGTCGCTCGGTGGGACTCCCTCCGCCTTTGCCACCCGCCTATCGGGCAGTCGATAGTGTTGTAGGTGATGCCGGAAGAATTGCCTTTCCTGCGAATTTCCGTCATTGCTCTATTGAAATATGTTCTAATCCCCACCGATGCGGCGGATAACCGCTCCGCCTCCGCCAAAGCCGCGGTTGCCGCCGCCGAAAATACTAAAGGGAGAGGAGGCGTTTTGTCCCGAAGCCGCGGCTCCCGTCGTTGAGCCAATAATCACAGTATCTCCATCGTTTATTCCGGAAATGATTTCCGTCTGCGTGTCATTTGAATCTCCGGTTTGCACCTCAACGGCGGTAATTTGCCCGTTCTTTTGGACACGAACAGTTGACTGCCCGCCGGTTGTCTGCACGGCGGCCGAAGGAACAAGCAGCACTCCTTCTTTGACGGCGGTAATAATGCTTGAGGTCACTCCCATGTTTGGGTAAATGCCGCCCGGATTGTTGTCGAAGATAACCGTAGCCGGGTATGTGGTAACTCCGGAACTTATCTGGCCGTTTGTGTCCACGAGTGTTACTTTGCCGGTAAAAGTTTTTCCGGGGAAAGCGTCCAGCGTGAGCGTCGCTTTCTGACCGGCGCTGACCTTGGGGGCGTCGATTTCCGAAAGATCAACAACAGCCTGCACATGGCCGTTGGGAACGGTAATCGTGGCCAGCTTTTGCGAAGCCGGTGAGTTGTTGGACGAGGATGAACTTGGGGTGATGGCCGAACCCTCGGCCACAGTCAGGTTGCTAACAACACCGGTAATCGGGGCGGTAATGGTGCCGCCGACCGACTGGTAGGCAAGCCAGGCGGAGTTAAGGTCCGCTTGCGCTTTTAATATTTGGGTGTTGGCCGAGTTCATTTTGCTTGAGTCAATCTGTAAAGCCAGTTCGGCGCTGCGTCTGGATTCGTCGAGTTTTTGTTTGGCGGGGCTTGTGGGGTCCCAATTGTCCGTGCCGTTTGCGTTAGACTGGGCGGTCAAAAGGCTGCTTTTGTCGTTCTCGATTGACTGTTGAACTGTGAGGACATTTTGGTTGGCGCTCGCTAGGCTGTTTTTAGCGGACAAGTAAGAGGACCAGGCCGAAGAGGCTCTCTGTTGCGAATCCTGGTCAAGAGTTATTTCGGCAATTTTTTGTCCCTGCTCCACTTTGTCTCCGTTTTTTACAAAAACTCGGCTCACCACGCCGGTGGCCGTGGTGCTCACAGTAACGCTGTCGCCGGCCGAGACGTTGCCGGAAGCAGTCACAGAGGTTACCAGAGTGCCTTTTTGCGCATCAGCCGTTTGGTATTGGACGGAAGTTTTGCTTGAAGTCAGGAAGCGGCGGCCAAAAAAGAAGGCCGCTATAAGAAGCAAAATAATAACCGCAAGATTGCGGCGGTTTCTAAGAATTTTTTTAATTCGTTCGAACATAATCTGCTTAAATGTCCGCAGGTCAAGATGTTGAAATGGCCGCTCTTAATTACGGCTTGGTTGGTCACAAAGACTCGCTCAAGGAGTCCCCCGTCCCGCCAAAGGCGGGACGGTCCCGCCTCAACGCTCGCTTTTGTGCCCAACCTCGCCCAATCTCAACCGCGGCACTAATTCCACAATTTCTAACTGAAAATAGGCTTAGAAAATCCGGAAGTTTTTGGATTGTGTTTTAAGGGCAGTTGAACGGTGAAGGCGGCGCCTCGGCCGGGAAGACTTAAAGCTTTGATTGAGCCGTGATGATTCTCCACAATTTGTCTGGCAATGGAAAGTCCCAGGCCGTAGCCGGGAGTGTCGGATTTGGTGCGGGATTTATCGGCGCGGTAAAATCGGTCGAAAACATGGGGCAAGTCTTTCTCGTCAATGCCGGGCCCTTCGTCGGAAATACTTAAGTAAACCCAGCCGTCGTTTTTCTCCGAGCTTAAAAAAACCGTTTTGCCCTCGGGGCTGTACTTAATTGCATTGTCCAAAAGAATAACCATAAGTTCGGTGAGCGAGGGCAGGTGACCCTCAAGATTTAAGTCTCCGACTTTGTTGTTAAGGGTAATGTTCTTACTCTTGGCTAAGCCCTCCACCTTTTTAATTGCGCTCTCGGCAAGATTTTTGAGGGAAACATCGGTGACATCCAAATTATTGCTTACGGCCCGGTATTGTGTAAGTTTTATGAGCGCGTCGGAAAGCGTTTGCAGGCTGTTAACTTCCTCGAGATTGCTTTGCAAAATATCTTTAGCCTCTGCCAAGGTTATATTTTGGTCGCGCAGGCCTACCTCGATTTCCGATTTAAGCGAGGTTAAGGGCGTACGCAGCTCATGCGAGGCGTCGGTGACAAACCTGCTCTGCTCCTCAACCATTTCAGCAATGGGTTTTAGGGTTAGCCCGGCCAAAAAATAGCCGGCCACAGCCGAGGTGCCCAAAATTCCTAAGTTAATGAGAATAAGAATTAAGCCCAGGCGGTTTTTGGTTTCGGCAATCAAGTCGGGATCAAGAAAAACTAATCTTAAAGACTCGCCGGGATTTAGAGGCGAGCTGCTGATTGACGGCCGAGGAAGAAAGCCGCTTTCGGCCCGAAGCCGGGCAATTCGCTCCACCCGGTCCAGTTCCGAGGTGGCAATGCGGAAAATTGCCAGGCTGAAGCTTAGACTTACGAGCATTATAATGAGCAGGTACCAGGCTGTTAGTTTTAGTCGCGCAGAGTGAAACATTTTATTTGCCTAGTCGATAACCAAAGCCGCGCAGAGTATGTATTAAGGCCGGCCTCTTGGGGAAGGGTTTGTCGATTTTGCCGCGCAGGTAGCCAATGTAAACCTCTACGGTGTTGGGCAGGATGTCCGAATCATAATCCCAAACGTGACTAATTATCTGGTCTTTGGTCAGAGTCTGGTTTGGGTGGAGCATTAAATATTCCAGAAGAGAAAATTCCTTACGGGAAAGATTTAGGCTTTTGCCCTCGCGGGTAACTTCATAAGTAATGGTGTTAAGGGTTAAGTCGTCAAAATTTAAGACCGTGCCGGTCTGCTCTGGCGGGCGTCGGGAAAGGGCCTTGATGCGGGCCAAAAGCTCTTCAAAGGCAAAAGGCTTGGTTAAATAATCGTCGGCCCCGGCGTTTAAGCCGTTCACTTTGTCGGCAACCTGGCCCTTGGCGGTGAGAACTAAAATCGGCGTATGGATTTTTTGCGACCGCAGTTTACGGCAGATTTCAATGCCGTTTAAACCCGGCAAGAGGAGGTCCAAAATAATTAAGTCGTAATCTTCTGTTGAAGCCAAATCGTATCCGTCGGTGCCGGTGTAGGCCACATCGGCGGCCAGGGATTCCTGCTCGAGCCCCTTCTTAATGGAATTGGCAATTTTGTGCTCGTCTTCTACGATTAAAACCCGCATACTTAACGGATTATACTCCCGGAGCTTAAAATAAGCTGAAAGAGAACTTGGTTTGTATTTAATCTTGTTATCAGCTAAATTTCAGAATTTTTGGATATTTAGTTGTAAGCGTTATAAAAATTATAAAGTTTATAACATATGAAAAAATTTTTACTTTCTTTTTTTGTGGTGGGAACTTTTGCTCTTTACGCCTTGAGGCAAAAAATTAATGGAGAATCATTGTCCTCTACACCCAACAATTTCTTGCCGGTAAATCAAAGCCAGGGAGGATCTTCAACAGCGCCCGGGGCGCCGCCTAAGCCCATGATGACCCCGCCGGGGCATATGCCCGGCATGATGTCTTATAAGGACGGCCGGTATACGGGCAGCGTGGTTGACGCTTTTTACGGGAATGTTCAGGTGAGCGTTACCGTTTCCGCCGGCAAAATCAGCGATCTTCAGTTTTTGGATTATCCGCACGACCGCCAAACTTCCCTGGAAATTAATTCCTACGCCACGCCGATTTTAAAGTCCGAAGCTTTAACTGCCCAGAGCGCTAAGGTGGATGTGGTTTCCGGAGCTACCCAGACCAGTTTGGCATTCATGAAATCGCTTGATTCGGCTCTTTCCCAGGCCAATTAATAACTGTTTATGAAACAGACAAGACTAATTATGGGCATGCCGGTAACCTTGGAAATTGTTGACGGAAGCGCCTCACAAAGCCACTTCGACCGGGTTTTTGATTATTTTTCCCAAGTCGACCAAAAATACAGTCCTTACAAAGAGGAGAGCTATATTGGTCTCATTAATTCCGGGCGTTTGAAACCGCAGGATTATAGCGGCGAAATGAGGGAAATTCTTTCACTTTGCGAGGCAACGCGGCAGGAAACGAACGGATATTTTAATATTTTCCACCACGGCAAATGTGATCCTTCGGGGCTAGTGAAGGGGTGGGCCATTTATAAGGCGGCGCAGATTGTTAAGGGGGAGGGGTTTAAAAATTTTTATGTGGATGCCGGCGGAGATATTGAGGTAAGCGGTTTAAACGGGCAAAAAAAACCCTGGAGTTTGGGTATTAAGAATCCGTTTGACGAGAACGAAGTTGTTAAAATTGTTTATCTTAAAAACGGTGGGGGATTGGCAACCTCCGGCACTTATATTCGCGGCCAGCACATCTACAACCCTCACAATCCGTCCGAAAAAATTGAAGACGTTGTTAGTCTCACCGTTGTTGGCCCAAACATTTACGAGGCGGACCGATTTGCCACCGCCGCCTTTGCCATGGGGCGGCGGGGGATTGAGTTTATTGAAAAAAGGCCGGGTTTGGAAGGGTATTTGATTGATCTGGAGGGCCGGGCCACCTTAACCTCGGGTTTTGAGCTTTATTGCCAAAATTATGATTAAGGAAATTGACCGCTATTTAAACAACACCACTATGTACCGGCTGACCCTAAATTATTTGGTTCTTATTCTTCTCGCCGCCCTTTTTTTAAGCGCCCTCGGCTTTTTGCCTTTCAGTCCTTTGGCCTTGGCCTTCTCGGCGGCCTTTCTGGTGGGCGCCAGTTTTCTGGCCAATTCTGTTTTTGCCCGCGTTTTTGAAGCGCCTAAGAACCTTGAATCGGTTTACATTACGGCCCTCATACTATCATTAATTATATCACCGGCGAAGTCGGGCGGCGATTTAGTTTTCCTTTTTTGGGCGGCGGTTCTTTCCATGGCCTCCAAATACATACTGGCTAAGAACCGCAAACACTTTTTTAATCCGGCGGCTCTCTCCGTCGCCGTCACCGCCCTAACCATTAATCATTCGGCCAGCTGGTGGGTGGGAAGTCAGGCTATTCTGCCTTTTGTTTTGGTGGGCGGACTGCTAATTGTCCGAAAGCTGCGGCGCTCTCTTTTGGTTGCCGCTTTTCTTATTACGGCCGCAGCTTTTTTGGCCCTCCTCGGTTTGCTTCGCGGTTCCTCGCCTCTTGATGTTTTAAGCCGAGCTTTGCTTGACTCGCCGCTCGTCTTTTTTGCCTGCGTCATGCTTACCGAACCCTTAACCACGCCGCCCACCAAAAATCTGCAGATTCTCTACGGCGCTTTGGTGGGGTTTTTGTTTCCGCCGCCGGTGCATTTGGGAGCGCTCTATTCCACGCCCGAGCTGGCCCTTGTTGCCGGCAATATTTTTTCCTATTTAGCAAGTCCTAAGGGAAAACTAACCCTAATTCTTAAAGATAAAGTTGAGGTTGCCAAAAATGTTTATGATTTCGTTTTTTATTCGCCCAAACAGCCGGCTTTTTCTCCCGGGCAATACATGGAGTGGACTTTGCCGCACCCTTCGATTGATGCCCGGGGCAACCGCCGCTACTTTACCCTTGCTTCCTCGCCCACGGAAAAGTTTTTGCGCATCGGCGTTAAATTTTACTCGCCGCCAAGCAGTTTTAAGGAAGCCTTAATGGCCCTAAATCCTGGCGCAAAGGTTACGGCCGGTTCTCTTGCCGGCGACTTTACCCTGCCTAAGGACAAAACCAGAAAACTTGTTTTTATTGCCGGCGGCATAGGCGTTACCCCCTTTCGCAGTATGGTTCGCTACCTTTTGGACAAAAGGGAAAAAAGACCGGTAACTCTCATTTATTCGGCCTCGAGCGCAAAAGATTTTGCCTACACCTCTCTTTTTGACCAGGCCCGTGAAAAAATAGGTCTTAGAGTTTATTACACCATTACCGATTCTAATGTACCCTCCGGCTGGCCGGGCGGCCGGGGGTTTCTGATGGCGGAGGATATTAAAAGGAAAGCGCCGGATTTTAAGGAAAGTCTTTTTTACCTCTCCGGGCCGCACGCGTTGGTTGATTCATTTAATTATATCTTAAAAGGTTTGGGCGTGGCCTCGGGGAATATTAAGACGGATTTTTTTCCGGGCTTTGTCTAAGAATGGTCGAGTGGTAAAGAACTAGGCAGAAAATAATTGCGGTGAAGGCCAGGAGGGAAAGGAGGGGAATGGAAAGAAACCCCGGGCCAAGAGGATATTGAGCGGTGCAGGAAATGCCGTTTTCACAAAGGGTAAATCCTTGGGCCAGAAAACCGTAGTAAAGAAGGTTTTGGTAGAAGGCAATAAGCCAGCCCAAAGAGGCCGTAGGCAGGGCATAAAAGCCGACTTTTTCGTCGCGTCTTAAGATTCCCACGGCAAGAATTATAACCAAGGGATACATAAAAATTCTTTGAAACCAGCAAAGGGAGCAGGGGGCAAAGTGTTTAATTTCGCTAAAGTACAAACTGCCCAAAGTAGCCGCGAGTGATTGAATGAGGGCCAAATATAAAAAAACTCTGGCTAATCCCGATTTCATTTTAAGGTTTAAAAACTAGCGCGGCGCTAATGACCAAAATTATGCCCAGGCTGTTTAAAATAAACGAAAAAATTACAAAATTTCGTGTCTTCATTTTGGAAATGCCCATAAGTCCTACCCCCAGCTCGTCGGGCAGCGGCGAGGCAATAATTAGGGCGCCGATTACCGGCAGGGTCCAGCTGAAGTATTTGGAATGAACGAGGTGGGAAATTTTGTCGCCGCCGAAGTATTCGAAGAAATGCTCAATTTCGCTTGCTAAACCTTTATTGCGGATTGACCGGAAAATAAGAAGATCGCCGACCACCGCTCCCAAACCGGCAATAAGTCCCACATAAACGGGCGGCAGGGATTCGGCCAGAATCATAAGAATTACCGTTCCCGAGGCCACGGTGAAGGTGGAAACAAAGAGGGCTCCGCCAAGCAGGGCTCCAAGATAGCCGAGCGAGCCGATGTGCAAAAGAAGTTCGTGAAAGCGGTCATTGGAAATTAGCAGAATTGCCAAAACCAGACTTAAACTTAAGTAAGTAATATTTTTATAACGGTAGCGGTGCCAACGGTCAAACATGGCAATAGTTGAATTTTACCAAAATTAGGCCCGTTGTCGAAATATACTATCTTTGCGGGGTTTCGCCGCCGTTTGCGGAAGTTTGCTTGACCAAATTTCTAACCTCTTCCAAAAGTTCTTCGCGAAAAGCAGCCACAAATCGTATCGCTCCGGCCATTTCGTGCCCGCCGCCCTCAACCCCGGCGTGAGGGAATTTTTCTTTTAAATCCTCAATTATTTTTTGGATGGGCAGAACCGGCTTTGAGGCTCTCACAATCATCATGTCCGTAAGGTAGCCGACGGTTAAAACCGGCCGACCCTCGTTTTCGCTGAGGGTGACTTCGTGAATGCGGCTCACCACCGCGCCCGGCGCCGGGTAGGTAAAGCGCATAGTGTATTTTTCCACATCAATCATGGAGAAGACGAGGCCGTTGATTTCCTGAGTCCGCAAATAAGGCAGGGTGCTTTTAAGCTGCGTTTCAAATCCCTGGCGCACCTCGTCGTTAATGAGTTTAACAAAGTCAAAGTTGGCAAAAAGTTCCTCGTAAACGCCCTTGCCCGGGTCGTGCTTGAGCTGGTAGGAAATGTAGTCAATGGCCGTGCCGATTTTGGCCAAATCCTCGCGGCTCATGCCGGTCTCTTTAATGTAGTTCTCGGTTTCTTCCACTTCGCAGCGGTCGGCAATGCCGGCCACGGCCGGCAGTTTTGGTTCGTTAAAGTTTTCCCAAATAAAGCGGGCCAGCTCAAAGCAGAGCATGCCCGCCGAAGTCTTGCTGTCCAAGCCCAGCTTGTAGGGGTTTAAATGGTGAGCTACAAATTCATCCACGGCCGTGAACCCGTCTTTAAGAATAACCGGATGATGGTGGTCAACAACCATGGCTTCGTAGCCCAAAGTTTTTAAAATGCCCAGGCCCAAAGCGTCTTCGGGGGTGGAGCCGTTATCGGCCACAATAATGAGCGGCTTAATGTTGGAGTCCTCCTCCACAAATCTTTTGGAAAGGGTGAGGTCGCGCAAAACATCTCCCGAAGAATAGTACGGCGCACGCGACGGACTTCTAAAAAGCAGATAGCGGGGTTCAATGCCTAAATCCGCCATGAGCCCCAGGCAGGCGCCCTCTATAGAAAGCCCGGAAATAATGCCGTCGGCGTCGTTGTGGTGGCGAATCATAATAGGCTGGCCCAGAAGAACGGCCAAACGAATGCGGGTAGCCATTTTAAGCATAGTCTCCTTCATTTTTTCGTAGCGCGGGGAATTAAGGCTAAAAGAGGTGCGCCGCGGTTTGGCTTTTTCCAGAATGACGGCGTCAAAGTCGGTTGAAGAGGGCCGTATTTTTTCAATTTCAATTTGAAGTTTGCCGCGATGCTCGTTAACCAACCCTTCCAAGTGGACAACTTCGCCAACCTTAAAATCGGAATCTTTGGTAACGGCTTCAATGGCGCCCAGGCCGTTGGTAACAATAAAAACCACCGGCCCCGGTTTGGCCTTTTTAATAATTTTAACGTCCCCAAAAAACCTTTCGCCGGATTTAAGGGAATTTAACCCCGTGTTGGTTTCCATAAATTAATAAGCTTTTGATTTTAACACAAATTAACAGCTTGTGCTGCTAACGACCGGTTCCCCCCCCCTCGTTATCGCTCCACGAGAAAGCCCAAAAGCGTCCGGATATCGGTCGCGGTAAAAATGGGGAGGTTTTTTTCCTTTATTTTGGCGGTAAAAACCGCCTGATTCACTAATTTAACCATATTGTCATATTATTGAAACATATTCATTTTGCCAACCTTCGCGAGGAAAAATGTTTTACTTTAATGGGCGTTTCAAAACTTAATGTTGCCGCTAGGGTTGTTTACTCGCGCGGGTTCAAGGGGTGGCTGAACTAGTCGGCCTGGGCCATTATTGTCATTATAAACTGAGCAGGCACTTGCCTCTTAAGGTAGCTCGGACTTAAGACTCGTTCTAACTAGCCTGTATCTTCTCAAGCACTTTTTCCTTAGGAAAGACTTTGGCGTCAAAGACCTCGACTCCAATATAAGGAGCGCCTAAGATTGTGCCGGCTTTAGTCTCTTTCCGATTGCGGATTACATAAGTATTATCGTTTCGCCAATAAATTCTGTTACCAGAGTTAACCACTGGTCCAAACCTTTTATTCAAAAATCTATCCAGTTTTCGAAGCAGCTGCTGACGATGAAGATTGGTAATAAATTTGGGGATGTATTTTGGATAACCAATATTTATATCTACTTTTCCCGCTAAGTCGTTGGGTTTATAAAAGACCCAGACAACATTGGTCGGAATAACATTTCGTCTGGAGAAGAGGTCACTTCTGGCAGTGCCGACATCGGGCATTTCTTGTAAATGGAACTCCCGAAGCAAATCTCGGGTCTGTTGCCTCGATAGGTTTTTGTCAACAACGTCGAAAAGACTTTCAAAAGTGCTGTCAATTTTATTAAAAATCTGTTTCATATTGAATTAAAACAAGGCACCTCGGTCTATGTATTTTACGTTGAGTCTGGCTGAGCCTCGCGGTCTAGGCCCCTACGGTCCTATAACTGCTCAAGGGCAGTGTATCACATTAAAATTAAGGAGAATAAATTACATTCGTGTTTGCTTTTTGTTACCTATAGGCTTAGAATCGGATTGTAATGAGAAGGCATAATTTAATTACTTTTTTAGCTGGTCTTTTAATTGGTGGAGCAGTTGCATTTTTGTACCTCCAGTCTAAGTTAATATATCAAGGAAAATCGGCTCAGGGATGGGCAACTGACTATTCCAACTTATGGAAAGAGTATACCCAGGTAGAATTAAAGAATGGTGATATGTATTTTCCTGGCTCGGCTACACCTATTCCAACGGCAACAGAGCAACCAGGTTCATACTTTAATAAAGACTCGATGTTACCCCCTGGTTGCTTAACAACGATAAACGCTTACATGAAACTAGGATATAGTAGGTTCACTACGAACCAGATGTTAAAAGAATCTAGGCCGGAGTGCACATACTAAAAACTTTATAAAGGAAAGGTTGCTAGCATGATACAATTAAAGGTGTAAGAGCACATAGCTCGCCAAAAGGCGAGCTATTTTTGTATAAGGGGGTGAAAAACCATATGAGACAAAAATTAAACTATCCAATTAGGGAAAAGCTTTGTCCGGAATGCAGAATAAGATATGATAGTTTAGAATCGTTCTGGCTTTGTGAGAAATGTAAAAAGATTTTTGAACTAGGGAACAGGGAGAACAAAGAATAACCGCCATTTTCTGATTGGTGCGTGTGTGGTACGAACGTCTGATAAAAAAACGAAGTCTTTGAGGGTATTCTGGGCTATTCTAAGCCTCACGGTCATTAGGGTGCACTGTTTGGCTCGGGGACTTGGATGGTTCGACAGGCTCACCATAATGCAAAACCGCCGAAGCAATCTTCGCCAACCTCAGGATCTCGATTTACTCAACCGCCGAAGTTTTTCTAAATTCCCTTCTATTAAAGCCTTTTTCTTTTCCCTCGTCCAACCCTTAATTTGTTTCTCTCTTAATTCGGATAAATGCTTTGTGGGAAATTCCTCGGTGTAAACCAATTCTATCGATTTGTAGCGGCGGGTGTGGGGACTGTAGCCGCAGCGATGTTCTACCAGCCTCTTACTAACATCATCGGTAATTCCGCTGTAGAAAAAGGCTTTATCGCAATTAAGAATATAAAGGGAATACATCTCAATCCTAAGCTCGTCGAAGGATGGCTCCACACCCTGAACGAAATCCGAACGCATTTTCGGCAAACCCCCGACGAATGAAGCCACCCCGCCGCCGCTCGCTAACGCTCGCCAGCCAGCAAAAAAGTTTTCTCTGCTTTTCTTTTGCGCGCGCCGAATTTTTTCTTCTAAAAGGAAAAGAAAACTTTTTTGCTGGCTTCTGCCTCTAACGATGCAGGCGGCGGGGCTGGCATCTTTTGTATTCGCTCGGACGGCTCGGCATTCCTCCCCCCAACCCCCTCCTGCCGAGCCGTCCTCGCGATTGATGATGGCGGCTACTTCAGAATTTTTCGATTAACTGCCGTTTTTAATTCCGTTATGCCGTTTGCACAACATCTGGCAATTTTCGGGAATTGTTTTTCCGTTCTTACTCCACGCAACAATATGATCACCTTCCATTTCTTCAAATTTCCACTTCTTATTCTTGTTCTCCTTACCCTCCTTTTTACAATCCGGACAAATTCCTTTTTGCTTTTCGTAGGCCCGCCGCTTGGTTCTATCGTCAAAGGTTCGCAGATTCAAGCTTCTCTCGTCTCTCGTCAAAACATAATCGTAGATTCCTTTTTGATTACCAATTTCTTCATCTTCCATTAGTTTGGCGATTTCTTTTTCCAATTCATCGGCATCAAGTTTCGCATTTTTAAATTGATTATACAGATCGCCCCAATTTACACCCTTCATCTCTCTACGATATGTAGTAAAATATTTTTTTATCCACTCAATTACATTAGCAAAATATTCTTTTAATTCTTTTGCGTCCGGGTCGTTTCTATGAAGCGCCATATAGCCCTGCACATCTCCGCCATTTATCCATTTCAAAGCGGTTTCTAAAAATTCCTGTCGTTCAACGCTGGCGTTAATATAATCTTCTCCCAGGCCCTTGGCGGCACAACTTGGCTTGCTAAAATACCTTTTTGCATCGGTAAGCCAAGTTCCTGTGTGGGTGGCATTTAATAATTCTTGAGGGTTTAATTCTTTACCTTTGATATTTATAGTTCTAAACCACTCCAAAATTTCTTTTTCTGTTCCTTCACAAATATAAACATCGAGTTCGTAATTGTTGATTTTATCCAAATCCTCCTTCAATAATGTGTCGCAGTATCTTTTCTCGCCATTAAGTTCAATGTGATATTTATGATCAAGAAAACGGCAAACTGACAAGGTTCGCTGTTGTCCGTCTAATAGTTCAAAATTACTGTTTTTATTTTTAACCCAATACATCAGATTGAGTGGATGCTCCTTAAAAATTGTGTCTATAACCGCCCGCTCATTTTCCGGATTGTAGATAAACTCACGCTGGTAAATTGGGCGAATATCCAACTTCCCGCCATACCCAACAACGCCGTCCCAATTTTTGTCTTGGTAGCCGCTAAAAACATCTTTTATTTTTATTCTTTGGTGTATTGTTTTCATATTATTTTTTGATTTTTTTACGCCTAATGACGATCCGAACAATTTGATATTATTGACGGTCT
>JAMCXX010000001.1 GCA_023474425.1 Patescibacteria group bacterium | reverse complement strand
GCCAGAGCCTCGGTTTTGTTCACCATCATCGGGGGCGTGTCCGCGGCGCTTTTAGTACCGGTCTTTGCTGTCTGGCTGGCGTATATTCTTATGCGCTTTTTGGACGGCATGAGTCAGGCGGTAATAAGAAAAGCCAAGGGTAATGTTGAAACGCGGGAGCTTTACAGTGGGCTTCACTGGAATTTTCTGCGCTTCATGGCGATCCTTGGCCGCGGGGTTGGGATACTGCCGGAAAATATACCACCGCGGTTGTTGGTTTTTGCCAACGCCAAATACGGGTCAGTTACAACCGTAGCCATGACTACCAAAGGCGATGTTGTGGTGAGTTACAGCGGCGTTTCCGGCGACCAACTACTGCGCTTAGAAACGATGGCGGAACTTTCAAAGCTCGCCTTGAGTACACAGGCGCAAATCGCCAGAAATATGAGTGAGGTGGCCCGCAACGATTCGCGGTCAAGAATGATGCTCTCCTTGGGCATGATGCTTGCCGCGCCCATTGCGGCTATCGGGAGACATAGTTCGACTTCGGTTTTGTCCGACGGTATGGTTGGCAATACCCAATTTATGCTGCCGCCAAACACGGCGGACAACGCCGTTTCGGAAACGGTTAGGGCTTTAGGCAACCTAGCCTCAAAACTGGGTCTAAGCGTGAAAGACGATTGACGGGAGGTCAAAAGATGAAAAGAATCGCCGGTCTGCTCGTGCTTTTGCTGGTGCTGGCGGCTTGCGATTCCACTCCGCCAACGCCCACTCTTCAGGACCGCGCCAACGCCACCAAAACGGCAGCCGAGGCAGCGGCGGTCCGGTCCGATGCGGCCGATAAAGCCAAAATTGCCCAAGCCAGCGCCGACGCCGTGCGTCAGAAAGCCTCGAGCGAAGCTTTAGTGGCTCAAGCCAACGCCGCTTTGGCTAATCAGCAAGCGGAAAATGAAAAGCTTCTGGCTCAAACAAAGGCGGCGGGAGATAAAGCGTTGGCCGACGCTACCGCTTACGGTCAAGCCTACCGTGACCGGGTTGAGGCCAACAAAACGGCTTTGGCGGCGTACAATGATTCGGTGAAATCGGCTATTGAAACCAACCTAACGATTGCGCAGGACAATCTGCGGCGTCAACAGGATGAGGAGTTTAGCCTGGGTTTAAGAATTTTCCTGTACCAGGTCAAACCCTGGTTTATCTTTATCCTGGTTTTGCTTTTTACGCAGTTTGTGGTTTCGGTAGGAGAGTACTGGTGGGCAAGAATCCACGCCGGACAGCCGCGGGTTTTGCAACAGCCAACGACGGTCAACCTAATACTTTCAAAGTATCTGGGCTTGCCGCTCACCTGGGCCTACTTCATAGCCGGTTTTATTTTTGGTTGGCAGATGTGGCAGACGCGCCAGGGTTGGCAGTCTAAAACCTTGCACGACCCTGCTACCCTCAAGCTGCTGGCTAAATCCGAAGCCGGGCGGAGGTTAGTTGAAGGAGCTTTGCGTCAAATGTCAGCCCTCTCGCCGGGTTTAGCCGATCGTGCGGCCGAAACCATTCGCGAAGCCGGTTCAAACGCGGTTAATTTACTTGAGGAGAGACAAAAAGAGTAAAATTCGCGGGCAGTAAATGGTTGGGAGAAGTCCAACGTTTGCTGCCCCGTTTTCTAAAAATTGGAAAGGCTGTTTGCAGTTTTTAGAAAGTTACAAACGCACCAAAAAAATCCAAATTAAAGGAGGAGAGATGTCCTGCCGAACTGTTCTTATTGTTTTGCTGATTTTGATTTTTCTTTTCGTCTGCGGTGGGGGAGGTCTGATTCAAGGATGGCTGGGGCAAGCGGCCAACGCGTTCACCCAGAAAGCCGGAGACGCGGCTCTAACCGCGGCGCGGGAGAAGGTTCAGTCGGCCGTTGACGGCGTAGTCAGGCAGACGCCCATTCCCATTACGGCCAAGTATTTGCTGGGAAAGATTCAGGGCGGCGCGAACGAAGAAGGCTGGTCCGGCTCGGTGGTTACTCAAACCGCTACTGTCAACAAGACCTACGGCTTTGACTACCGCTCGCAGACGATTGTTTCGTCCGACGCACCGGCCGCATCCGTTCTTAACCCTCTGGCGCAAATCGGCGCCAATTTATTAAACGGCAACGTTATCCGCCTTCATGGGATAGACCTCGTGCAAGCTGGCGTCAACGTCAAGCAGATGGCGCTGACCGACGTTCGCGTCTCATCGGGCAACAACAGCGTAACAATCTGTCTGCCCGACGCCGTGGTCGTCTCGTCGCATTTTGACAACACGCCGGGCTCTACACAGACTGAAATTCAGGGGATTCTACAGCATGGTGATCAGGATGTGGGAACTTTGGCCCGTCAAAAAGCCGAAGAAGAGTCAGTGAGCGAAGCGGTAAAGAACGGTCAGATTTTAAGAAATGCCGACCTGGAAGCGCAAAGCGGCATCAAAGCGATTCTTTCGCAAATTTCCGGCATCGGCGAAATTCGTTTTGCCCCCAAACCCTGCCGATAAAAAAACGAAACCCGATTCGTCGTTTGGCGAACCGGGTTTTTTGTTCAGCGAGCCTTTAGAAGCTGCCGCAACGTTAGCAGAGAGCTCACACGGCTATCGCCCAGAACCGGTTTGAGCATGTCCTTGACCGTTGAGCGGATTCGGCGGTATTTGCCAAGAGTTAGAATTTCCTTTACAAACCGAAAGAGCTCCTTTTGCCGGCTTTCTAAATCAACATCGGACGCTTCGTCGGCGGAGAAAATTGTTTCCAAGAGACCGGAAAAGCGATTCAGCGCCGCAATTTCCTCGTCATTAAGTCTGGTTTTGACCGAAGCCGTCTTGCCCTGCCGGCGCGTTAAGATTGGCGCGACACGCTCAATTGAAATGTGGATTCTTAGAGCCACGGAAACCTCCTTTCTCTTCCAAAAATTTACCGAAAGTGTTAAACTTAACGGTTAGGTTTCTTTTGGGCAATATTAGCTCATTCCGAGTTTTTAATCAAACCCTATGGACGACTTTATTAAAATTCGCGGAGCGCGGCAGAATAATTTAAAAAATCTAGATATCAATATTCCTAAAAACAAGCTGGTGGTTGTTACCGGCGTCTCCGGTTCGGGCAAATCATCTCTGGTTTTCGATACCATTTACGCCGAGGGCCAGCGGCGCTACGTGGAAAGTTTAAGCGCCTACGCCCGTCAGTTTTTGGGGGTTATGGATAAGCCCGATGTAGATTCCATAGAAGGACTTAATCCCGCTATTTCCATTGACCAAAAAAGCGTTTCCAAGAATCCCCGTTCCACGGTGGGCACCGTTACCGAAATATACGATTTTTTGCGTCTCCTTTTTGCCCGAGTGGGGCACCCCCATTGCCCCGTTTGCGGGCGTGAAATCAGCCGCCAAACACCCCAGCAGATTGCCGAGACGGTAATTGAAAGTGAAAACCTGCCTGCCGGCAAGGCAGGGTTGAAAGTGGAAAGTAAAAGGGGAATAAGAATTTTGGTATTGGCGCCGGTAGTTAGAGATCGAAAGGGGGAGTTTAGTCAGCTTCTTGAGAATATAAAAAGGCAGGGTTTTAGCAAAGTGCGGGTCGACGGCCATGTGCGCGATATTCGCGAAGACTTCGGTTTAATCCGTACTAACAAGCACAATATTGATGTCGTCATTGATCGCCTTATTATCAATAAACCGCAAATAAATTCAAGCAGTAAGCCCTCTAAGGTGTCTCCCAAAAGTCCGGAACCAAAGACACGGCTGATTCAATCAATTGAAGCGTCATTCAGAATATCGGACGGAAATGTAATTATTTCCGAAGTTTTGGATAAAACTTTTGAGCTTCCAGAGTTTCCCAAGAAACTTTCTGACCATCTCTACTCCGAAAAATACACATGCCCGGTGGATAATGTTTCCCTTCCGGAAATAGAACCCCGCTCTTTTTCTTTCAACAGTCCTCACGGCGCCTGCCCTAAATGTACCGGCCTGGGCTTCGAACTTAAGGTTGACCCGCAGATTGTCATTAATCCCGAACTAAGCATTAGCGAAGGGGGAGTTTTGCCCTGGACGAGACTTTTAGAACACGACTCCTGGTTTTCTCGGCTTTTGCAAGAAGTGGCCGAGAGGATGAACATCAATCTTAATCGGCCGCTTAAGGAGTTAAGTAAAGAATCACTAAACGTTTTGCTTTTCGGTACGGAGCGTAATTTTACGGTCAGCGGTCGCAACCGCTTTGGCCAGTTGCGGAGTTTTGAGCAAAGTTTCGAGGGGGTTATCCCCAATTTAGAGCGGCGTTACCGCGAAACGGAATCCGAGTTTGTTCGGTTTGAAATCGAAAAATTTATGGTTCGGCGCCCCTGTCCGCAGTGTTTGGGCACCCGTCTTAAAAAAGAAGCCCTTTCCGTGACCATCGACGAAAAAAATATTAGCGAGGTTACAGGGTTCTCTATAAAAGAACTTTACAATTGGGTGTTATCGGTCCCGTTATCCGTAAGGGAGCAGGAAATTGCCGCGGCGATTTTTAAGGAAATTAAGACGCGCCTTAAATTTCTAATTGATGTTGGCTTGGATTATTTAACTATATCGCGGGAGTCGGGAAGCCTGGCCGGCGGGGAAGCCCAGCGAATAAGGCTGGCCTCACAAATCGGCAGTGGTCTTTCCGGGGTTATCTACTGCTTGGACGAACCGTCAATCGGACTTCACCCCAAAGACCAGAGCAAACTTATTGAAACGCTTAAGGAACTGCGCGATTTGGGAAACACGGTTTTGGTTGTGGAGCATGACTCCCAAACCATGAAAGAAGCCGATTTTCTTATTGACATTGGGCCCGGTGCCGGAGAACACGGAGGCAGACTTATTTCCCAAGGCACGCCCGAAGAAGTGATGAAAGACTCAAAATCATTAACCGGCCAGTATTTAAGCGGACACCGAAAAATTGAATTAAGTATTAAGAATCAAGAATTAAGGGAAAAGAGTAGCGCCCGTGATTCTAAATTCTTGATTCATGATTCAGGGAATATAGTTCTTCACAACTGTCGCGAGCACAACTTAAAAAATATTAGCGTCAAGATTCCCTTAAAAAAAATGGTTGGGGTTACCGGAGTCTCCGGATCGGGAAAGTCGACTTTGGTTATGGATACTCTGTATCGCTCCTTGCGCCGCCACTTAGGTCTTAAGGAACAGGAAAAACCGGGACTCTATGAATTTGATGAGGGCTTTGACCAAATTGATAAGGTTATTGCCATTGACCAGAGTCCGATTGGCCGAACTCCGCGGAGCAATCCGGCCACCTACATTAAAGTTTTCGACGAAATCCGCCGGCTTTTTGCCAAAACCCCCGACGCCCGACTCAAGGGCTTTGAGCCGGGAAGGTTTTCTTTTAACGTTCCCGCCAAAGGCGGACGGGGAGGGCGCTGCGAGGCTTGCCAGGGAGACGGGGAAATTAAAATCGAAATGCAGTTTCTGCCGGATGTTTATGTAAAGTGCGATGTCTGTCAGGGTAAACGTTATAACGACGAAACTTTGGAAGTCAGCTATAATGGCAAGAACATTGCTGAAGTTTTGGATATGACGGTGGAGCAGGCCCTTAATTTTTTTGAGCCGATCCCACAAATTAACAAGGGGCTGGCCACTCTTTGGGAGGTAGGCTTAGGCTACATTAAACTTGGGCAAAGCGCCACCACCCTTTCCGGCGGGGAGGCCCAGCGGGTTAAACTGGCCGCCGAACTTAGCAAAAGAGCCACCGGAAAAACCCTTTATATTTTGGATGAACCGACCACCGGTTTACACTTTGCCGACCTGGAAAAACTAATACGGATTTTAAAAAAAATTGTTGCCCGAGGCAACAGTGTTGTGGTAATTGAACATAACCTGGATGTCATTAAAAATTGCGATTATCTAATTGATTTAGGCCCCGAGGGGGGAGATGAGGGCGGACAAATTATCGGCGAAGGAACCGCCGAACAACTAATAGCAATCCGGCAAAGCCGAACGGGGCAAGAGCTGAAAAAATATAAATAAAAGTTTCCGTTTTGGGCTTTGCCGTACCGTAAGAGAGTTCAATAGGCAGGCGGTAAACTTTGCCGTCAAAATCCAGAAAAGAAAGACTGCCAATTTCGCCGGGGGAAATTTTCTTATCTCTCGTATCAAACTTTTGAGTAATGGAACCAAACGGCGGTAAATCGCCTAAATTTAGAGACGGTTGGTCAACATAACCGGAATCTAACTTTGCCGTGGATGAAAACGCGGTTTGGCTTCCCTGATTGATAAAAGTCAAAATCAGTTCGCCCGGATTGTGAAAAAAGAGAAACGACCTAGGTAGGCTTTCCGCGGCGGAAACTTTTATTTTTGGACCTTCCTCTTTAAGATCGCTAACCCCGTCTAAAACTTTCACATTTATATCTCCGGTTTGATCGGGGGAGATTTTATAGGCTCCGGCTGGGTACGGTGTCTCCGAATTGTGTCCGTTAATAGCAAAAATAAAATGATTGGTGTCAAATTGACTAAAATAATTTAAACCCCCGGTAGTGTTTGTCCAGGTTGGGTCAACGGCTACCCAGCCAATTCTCGGCAAATAAACCCTCACCCAAGAATGGAGCACATCACCGACTACCGGACGATTGATCGAGTCTTTAGTGTAAGCAAACCCTTCCAAAACTTCGGCCGGCAGTCCGGCCTCACGCAAGGCAGAGGTTAGAAGGTCGGCGAATTCCATACAGACGGCCTCTTTAGGGTTTTGTAACGCCTTTAAGGCGCCAAATCTTATGAGAGACGGATTAATTCGATTCGCATCATAGGATAGATACGAGGCTACATAATAAAAAAGTTTTTGAGCAACAAGAGCGGCATTGTCATTCGGTAAAACCGCTCCCACCGCACTTTTAACCAGCTGCTTTATTTCGGGGCTTTCCACCTCCCAATATTTTTGAGCCGAGGTGTAGCTTTGTAAAAGGCTTAGCGGAACTTCCGAAACCGGACCAGACTCACTCAAATCACGCTTGGGATTGAGTATCTTAACTTTTCCAATGACTTCAACGGTCAATGTCTTGCCGGAAGCAACACGGAACTCGGCTACATAATTGCCGTCAGCATCCTCGGTTACCGTGATAGGTGTGGGAGAGATACGGTCAAAGACTACTTCCTGTTCTCCAAAAATCGAAGGCGGCAGAGCAACTTGAGCCTTTCCTTCAAAAAGATTGGAATTTTTTAGGTTGTATTTTAAATCAAAACTATAAAGCTGGTAAGGTCCGAAGCTTAGAATAGCCCCTGTTTTTCCAAGTGTCTCGCGGTTAAATTTAAAGTTTCGTTTGGTTAGGGTTTTCTGTTCTATATTCGGCGGCGGACTGCTATAAATCACCGGACCAAATGAGAGAGGCACCGAAAGCGAAACGTCGTAACCCTTAAGAGAAGCTGTTTCGGAAGGCTTGGGCAGAGTTACTTCCCAAATCAGCCCGTTTTTTTGGGCAATAGAGTTTGAGGTAAATTGAATCGTAAAAACGAGCGGTTTATTTACGCCAACAACCTTATCATTGAACTTAAGGTCAATTATAGTCTGCCCCTCTTTTTTGTGAACGTCGGGTGTAAGTTTGCCTAACCGGTCGGAGGCGGTAATATTGTCGACATTGCTAAGCCCTAAGGTTAGGGAATACTCGGAGACGTAAACGTCGGGACTGGGATTATAAAGAGAACCGTTAACCGTAACATTTGTTTGCCCCGTATCTTCAACACTGTAATTAAAAGTATAAGCGACATCGGCCAAGGATTTTCTGGAAGAAAAGCAGAATATTAAAGCAAAAAATACGGAGGCAAGACCAAGACGCCGACGCAAATTCATAAGCTATTAAATGATACAATACCAGACGTGATTAACCGAAATTACTTTGCGAACTCAAGCCGTCGTTCCGGTATTTATATATTTAAAAATAAGATGGGCGAGCCGATTTATGTAGGCAAAGCCAAGAATCTTCGTGAGCGGTTAAGTTATTATTTTCAGGAAAATTTACTTTCAGACCGGACCAGAACTATGGTCAATGAGTCCTTTAGCCTTGAAACAATAGAAACGGCCAGCGAAGTTGACGCCCTTATTCTCGAGGCCGACATTATTAAACGCTTAAAACCGAAGTACAATATAGCCCTCAAAGACGATAAAAGTTATCTTTTGGTTAAAGTCGAAAATTCCCATCGTCAAAGTTTTCCACGTGTTCTCTTGGTTCGTCGTCGGGAGCCAGACGCCGCTTCCTATTTTGGTCCCTTTCCCCAAGGGAGTTCGATTAAAAAAGTTCTTCGTTCTTTGCGAAAAATGTTTAACTTCCGCGACTGCAGCCAAACTAAATTCAATAAATATCGGAAGCTGGGACGCGGCTGTCTTTATTTTGATTTAGGCCTCTGCCAAGCTCCTTGTGCCGGTATGATTGGCCGCTTTGAGTATCTGAATTCGCTAAAAAGCATTCGGCGTTTTCTCTCCGAGGGCTCGGAGAATTTGGAGAAAGAGCTTACGGATTCCATGATTCGGTATTCGCAAATTTTGGATTTCGAAAAAGCGGAGGAAGTTAAACAGAAATTGGAGGTTATAAAAAAAATCCGCGAAATAAAATTTAGCCCCGAGGATTACCGCCAAAACCCTTTTCTTATTCGGGACCGCCGACGGTTGGAAAACAACGATTTAGCTGAATTTGTCAACGATAAGAGCAATTACCGTTTAAATGCGAATAAAGATGGTTTTCGTGTGGAGGCCTATGATATCTCCAACCTCAACGGAAATCAGCCGACGGCTTCGATGGTTGTCTTTATAAACGGACTGCCGCAGAAAGAGGAGTATAAGCGATTTAAAGTAAAAAATGTCAAAGGCATTAACGACTACCAAATGATGGCGGAGGTTTTAAGTAGAAGGTCGAAGCATGATAATTGGCCCAAACCGGACCTGGTTTTAGTCGACGGCGGAGCCGGCCAGGCAAAAATCGCCGAAACAATTTTGGGAATCTTTTTTAGTATTCCTGTAATCGGTTTGGCCAAAAGATTAGAACAAATTTATTTCAAAGGTCGGTATTATCGTATTGCCAAAAACCAACCGATAATGGAACTTTTAGTCCGCATTCGTGATGAGTCACACCGTTTTGCCAAGAAATACCACCAGTTGTTAAGATTAAAGGATGAGGTGGGTAATTAAGACGGTTATCTTTAACGCAGTCTCCATTTATCTTTTGGCTTTGGTTTTTCCGGGCGTTCGTTTTGCCTCCTGGCAAAGTCTCTTTTTGGCCGCAGTTGTTTTCGGCTTTCTTACAATCTTCGTTAAGCCGATTTTGAAAATTCTTCTTTTTCCCCTAAATCTTTTAACCTTCGGGCTGCTCTCATCACTCATGAACGTCCTCTTTCTATATATGGTAACTTTAGTGGTAACCGGTTTTACGATTAGTGCTTTTAGCCTTAACGTCTTTAACCTATTAGGCTATAATATTGGCCCGCTTTACTTTTCCGGCGTTTGGACTTACATCGTGACTGCTGCCGGATTAGGTTTTCTTAATAGTCTCCTTTGGGCGGCCATTGGGTAAAAACGTGGTTTATGAATAAAAACTTTATTTATATTTTACAATTAGTTTTCTCGGTACTTTTAATCATCCTAATTATGATTCAAGGAAAACCCGGCGGTCTTAACCCGACTTTTGGCAGTTTTGTTTCCGTTTACCGTTCGAAAAGAGGTTTGGAAAAAACTATTTTTTATACTACGCTGCTGGTGGCTGCTGTCTTTTTCCTGCTGTCTATCATCAACTTCGTTCTGTATTAAAACAAGGTAATTTATGGTTCTCTCCTTCTTACTTTCTCTTTTAGCTTTTATTAACTCTTTTATTCCACAGCCCACTCTAAGGGAGGGAATTGTCGGCCAACCGCGGGATCTTTACCCGCTGAGTATTACTACCAATCAGCCGGATAGAGACTTGGCCGAATTTATTTTTAGAGGGCTTTTAAAATACGATGAAAAAGGCAACATTGTGCCGGATTTAGCCGAATCTTACACCATCTCCGATGATAAAAAGGAGTATACCTTCCATCTAAAGAAAGGAGTATTCTGGCACAACGGCAAAGAATTGACCTCTGACGACGTAATTTATACTGTCGGCAAGGAAAACCTGCAATCCGTTTCGGTGGATAGGCTGGACAAATACACGGTGCGTTTTCGTCTTAGCCAAAATGTCTACGCCCCTTTTCTGGATTTAATGACCCAGTATCTTATGCCAGTCGACTATGGCGGAGAAGCTAAACCGGGATTAAACCAGGTAGGAATAGGTGATTTTCGTATAGCCCGTATTAAAAGTTCCAGCAAGGTTTCCTCCATTATACTTACCCGAGCTTGGCCCTGGCAGAAAAATAACTATAAATTTAGCCGGATTGTTTTTATTTTTTATGCTAACGACGAAGATCTTTTAACAGCAGCGAAGTTGGGAGAAATCGACTCATTTGGTACTACAGCCAACTTCGGAAACGTACATAATTTCAATAAAGTTAGCGCCCCTATGGGCTCACGCAGTTATATTTTATTTTTCAACACGGCTACCGAACCATTGACCGACCAGGGTTTGCGTGAAAATCTTTTAAAATTCCTGCCAAAACAGGAAATTGTAAATCAGGTCTTTGGTGGTCAGGCTGTCGTAGCTTACGGGCCCTTGGAATACACTTTTGTAAATCCAACCGCCGACCCGTCTTATTCTCTGCCCTTTAATAACAAAGAGACGGTAAAGCCCTACAACCAAACTCTTTCTCTAACTATTCCCATTAGCAAGAAAAAAAACGAACAACCATTTTCAAAAATTGCTCAAATAATCAAAGAGGCGTGGCAACCTTTAGGGATTAGCGTTTCAATCACCGAAGTACCGCTCGAAAAAATATTTAGTGAGGTCGTAGCAAAAAAAGATTTCCAGGCCCTACTTTATGGCCAAGAAGTAGGCCGCGACCCGGATGTCTATGTTTTGTGGCATTCTTCACAGAAAGATTTACCCGGATTAAATTTTACCAGTTATAGTTCGGCTCTGGCTGACCGCTCTTTGGAGGAAGGTCGCAGCACCAACGACCCTAGAACAAGAACTATAGACTACCAGAACTTTTTAAAAACGTGGGGCGCCGATGTGCCGGCCATTTTTCTTTATCACCCGCTTTATCAATATTACTTTAAAACCGGTATTACGGGCCCTAACCTTGCGGGTTTCTTTTCACCGGCCGACCGCTTCTTAAATTTTTCCGACTGGAGAGCCCTCTAAATTATTTAATCTTTTTTATTCTGTCCTATTATCTTTTTAGACTCACAACAAATTCGTACCGCCAAAGGCGTATGACATTGTTGTATTCCGCAACAAAAAAACATAGTCCTTTGGTGTTATGTTTTTGTTGTGAATTTAAGAAAAAAGTAGGACTCTAGTTGAGGATTAAACTAAAACCGAAAATAATTAGAGAAACGACGACAATGGTTGCGCCGCTGGGCAGATTAAGATAGTAAGAAGACAAAAGACCAAGAATTACGCTCAAGAGCGAAATAAATATCGAAATAAAAAGTGTTTTAAGAAACCCTTTTTTAAACTGAATGGCTGAAATAACGGGAATAATCATCAAGGCACCAATGAGCAATGCTCCTACAATCCGCAGGGAAAGAACCACTGTGGCCGCGGCCAAAACAATAAGTATATTATTCAGGAAGTGAACTTTTAAACCGCCGGCGGAGGCCAGCTCCTCGTTAAAGGAAACTATAAAAAACTGACGAAATAAAAAAATAGTTGTAAAACAAATGATTAGAGCCAGCAGGGCAATAACATATAGGTCAAAAACTGAAACGGTGGAAATGCTGCCAAAGAGGTAACTTATTAAGTCAACACTGAAACCGTGAGAAAGGCTTACTAAAACTACGGCTAGGGCTAAACCGCCGGAAAGGAAAAGGGCTAAAACAGACTCGCCGAAAACCTTTTTGCTTTCACGAAGCCGCTCAATTAGAAAAGAAGAGCCGATGGAAACAATCAGCGAAGCAATGACAGGATTTGTATTAGTAAGTAATCCCGCGGCTACGCCTACCAAAGAAATGTGCGCCAGAGTATCGGCCATAAGTGAATAACGGCGCACCACCAAGAAAATTCCAATAATCGGCGCGATAACGGCGGTAATTATACCGGCCAGAAAAGCTCTTTGAATAAAGCCGTATTGAAATAGCTCCCACATAATTAATGCTGGTGTTTTAAAAAACTAAATTTTGCACCGTAAAGTTCTTCTAAATATCGTTCGTTAATTAAGCCCTGAGCCGAGCCATAAGCGACCACTTTTTTGTTGAGAAGTAAAAGAGAGCGTACTTCTTTAGCAACGACATCGATATCGTGAGAAACAAGAAGAACGGTGATTCCTAATGAAGTGTTGAGTTCACATAAAGTGTCGTAAAATTGCCCTTCGGTGCCAACATCAACCCCGCTTGTGGGTTCGTCGAGAATCAGTATTTTAGGAGAGCTGCAGAGAGCCCGGGCGATTAAGACACGCTGAAGTTGGCCGCCGGAAAGGTTACCGATCAACTTTTGTTTTAGGTCGGACGTTTTTGTGAAAACCAGTGCTTTCTCTACCTCTTTTTTATCTTTGTTAGTCAAACGGGGAAAAAAACCCAAGAGAGGAGTGCGACCGCTTTCAACCACTTCAAGTACGGTCGCCGGAAAATTATAACCCAGTTCGGAAAGCCGTTGAGGCACGTAGCCAATATAGGATTTCTCCTGGCGCAGATTGTTTACCGGTTGACCAAAAACACGGACTTCGCCGGAATCCGGCCGAATAATTCCCAAAATAATTTTAAGCAGGGTTGATTTGCCGCCACCATTCGGCCCAATTATTCCCAAATAATCCCCGTCGGCAACATCAAAACTCACCTTATCCAAAGCAAAACTTTGACCATACTTAAAACTTAAGTTTTTTACTTCAATCACCTTTAATGTAGACATACTAAGAACATTCCATTGCCGTTTTTAAAACCTTCAAATTATCCCTCATGACAGAAAAGTAATCTACGCTGTTGGCCTTTTGCGCCCACGTTAGCCCTTCCAGAGGGTTGAGCGTTAGCGTTTTAATTCCGGTCTCATATGCCAAAGTTTGAGCTAGTTTGGGACTCACTAAAGTTTCAAACAGAATATATTTTATTCTCTTTTCCCTAATTATTTTAACTATTTCGGATAATTTCTGCGGCGAAGGTTCGGCATCGGGCGAGAGGCCGGTAATAGAAACCTGGGAAAGGTGATATCGCTCGGCCAAATAGCCGAAGGCAGCGTGGGTGGTCACGAAGTCTTTCTGCCGGCAGGATGACAGCCCCGACCGATATTCGCCGTCAACGGCTTTAAGTTCATTAACAACTCTATCTCGATTTTCTTCATAGTCTAGTTTGCCTTGGATATCTGCTTTTATTAATGACCTAGAAATTGCAAACACTTCTTCCTCAGCCAAAGTAGGCGAGAGCCATATGTGCGGGTCGGCAGTGGATGGCTCGCCGGGAATTTCCTGCCGCATCTTTATAATCTCGCTCATGTTAACAACAATTACTCCCCTGGCTTTAAGTTCCGGAACAATTTTCTGAGCCCAGGGATCAATTCCGCCGCCGTTTAAAATGAAAACAGAAGAGCGGTAAACACTGAGTAAATCTTTTGGTGTTGGTTCATAGTCGTGGGGTTCGGCGCCGGATGGAGTAATATTGATCACCTTAGCCCGGTTGCCGCCGATTTCTTGGGCAAAAAAAGCCAAAGGATAAAAGCTTGCCGCAACTTCAATTTTTTTCTGTCCGGTATCGTTGTTATTTCTTGGACTCCTCACAATCAACCAAACAGGTCCGATAAGAACTAAAGACACCGAGATTAGAAATAAAATTTTTGCCTTCATATTAGTACTAAGCGTCATTCTGGGAAGGAGTCCCACTACGGAAGGACGACGGCTCCAGAATCAGAATATATTATAATAGATACGTGAAGATTCTTGTTATTGGCGGTTCCAGGTTTGTTGGGCCGCTTCTTACCGACAGACTTACGCAGCACGGGCATGAAGTAACTATTTTTAATCGCGGCCATAAATACGGTCAAAACTTAAACAAAAACTTTAAGCAGATTATTGGCGACCGTAACGGGGGGTTTAGCGCCGTTACCAATAAATTTGATGCGGTTATTGATACCTGCGCCTACAACGGACGCCAGGCAGAAACCGCCGTTAAAGAATTAAAATTTGATTTTTACGTCAACTTCGGTTCGGTGGCCAGTTACAAAAAGTCGGAGATTTTTCCGATTACGGAGGAATTTCCTTTGGGTCCTTGGAGCCCGTTCGGCGATTACGGACAAGGCAAAATGGAAGTTGAAGAGGTTCTTAAAAAAAGCGGTTGCGACTATGCTTCGGTTCGGCCGGTCTACATTCTTGGTCCGCGAAATTACGTTGAGCGAGAGCGCTTCATCTACCATAAGATAATTAGCGGTGAGCCAATTATTGTTCCGGGCAATGGGCAGGCGGTGGTACAATTCGTTTTCGCCAAAAAGGTTGCTAACACCATCGCTCTTCTGGCCGAGAAGAAAATTCCCGGAGCTTTTAACTGCGCTGGAGATGATTTAATAACCTTGGATGGGTTGGTTTTGGAAATGGCCAAAATAGCGGGGCGAAAGGCAATTATTGAACACAACCCCAAAACTGATGGGAAGAACTACGACGAGAACCAGTTCCCGTTTGCCAACGAAAACCTGATTTTTAGCAACCAAAAGCTAAAATCTTTAGGACTGGCCTTTGAACCTTTACTCAAGGGTCTTAAAAGAGATTACGAGGAGTACTACAAAGACCACCTTCGCCTTTCGTGATAAAATTAAAGGTATGGGACACGGTGAGCGTAGCTCAATTGGTTAGAGCACTGGCCTGTGAAGCCGGGGGTTGTGGGTTCAAGTCCCATCGCTCACCCCAAACCTCAGCTCTATAAATTATGCTTAAGTACCTATTAATTTCTTTTGGATTACTAGTTAGTGTTTTTATTCTTTTATACCCAAAAAGGCTTTTACATCCTCTTAACTTAATCAGGCCTTTCCAAAATAATAGCAGTGTCCCAAACACGAACAATTCCCAAAGTTCAAATAATCCTTCAGTAATTCCATCCTCCGGTATAGCCCTTGGTGTCTATGAACCAGCATCTGACCCGTTCAGTCACGGAACTGCCATAGATCAGTACGTTGCAGAGGTAGGGAAGAAACCGGCCTTTGCCTGGTTTTCGGTCAGATGGGAGAACCCCACCACCGGTGCCTATCAGAAATTTGATCCCCGTCTCCTGGATCAGTTCCGGACACGTGGAATCATGCCCGGGATAAACTGGGATGCATCCAAAGGATCGCCTTTGACCAAAGGTCAAACCGATTTCTCCTGGGCCGCTATTAACTCGGGTAAACATGACGATTATATAACTCAGACTGCCCAGGCAGTAGCGGACTATCATTATCCTTTTATCATGCGCGTCTTTGCAGAAGTGGACGGGCCTTGGTATCCCTGGGGATATAACGCAGAGGGCCAAGGAAACACTAATCCGGCAGATTTTGTCACTGCTTGGAAGCATGTTGTAGATATTTTCCGCAAGGAGGGAGCCACCAACGTCCAGTTCGCCTGGTGTCTGGCCGCCAGTGTTATTGATTCCAACACGATTAATCAATACGGTGATATTCTAAAGCGGTTATATCCCGGGGACGACTATGTTGACTGGGTCGCTCTGGACGGCTATAGCAATCTGGCATCGACTAATAAAGGGGCTCTGCAGAATGATTTCCAGCCCACTTACAACTTTATAAAAACTTTTACTCACCGACCGATATCTTTTTATGAAGTTGGGGCGGTAGAAAATCCCAATGATCCGATGGCCAAGGCTAATTGGATCACGCAGGGATTCTTAACCGCAATTCCGACGTTGTTCCCTGACGTCAAACTTGTCAACTGGTTCAATGGCCCCAGTGATTACAACCCAACAAAACCTAACCGACCAACAGTGAGTTGGGCTGTTGACTCATCCCAGAATTCCCTTAACGCCTGGAAACAAGTAGTGGCTAGTCCTTTATATCAGGGAAGTCTTCTTAAATAATACTTTGTTACCATGCGTCTTCCTAGAGGCGACCCCAACGCAAAGAACCGACCGGGGTCATTTCATGGCCTTAAAAATTCGGGAGAGGGCAGTTATGTAGGCGGCGGTGCGAAGACCGGAGTGGTACTTTTTGCTTGTTGTCCAAACTTTGGCAAAAGCCTCTTCCATTTTGTTTTTAAGCAGGCGATTAACTTTACTCTCCGTCCAGCTCTGGTTATGAATATTTTGGAACCATTCAAAATACGAGACGGTTACGCCTCCGCTGTTGGCCAGGAAATCTGGTACAACTAAGATCTTTTTGTGGTCAAAAATTTTATCGGCTTCAGGTGTGGTGGGTCCGTTGGCCAGTTCCAAAATTATCTTGGCCTTAACCTGTTTGGCGTTCGATGCCGTAAAGACCGATTCCAGCGCGGCCGGCACCAGAATATCCACCGGCAATTCTAAAAGTTTCTCGTTGCTAATATTATCTGCGTTAGGAAAATCCTTAACCCCGCCCGTCTGCTCTTTATAGAGGGAAAGGAGCTTAATATCCAAACCCTCGGGGTTGTAAACGCCGCCTCTAGAATCAGAAACGGCAACAATCTTAAAACCTGCCAATGATGCCAACCGGGCAAAAATTCCCCCCACATTGCCCATCCCTTGAACGGCAATGGTTTTGTAGGGCTTCCGTAACTTATGAAGCAACGATTCGAGTATATAGAATCCGCCGCGGGCGGTGGCCTCCACCCGGCCTTCTGAACCACCCTTGTCTAAAGGTTTTCCAGTGAACGCTGCCAGCCAGTCCCCGTCCTTATTTTTTAAACCAGCCGCTTTTAATCTTGATCTTTGATTTTTTATAAATTCATCGACCATCCAGGCCATTATTTTGGGGTTAGTGTTCACATCGGGAGCCGGAATATCTAAATAGGGGCCGAAGTTTGAACCCATGGCCCTTACATAGCCGCGGCTCAATCTTTCCAGTTCTTTATCGCTTAATTCCTTAGGATTAACAATCACACCGCCCTTGCCTCCGCCAAGAGGAATGTTAACCACGGCGCATTTAACCGTCATCCAAAAAGCAAGGGCTTTAACTTCCTCGAGACTCACCTGGGGGTGAAAGCGTATGCCTCCTTTGTACGGGCCACGGGAGTTGTTGTACTGAACCCGGTACCCTTCAAAAATCTTTTCGCTGTCGTTATCCATTTTAACCGGAAACCAGGCATGAATAATTCTTTCAGGAAATTTTAATCTTCCTACTTTCCTTTCAAGAATTCTTTTTTCGTCAGAATTAAGGCCTTTTTTCATTACGATTAGGGCCAAATTCAGCTGTTTTAAGGCATTATCAAAGGGACTTTCGTTCATAATTAAATTTTACCAGACCTGTAAAGTATTGTAGCATCTAGAAAGACACCGGCCGATGTAGCTCAACTGGATAGAGCGTTCGCCTTCGGAGCGAAAGGTTGGGGGTTCGAGTCCCTTCATCGGCACCAATTTCGTAGTCCCTCTAAGCAACGCGCTCGTAGCTCAGTGGCAGAGCAGTCGCCTCTTAAGCGATTGGTCGTGGGTTCGAATCCCTCCGAGCGCACCATCTTCAGGGTCGCTAGCTCAACCGGTTAGATCAGGCTTAGCCGGACTCTTAAGCGGTAGGTTGAGGGTTCGATTCCCTCGCGACCCACCATTTTCTAATATTGTTCACGAACGTGAGTACTTTTTTAGTATTGTACAAAAAGGTTTGCAACTTTATCGTTTTTCCAGTTTTTGTTTACTTTGTCTGGCGTTCTCTTATTTTCATTTTCCAAATCCTTTTTCAAGGCCGTATTTTTTCCTTTGATAGCACTACACAATTTCAAAGACTTTATTTAAGCTGGATTACGCTTTGGGATAGCGGTCACTATTTGGAAATAGCCATTAAGGGCTACGAATACCCAAACCAAGCTTTCTTTCCCCTATGGCCGTTAGTCCTTAAATCTTTATCGCTCACCGGTATTTCCATTTATAAAATAGATTTTTTCCTGTCAAACTTTTTTTGCTTGATTATTTTTATTCTGTTCTACAACCTGGGAGTCAAAATTATCGGGCGGCCAGCGGCCCAAAAAGCACTAATTCTTCTGGCGGTTTTTCCGTCGTCGTTTTACCTAATCTCCGGCTACAGCGAAAGTCTATTTTTAATTCAGGCACTAACCTTTTTTTGTCTTTTAGAAGCCGGCCGGTTTAAGTCGGCCTCCTTTGTAAGCGCCCTCGCTACGGCGACGCGGTTTTCGGGTGTTGGTCTGTCAGCGGCTTTATTGGTCATGAACACAAGAATAACCAGGAAACTTTTATTGTTTGCAATTAGTATCTTGGGTCTCCTCTCCTACCTTATTTACCTCAAGCTCTATTTTGGGGATCCTCTGTTATTTGTTAGAGGAGTCTGGGAGTGGGGCCGGTTCCACTACTGGAAATCAATGGTTTTCCCACCCATCACAATTTTTTCTGCGGCTTACGATTTAATTAAAAACCGGGGCGGGGGATTATTCAGATACTGTGATTTTCTCTTCGGGCTAGCTTTCTTGGCTCTCCTGCCGTTAGTTTACAAAAAGCTTGGAAAAAATTATCTCGTTTATAGTCTAATTTTAATACTTATTCCCCTAAGTTCCGGCAAGACGGAAAGCCTTATACGCTACCTGCTTCCGGTTTTTCCCGTCTTCTTAATCGCCGGTAACCTTTTAAGCTCGATTAGACCTAAGTTGTTATTTTATATTTTCGCCGCCTCATCCTTTATTTTTCAGTTATATCTTTTGACCCGATTTATTAATTATCTTTGGGTTGCTTAAAAATTTTATTGGACCTCCTGCCAGGAGATGCGGCCGGAGCCTAAAAGCGGGGCTGCTTTGGTTAAATAGGTAGGATCGTAATTAACGGTCAGCGAGGCTCCGGAATTCTTTTTAACGGTTCGGGAAAGGGTTAGGGTATCGCCCAACAAACTGCCGTTAATTGTTATGGCCTGGCCAGAACTGCCGTTGTAGGAAACGTTAATATTTTGGTCTGAAATAAAAACTCCGGAGATACTGGTTACACTTTTATCAATCTCTACATTGCCGGAAACAATATAGACTAAAGCGCTACTTGGTGAGAGTGAGTAATTAGAGTTTAACCTTAAATCTCCGTTCACAAAAATTACGGCCGAAAAAGTACTACCGGAAAAGTTGGCGGGAATCGTCTGCGAATTCACATACAGAGAGCCGTTGTTGAAATACAACCCGCTTTGGGTCGGCAGTTTTCCCGAGGGTAGCGGAGCGCTGGTTGGGAATTGTGAAATAAGCTGACTGTAAGTTGGAATGTCGCCCTGCGAATAGTTTTGCACCACCCAGCTGTTGGACGAGGTAAAGTTGCTCACCGTGCCGGCGGCAATTATAATACCATCCGTATTGTAGGTGGTACCCGATTGGGTCATGTTGATAGAGTTTAGAGTGCCTACATCCCCACTCACATCAAAATAAGAGCCAAATATACATATATCTTTGCTTGAGCTGTTTCCGGCCAGGTCGGACGCCCTAAATCGGATTATCTTGCAGGTTGACCAGTTGGAGTTGCAGTAATCCACCGCCGGCGTGGAAAGTTGGGCCGTGTGGCCTCCGTTTTCCAGATCCGTACCAGTTGGGTACCATCCATTGCTCACCCACCCGCTGGAGCAGCCAGTGAGGTTTGAATAATAACCCCAGGTATCGCCGCCGTCTACCGAATATTGAAAAGCCCCCGAACCGGAATCAATGCCCGCCGTGGTGTCATCGACGCTAATCGAACTTTGGAGGGTGTGGTCGTTGCCTTTTTGTTCCGAATCAAAATTACGCCAGTTGGTGGGCACTCCGGTGTCGATATCGAAATTAACAAAATTATGCGGGCTTTCACTAACGTTATTATTATTAACTGCGTAGTATTCCAAGGTTTGCTGCCCGTTTTGAGAATATATCTGATTAACTTGGGTATCCGTTGAGCTATTAGTAACGGTCACCCCGTCATACCAAACCGTACCCGTGCCAAATATTCCCAAGTCAATATAAATTCCATAGGCGTTGTTGGCACTCACAACAAAGGTTTGGCTGATTCGAACGAAACCCGAGGTTGAGGCGGTAATTGACGGCGATGAGGTAAGTAAGAGAGGGTTCGAGCCGCTTAGAGCGTAAACCTTAAAGTAAGCCCCGTTCCCGTTTACATCTTGGGTTTTAACCCACACCGAAGCCGTCATGTTCGAAAAGGGCGAAACCGGAATATAATTAGACTGGTTGTTAAAGCCGCTCCAGCCGTTTTCCACGGAAATTATCTTGGCACTTACCGCACCGAACTCAGCCGTGGTGGAATCGGGTATCCCTGTGGAACTGGCCAAGCCACCAAATGCCCAACCGTTAATTTGTGAGCCGGAGATTTGCTCAAAAGAAGGATTTTGAGCTAGGTTCAGCGTGTTGCTAAAAGTTTGGCTGTTCCAGGTGCCGGAATCCAAACGCCAATTAATGCTTTTTATACCGGAGGTAAGGTCAGAAGCCGAAATCGTAACGTTAACGGGGCTCACATACCAGCCGTTGGCGCCGTCAGGTGATGAGGGCGACAGGGTAATTGACGAGGACGGGCCGGAACCGGCGGCCAGTAAAATGTCAGTTTTAGTAAAAGCTAAGACAGCAACCAGAATTGCCGCCGTCAGTAGAATTCTTCGGGCAGTCATCCTATTTATTCTATAATCGCAGTGGTAAAATAACAAAATAGATTATGGAAGAGTTTGAAGTTAAGTTTTTGAATATAGACACAAATATAATCGAGTCAAAATTAAAAACTCTAGGGGCCAAAAAAGAATTCGATCGTATTTACAAAAGGCGGGTTTTTGATTATCCGGACTTAAGACTAAACAACCAAGGAGCCTATCTGCGTCTGCGCGACGAGGCCGACAAAGTAACTCTAACTTTTAAGAAACGGCTGGGCATGGGCAGGGAGGGAAAAAACGATAAGGGAATGCAGGAGATTGAAATTATCGTCAGCGACTTCAAGCGAACTGCCGAGCTTTTACTAAACTTGGGGTTGGCCGAGAAGTTCTTAGAAGAAAACCGGCGAATAAGATACACTTTTAATGACATCGAATTTGATCTTGATTTCTGGCCATTAATTAAACCTTATTTAGAGATAGAAGCCCGAACGTCGGAAAAAGTTGACGAGGGTATTAAACTCTTGGGGCTCAACCCTAAAGAGAAAAAGATTTTTTCCACCATGCAGATTTACGAACTTAATGGCATTCGGGAGCTGGATTATCGAATTTTGACTTTTGCTAAACAAATAAAAAGAGGTTTTGTTTAAATGGTGCGCTTGGGCAGAGTCGAACTGCCAACCTACTCCTTAGAAGGGAGTTGCTCTATCCGATTGAGCTACAAGCGCGCTTCTTCGCTAATTTATTCAGGCTAAATCTCTACCTACCTAAAGAGCATCATCCTTCTTAAAATGGAGCGACGGAAGGGACTCGAACCCTCGACCTTCCCCTTGGCAAGGGGACGTTCTACCACTGAACTACCGTCGCGTGGTGCCAGGGCTCAGAATCGAACTGAGATAGCGCGTTTTTCAGACGCGTGCCGTGACCGCCTTGGCTACCCTGGCTTGGACTTCTAACTAATTTTAGCAAATGTTACTATAAATACAAAAGTATGGACCTAAAAACAGCGGCAGTTAAAAGTGTTGCGGAAATTCTGGATAGCCTTAATGTTACGCAACAAGGTCTAACCGAGAGTGAAGTCCAAAAAAGGCAGAAGCGATTTGGCAAAAACATAATCAACGAACATAAAACCGCTTTTTTACCTATCTTAACTCGTCAATTTACCACCAATCCTTTGATTATTGTCCTCGCATCCGCAACTTTAATTTCTTATCTCCTCGGCCAGACAATGAGCTCTTATTATATTTTTCTATTGATAATCGTAAGCATCCTCTTCGGTTTTTGGAATGAGTTCAGCGCCGAAAAAACCGTGGACGATTTGCTCAAGAAAATATCGCTAACCGCACTGGTTGAGCGCGGCGGTGAAAAAAAAGAAATTCCGGTTTCCCAGCTTGCTGTAGGGGACATTATCTATTTATCTCCGGGAAGCATTGTTCCGGCAGATCTAAGAATAATTGAAGCCCGCAATTTAGAAATTAACGAGTCGTCTTTAACCGGAGAAGCACAACCGCAATCAAAAACTTCGGAAGTTTCTCCCACCCCGTCTAGAAACATCGGCTTTATGGGAACCAATGTGGAAAACGGCTCAGGCCGCGGGGCGGTCATTGGCGTAGGCCAAACAACGGAATTCGGCCGGATTGCAAAAACATCTACCTTTGTAAGACCCACTACCGAATTCCAAAAAGGGCTGGCGCAATTCGGAAATTTAATTATTAAAGTCATTATCGTTTTAACCGTCGTCATTTTTGCCGCCAATTCACTATTTGGCCGCCCAATAATTGAATCCCTGCTTTTTGCCCTGGCCATTGCTGTGGGTTTAACCCCGGAACTTTTACCTGTCATTGTTACGGTTACCTTATCCCACGGCGCCGGAAGGCTGGCCAAAAAACACGTGGTCGTTAAAAGACTGGCCGCCGTGGAAAATTTGGGCAACATGGACATTTTGTGCACCGATAAAACCGGCACTCTCACCGAAGGAAAAATTGAAGTCGCCGGATTTTTCCCCGCCAAAAAATTCAGCGAAGAAGTACTTTTAAAGTCGGCGGTTATCTGCAATCAAGCTGTGGTGCACCATGAGGTTATCGGTGATGCTATTGATAAATCAATTTGGGAGTACGCCCTTAAGCACAAGGTTGAAGCTAAAAGCGGGATTGTTAAGCTGGACGAAGAGCCTTTTGATTTTACGCGTCGTCTAATGTTTACGGCAGCCAAAACCACTGAGGGAATCTTTTTTATTGTCAAAGGAGCTCCGGAATCGGTTTTAGCCGCTTGCCAATCAGATTCCGATCGGGAATCGGCCCTGACTAAGTTTCGGACTTTAAGCCGCCAAGGCCTAAGAATAGTAGCCGTAGCCTTAAAGAGAGTAGAAAAAGAAAAAAGTTTTGACTGGAAAGATGCTCAAAATCTGGAATTTGTCGGTTTTATTACTTTTTCCGACAGCCCAAAGAAAACCGCTATCGAGGCTTTGCAAAAACTTAAATCATTAAAAGTTGAGGTTAAGGTAATCACCGGTGATAACGAAGTTGTTACCGGAATTATTTGCGGGGAGGTGGGTATGGCTCATGAGAGTATAGTCCTTGGCGAAGAACTTGAGCGTCTGAACGAAACCGAACTTAAAAATAAAATTAGCCGCTATAATATTTTTGCGCGGGTTAATCCTGAACAAAAATTAAGAATAATCAAGATTCTTCAGAATTTGGGCCACACGGTGGGTTATTTAGGAGACGGGGTTAATGACGTGCCTGCTCTGCACAACGCCGATGTGGGGCTCTCCGTAAATAGCGGTGCAGATGTGGCTAAGGATGCCGCGTCAGTAGTCCTTCTTCGCAAAGGTTTGGGGGTTATTGCCGACGGTATTGTGGAGGGCCGTAAAACTTTTAACAACACCATTAAGTACATTCTTATGAGCACCAGTTCTAACTTCGGCAACATGTTTTCGGCCGCCGGCGCTTCGCTCCTTTTGCCTTTTCTACCTATGACACCGGTTCAGATTCTTTTAACCAACGGCCTTTATGACCTTTCCCAAATGAGTCTGCCTACCGATAATGTTGATGAGGAGTCTTTACTTAAACCGCGGCATTGGAACATAGATTTTATTAAAAAGTATATGATCTTTTTTGGGCCGATTAGCTCCATTTACGATTATTTAACCTTCGGACTTATGATCTTTGTTTTCCACGCTAATCAGCAGCTTTTTCAGACCGGTTGGTTTATTGAGTCGGTGGCCACGGAAATCCTAGTCGTCTTTATAATCCGCACTTCACGCACCCCGTTTTTTAAGAGTCGGCCTGGCCGTTGGCTTCTTTTAACCTGCCTTACTATGGTGGGAATCGGTTTGTACATTCCTTTTTCGTTCCTCGCTTCTTCGCTGGGGCTGGTTCGTCCGCCAAGACTTTATTTTCTTTTACTTATTTTTCTTACAACCACTTACCTTTTGATTGTGGAAGGAGTTAAAAACCGGTTTCTAAAAAAATACACTTTTTAATTAATTTTCCTCGATAAAAACAGAGGTTATTTTTACGGGTTCCGCGGGCGAAGACATTTCTCCGGCTGGGGATTCTTTAACTGCGGCCTCGGCAATCCGATCAACGACATCCAGACCTTTGGTGACTTTGCCAAAGATTACGTAGTTTTTAGGGAGGTTCGCGTTTTCCTGCATAATAAAAAACTGGCTGCCGTTGGTATTCGGCCCGGCGTTGGCCATGGCGACGGTACCGCGGCTGTATTCGCCGCTAAAAGGCTCGTCGGCGAAAGTGTACCCGGGACCGCCGGTGCCGTCGCCCTTGGGGTCGCCTCCCTGAATCATAAAACCTTTTATAACGCGATGAAAAATTGTATCGTCGTAAAAATTGTGACGGGCAAGAAAGACAAAGTTATTCACGGTTATTGGCGTCACAGAGGCGTCCAGTTGAATTTGAATTTGGCCTGCCGTTGTATTAAGTATGGCTGTATAACTCTTAGAGGAGTTAATCTGCATGGGCGGTGGTGAGTTGTAAGTTTTAATCGCGGCCGCCGGGGTTGCAGGAGACTGCTCCAACCTGGATGAAGCTGTCGATTCTAATGGCTCCGATGGCGGAGCGGATTCCGGCAGATTCTTAGAACCGGTATTTTTAACGGAATTAAGGGCTAAAACCCAAATAACCAAAATTAAAACGACAACCGCTAGTATTTTCACCATGTGAGTATATTACTATAAATCAGAAAAAAACACTGGAAATTATTTATACGATTAATTATATTTAATTTATGCCGGAAAAAAAGATTGAAAAAGAAGCCGTCGATGACCTAACCGCCGTAATTAAGATTATTAAAAATCAAATGGCGGCGCTGGATCGAGCGCAAAAAGAACTAGGTAATCATAAAGAGATGGTTGAAGACACTTTGGAAAATAATCCACACTACCGCGAGGCCAGTCAGGAAGCCAAGGAGGCTTCCAAAATTAAATCGGACGTTAAAAGGCAAATTTTAGATGACGCTAAACTTTCACCCACGGTTGCCAAAATCAAGGAACTAACCGCCTATCTTAAGGAAACCCGGGCTTCTCTTTCCGATTATTTGGTGGAGTACCAAAGACTCTCCGGTTCCAACCAGATCGAAGGCGATGACGGCGAAACAGCAGAAATTGTTTACGTGGCCAAGCTTAAAAAAATCCGACAATCCTAAAGTAATCCTATCTGTTTAAATACCAAACGGAAAAATTGAGAATCGAGGCAAAACTTACCCAAAGAAAATACGGATAAAGAAGGGCGGCGGCAATCAGGTTAACCTTTTTTAAAGTTAGAATCAGCCAGCCAATCAATCCTAAAAGCGGCAAAATTATTAAAAGTCCGAAAAGGGCGTTTCTTAAGCCAAAGAAAGCCACCGACCAAAAAGCGTTTAAAATTAACTGCGCACCAAAGAGGCATAGAGCCCGGCGGCGATCGGACGATTGGGGGCGGGAGCGCCAAAGGAAGAATAGAGAAACACCCATAAGTGTATAGAGAGAAATCCAAACCGGACCAAAAACCCAGTTGGGGGGACTAAAAAAAGGCTTAGACAGGGTGGCATACCAGCCGGTGATGGCGCTAATAGTAAAAAAGGAACCTATAACCCCGGCCATTTGGCAGACAATAATTGAGGCAAGGAATATTGCCCAATCCTTTAAATTTATTTGAGGCATTGATTATATAATAAGTATTAGGTAAAGCTGTGTCTAGTCGGCCTATGAAATTGTTTAACGCAGTTAAGTACGCCTTTCTTTTTATTCTTTGCTTGGCTCTGGGCGCCGCTCTCGGATTTTTTTATCAAAAACTGTATATCCAACTTAACCGGACGCCTTCGATTATTTCACCCCTAGTTTCATTCCTGAATGATTTTCAAAGTAAACGCGAGGTATTGGGATTTTGGCCTTACTGGGCCAAGCTTCAGGATAATCAAGACTACTCAACTGTCCTTTCCACCCTTATCTATTTTGGTCTTAAATTTGACGCCGATGGTAATTTAATTAAATTTGCCAA
Source organism: Patescibacteria group bacterium (assembly GCA_023474425.1). Lineage (GTDB taxonomy): Bacteria > Patescibacteriota > WWE3 > JAMCXX01 > JAMCXX01 > JAMCXX01. The sequence continues at coordinate 29,298 of JAMCXX010000001.1, read as the reverse complement.
ACCCGGGCAGTTTGACCCCGGCTGGTACAAGCTGACCGATCAAAAGACTCAAACTTTTCTATCGTCGTTAAAAGAAAAGGGCGTGAATCTCTCGCTGGCGGTATTTAACGGCGACAATGGGTCTATTGACAACCTTATTCAAAACCCGGCCGGTAAAGCGCAGCAGCTCCTCAAAAATCTGGAGCCGATTATGAACAAATACGGGTTTAGTGATTTAAATCTCGATGTGGAAAGCACCAAGGAAGCCTCAGACGAAGCCCGGCTTAATTTTGCTGTTTTTGTGGGTTCCTTAAAAACCGGACTTTCCGAAAGAAAACAGAGTTTAACAATTGAGGCAAGTGCCTCTGACTTAGTAAAGCATAACCTTATTGACCTTAAACAAATTGCTCCGATAGCCGATAAAATCGTAATTATGGCCTATGATTACCACTTCCCCGGCTCCAAAGTAGTCGGTCCGGTTTCGCCCCTTAACGGCGGCGGCGGTATTTATGAGTACGACGTAAACCAGGCTGTTACGCTGGCGCTCAACCTTGTTCCACCACAAAAGTTAATTCTCGGCATTCCCCTCTATGGCTACGGCTGGGAAACGATTAGTGACTCAAACCACGCCGCCGTAATTCCCGGCTCGGCTCTAACCGTAAGCAACGCAACGGCCGAGAAAATATTAAATGACTGTTCTAACTGCCGTTTTGTTTTTGACGAAACTGCCCAAGAAGAATTCTTGGTTTACCCCGATCAAGAGACTGGCTCCGTTCATGAAATTTTCTTTCCGGATGAGAAATCAGCGCAGGCTAAAATTAGTCTTTCTATAGATAAAAATTTAAGCGGAATTGCCCTTTGGGCGCTGGGTTACGAGGGTGGGAGTATTCTTAAACCCGTTGGGGCTTATCTGCGGAGCCCGCAATGACGCAGCGCACAAAATTCGACCCTACTCAAATATAAACGTCCGAAAGATCGTGTTATATACCGCCGTTTGCCCTGGGTTTATTTTCTTAACTTGGGTCACGTTTTGCTGATTGTTGTAGGCCGCCGTCGCTTGGCCATCCTGAACCGCAATAATTATTTGGGGCAGGGAAGGGGAAACCGAGATTTTTATTTTTCCCAAGGCTAGTGTTGTGAGCAGGCTAGCCGCTTTGATCGAGATTGGTTCAACCTCGGTATTAAGATAGATTGCGCTGCCCAGGCTTTGTTCAAAAACCAAGTTTTTAGGCAAGGTCTGAATTAAATTAACCTTGGTATCAGCCTCTAGGGAAACGGTCTGACCGGCCGGAAAAAGGATTGTCACCCCTCCGTTATCGCCCGTAGAAATTTCTTCCCCTTGCGCAAGGCTGACTGGAGATTTAATCTCGGCGGCTTGGCTGGCCGTGCGCGACTGCCAGAAAACTCCGCCAAAGAGCGCGGTTATCTGCGCTTTCTGCGATTCCAACGGAGCTTGGTCAAAAGAAAAAACCGGACTTTCTATTTTCAGCCGAGTGTTCTCCCCAACACCTGCAACGGGGGCGGAATTTTTAACAAAGTCAATAATTCTTGAGTAATAAAAAGATAAAAAAATGCCAGCCAAAATTGCCGCCAATACTAAAAGACTATGAATCAGAAACTTAATCATAAAGTTTCTAAGGCCCCTGACGATTGAGCCAATCAATTAATCCGGCTTCGACGCGGCCACCCGGACGCAGGCGAAAAAGAAAATAGCGGTTGACCTCGCTTTGTGATGTTCCCGGCTGGGTAGAGACAGCCGTAGTAAAACCGGCCTTTCGCACAGACTCGATTGTTTGATTGTCAAAAGCGCCAAAAGGGTAGGCAAAGGCCGTAACCGGCTTATCAATAAGTTTTTCCAGGGCATCACGGCTCTGGGCAATCTCTACATTTACTTTAGATACAGAAAGCCCCTTGAGCCAAAAGTGATGAACCGTATGGGCGCCGATTTCCACCAAACCTTCTTTGGCGATTATTTCAATTTGTTGGGCCGTTAAATGGTCGGGTTTGTTAATAAACCCGCTGATTACATACTGGGTAGCCTTTGCCCGATACTTTTTAAGAATAGGGTAGGCTTCAGTGTAAAAATCTTCATAGCTATCGTCGAAAGTCAGAAGAATTGGTTTGGCCGGAAGTCCGGCTTTACCGTCCAAGATATCCGCTAAATCACTCGCCGTTAAAAAAGTATAACCGCGCGATTTAAGGGCTCTTAAGTCGCTTTCCAAAACCTCCGGCGTGGTGGTTAGAGCCGTGCGGACTTTGTTGGTTTTATCGGCCACCGGTTCCACATAGTGATACATTAAAATGGGTATCCGGTAGACCGGCGCGGTTGACGTGCCCGGCGTAGGCTGTTTAATTTTGTTTATCTTTTCCTGTATTTCCGCCGGCGGGGAAACCGGCGCCAGGTCCAAAAGTTCCTCGCCGCCGGCGGAAGAATCATAGGAATGGAGAATTATTCTTTTAACGGCCAGCTGTCCAGTAAAACCGACAAAAATTAAGAGGGAAAGAAACAACCAGAGACGATTTCTTTTTAGGAAGCTTAGGAACCTCGCCATACTCGAGAAGTATATTATATTTGACAAGAAAGTTTTTTGCGAAATAATATTTTTAATATGCCCGAACCGGAAGTGGTTTCCCCAAAACCCGCGAATTTAAATTCAAACCCGGCGACACCGAACGCAGGAAAGAAGGAAGGACGCCATGTACTAAATTATTTTATGGCCGTGCTGGCGTTGATTATTGTCATCGCCGGAATTTACTTTTACCTGCAAAACAAACCGATAACTAAGCTTTCTATCCAACCAAATCCGGTCAAGGAAGATTCCAATGCCGTCAGTCAGACTTCTACACCGACGCCGACTCCCGTAACCGCCGCCAATGTTGACCAAACCCTGAACAACACGGAAGCGTCGATCCAGAAAGCTCTGGACCAAACCGACGCCGACCTAAAGGCCTTAAACTCCATAGATAAAACCCAAGATTCAACCGTTGGCTTATGAAAAAGTTACTAACTCTAACGATAACCGTCTTACTTTTAGGCTGCGTAATTTCCGGTGGGGTTTATGCCGCTGGTCTGGACGTTCCCGGACTGGTGAGAGGAGTCGACCGTTTAGCCAACCAGGCTACCCGCGCGGCCGAGAGGAAGGCACAAGGCTTGGAAACACTTATTCAGAGAGCCGATAAAATGATCGGAATGCGTATTAGTTCCCTAAATACGATTAATACTCGAATTCAGAACGACAACCGATTGACGAGCGACCAAAAGAATTCGCTTACAAACGAGGTGCAAAACGATATCGCCGGTTTAACCGCCCTTAAACAAAAAATTGACGCGGATACCGATTTAGTTGCTGCCCGCGCCAACGCCAAAGAGATTGTTACCAACTACTACATTTACGCTGTCTTTGAGCCCAAAATCCGCCTTTTAATTACCCTCAACAATCTGGCCGCCGTTGACGCCAATCTCGCGGCGCAGCTTCCGGAAATACAGAACTTAGTTAACGATCTCAAGTCGCAGGGGAAGGATACCACCGGACTTCAATCGTATCTCTCTGACATTTCGCAGGAGCTTAAAACAATTAGCGTTGACATAAACTCCAATATTGCCAAGGTGGAAGCGTTGGGGAATGGGAACGTCTCGGAAGCGGAGCAGATTTTTTCCACCGTCCGTCAGGACATTGCCAATACCACTAGGGCGGGCTTTGCCAAAATTAGAGCCGACTTTGGCCAAATGAGAAATCTCTTTAAACAGCTGATTGCAGGAAGCCGGTCGTCCACACCGTCCGCTTCAACCGACTAACGGCAAAGACAGGACAAAAACGCTTCCCCGATTTTCTTTAGAACTTTTAAGCACCAAATCTCCAGCCATGAGATTAGCCAATTTTTTGGAAAGATAAAGTCCCAAACCGGTACCCGAGGGGCGCCCGCGCTGCGAAGAGCTTACCTGTTGAAATTTTTTAAAAAGCTTCGTCTGGTTAACTTCCGAAATTCCCACTCCAGTATCGGTCACGGCTATTTCCAAGAATTTACCAATCACTTCGCCACTCACAACGATTGAGCCCCGATCGGTAAACTTAACGGCGTTGCCCAATAAATTGGTCAGAACTTCCACAACTAAAGCCGGGTCGGCCCGAACATTTGCCTCGGCAAAGTTACCGATGGTCATTGATACCCCTTTCTTTTCGGCAAGGATTTTTAGAGAGTCGACTGTTTCCCTAACGACACCGGACATATTTAAATCTTTAAGAGTAACCTTATAAACTCCCGACTCCAGACGCGAAAGGCTCAAAACGTCTTCCACTAAATCCAAGAGACGGTCAATGTAGGCGTACATCTTGCCAATAATCTCCTTAAGTGACGAAGATAATTGACCATAATCGCCGCGCAGAACAACGTCGAAACCCATTTTAATAGACGTCATCGGGGCTTTAAGTTCGTGAGAAACCATAGAAACAAATTCATCTTTGGCCTGCTCCAACTCTTTTTCCCGACTAATGTCCCGAAAGGCAGCCACGGCGCCGATTATTTTATCCTGAAAAATAATTGGAGCAGCCGTAATGGCCGCCGGAAACCGCCGACCGCCCCGTTCAACAAAATAGTATTGGTCCGAAAAGAATTTCTGTTTATTGCCCAGAGCCCGGATAAGCGGCCGGGCGGATTCCTCAACAACATTTCCTTTTTCGTCTTCAAGCCTGACTACCTGCGGCCAACTCTTAAGACCAAAATCGGAAATTGAGTAGCCTAAACTCGATTCCGCTACCGGATTTATGAGCGTGGGGCGCCCTTGAGCATCGCTGACCACTAGCCCTTCGCCAATGCTTCTAAGAACGGCTTCCATCCGCGCTTTGTCCTGAACCAGAGTAGTCTGATACTCTCGGATCTCGGTTATATCCGTACCAATACCGCAAATTGAGGCGACCTTACCAAGGGAGTCAAAAAGCGGAAAACGGGTGACAAAATAAACGTGTAGACCGCCGCGGCGGTCAAAAAATTTTTCCTCACGGTTAATAATTGAGGCCTCATCAATAATTTTCCGATCGTCCTGATTCCAACGGTCAACTAAGTCTCTGGGAAAGAACCCGTAACCGGTTTTCCCTTTCACTTCTTCCGGTTTAATTTCGAAGACCTCGGCAAAACGGCGGTTAACAAATTCGTAATAGCCGTCCTTGTTTTTAATAAAAACAATATTCGGACTGGCATTAAAAACCTCCGGAAACGGTTGTTCCGAAGCGGCGGTTCTGTTATCCGAATTTTCGCTTTTAACATCCAAGATGTTGACCGGATTATAAGCGCGGAAAGTAGAGTTTGCTTCGAGTAAGGATGTCTCTTCGAATTGAGCTGCGTTTTTCTGCTGCCGTCGGCCCAGACGCCTAAAGGCTAGCAAAAGAATCAACAAACCGAAAATTACGATTGCGGCGACTGACAAATCGTACCCCGTACGTAGAAGTAAAAGCGGCCAACTACCAAAATTAAGCATTTCTTAACAACAGCTTGCCAAAAGCCGGCATCGCTGACCGAATGGCTTCGGGGCATGGATTCGGACCATGATTAACGGCTTCAAAGGCCGCTGTCCTACCGTTAGACGACCCCGAAATGATAATTAATATACTAGCACAGGCCGCTATCTAACACAGAAAAAAGAGCCGACCGGTTTTATTTCCGAAAGAAAAAGTTGGGGGGAGTAAAAGGCCGAAGCCGAACCGCCGTCCAAATTTAAGCCGCTTACCAAATTCAGAGAATATTTATCGCTCAACATTTTTAACGCGATAGGTAAATCCTTAAGCCTCGGGCCGTTAAAGCTGTCATCGGCGCTATAAGCCGTAAGAAATACAATCTTTTGATTTTGGTCCAGAGAAACCAGTACACGCCGCCTCGGCTCATCATTTGAAATTAGTAACTTTGCCGGCTGTCCTTCCATTAAAAGAAGTGGGCCGGATTGAACTGCTAATTCTAAATTTGGGTCGTTTACCGACGGAACAATGCCGGCGACACCGAACTTGTCAACAAAAAAGACGCCGTTACGTAGGTTACTTTGGTCAAAATTGCTTAAAATCTTGCCTTCGCTTTCCAAAAGACCCAGAGGCTTATAATCAGAGGTGTAAAAGCCTCCATTGGCCAAAAAATAGCAGGCGTTTTCATTCACAAATTCAAAACTCGAAATTTTTTCATCGAAATTCGGCGTTAGCGTCAAACGCGAAACGCTGTTAACTGTAAACCAAGAAAAATTAATCTCCTCGCCGTTTAAAAAAACTAAACCTTTGCCAAAGAGTTCATTTAGTTCGGTTGACAACTCTTTTGAAACAGTGGGGCCGGATCTCTTATTCTCTCTCGAAGACTTAGGTTGAAAAATAATCAAGATAAAAGTAAAAATCGCCAACAAAAGTATAAAGAATAAAAGTCTTTTCATGGCTAAATTATCTCACGACATCTCCCACATAGAAATTGTATATTAGTGGTATATGGTTAAAATCCCTAAATTTTTCGGCTCAACTTGGTTAAATTCCAAGCCCCTTAATACACCTGATATTTCCGGAAAGGCGGTTTTAGTGGATTTTTTTACCTATTCCTGCGTTAACTGCCGCCGTACCTTGCCCTATCTTAAAGACTGGTGGGCCAAATACAAAGACTGCGGTTTACTCATTATTGGTATTCACACCCCGGAGTTTGAATTCGAAAAAAATAGTGGAAATGTAGAAACGGCCCTTATGGATTTGGGGGTCACCTGGCCGGTTCTTCTGGATAACGACTACATAAATTGGCGGGCCTTTGCCAACCGCTACTGGCCGGCAAAATACCTTTTTAATCAAGGGGGTGAACTTATATACACTCACTTTGGTGAAGGCGAATATCGAAAAACCGAAGAGACTATTAGGCAACTTTTAAACTCAGGCTCTTCTAGCGCCGGTGCGGCAACAGAAACGTCTGAACATGAGCACGGAGAGGTTTGTTTTATACCCACGCCCGAAACCTACTGCGGCTTTGCCCGCGGCCGCCTTTTCGAGCAAAATTACAACCCCAATTCAGTCTTTGACTACTGGGCTCCAACTCATCTACCCCAAGACGGCTTGGCTCTTAAAGGGAGTTTTCTGGCCAAGGAGGAGTTTGTGGAATCCCGGGCGCCGGGGGCCTCGATTCTAATAAATTTCCAAGGCACCGAAGTCAATCTTGTTTTGTCGGCCGCGAGCAACACGACAAAGATCGCGCTCAAACTTGACGAAAAAAATCTAAATCAAAATGCCCTGGGTCGGGATGTAAACCTTGAAGGGGAAGTAGAGGTTAAGAAACCGCGAATGTACAACCTGATTAAGTCAAACACACCTCTAAACGGGGTGCTAAAAGTTGAGGCGGTTGAGGGTAACTTTAGAGCTTATGCCTTTACCTTCTCCGGCTGTTCTTAAAGATTGGAGCGGGTGAGCGGAATCGAACCGCCGTTCTCAGTTTGGAAAACTGACGTTCTACCATTGAACTACACCCGCTACTGGTGCCGGCGGTCGGACTCGAACCGACACGTCATTGCTGACAACAGATTTTAAGTCTGTCGCGTATACCTGTTCCGCCACGCCGGCCCAACTTACCTCAATCTACAATATTTACGGCTTCAATTCCACTGGGATATACTTTAAGTTAAGGGCCCGTAGCTCAGCCGGTTAGAGCGTTCGGTTTACATCCGAAAGGTCGTTGGTTCGAGACCATCCGGGCCCACCATTCGACTTTGAATTGCGGGGAGTAGTTCAGCAGTAGAACGCTCGGTTTGGGACCGAGAGGTAGCAGGTGCGACTCCTGTCTCCCCGACCAAAATTATGGTACTACTGCGTTTTGTCTTTATAATTGGACTTCTTGCCGCCGTTCTTTATTTTAGCGGGCAGATACAAAAAGGCCAGAAAATTGAAGGTTTGGTTGTCAAATATATACCCCCTTCCGTGACCAATCTGACCGCTCCACTGGATAATTCCGGGCTTACCGCCTCTGTCAGTTCATATTTATCGCAAAACCTTAACTTGGGAAATCTAAAGGATCTCGGTCAACTAGGAAGCGCCGGTCTTCAGAATTTAATTCCTAAGGCGCAAAGTCTAATAGAAAATCTCTCCAACTTCCAAAGCGGCCAACTATATCTTAAAGCCCCAAAAAGCGTTTTCGTAAACGCCGAAGATAAATCGAGCGAAGACAAGGAGATTCGCATACAACTCGGTACTTTTGAAGTCAAAGACAGCCGCCCCGACTCAACTACCTGGAAACTTGCAATTTTCATTAAAGACGCCGGGCCGCTCTCGGAATTTATGGCTAAAAATTACATAGGCCTAAGTCTTAGCAAAAACGATATTAAATCTTCAAGCCGCAGCCCCGAAGACTTAACTATTACTAACGGAAAAGAAATTAATGTTACGCCCCAAAACGGCAAAAATAGGGGGGAATTCTCGTTCAATCCCGTTATCGTCATTAATCTGCCAAAAGACACGTACCTTCCGCCGGCAACAGTTGAAATTGGCTCTACAGTTGACTAAAATCGGAGTTTGCAAAATTAAGATTATTAAGCTATAGTGGCAAAGTCTGGTTTAATAAAAAAACAGAAGCGAGGAACATAAGGAGCAAACCGTAAGGTTTGCTTTTTTGGGTTGGTTTTTGCTATATGAAGAAAACAGAAAAACAAACAATCGGAATAAAATACATAAATACGCTTAGATTTCTGAATGAATATTTTAGAAAAAATAGTCTGGATTGGATGGTAGTCTCGGGCGTATCTGTTTTTTATTACGGGAATCCGCAAAGACCAATAACAGACATTGACATTATCGTCAACGGAGTTGAGTTAAACGAACTCGAGTATATCCTTAACAAGAACAAAGAATTTGACGGTTTATGTCAGGTTAAGTTTGTATCAAAATTTGGTGATGTAACACCCATTACCAGCTATCTAAGAACTAGTGTTCGTGGTGTCGAAGTTCACATATCAACCGATTGGGTATACAAACTCAACAACGGACGTATTATACGAATGCCTTACAACGAAAAAGCCATACGCGATGCGATTCTCTTTAAAATAGACGGATTTAGAATAAAAATTGCGCGCCCAGAGCTGGTCTTTATATGCAAAAGTATTACCCGACGCACTTTTAGAGTAGGGTCTAGAATTATCAATAAAGACTTAGTCGATTGCGGACAGCTGAAGAACAATCATACTTTTAGCAACGATTATTTAAAAGAGTTGCTGGAACAAAACGGCCTATCTGATTTGTATTCTAAGATTGTAAATTCTGCTAATTAAAACTAAACTAATTAAGCTTATGAAAATATACTTTGCAGCTTCGCTGTCGGGTAAGGCTAAATATCAGAAGAACTACGAAAGAATAATCGACGTGCTTACCGGTCTTGGCTATAAACTGGTCAGCGATCATGTGCTCAATACAGAGTACAACCAAGTAAGAGACGCCTCGGACAAAGAATTAGTCAAGTACTACGAACGAACGCTTAAAAATATCTCCTCTGCCGATTTAGTCGTTGCGGAAGTTTCCCAACCGACCATCGGTATCGGGCACGAGATTTCTATCGCCCTGGAAAAAAACAAACCCGTTCTGGTCTTACAGGTGAGCGGATCTCTTGTTCCACAAATTTTAAAGGCCGTGCCAACAAACACCGTGCGTATTGTGAAATACACGCTAGAGAATATTGAGGAGGTGTTAACGCAAGAAATTGCAAATCTTAAAGGCAGTGCGCCAATTAGGTTCAACTTCTTTATTTCTCCGGAAATAAACGATTATTTAGACTGGATTTCGCGGGTCAAAAGAGTGCCCCGGGCCGTTTACCTGCGCGATCTTTTGGGCAAAGAGATGGAAAAAAACAAGGAATACAAACCCCTCTGAACGTAATTTTTTTCCAACATTTCAGTTCCGACGCTACGGTACGTAATGCCGACAAAATCATCTGGCACCGGGGTCCGGACTTTACGTCGGGACAATTTTCCACTTACAATTAAGCTGTGCCAAGGTGCTGAAATTGGTAGACAGCCACGGCTTAGAACCGTGTGTCCTTAATGGGACGTGAGGGTTCGAGTCCCTCCCTTGGCACCACCCTTCGATAGGTTCGAGATTCGCCCTTTAGGGAGTGCTAAAGGAGTTGATTTCGTCCAAGAAGTACTGCACACCGTTGCCCCAAGACCCGTCGCGGTGGTAGGAAATGGGATTATACTTGCTCATTATTTGTTCCACCGTTACAAGACCGTTGTCTATGTATCTCTCCTTCATTCCTTTGGAAACCGTTTCAATCGCTTGCGGCCAGTCAGAAAAACAAAGCGTGCCTGCCGAATTAATGCCCCAACCGAAGGGGTTAAAGCAATCCTCTGGTACGTTGGTTCCGCCTAAAGACTCTTGCATAGAAATAGCCGGTAAAAGCTGCCAGGGCAGACTGTATTTTTGAGCCGCGGTAACAAAGTCCTCCCCATAGCCCGAAAGAGGGGAGTGGTATTTGGCAAAAAACTGCTCCAGCTTTAAGGCCCGTGCGTCTGCCGTGCTCACCGAAGAAGTAAACGACCCCAAAACCGGAGGCGGGGAAGAAAATAGGTTATAAACACTACGTTGCTTTACCGAAGTGTCGGGCACAACGGCAATTGGTGAGGCTTTCTGCGTCACCAAAAAAACCCCGGCAGACAAAACAGCAATTGAGCCTCCCAAAAAAAATAAAACCGGCAGGAAGACAACCACCAATAAAGCCAAAGGCAGATGTTTCATATAATCTTTCTAAAGATTAGCGTTAAAAAGAATTTAACAAAGACCAACTCTTATGTCAAAATGTCAACGGAGCCGGAGTGGCGGAATTGGCAGACGCGCTAGGTTCAGGGCCTAGTGGGATTAATCCTCCCGTGGAGGTTCGAGTCCTCTCTCCGGCACCAGCTACAGTATGATTATTGACACAATCGTCCCTTGTTACAACGAGGAACCAAGGGTCGGAGGCGTGCTTACGGCCTTAAACAAATCCCCTCTAGTTAAAAAAATTATTTTTGTTGACGGGGGTAGTACGGACAACTCCGTAAAAATCGCCCGGAATTTTAATAAGGTTAAAATTGTTGCGCTAAAAAAACGCGGCGGCAAAGGACAGGATGTACGCCAAGGCCTAAATCTTGCCACACGTTCCGCCATTTTTCTTTGCGATGCCGACTTAATCGGGCTTAAAGAAAACCATGTAAGAAAAATGGTTGAGGCTTATGAGAAAAACCCTAAGGGGCTGGTTGTAGGTCTAACCCAAAAAAATAATCTGTCTTCCTACCACTGGATACGGGCTAACTTTTTGCCGCTTATTTCCGGAATGAGGGTCATTTCTAAAAACGACTTAATTAAAGTTCTTGATAGCCCATTAGCCGATGATTACGGCATTGAGCCCTACATGAACTACTATTTCTTTAAAAAAAGACAACCGGTAATCAAGGTTCTTCTGGACGGGGTCAACGACTTACCCAAACCCCAAAAGGGGCACGGATGGAAGCTTCACCTGGCCGAGGCCAGCAACCTGGTTGGTAAATACGTTAATATCTACGGCACTCAAATGCCCCGTGACTTTCTAAACGGCCTAAGAAACTACTGGGAGGCTCCCGCCGGACGTCTTACTTCTAACTATCGTCCTAAAAATGTAATTATTAAAGGTCTTAAAATAAATTATGTCCGGGTTGGAGCCGGACGGCCGTTAGTCCTAATTCACGGCTGGGCCAATAACTGGGAGGGTTGGGTTCCGGTGATTAAATACTTAAAAAAAGACTTTACGCTCTATCTTTTGGATTTGCCGGGATTCGGCGATTCGGGCGATTTGCCGGTTTATTCCATTGAATCCGCAGCCAATTATGTTGGCCGCTTTTTAACTGCGGTTTCAGAAAGTCCCGTGATTCTTTGCGGACTTTCCATGGGCAGTTTAGTAGCCGCGGAAACCGCTAAAAGGTTTCCGAACTCAATAAGTAAATTAATCTTAGCCGGCCCGGTAATGCGCGGGCAGGGGATTGACCTGGCCGGCAGCGCGGTGAGGTATTCTCTTTGGTTATTCAAGAAATTTTCACTGGGCGAATCTACTCTAAAGAAAATTATTGAAACCAGGCTGGCCGCCTATGCCATGTCCAAATACATTAATATGTACAAGTTTAATCGTTTTCTGGTTGACGCCTACGGACTGATCGGCAAAAAAAAGATGCGTAAGGAAGCCTTTACGCAAATGGGAATTTCGGCCGCAGGCTACGACTTGGCCGGTATACTTAAATCAACCGACACGGAAACCCTGCTTCTTTACGGCCGCGAGGACAAGATCTCTTCACCTAATTTCGCTCGAGAAAAAATCTTGCCCGAAAACAGCCTGGTGCGCTTAAAAATAATCGAGAAAGCGGGACACGTGGTACCCCTGGAACAACCTAAGGAAGCCGCCAAAGCAATTAAGGAGTTCGCCAACGTGTGATAAAATAAGAAATAAGCTGAGGTGGCGGAATTGGCAGACGCGCAGGCTTGAGGGGCCTGTCTCCGTAAAATCGGGGGTGGAGGTTCAAGTCCTCTCCTCAGCACCAACTCTCTAAACTTGCTGATTTGTCACTTAATACGGTTGTTAAAATAGAACTTGACGATAGTCCTAATCCTATCATTGAAGCAGTCCAACGGATTGCGAAAGCTCTCGAAGCGTCAGTTGATGACCTTTTGAAAAAATAATTGTGTACGATAATACTATTGCTCAAAAAATAGCCCAGCAGTATAAGCAAAATCCGCTTACGGATTTTGCCAGCGTAAAGCCGGAGACTCCACTTGAATCTTTGAATTTGAATTGGCGCGAGCGCGATTTGCCCGAATACCAAAGAACAAAACACGTTCACCGCTTACATCCCTATCTTGGTAAATTTATTCCGCAACTTGTAGAAATATTTTTACGTAAGTACGAGCCAACCCTTGTTTATGACCCGTTCGCTGGAAGCGGGACAACTTTAGTTGAGGCAAACGCGCTCGGCATAGATTCAATCGGCACTGATATTTCGGCCTTTAATATCCTGCTTTCAAAAGTTAAGACTGATGATTATGATATTCCAAGACTTGAAGAGGAAGTTTACGAAATTTTGAATCGTCTCAATACCTATAAAAGTAAGTTTTCTAATGACGAAAAGGTAAACAAGGTATTTTCAACGAAAAATGAGTATATACAAAAATGGTTCGCGCCAAACACACAAAAAGAGCTTCTATGCTATCTACGGCTTATTAAGGATTACACTTATCAAGATTTATTGAAAGTTGTTTTATCTCGTTCGGCGCGTTCAGCGCGGCTTGTTACACACTACGATCTGGATTTTCCAAAGGAGCCGCAAACAAAACCCTATCAGTGCTACAAACATAACCGAACATGTCAGCCGGTTGAAGAAGCTTATAAATTCTTGTCGCGTTACACGATTGATACGTTAGATCGCATAAAAGAATTTTCTAAAATTAAGACGAAAGCAAAAGTAATCGTAAACCATGCGGATTCGCGCGAGGTTGAGTTACCAAACGGTATTGATATGGTTTTCACTTCACCTCCCTATATTGGTTTGATTGATTACCACGAACAACATAAATACGCTTACGAATTACTTGGTCTAAAAAATAACGAGACGAGGGAAATTGGTCCTGCAAAAAATGGACAATCACAACAAGCAAAACAGGACTATATCAAAGGCATAAATGATGTTTTACTCCATACTCGTAAATATATGACGCCAAAAGGTCTGGCTCTCATTGTTGTAAATGACAAATATGGACTTTACAAAGCAGACGATGCGGGGTTTAAGGAAATTGGACGTGTTGAACGTCATGTGAACCGCCGGACTGGAAGACGTGAGGGTGCATTTTACGAAAGTATTTTAATCTGGCAAAAAATATGACCGAGAAACAAGAAATGAAAAAGGCAATCCAATCTGTCATAAAAATGATGATGGATAGGGTTATGAATAAGGTTTTGGTAGAAGAACCTTTTGTGAAAGAAGAACACAGAGCCAAGAAGCCGCTTTATGCGGCTTTAGTACCGGACGAAATATTTAAGGGCTCTCATTTTGAACGCCGTTTTGTTACCCCATTCGGCGGGGTTTGGGAAAAGTTAGCGATAGTTGCGGCAAATAACGGTCTTGGGCACGGAGAAAAAGGAAAGACAATAACTGGCAAAGTAAATGCCGAAAGATTGCGTAGGATCCAAGAAGTGCTAAATAACCTTGAACACGGAATAAAAGATAAGAAACGCATTAAGCCGGATTGGGACAATGAATTGAAATATATTTTGGAGGGCAAAAACACAAAACTTATTCCTGTTACGGTCATATCTGATGTATATGCGGAAGATAAAAAAAACAAAAAGAAATATGCTTTTGAGTTGAAGGCACCTTTGCCGAATAGCGACCAAACAAAGGTAAGTAAAGAGAAAATGCTCAAGCTTTATAGTATGGAGCCATTGCAAGTTGACGGTGCTTTTTACGCGCTTCCCTACAATCCTTTTGGGAAACGAGAGAATTACTCTTGGGCTTTTCCGGCTCGGTGGTTCGATATGAAAAACGATGAAGTAGTTTTAATTGGTGATGAGTTTTGGGAGAAAATCGGCGGGCTTGGGACATATAAAGCATTTATCGAAGCGATAAATGAGATTGGGGCAGACTATAAAAATCGAATCTACCGAGAATTTCTTGGTATCGAACCGCCGCCGGAAAAGTTAGAGGAAGGAAAACTATAATTTTGTAGCAATGGAAAATAAGCGTAAACATCTTGAGTTAATACAGGGGGTTATAAATCGAATGGCCGGAAATTTATTTTTCCTGCGTGGCTGGACAATAACCTTAATTACCGGACTATTTGCACTTTCCGCCGCAAAGGGTTCGTATGGCGGCTATATTTTGCTCGCTTACTTTCTGCTTCTTATTTTTTGGATTTTGGACGGATATTTTCTCTCACAAGAACGGAGATTTTGCTGTTTATACGACGATGTAAGAAAACTGGACGAGCAGAAAGTAGATTTTTCGATGAACACAAAAAAGTACAAAGATATTTGGCGTAATACTTGGCTTGGCTCAATGTTGTCTGCGACCTTGCTTTGGTTTTATGTACCGCTTGCATTAGCAATGTTTGTAGTTCTACAACTCATCAAATAAATATGGCAACAAGAAGACAAGTTTTTTATAGTTTTCACTACAAACCCGATTGCTGGCGAGCAGCAACTGTTCGTAGTATTGGAGTAATTGAGGGAAACAAACCGGCACCGGATAATGATTGGGAAACGGTTGTGCGCGGTGGCCACGAGGCGATCAAAAAATGGATAAAGGAACAAATGAAATATCGAACATGCGCGGTTGTGCTTGTTGGAAAGGAAACAGCGAATCGTAAATGGATAAATCACGAGATTATAGAAGCATGGAACGCTAGTTTGGGTGTAGTTGGTATTCGTATACATGGATTGAAAAATAACGAGGGGTACATTACCGAATCTGGAGCCAATCCGTTTGATTACATATCCTACGGCGACACTGGTAAAAAATTATCTGCGATAGTAAAATGTTACAATCCGAGCGGAAGTAACAGCAAAGAAAGATACGACTGGATTTCAAGATACATTTCTGACGCGGTTGAGGAGGCAGTAAGGATAAGAACTAATAATTAAGTCCGCCGAAGCGAAGCGGAGGTGGTCAGTTCCGCTCAAAGTAGGTTCGCGCGAAGCGTATAATTACAGCACCATCCTTCGACCGGCCTTAGGCCGGTCAGGTTCGGGGTAAAATTAAATATGACTCTTAAAGCAACTCTCACTCTGCTATTTCTTATTCTCACCGGTGTCCTATTATTATTCATTATTTTTCAACTTTGGCCTGTGATTGTGATTAAACTCGAACCGCTATCTTTAGCCCTCTTTTCTCTATCAATTATAATCTATCTAAGTGTGCTGGCTCTCTTCTGGTTCTTAAACGATAAGCCAATTTTTATCGCCGCCTATGCTTTTGCCACCGGCCTAATCACGCTTTTTGCTAATCAAAATCTCTACGGGATAGCAGTTGCCGCCATTCTGGTCCTGTTTTTCCTAATTGCTTCCTTTAAAGTAAACTCGCTAAAAAATAATTTGACTAAACCGAGTCTAACCGCCGCCTCGGGAACTCTCTCCTCATTCGCTACGATGTTGGCCTTGGGTCTATCCGTAATTTACTATCCGAAGGCTCTCAATCTGTCCCAAAACTTTAAAATCAACATCCCCGGCAATGTTTTCCAAACTGTTATTTCAAAACTCGAACCAAATCTTCTACCTAACAACGGAAGTCTGCCGGATTCTCTTAAAGAGGAGGCTCTAAGTAACTTTAACGCCCAAATTCCCCAAATCCGACTTCAGCTAATTAATCAGGGTATTACCGATGAAAATCAAATTAACAGCCAGATTAACCGCGCCCGCGAGGATTACTTAAACCAGGTCGCCGCCAATTTAAAAACAGCGGTTTCGGGAAATAACCTTAACCCGGATTTACTTAAACAGACTGTAGAAACCCAGATTAATTCTCTCCTTAATAATTATCGGCAATACCTGCCCTTGATTCTCTGTCTCTCCGTCTTTCTGACACTAAACTTTTTTTCGTCAATCTTTGCCGCCGGTGCCTCGATTATCTCCCAACTCATTCTTTATTTATTTATTCTTTTGGGCCTTGTACATCGGGAAAAAGAAACTCTTGAAGTTGAACGTATTAAGCTCGTATAATAAACGTCCTGGTGATTAATCAGCAACAACAGAAAAGCTCGCGGAATTCACGAATCTGCGTTTAAGGTCTATAAAAGAAATCAACGATGTAAGCTATGAAAACGGAAACAGAACGTCTGCCAAAAAACGGAGTAAAAATAAAAATTACGGTTGACGCCGAGACAGTTGCTCAAATTCGCCAACATGTGATTAGCGATCTTGCCGGACAAACAGAGGTTAGGGGCTTCCGTAAAGGTACGGCGCCGCACGACTTAGTAGAAAAATCCCTCGACCCGGCTAAAATCCGCGGTGAAATTATTAATCACCTTGTGCCGCAGAGCTACGACCAGGCAATAAAGGAAACCATGATTAAACCAATAATGCTTCCAAAAATTGCAATTAACTCCTTTGAGGAAGGGGGTCTTCTGGAATTCACGGCCGAAACCTGCGAGGCGCCGGATGTTCAAATTGGAGATTACAGGTCGGCACTTAACAAATTAAAAACAGACAACGGGGACCGGCCCAAAACAATCCTCGGCCCCGACGGAGCGCCCTTAGAAAAACCTAATGAAAACGATAATCATGACGATGAAGATAAAACACAAAAAGTTTTAGAGGCGATTTTAATGGTCTGCCGGGTGGAAATCTGTGACCTCCTCATCGACGAAGAGGTTAATAATATGCTCGGGCGCTTGATTGACCAAACAGGGCGTTTAGGTTTAACCGTGGACCAGTATTTAGCCTCGGTGGGTAAGGACGCCGCCGCACTAAGGTCAGAATACCGTGCCGTTGCTGAAAAATCTCTAAAACTGGAATTTGCTCTAGCCGAAATTGCCAAACAGGAAAATATTAGCGTTGAAGAACCGGAAATTTCTGCTACAATTAATTCGGCTCCCGACGAGGAGTCACGTAAAAGCCTTAGCCGTACGGAAAATTTGAATTATCTAAAGAGTATTCTTACAAAGAATAAAACGATTCAAAAGCTTTTGGAGTACGCCAAATAACTATGGACTATCAGTACATTCCTTTTGTGGTAGAAAAAAGTTTGGCCGGAGAAAGGTCGTACGACATTTATTCAAGACTTCTTGAAGAGAGAATAATTTTCTTGACCGGCCCCATTAATGATGCCGTGGCCAACACAATTATTGCCCAGTTGCTTTATCTTCAGAGCACCGACTCAAAAAAAGATGTTTTTATGTACATAAATAGCCCAGGTGGCTCGGCCTATTCCGGCTTGGCCATCTACGATACCATTCAGCATCTAAAAAACGACGTTTCTACAATCGTGGTGGGCACGGCCGCTTCAGCGGCTTCTATGATTCTATCTTCCGGCACCAAAGGCAAACGACTCTCCTTGCCGCACTCTTTAATTCACATTCACCAGCCTTTGGGCGGAGCCGAGGGCCAGGCGAGCGATATTGAAATTTCGGCCCGGGAAATATTAAGACTTAAAGACCTTTACGCCCAGCTTATTGCCAAACACAGCGGCAAAAAAATCCCGCAGGTGGTCAAAGACATTGACCGCGATTACTACATGACCCCGCAGCAGGCCAAAGAGTACGGCATGATTGATAGGGTAATCGAGTCAACAGAAAGAAAGTAAATCAACCACAGAACTCAAATAGAAATCGAAAACGGATGCCGGACTCGGCCAGCATGACGGATTGTTCGAGTTCGTCATTCTGGGGAGCGGGGCGACTCCAGAATCATTTTTTGGGAATCGGTACTTGCTTGAAGCTTAGAACTTCCACGAGCCCTAAGCTCGTGGAGGTACCACATAAACACCCGCGCCTTGGATTTGGCTTTAGGGTAGTCGGAGGCCAGATCGCGGGCTTTCTCCAAAACAGAACGGTCAACTTCTTTGGAAAGTTTTATATAGAAGGACTTGTGCTTTAAGTCACCCAGACTTTGGGCGAGCCGCACGCCAAAATCCTGAAATTCATAAGCAATATTCTTGGGAATCCTCTTATTAGCTTTAGTATTAATAATTTCCTTAACCGAGTGCACCATAATAACCAATTCCTATAGAGTCCGTTTCAAAAACCCGTCATTCTGGCTTGACTCGCTTAGCGGGTCTTGCCCAGAATCGGTTTCGGCCCCTTTTAGATTCTGGATGCTCCGCCTATGGCGGATTACCAGAATGACGAAAACGGATAGGTTTCGAAATAGGATATAGTAGTTAGAAATTTACTCGCTCCTACTTTCACTGTTCTGTCCCGGAATAGTCACCGAGACTGATTTTGATAGCTCTTCCACTTGACTTTTAAGCTCCTCCAGCCGGTATTCATTCTCCTGGAGTTTCAGAAATATCTCCCGCGAGACCTTAAGATTCTGCTCGGTGGATTTTATATCCTCCTCCAAAAATTCCCTAAACCTTTTGTTTTCAAACCTATCCTTTTTCTCCTGACCCTCCCGTATTTTATTGGTCGATTTTAGAACTACCGTCCAAATGGTTACCCCTTCCACCGAAAGCACCAGAGCCAAGAGGGTAATATCTAGCTTTAAAACAAGCCAGAAAGTAATAAAAGCGATGTGGACCAAAAGGAAAAGGTGGCTACTAATAAGCCTGTTGGCGTATTCGTTAAATAATGAGGAAAATCTGTGCAGTAAACTCATATTGTCTCCTTGGTGGGCGGTATAGGACTCGAACCTATGACCTCCACGATGTCAACGTGGCGCTCTAACCATCTGAGCTAACCACCCAAAACAAGGCATTGGCAGGCAGGTCTAGCCAACTGAGCTACAAGCCCGCTAATATTGACATTTTATCAAATTGGAGAGATAATAAAAGAGTAGGGTATTGAGGCGGCTACCAACCGCGGAGCCCTAACGATGGCTCTTCGAAATGAGCATCAATGAGATATCGCCCTTGGCGGTAATTGAGGTGGAACCGTCTATCAATCCTGATAGGCCCTCAAATACTTCTAAGGGCGATTCTGTGTTTTTGTGGGACTTAATTTCCGAGTCCGTCATGCTTGGCGGGCTCCCGAATAACGGATTCCAATCCAAACCTTATAAACGGATATGTCGAAAATACTGGACGAGAAAATGGAAAAGCTGCCGGCAAAAGAAAGGGAACTTTTGGCATTGCGCCATACGGCTGAACACGTGCTGCACACGGCCATGCAAAATCTTTATCCCAAACTTAAAAAGGCCATGGGCCCGGCTACGGACGAAGGATTCTACTTTGACTTTGATCTTGATGAAAAGATAAGTGAAAGGGATTTCCCCAAAATAGAAAAGGAAATGAAAAAACTTATCGAGGCCGATCTGCCAGTAAAACAGGAGTTTGTTGATGTAATAAAGGCGAGCGAAATTTTCAAAAATAACCCCTATAAACTCGACTGGCTGGATCAGATCGAACAAAGACGTGAAAAAGTATCAATTTACAAAATAGGAAACGTTGATTTAGACCTTTGCAGCGGGCCTCATGTTTCCTCAACGGGAAAGGTCAAAGCCTTTAAACTTCTGACTGTCGCCGGCGCTTATTGGCACGGGGACGAAAAAAACAAAATGCTCACCCGCATTTACGGCACGGCTTTCGAGAGCCAAAAAGAACTGGACGAGTATTTGCACCTTTTAGAAGAATCCAAAAAGCGGGATCACAAGAAATTAGGTGTCGAGCTCGACCTTTTCACCTTCTCCGACCTAGTTGGAGCTGGACTACCTTTGTGGACGCCCAAAGGCACGATTCTGCGGGACCAGCTGGACAATTTCGTTTGGGAACTGCGGCGCGAACACGGCTATCAAAAAGTAGAAATTCCACACATCACCAAAAAAGACCTCTATGAAAAAAGCGGGCATTGGGACAAGTTTGAAGATGAGCTTTTTAAAATTAATACCCGTGAAGGACACGTTTTTGCCATGAAACCTATGAACTGCCCTCACCACACGCAAATATACAATCACGTAAAACGCAGCTATCGCGATCTTCCCCAAAGGTATGCCAATACCACCATGGTTTACCGTGACGAACAAACGGGAGAGCTTTCCGGACTTTCCCGGGTACGCTGTATTACGCAGGATGACGCTCACGTGTTTTGCCGAAAATCCCAAATAAAAGAGGAGATATACAAAATCTGGGATATCGTGGAAAGATTTTACTCCGCCGCCGGCTTTGAGCTGAAACTTAGAGTTTCGCTCCACGATTCCGCGCATATGGAAAAATACCTGGGCAACGAAAATTCGTGGAAGGATGCGGAAAGTATTTTAATAGACACCGCCAAAAGTAAGGGCATTGAATTTTTTGAAGCGCCCGGTGAGGCCGCCTTTTACGGGCCTAAACTTGACTTTATGTCCCGCGATTCGCTGGGACGGGAGTGGCAGCTAGCTACCATTCAGCTTGACTACAATATGCCGGAAAGATTTGACCTTACCTGCGTTGGCGAGGAGGGTAAAGATGAGCGGATTATTATGATTCACGCGGCTATTATGGGCTCCGTTGAAAGATACCTTTCCATTCTCATAGAACACTTTGCCGGAGCTTTCCCGGTTTGGCTTTCACCAATACAAGTCAAAGTAATACCCGTTACGGATAAAGTTCTGGACTATGCAACGGCGGTAAATCAACGACTACAAGACCAGGTCTTGCGAAGTGGACTGGACGACCGCAACGAAAAACTGGGAGCCAAAATCCGGGACGCCCAGCTGCAAAAAATTCCTTACATGATAATTATAGGACAAAAGGAGCAGGAAAGTAATAAAATATCACTAAGGCTTAGAGACGAAAGAGATGAGGGACAAATGAGCCTGGACGACTTTATTCAGGCCGCTAAAAACAGAATCTTGACCAGGGAGCTGGATTTGTGGTAAATTCCACTCATCATTAATGAGTTTTGAGATAGAAAGAAGGTTCAGAATTAACCACCGTATCACGGCCGCGGAAGTAAGGTTAGTCGGGGAGGGGACAAACGAAGTTATCCCTACTCACGAAGCCATAAAAAGGGCCTTAGACCAGAAACTGGATTTAGTTGAGGTTGGCCCAAACGCCAAACCACCGGTGGTTAAGATTACGGATTTCAAGAAGTTTGTCTATCAGGAAACCAAAAAGGAACAAAAAAAGTCTAAGACGCATTCAAAACTTAAGGAAATTCGCTTGAGCCCGATTATTGCTCAAAACGATTTTGAAAATAAAGTCCGCCGTGGAACAGAGTTTTTAAAAAACGGCGACCAGTTGCGGGTTAACGTTCTTATTCGCGGGCGGCTGACT
Organism: Patescibacteria group bacterium; assembly: GCA_023474425.1. GTDB lineage: Bacteria > Patescibacteriota > WWE3 > JAMCXX01 > JAMCXX01 > JAMCXX01. The sequence continues at coordinate 7,439 of JAMCXX010000001.1, read as the reverse complement.
ACTCATCCGGAACTGGCCCAAAAGAAAATGGTGGACGCCTTAAAAATTTTGGAACCCGCCGGTAAATTAGTTTCACCACCTAAATGGCAAGGGCGAAACCTCCTGGCGGCCACTCTAGCACCAAAATAAGGCACGAAGGCAAAAGGCAGTAGGTCCGAGCTTCTGAGCTACTAACCTTCGGACCTAAGAACTTCTGACCTAATTAAAGATTATGCCGAAACTAAAAATTCACAAGACAGCCGTTAAAAGATTCAGGGTTACCAAGAGAGGTAAGATAATCCGCCGCCCGGGATCGGTTTCTCATTTACGGCGACACGAGACAACTTCCGGACACAAGCGCAAAGAGAAAAACCGGTTGGTCAAAAACCAGGATTTAAAGAGGGTTAAGCGGCTGCTCAACCTTTAGGTCTGAAGGCAAAAAGGTCTTAGAACGGAAGCCATGTATATTTCCGACGTAAGGACTGCTAACCTTCTAACCTTATTGTTATGAGAGTAAAAGGGGGATTTGTTCAGAGAAGAAAACACAAGAAAGTGCTTAAGCGGGCTAAAGGTTACTTTGGCGCCCGCTCCAAATTGTTCCGGCGCGCGCAAGAGGCTGTTTTGCATGCCGGCCAGTACGCTTTTGCCGGACGCAAAGACCGGAAGTCAAACTTTCGCCGTCTTTGGATTATGCGGATTAACGCCGCCTTGGAGCCTTTCGGAGTTAAATATAGTCAATTCCTAAAAAACCTGGGTGACAAAAAAATAAAACTGGACAGGAAAATCATGGCAGAGCTGGCCCTCAAATACCCGCAAATTTTTGAGCAGCTTGTTTCCCAAAGCAAGTAATCAAAGAGCCGTTTTTATATGCTAAAATATAAGCAATGGCTAAAGTTGCAAGTTTGGATGACCTTCAAGAATTAATAAAAACCGCGGAGCAAAAAATCTCTTTATCCAGCAATCTCAAGGAATTAAACGACTACAAACTTGAATATATTACCGGTAAAAAAAGCCTCCTCAACCGACTAACCCAAGGCCTTAAAAACCTTACTGAATCGGAAAAAAAATCCTATGGACAGGAAATTAATGCGGCCAAGGAAACGCTTAACTCCGCTATAAAAGGAGCCGAAGAGAGAATTCACAGAAATTATGACGAAGAGGGGGAGTGGTTCGACGTCAGTCTGCCTGTTCCCAAAGCTCCTATAGGTCACATGGCCCCCGATACTCAAGTCATTCGTCAAATGAACGCGTTTTTTACCTACCATGGCTACAGCGTTGCCGAAGGCCCGGAAATTGAAACCGATGAGTATAACTTTGAAAAAACAAACCTTCCCAAAGACCACCCGGCCCGCGACTTGCAGGACACTATCTACATTGAATCTCCGGAAGTACTTTTGCGAACCCACACTTCGAGTGTTGAAACGAGAATTTTAAGCTCCCACAAGCCGCCGCTGCGTTTTGTAGTTCCCGGGGTCTCCTTTCGCAACGAAATTATTAATCAAAGCAACCACGCCATTTTTTACCAGTATCAGGGAGTCTTGGTAGATAAAGACGTAAGTCTGGCCAATCTTAAAGCGACTCTTAACGAATTTGCCAAATTTTTGTACGGTGACAAAGTTAAGACACGCTTTCGCACCAAATATTATCCCGAAGTTGAGCCGGGCGCCGGCATGGACATTCTCTGCCGCTTTTGCTCGGGTACGGGCTGCCGGATCTGCAAAGACCGCGGATGGATAGAAATCTTGGGCTCAGGCATTATTCACCGAAACCTCCTGGCCAAGTCCGGCATTGATTGGAAAGTTTGGTCCGGTTTCGCCTTCGGCATGGGCTTGGACCGAATCATTATGACAAAGTTTGGGATAACGGATATTCGTGATTTGCACTCCGGTAATTTAGTTTTCACACAATAAAAGCTAATCTTACTAATATTGCAAATACACAAAGATACGAATCTTACGAATATTACTTATAAAGATCGTTCGTAACATTAGTAAGATTCGAAAAGGCATACCCATTCGTAATATTCGCAAGATTGGATTTTTATATATTTATGCGCGTGCCTTACGGCTGGCTTAAAGACTACCTGGAAATAGATAAAAGCCCCAAGGAAGTAGCCAATATTTTAACCTTGGCCGGTCATGCTTTAGACAAACCAATCTTCGGTGAGGAAGGCGATAAAATTTTGGATCTAGAGGACCGCGGCAATCGCGCGGACATTATGGGTATTGTGGGCATTGCCCGCGATTTGGCCGCCCTTACCGGTAAAATTTTAAAATTTCCGCTGACCGCACCGCTGCCGGCCTCGGATAACAATAAATTTATACCAAAAATTACTATCTCTTCCAAAAAGGTTCTACGCTGGACGGCGGTAGTTTTGCGTAATGTTAAAGTTACACCCTCACCCAAATGGCTGGCCAAAAGACTTGCCTCGTATGGCATTGAACCTTTAAACAATGTGGTGGATGTTACCAACTTTGTTATGGTGGAGCTGGGTATGCCCCTGCATGCCTTTGATTTGGATAAGGTGGACGAAATAAATCTCCGCGCGGCTACGAGAGGGGAGTCGCTGGTAACTTTTGAAGGCACTAAATTGGAATTGGACGAGAACGACCTTGTGGCCGCCGACTCCAAAAAGCCGCTGACCTTAACTACAGCTATTGGCGGAAGGTCTTCGGGTATTGCCCCAACCACCCAAAACATTCTATTAGAGGCGGGGTTATACGACCAGCCAACCGCCAGACGCAGTGCACTGCGCTTGAAAATCAAAAACGAAACCTCTCAAAGACTTGGCAAATACCTGCACCCCAAATTTTGCGAAGTGGCCATAGCCCGCTCGCTGGAACTTTTTAAAGATATTTTGGACGTGTCACCTGTAACACCGGGCTTCGACTATTACCCGGAAGAACTGGGGCCGACTGTATTAAACCTAACCTTTAGTGCGCTCAACACAATTGCCGGTGAAGAGGTTAAACCAACGGAAGCTAAAGAGATACTTAAATCCCTGGAATTCAAAATCCTTAACGAGACGCCGCTTAACATAACCGTGGAAGTTCCTTATTTTAGAACCGATGTTGTGGGTGAAGCCGACTTAATTGAGGAGGTTTTAAGAATTAGAACCTACGAAAAAATCCCTCTCTTTCTTCCCAACCGACCGGCTCCCAAGAAACTCGAATTTCCGGAAAGAGACTTAGAAGACTTAGCTCGGGACACCCTTACCAAGCTTGGGTTCAATGAAGTAGTTTCGCAACAGATAATTGACGAAAAAGACACAATAAAAACCGGACTTTTTAACGAAAATAAAATTATCCGCCTGCAAAATTCATGGAACGAGGAACTAAATATAATGAGACCGGAAACGCTGTCGGGACAGCTAAAATACGGTTTGAGTTATCAAAAGCACGGTGTAACAACTATTAAAATCTTTGAGGTTGGTAAAAGCTACACCCAAACCGGAACGGGGCGGGGGTTGGAAAAATACAAAGAAACACGAAAAATTGCTTTTAGTGCAAACTTAGATTTTCTCTCTTTTAAATCTTTTGTGGAGACTTTTCTTAAAGAGCTGGGTAATTTTGAGCCGGTTTGGGTAAAAGAAAAGCTTGTTATTTATAAAGAGCAAAAGGGCGCTATTCTAAAAACAAACGGCGAAGAAATCGGTGAGGTAGGAGAGCTTAAGCAGGCACTCCTAAGCAACTTTAATCTCGAAGGAACCTGGTGTCATGCCTGTTTTTACACGCAGGAGCTTTTGAAACAGGCTAAACCTAACCCGGCTTCTGGAGTTAAAACAAGTATTGAAAACCTAGTTGCGGAAGATAAAACCTTCGAAGTGGATGCGAGAGCGGAAGCCGGCAAACTGCTCAACAGATTGAGAAACGAAATGGACCCGAGTACAAAAATTAAATTTGTTGGCATTTTTGAAAACGACGAACTTAAGAAACAAAACAAAAAAAACATCACTTTCAATTTTAAATTCGCTCTTAAAAAAGCCAAGGAGGAGTCAGAAAAGCTAAAGAATTTAATAGTGACTGCTTAAGGCGCCCAGCAGGACGATTAGAGGGTATACCCTGTCATTCTGGGGACCGAAGGGACTCCAGAATCGAAAATAATAAATCTATGGAAACTTCTATTAGCCATCTTTACCTATATGTAACAAACCCTGAAGTATCCTACAAATTCTATAAACCGCTATTAGAACTTTTGGGATATAGCGAATGCTTCAATAAAAGGAACTGGGGTTTTGCCTTCGTAAACAAAGATACGAGCATTTGGTTCGAGCAGGCGCCGAAAGACCATATTAACGACGGCTATCACCGTCGTCGAGTTGGACTCAATCACATTGCCTTCAAAGTTAGATCGAAAGAGGAGGTCGATAACTTCTACAGAGAGTTTTTGAAACCGAACAATATAGGAGTTCTCTACGAGACGCCTAAACCTTTTCCTCAATACAGCAAGGATTATTACGCAGTCTTCTTTGAGGACCCGGAAAAAATGAAACTTGAAATTGTTAGTCACCCGTAACGGCAATCTAACACTGATAAGGTATCTTCGTCATTCTGGTAAGCAAAGCGCATCCAGAATCAAGCCGGCATTCTTTTATGATTAAAGGAGGTTTCGTCTATATAATGGTCAACGAAAGGCCAACCATTTATACCGGAGTTACCAACAATCTGCTACGCCGTGTCCACGAACACAAAAATAATCTCGTCGCCGGCTTTACTTCAAAATATAACCTCCACAAATTGGTTTACTACGAAAGCTTTGAAACAATCGAGCAGGCGATTATTCGAGAAAAACAAATCAAGGATTTAAACAGAGACGAAAAGATAAACTTGATTTCAAAACTAAACCCGAAATTTAAGGATCTGGCGGACGGATTAATGGGTTAGATTCTGGACAAGACCCGCTAAGCGGGTCAAGCCAGAATGACGGTATGGAAGTAGTCCGCATGTAGCTTTGTTGGTGTTGGAGGAATTTTACTCTCGGTGTTGCTCGTTTAAACTCACATCGTGCTTGTCTCGGTTGGCGGATGGTAAATGGGATTGTCCTTAAAACCGTCGGCGCTGTTTATAAAATTCTGAATGTCCTGTTGAAACTCGCTCTGCAAAGCCGGATCGTGAAAAACGACAAAGGTTTTTTCATCGTACTGATTTTGGTTAATGCAGTTTTGGTCGGCGATTTTATTGTCTACCCGGCAGACCTTAATGGTTTGGTACATGTCCGAGGTTGTTGTCGGCTGTGTTCCTTGAATAAAAACTTCCTTTTTCGTCGGCTGGCCGGCGTACGGCAGCATGCCGGTTAAAGAGTCAACATCCATTTCCACAATATTGTCCGGCTTTACAAACGGTTCGTCTTTTTTGCCTTTAAGATAAGCTTTCATGGATAAATTCCAAATGGGAGATGCGCCGGTAATGCCCGAGGCCAACCTTTGGTCCATAGGGCTGTTGTCGTTATTGCCTACCCAAACGCCTATAACAATGGAGGGGGTATAACCGATTGTCCAGTTATCGCGCTTATCATTGCTGGTACCGGTTTTAACGGCTACGCTGAAGCCTGGGATGTTTAAAAGGGAATTGGGACCAAAGGCCAAAACCCGGGCGCTGTCGTCGGAAAGAACATTGGAAATTAAATAACTCACCTCCGGGCTAAAAACCTTCTGCCCGTCAACGGGATGGTTTTCTTCTAAGACGTTGCCGTGGCTGTCCTTGACTTCCAAAATGTAGAGCGGGGTCACACTCTTGCCCTGGTTGGCAAAAGCGGCATAGGCTTGGGTCATTTGAATTAAAGGAACCTCCCCACCGCCAAGAGTTAAAGAAAGTCCGTAGCGGGCGGGGTCGGTGAGGGTAGTAATGCCCAACTGCCGCGCCTTACTTATAACACTTGGGATGCCCACAATTTTTAAAAGTTTAACGGCGGCAATGTTAACGGAACTGCCTAAAGCGTTGCGCAAGGAGAGCGGTCCATGAAACTTGCCGTCATAATTGACCGGGGAGTAGGCCTGCCCATCGGCGCCGGGAAAAGAAGTGGGCACATCCATAATCAGCGTGGCCGGGGTTAATCCTTTTTCAAAGGCGGTAGCGTAGGTAATGGGCTTAAAAGATGAACCGGGCTGGCGCAGGGCATCGAGAGCTGCGTTAAAATTACCCTCAAAGGTGCAGTCTTTACCCGGAGTGCAGCCGGCAGGCTCCGGTGAACCAAAGTAGTCTTTAGAGCCGACCATAGACAAAACCTCTCCCGTTTTCGGGTCCATGGCAACAAGGGCGCCATTGCCCACTTTAAGGGCCTTAATTTTATCGAGTTGACTTTTTACAATATCCTGAAGCTGGTTCTGCAAGTCCAAATCCAGACTCGTGGTCACCTGCAAACCGCCTGACTCCACCATATCCTGGCCATATTTCTGGGTCAGTAAACTCTTAACGTAGAGGGAAAAATGCGGAGCGTTAATGGTCTGACCCGGTTTAGCGTAGTCCAAAACCTGGTTGCGGGCGGCGTCGGCTTCTTCTTTGGAGAGAAAATAACGCTTGCCGTCTTTGTCCACCCAACCTTTGTTTTCCATAAGATAAAGAACATAGCGCTGGCGCTCGCGGGCACGCTGCGGCTCCGGCCCAAAAGGAGAGTAGTAAGTAGGCGACTGCGGCAGACCGGCCAAGAGCGCCGACTCACCCAAAGTTAAATCTTTAACGTTCTTGCCAAAATAGAGCTCGCTGGCCGCGGCAATACCCCAAGCCGTACCGCCATAGGGAATCTCGTTAAAGTAAATCTGCAGAATTTGGTCCTTGTTGTAAATACGTTCAATTTCAATGGAAAGTACCAACTCTTTAATCTTGCGGATTACAGATCGCTCGTTGGAAAGGAGGGCTGTCTTAACCAGTTGCTGGGTAATAGTAGAACCTCCTTGGAGCTGATGATAAAGAACAATGTTTTTAAAAGCCCTCAGAATTCCCAGAATATCGAACCCCCCGTGCTGATAATACTCGGCATCTTCAGTAGCTAAAGTCGCATCAATAACCGGCTTGGGAATATCGCTAAGTTTTACAATACTGCGGTTGACGTCCTTATAGACGTCAAACAAAAGTTTTCCATTACGGTCATAAATGCGGGTGGATACATCGATTTTGCGGTTGGTAAGTTTGTCGGGGGAAGGTAGGTCTTTGGAAAAAACGGCAAAAGAGACCAGAGCCAAAATGGAACCGGAAATCATGAAAAAGAAAAGCAGGGAAATGGCAGCCGTAAGAATCACCGCCCAGTTACGCTTGCGGCGCAGGTTAACGTAGGCGCTTTGTTTTTTGCGGTTAAAAGGCGTCAACCGCCGGCGATTAGAAAGAAACATCTCTTTTAGTGGTCTGCCTATACAAGGCAGCTCGAACCTATTTTATCAAAAATAGCTAACAAATACCTCTTAAGAATTGCGACAATTCTTAACTTTTAATTTTCTAACTTGCGACATGGCGGCCGGCGGCCACAGC